>NZ_CP064954.1:1955911-2607882 GCF_011038655.2 Corynebacterium lizhenjunii
GGTGCTGGCCTCCATCTACGATGACGCCGCCCTGATCGAGGAATTCCCCTACCTGCCGGCACTGAAGGAGTCCCTGGAAAACGCAGCCCCGCGCCCGGTGTCTCCGTTCTACTCCGCGATCTCCAAGGCCATCCAGGACAACGCCTACGCTGCTCTGGGCGGCGGCAAGTCTGTCGCTGACGCCACCAAGGATATGAAGGCCGCCATCGAGGCTGCCTCCCGCGGCTAAGAGGACCTCACCTTCACGCAAGGACCCCTGGCACAAAGGCGCCACCGGGCGAAGGAACCCACCCGCGTGAAGGACCTTCGCCTATGCAGGCTCGCTACCGTACTTCGGTAGCGAGCCTTTTATACTTATCCACTGTGCAGAAAGGCAGGTCCACCCGTGCGTAAATCAACGGCCCCCGCCCTGGCTTTAGTGGCCCCGGCGCTAACGGTCCTCGCGGTAGTCATCGGCTATCCCATCATTCGCGCCGTCATGCTGTCCTTCCAGGGCAATCGCCACCTGGACCCGGCAACCGGCGTGTTCGTCGAAGGCAAATTCGCCGGCCTGGATAACTACCTGTATTGGATTACTAACCGGTGCATGGCGGCATCGGGAGAGGTAAGCGCCTGCCCACCCGGGGTCATTGCCACGGACTTTTGGCCAGCAGTGCGCATCACCTTGTTCTTCACCGTGGTGACGGTGGCCCTTGAAACCATCCTGGGCATCATCATGGCGCTGATCATGAATGGTAACTACCGCGGCCGCGGCCTGGTGCGCGCCGCCGTGCTCATCCCCTGGGCCATCCCCACTGCGGTAACAGCCAAGCTGTGGCAATTCATGTTCGCCCCGCAGGGCATAGTCAACTCCCTGCTGGGCACCCACATTTCCTGGACCACGGACCCCACTTTTGCCCGGCTGGCCGTCATCATCGCCGATGTGTGGAAGACCGCCCCCTTTATGGCCCTGCTCATCCTCGCGGGACTGCAAATGATCCCCAAGGAAGTCTACGAAGCCGCCCGCGTCGACGGCGCCACCCGCTGGCAAACCTTCACCCGCATTACCCTGCCGCTAGTGCGCCCGGCACTGATGGTGGCTGTGCTCTTCCGCACCCTCGATGCCCTGCGCATGTATGACCTGCCGGTGATCATGATTTCCGGCTCCTCCAACTCCCCCACCGCCACCATCTCCCAATTGGTGGTGGAGGACATGCGCCAAGGCAACTTCAATTCTGCCTCTGCCTTGTCCACCCTCATTTTCCTCCTCATCTTCGCAGTGGCCTTCATCCTGGTGCGCTTCCTAGGTGCCGACATCACCGGAACCGCGGAAGCAAAGCGGGCCCGGAGGGAAGCGGGGGCATCGGCAAGCAAGGCACAACCTGCTGGACAGAGGAGCTAAGCATGAAGCGATTCGGACACCTGCTGGGCGTCATTTTCATAATGTTTTGGGGGCTGGCGCCGTTTTATTGGATGGTGGTCACCGCGCTGCGCGATAAAGCGCACACGTTTGACACCACGCCCTGGCCCACGCACGTGACGCTGGATAATTTCCGCGACGCCCTCTCTACCACCAAGGGCAACGATTTCCTGGGCGCGATGGTCAACTCGCTGCTGATTTCTGCGGCGACCACCGCCATTGCTGTAGCCGTCGGCGTGTTTACCGCTTATGCCCTCGCGCGCATGGATTTCCGCGGCAAAGGCGTGGTCACCGGCATTATCCTGGCGGCCTCAATGTTCCCCGGCATTGCGCTGGTAACCCCGCTGTTTCAGATGTTTGGGGACCTGGGGTGGATTGGCACCTACCGGGCGATGATTATTCCGAATATCTCCTTCGCCCTGCCGCTGACGGTCTATACGCTGCTGAGCTTCTTCCGCCAACTGCCCTGGGAGCTCGAAGAAGCCGCGCTGGTCGACGGCGCCACCAAGGGGCAGGCCTTCCGCAAAATTCTGCTTCCCCTGGCCGCGCCGGCACTGTTTACCACGGCGATTATCGCGTTTATCACCACCTGGAACGAGTTCATGCTGGCCCGGCAGCTATCCACCACTGCCACGGAGCCAGTCACGGTGGCCATTGCGCGCTTTAGCGGGCCGTCGGCCTTTGAATATCCCTACGCGGCCACCATGGCAGCGGGCGCGTTGGTTACCATCCCGCTGATCATCATGGTGCTGATTTTCCAGCAGCGGATTGTGGCCGGGCTAACCGCCGGCGGCGTGAAGGGGTAGCGGGCCATGCGCCGCGCGCTGTTGTGGGACACCGCGCTGGGGTTTGTAGGCTTCTTCGCCTTTTTAGCCCTGCTCCAGGCCGTGCTCAATCTCTTTAGCCCCTCCCCTGCCCTGTGGCCTGGCCTACTGGCCGGGGCGCTATGCGCCGCTGAATTTGGCCTGTGGCTGGCCAAAAGAAAGGACCTTTCGTGAGCACATCGACGCCCAAGCGGTCGCAGACTCCCAAGTGGTACGCCACCGCGGTGTTTTATCAGGCCCTGGTGCACGCTTTTCAGGACTCCAACGCCGACGGTATTGGGGATCTGCGCGGGCTGATCTCCCGGCTAGACTACCTGGCGTGGCTGGGCATCGACTGTCTATGGCTGCCGCCGTTTTATCTCTCCCCCATGCGCGATGATGGCTACGATATTGCGGACTACTACGCCGTGGATCCGCGCTATGGAACCATGGCGGACATGGAGGAGCTCATCGCCGCCGCCCATGCGCGCGGGATTCGGGTGGTCACTGACCTGGCGCTGAACCACACTTCCGACCAGCACGCGTGGTTTCAGGCCTCGCGCCGCGACCCGTCGGGCCCCTATGGGGATTACTACGTATGGGGCGATGATCCGCAGCGCTATCCAGAGATTCGGGTCATTTTCAATGACACGGAGGAGTCCAATTGGGCCTGGGATCCGGTGCGCCAGCAGTACTACTTCCACCGCTTCTATTCCCACCAGCCGGATTTGAACTATGACTGCCCGTCGGTGCACCGAGAGGTCTTCAAGATCATCCGTTTTTGGATGCGCAAGGGTATAGACGGTTTCCGTTTGGATGCCATCCCGTACCTTTATGAGCGCGATGGCGTGGGCGGAGAGTCCCTCCCGGAGACCCTGCACTTCATCGAGCAGGTGCGTGCCCTGGTGGATGCTGAGTTTCCCGATGCCCTGATTATCGCCGAGGCCAATCAACCTCCCGCGCAGACTATGGAGTTCTTTGGCGCGGGCAACCGGGTGCACATGGTGTTCAACTTCCCAGTCATGCCAGCTTTGTTTGCGGCGCTGGCTACCGGCAGCGCGGCCGGGGTTTACGACGTGTTGGATAAGCTGCCGGAGCTTCCCGCGGGCTGCCAGTGGGGGACGTTTCTGCGCAACCACGACGAGCTCACGCTAGAGATGGTCCCGCCCGAGGTACGCGAGGTAATGTACGCGGCGTACATGCCAGACCCGCGGGCCAAGGCCAACGACGGCATTGCCCGGCGCTTAGCCCCGCTGGTGGGTGGGGACTGTCGGAAGCTGGAGCTAATGTTCTCCCTGCTCTTTAGCCTTCCCGGCGCGCCGTTTATCTACTACGGGGATGAGATTGGCATGGGAGAGGACATCACGCTACCCGACCGCCATGCGGTGCGCACCCCGATGCAGTGGGAGGAAGGCCCCGGCGCGGGGTTTAGTACTGCTGCCCCGCAGTGGCCGATTGTGGGTGGGACGTCGGTGGCCGCACAGCGCGCCGAGGAAGACTCGCTGCTGCACTTTGTGCGCGGACTGATTGCGCAGCGCAAGGCCCACCCCGAGCTAGCGCTTGCACCGTATGAGCCGGTGGAAACTGGAGTGGATGCCGTCTTTGCGTTCCAGCGCGGCAGCTTGTTGTGCGTACACAACTTTGGTGCGGAAGCGGTAGATTTGGGCCCAGTAGAGTTGGGCCCGTTTGGTTGGGCATGGATTCCTGTGGAGTAAGACATGAATGAAGTACATGACGTGCGCGACGAACATGGTCGCGGTGGACAAGGCCACAATGCCGCACTGGACGGGCCGGAGGAGACGGTGGCCCTTGGTTTACCGGAAGGTTTCCTCTGGGGCGGGGCGGTAGCGGCCCACCAATTTGAGGGCGGCTGGGATGAGGGCGGTAAGGGCCCCTCGGTGGTTGATGTGCTCACCGCTGGGGCGCACGGCGTGCCGCGGCGTATTACGCAAAGCATTGAACCCGGGGAGTTTTACCCCAACCACCAGGCCATTGATTTCTACCACCGTTTCCGGGAAGACATTGCACTTTTCGCCGAGTTAGGCCTGAAGTGTTTCCGCACCTCGATTGCGTGGTCGCGGATCTTCCCGCGGGGCGATGAAAGCGAGCCTAACGAAGAAGGCCTGCGTTTTTATGATGAGGTCTTCGACGAACTATTGGCCCACGGCATCGAACCCGTGATTACTCTGAGCCACTTTGAAATGCCCCTACACCTGGCCCGCGAGTACGGGGGCTTTCGCAACCGCAAGGTGGTGGAGTTCTTTGAGCGCTTCGCCCGAGTGTGCTTTGAGCGCTTTGGCCACAAGGTCACCTATTGGATGACGTTCAATGAGATCAACAACCAAATGAACGTTACCGACCCGCTGTTTTTGTGGACCAACTCCGGAGTGAGTTTGCACCCGGAGGATAACCCGCAGCAGGTGCTCTACCGTACCGCACACCACTGCTTGCTGGCTTCGGCTCGGGCGGTAATTGCCGGGCGCGCGATTAATCCGCAGCTGCGCATTGGGGCCATGGTGGCGATGATCCCGGTCTATCCCTTCAGCTGCCACCCTGACGATGTGATGGCGGCAGAGATTGCCAACCGCGAGCGCTACTTCTTCCCTGATGTCCAAATCCGCGGGGCCTACCCGGTTTATGCACTGAAGCACTTTGCCCGCGAGGGCATCGACCTGACCCGTGATCTGGGTATGGAGGAAGGCGACGCAGAAGTCTTGCGCCAAGGAACCGTGGACTACCTGGGATTTTCCTATTACATGTCCAACACGGTGCGCCACGACGCCCATGTGGATCCCCAGGAGGTCTCCTATGGCAGCCTGAGCAATTCCGTGCCCAACCCGCACCTTGAGGCGTCCGACTGGGGCTGGCCCATCGACCCCCAGGGACTGCGCTACAGCCTCAATGCGCTGTATAACCGCTACCAGGTCCCGCTGTTTATCGTCGAAAACGGTTTTGGGGCTGTTGATGAGCCCGCCGCTGACGGCTCGATTGAAGACTCCGCCCGCATTGACTACCTGCGCAGCCACATCATTGCGCTGCAACAGGCCGTTAATGAAGACGGCGTGGACGTGCTGGGATATACCCCCTGGGGCATCATTGACCTGGTCTCTTTTACTACCGGGGAGATGAAGAAGCGCTATGGGATGATCTACGTGGACCGCGATAATTCCGGCCGGGGAAGCCTCGCCCGCAGCAAGAAGGCTTCCTTCGAGTGGTACCGCCAAGTCATCGCCTCCCGGGGCACGCACCTCTAGCGACGCGCCGGGGTTCCCCGGCGTTTTACGCCCCTGACCTGGGCGTGGCTGGCGCGGAGAAAATAAAGCGCCAGCCAGATGGAAATTTTCCCTTTGCACCCCTATGATTGCAGAACATGACCATTTCCTCATCTTTGCCGGAGACCACCGCGGATAAAATCGCGGAGCTCAAGCGGCGCCGTGCCGAGGCCTACGCCCCCCTGGGGCCGCAGGCACACGAGAAAGTCCACGCCAAGGGCCGCCTAACCGCCCGCGAGCGCTTGGATTATCTGCTAGACGAAGGCTCCTTTGTGGAGACAGACATGCTGGCTATCCACCGCACCACCGACTTTGGGATGGACGCCAAGCACCCCGTAACCGATGGCATTGTCACCGGCTGGGGCACTATCGACGGCCGCGAGGTCTGCATCTTTAGCCAGGATGGCACCGTCTTCGGCGGTGCTTTGGGCGAGGTCTACGGCGAGAAGATGGTCAAGATCCAAGAACTCGCCGTCACCACCGGTCGCCCCCTCATCGGCCTCTACGAAGGCGCCGGCGCGCGCATCCAAGACGGCGCGGTCTCCCTGGACTGGATTGCCGCCACCTTCTACCAGAACATCAAGGCCTCCGGCGTGGTCCCGCAGATTTCCGTCATCATGGGCGCATGTGCTGGCGGTAACGCGTACTCCCCCGCCCTGACGGACTTTGTGGTCATGGTGGAAGAAAAGTCCAAGATGTTCGTCACCGGCCCAGACGTGATTAAGACCGTTACCGGTGAGGCCATCACCCAGGAAGAACTCGGTGGCGCCAGTGTCCACATGAAGTCTGCGGGCAACACCCACTACACCGCGCACTCCGATGAGGACGCCCTGGACTGGGTCCACGATCTGCTCAGCTACCTGCCCGCAAACAACCGCGAGCACGCCCCCTTTGAGGAGCACGAGCCTGCCACTGAGCTTTCCGATGCCGACTTGGCCCTAGATTCGCTCATTCCCGACTCTCCCACCCAGCCCTACGACGTCCGCGAGGTTATTGAGGCCCTGGCAGACGATGGAGAGTACCTGGAAATCCAGGCCGATTATGCCGATAACGTGGTCATTGCCTACGGGCGTATTGAGGGCCAAACGGTGGGCTTTGTGGCCAACCAGCCCATGGTCTTTGCAGGCTGCTTGGACATCAACTCCTCCGAAAAGGCCGCGCGCTTTATCCGCACCTGCGATAGCTTCAATATCCCGATTGTGTTGCTTGTCGATGTCCCCGGCTTCCTACCCGGCGCTGACCAGGAGCACAACGGTATTTTGCGCCGCGGTGCCAAGTTGCTCTACGCCTACGGCGAGGCCACCGTTCCCAAGATTACAGTTACCATGCGCAAGGCTTATGGCGGCGCGTACTGCGTGATGGGGTCCAAAGGCTTGGGCGCTGACGTCAATCTGGCGTGGCCTACTGCCCAGATTGCAGTCATGGGTGCCGCTGGCGCGGTGGGCTTTATCTACCGCAAGGAGCTCAAGGCCGCAGAGGCCGCCGGTGAGGACGTCCAAGCCCTGGCCAAGGCTTTCGAGCGCGAATATGAGGACCACATGCTCAACCCCTACAAGGCCGCCGAGCGTGGGCTTATTGATGCCGTCATTCTTCCCTCGGAGACCCGCACTGCCATCGCTCAGAATCTGCGTCTCTACGCCGATAAGACTGTGGCGCGCCCGGGCCGCAAGCACGGCAACATCCCGCTCTAAAGTCCTCCGCCCGTCCCGCACACCCCACCTCTAACCCAGTTAGCCCACATTCCCAGACACGGAACAGCACCTACTTAAGGAGTAACCATGAACCAGCCACTGTTTTCCATCACCAACGGCAACCCCGCCGAAGAAGACGTCGCGGCGCTCAGCGCCGTCTTGCTGCAGCTGCGCACCGCCACCGAGCGTGAGACCACCTCCAAGGAACGCCGCGCCGAGCGCGCGCCCCTGCGCCACGTGCAGTTCTATTAAGGCTGCACCCCACCCCGAATCCAGCCCGGACCACACCACGCGGTCCGGGCTTTGCTTATGGCAGACATTGCGCCACGTGGACACGGCGCAGCTCCACAGCCCCAGGACATCTGAAAGGGCACTTGCCGAGGCTCAACATTGACATAATCCAAACCATCGGGTAGACTCACTGAGCAATACTTCATTTTCCCTAACCGCATACAACCGGCCCATCCCCACGGAGCAATGGCACGCTTCCGCCTACCAAAAATTGGAGGTAACCCATCATGACACCCCGCAATATCTGCCATATATGCCTATACATTGGCATCGCGTGTTCTCTGATTTCCACCATACTTCTCAGTACCGCAGCCGCCGATCGACTATCCAGTTCACTTGTTTGGCTGCCTAGTTCGCTTTTTATAGTAGCCGGACTGCTTTTCATCGGCGCCTTGGTTGCCGCCATTACGCACAACCGAACAGCTAAAACTGAGCCAAAGAACTAAGCCCAAAGCAAAGACGAAGTCCTGGCCACCCCTTCCCTAAGATGGGGAGGCCAGGGCTTTTTCACGCCGGGAGCCGATTCGTACACCTGGAGCACCTTCGCTAGTCGGCACGATTGGGAGGGGATTCTAGCCGCCGTGCAAGACGTTCGCAGAGCGGCACCGCCAGATAGTAAGGTATAAGGCTATGACTGATCTGAAGACCACTGCGGGCAAGATCGAGGATCTGCACTCGAAGCTCGCGCAGGCCCGCGCCCCGCAGGGGACGCAGACCGCGGCGCGGCAACGAGTACTGAGCTTGTTGGATGCGGACTCGTTTGTGGAAACGGATGCGCTGGCGCGTCACCGTTCGAAGGACTTCGGGCGCGAGCATGACCGCCCGTACACAGACGGCGTGATCACTGGTTACGGCACCGTGGATGGCCGCAAAGTCTGCGTATATTCACTGGATGCCACCATTTTTGATGGCACTCTGGGTGAGGTCACAGGCGAGAAGATAGTCAAGGTCTATGACTTGGCCATCAAGACGGGTGTGCCGCTGGTGGGCATCGTCGAAGCTGGTGCGCCGCGCGCGCAGGAGGGCATTGTTTCCCTGGCGTTCCTTGGCCGCATCATGCAGCGCGCCACGCAGGCGTCGGGTTTGGTGCCCCAGATTACGGTGTCTTTTGGCACGGTGGAGTTCCTGCCGCAGGCCTTGGGCGACCTAACCATTGTGGCCCAGGCCGATGGTGCGCCCCACGCCGCTGAGTCTGCCGATGCCCAGTCTGCCGATACCCCCGGCACCCTCACCGCCGCAGACCCCATCGCGTGCGCGAAGCAGGTGCTGGGTTTGCTGCCGTCGAATAACCGCGCCGAAGCCCCACGTGCTGCGGCCCCGATTATGGCCGGTGCCATTGCCGATAACATCCGCGAGGAAGACGGCGTGCTCAACAGCCTGGTAGACGGCGGCGAATGCGACGTGGAACAGATCATCACCACGGTGGCGGAGTCGACGCTGCGCTTGAGCCCCGGCACCGCGCTGGGCCGGATCGAGGGCCGCTCCGTGGGGCTCATTAGTGTTCAAGAGAAACTAGACCCGGCCACTGCCCGGTTTATCCGCCTGTGCGATGCCTTCAATATCCCGCTGGTGACCTTTGTGGACGCCCCGGAGCTACCCCACTCCCCCGCACAGCTGGCGCAGGTAGCCCACGCCTATGCGGCGGCTACCGTGGGCAAGCTGACCGTGGTGGTGCGTCGTGCGCTCGGCAGCGGCTACGTGGTGGCGGGCTCAAAAGATTTGGGCGCAGACCTGGCCTATGCCTGGCCTACTGCCGAAATCGCGGTGGCGGATGCAACGGCGTTGGCGCAGACACTGGGCGTGGACGACGCCTCGGAGTTCCTCACCCCCTACCAGGCGGCAGAGCGCGGCTTGGTCGATGCCGTCATTGAGCCTGCCACCACCCGCGGCTACCTCATTGAGGGCCTGCGTCTGCTGGAGCGCAAGTACGTCCCCACCCCGCCGAAGAAGCTCAGCAACATCATCCTGTAGGAGGGATAAGCCATTATTTCACAGGATGACATCACGATTTTGAGCGGCAATCCCACCCCGGAGGAAATTGCTGCGCTCACCGCGTTGCTCAACGAATTGGATGCGCGGGCTCGTGAGGACGCCGCGCAGGTTCATGTCCCCCGCGATCGCTGGGGCACTGAAGACGACCAGTACAACCCCTCGGCGCACTTGAACGTGCGCTACTACTAAGACAGGTCTCGCATGCGCCTTGTGCTTGCCTCAGCCTCACCGTCTCGCGCGGGCATTCTGCGCGCCGCGGGCGTGGAACCGGTGCTGCATCCGGCGGATGTGGACGAAAGGGGTATCGAAAAGCTCCTGGCCGGACAGCCTGCGGCAGAGGTGGTGGCTGCGCTCGCGGAGGCGAAAGCCCAGGCCGTGGCCGGGAACTACCCGCAGGATGTAGTGATTGGCGCAGATTCCATGCTGCTGCTTGGCGGTAAGCTGCAGGGCAAACCACACACCCCGGAGCGCACCATCGAGCGTTGGTGTGAGCAAGCCGGCAAAGAAGCGGTGCTGCTGACCGGGCATTGCATTATAGGGCCTCATGGGCAGCGGTGGGAAGAGACCTCGGCAACCACGGTGCGCTTTGCGGCGGCATCGGCAAGCGACATTGCTGTCTACGCCGCCACGGGCGAACCGCTGGAGTGCGCGGGCGCGTTTACCCTGGAAGCCCTGGGCGGGTGGTTTATTGACTCCATCGAGGGAGACCCCTCCTCCGTCATCGGGCTGTCCCTGCCTGTGGTGCGCCGGGCGCTGTATTCCTTCGGCTTGGACGTCAGCAGCTTCTGGGCCTAGCAGGTAAACTCTGGCGGCATGGAAATGAAAGACATGCTTGCCCCCGCCCCCATTTTGCTGCCTGAGGACCCTGCGGGTGCTGCCAGCAGCGATGAGCTTGCCGATGCCGTGGCCGCCCCCAGCTCTCCTGCCGCCTGGGCCCGCCTGGCCGAAGCCGAATTAGCGCGGGTGCGTGCCGATGAGGCCCTGCCCACCGCCTATATCACCGCCTATGCCTACGCACGCACCGGCTATCACCGCAGTTTAGACCGGCTGCGCGCCAACGGCTGGAAGGGGTGGGGCCCGGTGCCCTTTAGCCACCCCGCCAACCAGGGAGTGCTGCGTTCCTGGGCGGCGCTGGCACATGCCGCGCAGGCCATTGGAGAGCAGGAGGAATACGACCGCCTGCGCCAGATGCTCTCTGACGCAGACCCCGAATCCGTGGCCGCACTTCTGGACTAGCGCCCTAAGCCGGGCTGAGCCGAGGGAGCCGAGCCCAGCTGAGCTGGTTGACTGGGCCGAACTTAGCGGGCCTCGACGCGGCGGATGGCCTCTGCCGCGACCTTCTCCTGGATGCCCATGTCCAGCTCGGAGGTAAAGCCCACGCACGAGCAGTTAATCTCGCCCAGGACGTAGGTGTCCTCACCGTTGTCGCCGTCTGCCAGCATGAAGTCAGCGGTCCAGATCAGCGGCACGTTGTCGGTATCGCCCAACTTTTCGGCGATCACCGGACGAGCAGCTGCGAACATCTCCAGCAGCTCCGGCCAGGCTTCCGGCTTGTCATAGGTGTACTTCGCACCGGAGAACAAGGTGGCGGAGAAGTTATCCCCGCCCGCAGCAGGCTTCTTGTGGACGATAAACACCGGCTCGTCGCCCACGAGCAGGATGCGGATTTCGCCCTCGACGATGCGCGGCATGAAGCGCATATCCACCAGCATGCCGTTATCACCGATGATGTACTGGTCGCAGAAGTCCATGAACTCACCCAGGGTGTAATCATGGGTCTGGTTATCCACGGCCTCGGTGCACTTCAGCGCGGTATCAAGGGGCAGGGCGGTGCCGGGGGTTACGGAGCTTGCCAGGGCGGCATCGGCAAGCCGTACGCGCCAAATGCCCTCGCCCGTGGAGCCACGGTTTTGCTTCAGCACGCGCTCACCATAAGACAAGGTGGTGGGGAAGGTGTTGTGGAAGTCCTCGACCTCATAGTAGGCGGCGGTGTCTTCCGGAACCAGGTCCGTGTCATTGAGCTTGACCAGGGCGTCCTTGGCGCCATAGGCCATCATGTCAGCCGGAGTGGACATGCCCACCAGACCAGAATCGGCCAGCTTGGTCAACAGTTCAAAGTAGCCCTTCTCCCCGCCCGGAATGTTGCCGGGGTTAACACGGGAGATGTAGGCGTCGAAGTTCTCCGAGACCTTGGTGAAGATGTCTGCGGCGTTATCCGGATGGTAGTAGATGACCTCGGAATGCCAGCCAGCATCCTTGATGGCGTTGACAATCGGCATGGTGTCCTTACGGTGGCCGTCAGCCCCCTTGTCGGAACCGCCCTCAACTTCGAAGACAACAATTGCTTTGTGCATAAGCTCGAAAGCCTTTCTATGTGACGTAGTGGTCATGTGTTGGTTATATGGACTGTGTGCCACTTAAAAAATAGCTGAAAACCCGTGCCCGCGGGGGGTGAGTTAGACGCCATTAGCTGCGCGCATGCCCCCTGCCTGCACACTTGTTATAACCAGGGTCGGATGGTGTATCGAATGCCACATAATCCCACCCCTAAACGGGGAGCGCGGTAAGGTGAAAGGCACGCAAATTTTAGCCAAAAGTACTACTGATATTTTCTAGAAAGGCCCCTGACAAGCCGATGATTATTGCTGACCCACACCCCAGCTTCCAAGAGTATGCCCACCCGCAACGCATAGTCTCCGCGCCCTGGCTTTCTGCCCGCCTGGGCGTTAATGGACTGCGCGTGATTGAGGTCGATGAAGACGCCCTACTCTACGATATTGGCCACATCCCCACCGCCACCCGAATCAACTTCCACACGGAGCTGCTAGACCAACGCACGCGTGATGTGGTGGGCCCGGAGGATTTTGCGCAGCTCATGCGCTCCAAGGGCATTAATCGGGACGATACCGTGGTGCTCTATGGCGATAAAAACAACTGGTGGGCCGCCTACGCGCTGTGGGTTTTTGAACTCTACGGCCACCCGGATGTACGCCTGTTAGACGGTGGGCGCGACGCCTGGATGTCCGAAGAGCGTGATACGTCCTATTCCGTGCCGGAGTACCCGCACAGCGACTATCCCCTGTGCCCGCGAGAAGAGTCCGGTCTGCGTGTCTTTGTCGACGGCCTTGATGGCCACACCCTGGTAGATACCCGCTCCCCGGAGGAATACCGGGGCGAGCCCACCTCCACGTCTGCCGCCGGCGATTCTGACTACGGCACCACCATCCGCCACGGGCATATTCCGGGCGCGGTCAATATCCCTTGGTCGGTCGCCGTCTTCCCCAATAGCACTTTCCGCGCGCGGGCGGACCTGGACGCCGCGTACACGCAGCTAGACCCCACCGCGCCCACCGTTTTGTACTCCCACCTGGGGGCGCAAGCGGCCCACACATGGTTTGTGCTGAAATTCCTGCTCGGCTTTGAGCGGGTGGCCAATTATGACGGCTCCTGGGCGGAGTGGGGCAACATGGTCCGCATGCCCATCGAGAGAGGCTAGTAAGAGGCTAGTGCGCGACTAGCAGGAGGCTAGTGCGCGGCTAGCCCGAGGTTTACGCCCTGCTGGTACGTGGCTTGCGAGCAGCTCTCCCTCCGGCGCCCGCGCGTCGCCCCCATCTTCGCAGGTGGGGGCGTTTCTGTTAGACTCTTTGCTAACCTGACGGATTCCTCACGTTTTTCTGTGCGACAATAGTCGGAGCAAACCCATACAAGGAAGGTTTCAACTGACCGTGACTGTAGACATCAAGAAGATCACCAAGGTGCTCATCGCCAACCGCGGCGAGATTGCCGTTCGCGTTATTCGCGCAGCCCGCGACGCCGGCATTGCCTCCGTTGCCGTCTATGCGGAGCCCGATGCCGACGCCCCCTTCGTCTCCCTGGCGGACGAGGCCTTTGCCTTGGGCGGCCAGACCTCCGCGGAGTCTTACTTGGACACCGCCAAAATCCTGGATGCCGCCGCGAAGTCCGGCGCCAACGCCATCCACCCCGGTTACGGTTTCTTGTCTGAGAACGCTGATTTCGCTCAGGCTGTCATCGACGCTGGCCTGATCTGGATTGGCCCCTCCCCGGAGGCTATTGCCCAACTGGGTGACAAGGTCACCGCCCGCCACATTGCAGAGCGTGCCGATGCCCCCATGGCCCCAGGCACCAAGGACCCGGTTGCCGATGCCGCTGAAGTGGAGGTGTTTGCCGATACCCACGGTTTGCCCATCGCCATCAAGGCCGCCTTTGGCGGCGGTGGCCGTGGCATGAAGGTCGCTTACGAGCGCTCGGAGGTGGCGGAGCTCTTTGAGTCCGCTACCCGTGAGGCAATCGCGGCCTTTGGTCGTGGCGAGTGCTTTGTGGAGCGCTACCTGGACAAGGCCCGCCACGTGGAGGCGCAGGTACTGGCGGACCAGCACGGCAACGTGGTGGTCATGGGCACGCGTGACTGCTCTCTGCAGCGTCGCTTCCAGAAGCTGGTGGAAGAAGCCCCGGCGCCATTTTTGACCGAGGAGCAGCGGGAGACCATTCACTCTTCCGCAAAGCGAATTTGCCAGGAGGCTGGCTACCACGGCGCAGGTACCGTGGAATACCTGGTGGGCTCCGATGGGCTGATTTCCTTCCTGGAGGTCAATACCCGCCTGCAGGTGGAACACCCCGTTACAGAGGAAACCACCGGGGTGGACCTGGTACGCCAACAGTTCCTGATTGCTGAGGGCCACCCGCTGTCCATTACCGAAGACCCAACCCCGCGTGGTCACGCCATCGAATTCCGCATCAACGGTGAGGACGCCGCCGCTGGGTTTATCCCTGCCCCGGGCACCATTGTCACCTATGCGGAACCGGCGGGCCCGGGCGTGCGCGTGGACTCCGGCGTGCGCGAAGGCACCGTTATTGGCGGGCAGTTTGACTCCATGCTGGCCAAGCTCATCGTGTGGGGCGAAGACCGCGACCAGGCGCTGGCGCGTGCCCGCCGCGCCTTGGCCGAGTACAAGGTCACGGGCCTGCCCACGGTTATCCCCTTCCACCAGGCGATGGTGGAAGACCCGGCCTTTACCGGCACCGGGGAATCCTTCGCGGTCTATACCAAGTGGATTGAGGAGGCCTGGGCCAACGGCTTGCCGCCCTACGTGGACCCGGACGAAGCCGAAGCTGAGGCCGCTGACCCGGCACAGAAGTTTGTGGTGGAAATCGGTGGGCGTCGCGTGGAGGTTGCGCTGCCCTCCAACCTGCTCATGGGTGGAGTTAACGCCGTACGCAAGCGTGCCAAGAAGCGCCGTGGCGGCGGGACTAAGGCGGCGGTGTCTGGCGATGCCATCGTGGCCCCCATGCAGGGCACCGTCATCAAGGTCAATGTCTCCGAGGACCAGGAAGTCGCCGAGGGCGACGTAGTGGTAATCCTGGAGGCCATGAAGATGGAGAACCCTGTTAAGGCCCACAAGTCCGGCAAAGTCACCGGATTAAAGGTCGAGGCCGGGGCCCAGATCAACAAGGGCGAGCCCATCTTGGAGATCAAGTAGCCCGAGACAAAACTGACCCGTTCCCGCTGCGATGCGCCGGGAACGGGTCATGTGCGTCTAGAGAGCGGCCTGGGGTGCCCTCCGGGCTACCGAAAGCGCCCGGAAGGCACCTAAACGCCGACGGAGTTACTTGATGACGACGATCAAGTCCCCGCCTTCGACCTTGGTGGCCTGGCCGATGGCCACGCGCTCCACCACGCCGTCCTTGGTGGCAGAGATGGAGGCTTCCATCTTCATCGCCTCGATAACGGCCACCTGGTCGCCTGCCTTGACCGCAGCGCCCGGTTCCACGGTGGCATTAACCACGCCGGCAAACGGGGCGGCCACGTGGCCCTCATTAGACGGGTCGGCCTTCTCCACGGTGGCAACGGTGGACTCAACGTTGGTGTCGCGGACCTTCATCGGGCGAATCTGGCCATTGACGTTGAGCACCACGTTGCGCATGCCCTTTTCATCCGGCTCACCCAATGCGTCCAGGCGCAGGGTAATCGGCTTGAGTTGGGCGCGGTCATTAGAGCCCTCTGGGAAGTAGTGGACAATGTACTCATTGCCCTCTTCCAGGCCGTAAAGGAAGACAGTGTCCGTGAGTGCCTCGGTGTTGCCGAACTGACGACGGAACTCGTTGAACTCCTCGAACTGCTTCGGGAACAGCAGGCGGTTCAAGGCGTCGCGGCGCTCCTCCGAGTTCTCGGAAGTCAAGTGCGCCTGCTCTTCGGCGGGGACTTCCTTAACAGTGACATCACCCGGGGCGCGGCCTTCCAGCACGCGATCACGCAGCGGCGGCCACCCACCCGGAGGCGTACCCAGCTCGCCACGCAGGAAGGCGATGACGGAATCCGGGATGTCGTACTTGGTGGGGTTGGCCTCGAAGTCGGCGGGGTCTACCCCTGCGCCCACCAGGTGCAGGGCCAAATCACCGACCACCTTCGACGAGGGCGTGACCTTGGTAGGCCGGCCCAGCATCTCATTGACGGCTGCGTAGTTGTCCTCGATAACCTCGAAGCGGTCCGCCAGGCCCAAAGCACTGGCCTGTGCGCGCAGGTTGGACAGCTGCCCGCCCGGAATCTCGTGCTTGTACACGCGGCCCGTGGGGCCTGGGATGCCGTTTTCAAACGGACGGTAGAGCTGACGCACGGCCTCCCAGTAGGGCTCCAGATCGGAGACTGCCTGCAGGTCAATTCCGGTATCCCGCGAGGAATTAGAGAACGCGGAAATGATCGCCGACAGGGAAGGCTGGGAGGTGGTGCCTGCCAGTGGGGCGGAGGCGCCATCGACAATGTCTGCCCCGGACAGTGCGGCGGCATAGTAGGTAGCCAGCTGGCCACCTGCGGTGTCGTGGGTGTGGACGTGAACCGGCAGGTCAAATTCCTTGCGCAGGGCCATCACCAGCTTGGAGGCAGACTCCGGGCGCAGCAGGCCGGCCATATCCTTGATAGCCAGGATGTGCGCGCCGGTGCCCACGATCTCCTCAGCGAGCTTGAGGTAGTAGTCCAGCGTGTAGAGCTTCTCCCCCGGCGAGCACATGTCGCCGGAATACGCCATGGCCACCTCAGCCACGGTGTTACCGGTCTCAAGGACGGCATCGATAGCGGGACGCATTTGGCTGACATCATTAAGGGCATCGAAGATGCGGAAGATGTCCACGCCCGACTTCGCAGCCTCCTGGACAAAGGCATGGCACACCGAGTCCGGGTAAGGCGTGTAACCCACGGTGTTACGCCCACGCAGCAACATCTGGATGTTCTGGTTCGGCATCGCCTCACGCAGCAGGTCCAGGCGTACCCACGGATCCTCCTTGAGGAAGCGCATGGCGACATCGTAGGTAGCCCCACCCCACGCCTCCACGGAGAACAACTGCGGGGTCAGGCGGGCCACGGCCTCGGCAGCAGAGACCAAAGCCGTACCGCGCACGCGGGTGGCCAGCAAGGACTGGTGGGCATCACGGAAGGTGGTGTCCGTGACCGCAAGTGCGGACTGGTTGCGGATCTTCTCCGCCCAAGCCTTCGGGCCCAGCTCGCGCAGGTCATCACGGGAACCGCGCGGAACCTCGGAATTGCGGTCGAACTCGGGCAGCTTATCAAACGGGCGCAGCGTGGTCGGGCGGGTGCCGTTGGGCTTATTCACCGTGACATCAGCGATGTACTGGATGATCCGGCCGGACTCATCCACCGCTGGCGGGGCCTTGAGCAGGTCCGGGTGGTCGGCGATAAAACCGGTGTCCACGCGGGTAGAGGTGAAGTCCGGCTCTCGCAGCAGCGCGCGCAGGAAGCCAATGTTGGTGGCCACGCCGGAGACGGTGAACTCATTGAGCGCGCGCTGGGCACGGGCCACTGCTTGCTCAAAGTTCACGCCACGGCAGGTCATCTTCACCAACAGCGAGTCAAAGTTCGGGGAGATCTCCGCACCCACAGAGGTCGCACCGTCCAAACGCACGCCAGCGCCACCCGGCGAACGGTAAGCGGTCAGCGTGCCGGTATCCGGGCGGAAGCCGTTGTTCGGGTCTTCGGTAGTGATGCGGCACTGCAAGGCAGCACCCGTGATGGTGATGTCCTCCTGACGCAATCCCAGCTGCTCCAGGGTGGCACCGGCTGCGATGTCAATCTGGGATTTCACAATATCCACGCCGGTGATTTCCTCAGTGACGGTGTGTTCCACCTGCACGCGGGGGTTCATCTCAATAAAGACGTGGTTGCCGCGCTCATCCACCAGGAACTCCACAGTGCCCGCGCCGGAGTAGTTGATGTGCTGGCAGAACTTCACCGCATCTGCACAGATCTGGTCGCGTAGCTGCGGATCCAGGCTAGGCGCCGGGGCGATCTCCACGACCTTCTGGTGGCGGCGCTGCACGGAGCAGTCACGCTCAAAGAGGTGAATGACGTTGCCCTGGCCATCGCCGAGAATCTGCACCTCGATGTGCTGCGGCTTGATCACCGCAGTCTCCAGGTAGACGTGGGCGTCGCCGAAGGCGGCCTCGGCCTCACGGGAGGCCTCCGCACACTTAGCCTTCAACTCTGCTTCATTTTCGATAAAACGCATGCCGCGCCCGCCACCACCGGCAACGGCTTTGACAAAGACCGGGAATTGGAAGTCCTTGGCGTACTCCGCCAGCTGCTCCGGATCCGTGGACGGCTCAGAGTCCTGCAGCGTGGGCAGGCCGGCCTCCCGGGCGGCGGTGACTGCCGCAGCCTTGTCACCGGTCAGATCCAGGGTCTCTGGGGAGGGACCAATGAAGGTGATGCCGTTGTCCGCACAGGCACGGGCAAGGTCTGCGCGCTCGGAGAGGAACCCGTAGCCCGGGTAGATGGCGTCAGCCCCGGACTTTTTGGCGGCGCGAATGACCTCATCAATATCCAAGTACGCCTTCACAGGGGCACCCTCGGTGCCGATACGCACGGCTTCATCCGCAAATGCGCGGTGGAAGGAGTTGCGGTCTTCGCGGGGATAGATGGCCACGGTCTTGGCGCCGGTTTCGAAGGCGGCGCGGAAAGCACGCACCGCGATCTCCCCGCGGTTGGCGACAAGCACCTTGTTGAATGACGGAAGCGCTGTAGCAGACACTGCTGTTGTTTCCTTTCGGACGAAGTAGCTTAGGCGAAGGACTTAGGCGAGTGACCTAGCCGAAGGACCTAGCCGAATATGGGATGTCCACATCTCAGAGTAATGCGGACCGAGTCTCTATGCGAACACATAGAAAACGCCCCCAAGCCGGTGCCCAACGTCAGCTAGGCACCGGCTTGTGGTGGCTGTGGTGTGTACCATCGCTCCCTCGGCGACAACGACGTCAGCGTCGAGGACGGCTTCAGCGTCCGCGCCGGCGTGGGCCGGGTGAGGGAGCAGATGGCTTAACCCCATGGCTTAGAACTGCTTGGGCGGTACGGAACGCTGCGGCACACCGTTGTACGCAGACAGCGGGCGGATTAGCGAGTTGGACTCGTTTTGCTCCACAATGTGCGCGGTCCAGCCGGTGATACGAGCCATCACGAAGATCGGGGTGAAGAACTCGATGTCGAAGCCAAGGATGTGGTAAGCCGGGCCAGCTGGGAAGTCCAGGTTCGGCTGGATCTTGATGGAGGTGTTTTCGTACATGGTCTTCGCCATGACTTCGTACATCTCCACCCACTGCTCCTGGCCGTGGTCCTTAGCCAACTCGCGGAACGCAGCTTCCATGGTGGGAACGCGGGAGTCGCCGTTCTTGTAGACGCGGTGACCAAAGCCCATGACCAATTCCTTGTTCTTGAGCTTGTTCAGGGTCCACTCTTCTGCCTTGGCAGGGTCTCCAACTTCGATGAAGTTGTGCATCACAGCCTCGTTGGCGCCACCGTGGAGCGGGCCCTTCAGCGCACCGATAGCACCGACGACTGCGGAGTAGGTGTCCGACATGGTGGAGGTGATCACGCGAGCTGCGAAGGTGGAGGCGTTGAAGGAGTGCTCCGCGTAGAGAATCAGGGACTTATCAAAAGCCTCGATGTCGGAGCGGGAGTTGGCCGGGGAGCCTTCCTCGTCGCCGAAGACCATCCACAGGAAGTTCTCCGCGAAACCCTTCTTGCGGGAGGGCTCGATGTAGCCCTCGCCGCGGCGGCGGCGGATGTCCAAGGCCACCACGGTGGGCAGCTTGGCCATCAGTTCCAGTGCGGTGCGGCGGATGTGCTCGGAGTCCTTGGTGTAGGCGTCCGGGTCCTGGGAGCCAATGAAGGACACAGCGGTGCGCAGCACGTCCATCGGGTGGCAGGACTTGGGCATGGAGGTGATGAGGTCGATGAGGTGACGGTCCAGATGGCGCAGAGCCTTCTCGCGGGCGGAGAAGCGGATGAGCTCCTCCTGGCTGGGCAGTTCGCCGTTCCACAGCAGGTAGGCCACTTCCTCGAAGGAGCAGTAGCGGGCCAGTTCCTGGACGGGGTAGCCGCGGTAGGTCAGGGAGTTGGTCTCCGGGACCACCTTGGACACAGCGGTCTCATCGACCACGACGCCATACAGGCCCTTGCGGATTTCTGGGGTGTTCTCAGACATGTTGTTTCTCCTCTTATCTTGGAAAAGTAGATGTGCTTTTACTTGGGGGCCGGTTGTCCGGCCCGAGGGTTGTGCTGGGGTGCGCAGCGCACGACTGCGCACGTTGAGCGTGCACGGTGCGCCGTGCACGGCCCCAGACCTAGTCGAAGGTGGGCTTGTAGGCTTCCTTCGAGTAGGTGAAGACAGCCTGGTCGAAGGCGTTGTACTCGTTGTAGCGAACCAGCTCGTACAAACGAGAACGGTGCTGCATGCGCTCGAGCCACTCCGGCGACTGCAGGCCTTCAGCGGCCATATCGCGGAGGAATTCCTCGGTCGCGCCCATGGCCACCCGGAAGGTGGACACTGGCCAGATGACTGCGTTGTAGCCCAGGTCCTCAATCTGGCGGGCAGACAGCAGCTCGGTCTTGCCAAACTCCGTCATGTTCGCCAACAGCGGGGTATCCACGGCCTTGCGGAACTTCTCAAAGTCTTCCACGGAGTACAGGGCCTCGGTGAAGATGAGGTCCGCGCCAGCGTCGGCATAAGCCTTGGCCCGCTCGATGGCCTCATCAATGCCGTGGATGCCAGCGGCGTCGGTGCGGGCGCAGATGATGAAGTTCTCATCACGGCGCTCATTGACGGCGGCCGAAATACGGCGCACCATCAAATCGGTGGGAACCACTTCCTTGCCGTCAAGGTGGCCGCAACGCTTGGGGTTAACCTGGTCCTCCAGGTGGCAGCCAGCCAGGCCGGCATCCTCAAGGGCGGCAACGGTGCGCGCTGCAGACATGGGCTCACCGAAGCCAGTGTCGGCATCGACAAGCACAGGCAGATCCGTAGCCCGGGCAATCTGGCCAGCGCGGGTAGCTACTTCGGTCAAGGTGGTCAGGCCGATGTCCGGCAGGCCCAGGTCATTAGCCAGCACGGCACCGGAGATGTAGACACCACCAAAGGCGCCGATGTCCTGGATAAGCCGCGCGGTCAGCGGATTGAAGGCGCCAGGAAGGGTGGTCAGTCCCTCACCTTCCAAAGCAGCGCGGAACTGCTGCCGCTTTTGCGCATTAGTCAGCGTGGAGCCAAAGAGGCCAGCCATTTAGAACACACCCTTCGGGGTAGCGGGGATGGAAGCCAGGTGCTCCTCGGTGACGCGGACGTTGAGCTCGCTCAAGTCAGTGAGGTTCTCCAGGTTCTGCACAGCGTTAAGGAAGCGCTCCTGCTCCTCCTCGGAGACAATGCCCTTAGCCAGAATGCGGAACTTGTTGATGTACTGCTCACGGGCGAACGGGCGAGCACCCAGCGGGTGAGCGTCAGCCACGGCCATCTCATCTTCGATGACGGTGCCATCGGTGAAGGTGATCACGGCCTTGGCGCCGAAGGCCTTCTCGTTCGGGTCCTCCGAGTGGTAGCGGCGGGTCCACTCCGGATCTTCGACAGTGGAAATCTTGTGCCACAGTTCCACGGTCTCCGGGCGGTTAGCGCGCTCCGGGGCGTAGGAGTCCACGTGGTGCCAGCCGCCGTCTTCCAGGGCGACGGCGAAGATGTACATGATGGAGTGGTCCAGCGTCTCGCGGGAGGCGTTGGGGTCCATCTTCTGCGGGTCGTTGGCGCCGGTGCCAATCACGTAGTGGGTGTGGTGGGAGGTATGCAGGACGATGGACTCGATGTCCTTGGTCTCGCGGCCCGCTTCTTCCAGGGTGGCCTTCATGCGGCGTGCAAGGTCGATGGGCGCCTGGGACTGGTACTCCGCGGAGTGCTCCTTGGTGTAGGTGTCCAAGATGGCGCGCTTGGGCTCGCCGTCAGCGGGCAGCGGCACGGTGTAGGTGCGCTCTGGGGAGTGCAGCATCCAGGCGATGAAGCCGTCCTCGCCTTCCCAGATGGGGGCTGGGGCGCCCTCGCCGCGCATGGCGCGGTCCACGGCCTCAATGGCCATCTTGCCGGCAAAGGAAGGAGCGTAAGCCTTCCAGGAGGAAATCAGGCCCTTGCGGGACTGGCGGGTGGCGGTGGTGGTGTGCAGCGCCTGGCCAATTGCCTGGTAGATGGTGTCTACGTCCAGCTCCAGCATGGTGCCAATGCCTGCCGCCACGGACGGGCCCAGGTGGGCCACGTGGTCGATCTTGTGCTCATGCAGGCAGATGCCCTTGACCAGGTTGACCTGGATTTCGTAGCCGGTGGCAATGCCGCGGATGAGCGCCTTGCCGTCGAGGCCCTTGTGTTGTGCCACTGCGAGGATGGGCGGAATGTTATCGCCCGGGTGGGAGTACTCTGCGGCCAGGAAGGTGTCGTGGTAGTCCAGCTCACGCACGGCGGTGCCGTTGGCCAGGGCGGCCCACTCTGCGGAGTAGGTGCCGTCCACGCCGAAAATGTTGGCGCCGTTGCCCTCGGACTCTGCGGCGTGCGGGTGTGCCTGGGCAATGACGCGGGCGGAGGTCACCGGGCGACGGCCGACGGAGGCTACTGCCACGGAGGCGTTGTCGATAATGCGGTTGATGATCATCTCGGTGGTCTCGGCAGGAACCTCCACCGGGTCTGCAGCTACCTTGGCAATCTTGTAGGCCAGGTGCTCCTCGATGGGAAAGTCCTCTGCGGACTTGCGAGTGCGTACTTCGTGTTCAATCACGTGTGGTGCTTCCCTTCTATGCAAACTCGTCTATGCATACTCGATATGCAAGCGATAGCAATCACAGTACTTCTTTACCCGTGCGCAAGGCCACAAGCATACTGTGTGTATTTCTGTGGAATAGAAGTGCTAAATCTGCAATACCTGCAAAACTTGCAGTTAAACGCCATTTCTGGGAAGCTCAGGGCTATGAGTAAGCACTACGCGGGGGCACGAATTCACGCGCTGCGAAAGCAGCGAGGCCTCACCCAGGTGGAGATGGCCAAGCGTTTGGGGCTGTCCACCAGCTACCTCAATCAGCTGGAAAACGACCAGCGCCCGCTCACCGTGACGGTGCTGATGCAACTGAGCCAGCGCTTCAACATCGATGCCTCCTACTTCTCTGGCGACCGCGACCTGCGCACCATCTCCGAGCTGCGGACTTTGCTTCCCGATGCCCCCGAGGAAACCCTGGCAGACCTAGCTTCCAGGTTTCCAGAGCTCATGCCCCGACTGGTGGCCGCTGCCCACCGCTCCCCTGAGCTTGCCGATGACCCCTTCGCCGCCGTCCGCGACTTCTTCTACGATGCCCACAACTACATCCACGAATTGGACGTATTAGCGGAGGAACTAGCCGGACGCTTAGGCGATGGCGTGCTGCGCCGCGGCCGGTTAGCCGCCCGCTTAGAAGACGAGCTGGGGGTGACTACCCGCTTTGGCCGCTCCGGCCCACGGCGCAGTTTTGATAGTTCCACCCGGGAGCTGTCCCTGCGCCGCGGCTTGAGCGAATCCCAACTGGTCTTCGAGATGTCCCTGCAGTACTGCCTACTGGCCTACCACGATGTATGCCGCAACTTGGTCTCCGAGCTGCCCGCCGGGGACGCGCAGCACATTGGCATTTTGGGCCTGGCGCAATACTTCGCGGCTGCTACCACCATGCCCTATACCCACATGCTGGAGGTTGCGGAAGCCACCCGCTACGACATTGACGTCATCGGATCAACCTTCGGTACCGGCTTTGAGACCACCGCTCAGCGTCTGGCCACCCTCCAGCGCCCCGGAAACCAGGGCGTGCCCTTTTCTTTCATCCGCACCGACCGCGCGGGCAACATTTCCAAACGCCAGTCCTCGACGTCGTTCCACTTCGCCCGCACTGGCGGTTCCTGCCCCCTGTGGGTGGTCCACCGTGCTTTTGAGACGCCGAATCGCATCACTCGCCAGGTGGCCTCCATGCCCGATGGGCACGCGCATTTGTGGATTGCCCGCTTTGTCCAGGGCCAGGCCAAGAGTTGGGGCGTGCCCCACCGCGAGTTTGTGGTTGGCTTGGGTTGCGACCTGGAGCAGGCGGACCGCCTGGTCTATGCCGATGCCCTTAACCTCGATGCCGATGCCGCCAGCCCTATCGGCCCCGGTTGCACTGCCTGTCCGCGGGAGCGCTGCCCCCAGCGTTCTTTGCCGCAGGCGGGGCGCCCGGTGCGCCTAGACCTCAACCGCTCCCCAGAAACGACCTACGGCACCCAGTAGCGGCTGGTTACGCCCGCTACTCCAAGTCGTCGTGAGCGACCAGGCGGCGCGCGGCCTCCGTGATGGTGCCGGAGAGCGACGGGTACACCGCAAAAGAGTCCGCCAGCTGGTCCACAGTGAGCTGGTTGGTCACCGCCACCGCGATGGGCAAAATCAGCTCAGAGGCAGTCGGCGCCACGATGACGCCGCCGATAACCCGCCCGGTGGTGCCGCGGCAAAACAGCTTGACAAAGCCGTGCTGCAGCGAACGCATTTTCGCGCGCGGGTTGGTATTCAGCGGCATGGTAATAGTCCGCGCGGTCACGTCACCGTTTTCGATTTCTGCTTGGGTGTAGCCCACGGCGGCGATCTCCGGGCGAGTAAAGACGGCGGTGGCCACGGTCTTAAGCCGCAGCGGAGAAACGCCCTCGCCCAGAGAGTGGTACATGGCGATTCGGCCCTGCATGGCCGCCACAGAAGCCAACGGGAACAAGTCCGAGCAATCGCCGGCCGCATAAATGCCAGCCACGTTGGTACGCGAGACGCGATCGACCTTAATGTGTCCAGAATCCGTGGTCTTTACCCCCACGTGCTCCAGGCCCAGGTCCTTGGTATTCGGGATGGAACCGATGGACATGATCACATGCGAGCCGTGGATCTCACGGCCATCTTGGGTCTTGACCACCACGTTGCCGTCCTGCGTGCGCGAGACAGATTCCACGCGGCAGTTCTTCTCCAATTCCACACCGCGCTCAGCCAGGACGGTCTCGAGCACATCGGCGGCATCGGCATCATCATGCGGCAAGATACGGTCCCGGGAAGCCACCATGGTCACCTTGACGCCCATCTCTGCAAACGCGGACACAAACTCCGCGCCCGTGACACCCGAACCCACCACGATCAGGTGCTCCGGTTCTTCCTTGAGGCTGTAGACCTGCTGCCAAGTCAAGATCCGCTCCCCATCCGGGCGCGCACCCGGCAAGATCCGCGGGGTCGCACCGGTGGCCACCAGCACCAGGTCGGCCTCCAGGGTCTCTTCCTCCCCAGCCGCAGTGGTCACCTGCACCTTGTGCGCGGTGCCCTTGACGCCGTCTTGGTCCTGCGCGAAGCGGGCACGGCCATCAATGACGCGCACGCCGAGCTTCTCCAGCCCCTCGCGAATATCGGTGGACTGGTTAGCCGCCAGCGCTTGCACGCGCTCATTGAGCGCCTGCAGGTTAAGCGTTAGGGAACTGAGCTGATCATTGAGCCCCATGGCATCGGCACGGCGGAAATCGGTGCGGATGTTGGCACCAGCGATGAAGGACTTGGAGGGCACACAGTCCAACAGCACGGAGGAACCACCCGGGCCCTGGTCTTCTACCAAGGTGATCTCCGCGCCATACTTGGCACCGGCGGTGGCTGCTTCGTAGCCAGCCGGTCCACCACCAATGATGACAATGCGGGGGGCGTGTTCTACAGAGGGGTCCAGCTGTTCCTTCGTCACTTGCGTGTGCTCCTTAATCAGCAATACAACGGCATCGATTCACCGAAGTCGGCAGTGCGCAGCAGTACCGCGAGCGTCCCCTCCAGGAGAGCTCGCGGGCCGACTCAATAATGGTTTCCCGAATAGTCTAATCGCTTCGAGCTTAATCCTCCACGTGAGCGCACTGGGCTACCACAGAACCAAAGAGCTTGATGCCCACACCAATCGCACGCTCATCCACCACCAAGTCCCCCATGTGGATGTCATACTGCTCGCCCTCCCCGGACCACGCACCCAGCCGGGCCATGGACCCCGGCACGTGCTCGAGGTACCACGAAAAGTCCTCCCCTCCGGAAGACTGCGGTGCCTGCACCACGGATTGCGGGTCAATGGCAGTAGCGGCAGCAGACAACAGTGCGGTGGCCACGTCATCGTTAAGCACCGGCGGCACCCCACGGTGGTACTTAAGCCGGTACTCCACCCCCGTGGGGGCCAGAATGTGCTCCACCAACTCGCTGCACAACTGCTGCATGTTGCGCCACACGCCGATGTCCGCAGTACGCACGGTGCCAGACAACGTTCCGGTCTCCGGCATGGCGTTGGGGGCAAATCCGGAATTGATATGCCCAAAGACTGCCACGGTGCCCGTGCGCGGGTCCACCCGGCGCGAGAGCAAACCCGGCAGGTCCGTGGCCACCTTGGCCAGGGCATAGATGACATCGGCAGACAAGTGCGGCCGGGAGGTATGCCCGCCGGGACCGCTGACCTCGAGCTCGAGCACATCCGTGGCAGAAGTAATTGCCCCGGTGCGCACCCCAATGCGCCCCACCCGCAGCTTCGGCTCCACGTGCACAGCGTAGATGGAGTGCACGCCCTCCAACGCGCCCCAGGAAATCACGTCGGTGGCCCCGCCCACCCACACTTCTTCTGCGGGCTGGAAAATAAGCCGCACGCCCACGCTCAGCCCGTGCTGTTGGTCGTAGGCAGCCAGTGCGCAGGCCAGGCCCAGCACAATGGTGGTGTGCACGTCATGCCCGCAGGCGTGGGAAACCCCGGGGACCTCGGAGGAATACTCCAAGCCGGTGACTTCCTGAATGGGCAAAGCATCGATGTCCGCACGGAAAGCCACCCGGCCCTGTTCCGTGTCCGGGCCAAGGTCTACCAGCAGCCCGGTTTCTGGAAACAGCCGCGGCTCCAGGCCATGCTCGCGCAGAATCTGCGCCACAAACTCCGTGGTGTGCACCTCCTTATTGGAGGTTTCCGGGTGGCGGTGAATGTGCCGCCGCCAGCCTATGACCTCGCTGCGGTGGGCATCGCACCACTCGTTCACGAAGGCAGACACCAGGGGATCCACAGCCGGATTACCGGTGGTGGGCTGGTTCATGCGCGTCCTCCTCCGCAAGGTCATGTACCCCGTTTGCCTGCGTACCCGGGGCCAAGAAGTCTTTGTCCGAGTCTAGACTAGACCAAGCGGTTCAGAAAATCACTACTGAACTAGACCTGTCGTTGCACCGGCCGCTTCCACTCGCGGCGTTGCTGCCACTGCGAGGCAAGCCTTTGGTCGCGCCGCCGCTGTTCCACATAGCTGGCTGGGAACGGCGCCACGTGCTCGGGGTGGAGCACCGCGGCTTCTTCCCGCCCACCCTCCTGAGCCATCCCCGCGCACAGTGGAGTGACCAATTCCCCCACCCCCGGTAACAACACTGCCGGGGGCACCTCCAACGCCTGTGCCAGTTTGTACACGGTGGATAGTGTGGGATCCACAAATCTGTCAGTGCGCTCGAGATTGGAGATTTGGCTGCGCGACACCCCGGATAGCTCCGCTAAAATTTGCTGGCTAATTTGCCTGCGCACGCGCACCTGGCGCAAAATCCCCGCAAAACTTTCCCCGTAGGTTATCCACGCCAATAGACTTGCCTGGCTGGGTACGCTATACGTCATTTCTCAACCCCCTAGGTTGTTCCCCTCGTAATGTTGTGAGCTACCGCGGACCCCCATGACTGCCGCGGTAACCTCACATCATAGCCACACTGCGCCCGGCGCACTACCCCCTTTTTGCCCCCTCCTAGACGTCGATGTTGCGCGGGCCGTAGAGCCTATCGCCGGCATCACCCAAGCCCGGCACAATGTAGGCCTCGGGGTTAAGGCTCGGGTCAATCACGGCAGTGACCAGGCGTACCGGCAGCCCCGACTGGGCCAGAGCGTCGACTCCCGGTTGCGCGGAGACCATACAGATGGCCGTGATGTCCGTGGCACCGCGGTCCGCCAGCAGTTTGAGGGAGTGCAGCAGGGAGCCGCCAGTGGCCAGCATTGGGTCCACCACAAATACGGTACGCCCGGTCAGATCCTCCGGCAGCGCCTCCAGGTAGGGCACCGGCTGGTGGGTTTCTTCGTTGCGGGCCATGCCAATAAAGCCCACTTGGGCGTCCGGGATCATCGCCAGCGCCGGGTCAATCATGCCCAGACCAGCGCGAATGATGGGCACGATAATCGGCGGGTCTTGCAGGCGCGTGCCCTGCGCCGTGGCCACCGGGGTCACGCAATCGAAGTGCTCAACGGGCAGGTCGCGGGCGGCTTCGTACACCAGCATTGCGCCCAGGTCTTTGAGGGCGGCGCGGAATGCGGCGTTGTCACTGCGGGCATCACGCATGATGGTCAAACGCGAGGCGGCGAGGGGGTGGTCTACTACGTGGATCTCCATGCCCACCACTGTAGCGCCGTGGCGCACGGGAAAAGAAGTAAAAATTTGCTGGGAACCTTTTGCCCGCTGGAGCAGTCCAATGAGCTATGAGAACTTTTGAGATTGACACCGACTACACCCGCGCCTTGGCCCGCGATTTGGATGCCCAAGCCCAGCCACAGCCCCACCACCTGCCGGTTCTGCCGGGCGGGCCCCTGGGGGATTTCTGCTCGGCGCTTGCTGCGGCTTTCCATAACCTCACCGCCCGCGATAACCAACTGCGGGCAGATTTTGCCTATCTTGCCGATACCGCTGTGGCTACCAGCAATGCCGCCGAATCTGCCGATGCCACCTCTGCTACCGCCTGTGCCTCCCTGTTAGGGGGTTCCTAGGATGCTGGTTATCATGCAGGCAATCGCCCAGATTTCACGGTTAAGTCCTCAGGAGCTTCCTGCCATTGCCTTGCCACAGGGTCCTTCTTTGGGTTCGGTGGATGAGTTGGCGCGCATCACCGGCGGCAGCCCAGCAGCGCTCCACCGCGCCCACCGCAGCTTGGAGGCCGATAAACACACCGTGCACCAGGTCCGCGATCGCGCAGCGACCTTGGCCCGGCAGTGCCTGGTGGACTTGCTGGGCATCGGCAGTGAGCTGCTCCGCCAAGCCATTCCCCTAGCCTTGGGGCTTGTGGTGCCCAACCCGGCCGTGCAGGCCGCGTCCCGGGCGGGGCTAGAGGCGTTGGCGGCGCGGGGCATCGCCCAAGCAATGGCTCGCCTCAGCCACTTGATGGGCGAGCTAGCGGCGGTGGCGCGGCCTCTGCTAGACATCGCGCAGACCGCAGTACAGTCGGCATGTAGTGACTCCGGGCGCGCAGCGGCACACTCCCTTGGCCAAGGGGTTCCGGGGTCTTGCGCGGTGGGTTCTTCGTCCGGTCCAGCTGCCGGTTCATCGGCTGGCCAAGCCGCAGCCCAAGCGGCATTGAGCCAGGTTGGCACCCCGTACACGTGGGGCGGAACTGGATCCGGGGGCTTCGACTGCTCTGGGCTTACCCAGTGGGCCTACCGCCAAGCCGGAATCGAGCTGCCGCGCCTGGCCCAGGAACAGACCGTGGGGGTGCAAGTA
This sequence comes from Corynebacterium lizhenjunii, assembly GCF_011038655.2. Classification (NCBI taxonomy): domain Bacteria; kingdom Bacillati; phylum Actinomycetota; class Actinomycetes; order Mycobacteriales; family Corynebacteriaceae; genus Corynebacterium; species Corynebacterium lizhenjunii. Next base: position 1,985,207 of record NZ_CP064954.1, read on the forward strand.
CCAGCTGATCAACTCCAGCCAGGGGATCTGGTGGTCTGGGACGGGCACGTGGCCATGTATTCCGGCAACGGGCAGATGGTAGAGGCGGGCGATCCGGTGCAGACCAATCCACTGCGCACCACAAACATGGGCATGGCCTTTAAGGGGTTTTGGCGCCCCACCGGCTAATCAGGCGGGGCTATTAGGTAGAGTTGATGGCCATGAATACGCGCGCGATCGTACCGGTTAAACTCAGCCTCACGGAGGGCGATTTCTATACCCTATGGGCCACGCCCTGGCGCCAAAACGGCACGCAGTGGCAGGCTTTTTTGGGCGATGATGAATCCGTCCTCCTCTTCCACACCGAGGCCCAACTCCTGGCCTTCTTGGAATCCGGCACGCGCCACGATTTAAGCGATCATCCTTCGTGGGAGGAGTTCAACTCCCGGCCCGCCCACCGCGTGCAGCCTGCGGAGCGCGACGTCTACGACCTCGTGGGCGTGCCCGCAGTGTTGGCACAGCGCCCCGGCCATGAGGCCGTGTCCACCGTGGCCCGCAACTTTGAAGTTGCTGAAGCCTTGGCGGCCGTAACCGGCGCGGAGCGCACCACCATTTTCTTTGCCACTCACTCCATCTTGCGCTCCACCGCCCGGGGCTATGAGCACTACTCCGGGGAGGAAGGCCTGCGCGAGTGGTCCGGTGTGGGCCACGTGGTGCTGAGCAACTGGGCCACCGTGATTGAAGAACTTGATAGCCACGTGCGCGTGGTGGACCCGGCCGAGTTTGATTCCGCCGTGGTGGAGGACGCGGAATCACGGATCCTGGCCTCCGCTGAGGAAGCCGCCCAGGCTCGCGCCGCCGCAGAAGAAGCCCGCAAGGCAGAAGCTGCTGCCGCCGATCCTTATGACCAATCTGTATGGGCAGCAGCGGGCATCGACCCCATCAAAATCACCATCAATAACAAGAGCGTGTACACCCTGCGCACCTACCTCGACGGCAGCCCCCTCTTCCTGGGCAAGTGGGGAGAGATTTTCACCTTCGCCACGCCCAAGCAGCTCACTCGCTGGATCATGGAAAATGATGATCATGACCTGGCCCGTGTTAGCACGTGGGAAGACATCACCACCGCTGCGAACGCCGGCGACTTGGAGCTTAGCGTCCACGCGGACAACCTCTACACCTTCAACGGCCTAGTGCGCGATATTGAAAAGGGGCCGGAGGAAGTCGATACCCAGCAGATGGCCCGCGCCTACGAGGTGTGTGCCGATGCCGCCGACTGGGCCGGCGACGACTCCGTGAACTCCTATATGCTGGCCAACCCCCGCTTCCAGGACTACTTGGGCTACATGCTCGGCTCCACCGAGCACGCTGGCTATGTCCCCTCCAAGCCCTATAGCGACCACGCCACCGCCTGGGCCGGCCTGGAAGAGATGTTGAGCAAGCGCTTCTCCAAGTTCTAACCACAACGGCCACGGCCTCCCTCGACGTGCGGGCGTATCGCCGCGATGAGGTCAGCAACCAGCCGCTGTGAAACCGAAGCCTGGGGACGCAGCTGATCAAAACCATGGTAGGCCCGCGGGTAGGTCACAAATTCCGCATGGCCGCCTGCGGCGTTGACGGCCCGGGCGTAGGCCTGGGCCTCATCGAAGAACAAGTCCAGCTCGCCTATTCCCACCCAAACCGGCGGCAACCCCGCGAAGTCGGCCCGCACGGCCGGCGAAGCGTAATCATTGACCTGCGCCGGTCCAGCGCCAAGGTACGTCGCCCACGCACCCCGGTTGGTATTGGCGGTCCACACGAATTGCCCGCGCCCCGGAACCGGGGTAGACACCGCGTGCGGGCCAGCGACCGAGGCCGACACCGCGCCCCCATCGGCAACTGCGGAGGTTCCCGTGCGATGGTCCAGCATCGGATAAATCAGCGCCAAAAAGTCCACAGGGTGGCCCTCGTCAAGGGCGCGGTGAACAATCCCCGCCGCCAAGCCCCCACCGGCACTATCCCCGCACACCGCCACCGGCCCTGCGCTGCGCTCCTGCGCCCAGCGCAACGCCGCATAACACGCCTCGTGGTCGGCGGGGAAAGGCGCCACCGTAGCCTTGGGATACTCCGGGGCCACCACAATGACCCCCAGCTCCTGGGCAATCCGCGAGTTCAGCGGATCATAGTAGCCCGCCGAGCCAATCAAATGCCCGCCGCCGTGAGTAAAGACCACCACCGGGGCATCCTCAGCCACCCCAGCCGGGCGCAACACCCGCGCCTCAAACTCCACCCCCTCCGGACTGCGCTGCACCACTTCCTGGACCTCGACCCCATCACCAGCCCGGCGCGCAAAACGGCGGCGCGCAACCACCTGGGAGGCGGTGACAAAGGCGGCATCGGGAAGCACATGCATGGGCAGGTACAACAGCGGGTGGCGCAGCTGCGGATCCACTGCGCGAATGTGCCGGCGCCGTGAGCACACATACGCGCCCACGCCCGCAGCAGCCATCAGGGGCCACACACGCGGCATCTTAGGCCTCCTCCTCCGCAAAGACCGTTTCCCCTAGCGCCTCATACGCTGGCAAAATGGTGCTGCGCAGCACCTCGCGGCGTACCGGCTCCGGTGCGAAGGCCGACTCCATCGCCGTGACCGTCAGGTCAAAGAACTCCTCCAACCCGTAGCCGAAGGTCTCATTCAACGCCACGAACTCACGCGTCAACGCACCCGGCCCCAAGTCCGCAGCGGCAACCGCGCAAGTAAACCCCAGTTGCTGTAGCAAAGGCAGCGGGTGGTCCGCCAGCGCATCGACCACCCCCGCTGCCTGGTCTGCCAGCGGCGAAACCACCAGCGTTATCGCACGGTCGCGCACCCACCCCGCCACCGGCCCGGGCACAATTCCGTCCAGGTCCGCACGCAGGTCATCCGTCACGCACGTCGCCCGCAGCAGCCGCTGGACGCCCGTCTGCGCAGCCGCTTCGACCACCGACAAGGATTCCGCCGCGTCGACACCCGCCGGCAGCCACGCCCGGCGCACCTGAGCAACCTGGTCGCCTGGCACCAGCGCGCCCACCACGCGCGGCGAATCTGCGCAGTCCACGACCTCGGCACTGCCGCACAACACCACACGCGCGTCCACGTCCGCCTCTGCATCCAACACGCCCAGCACCGCCTCCACAGCCTGTGCCGCCGGGAAAGCGTAGGCGCCCGGCTCCAGGTGGAGCTCGGCATAGACCACGGTGTCGGCACGCAGGTCGGCGAGGAGGGCGACGGTGGCATCGGCAAGCTCTGCTGGGGTGGCCGCTGTGGGAAGCGGCACATACAGGCTCACTTTGGGCAGGCGCGCGAAGGCGAAGGCGTCGGAATCCTTGTTTTCGGGGCTGATCATCGGTGCGTCATGCATGGGGACCATCGTAGGGGCCCACCTAAGATGTGTCATGTTATGAAGAAACCCACCGCTGCTTGCCTGGCCGCCGTCATGTGCCTGGGCCCCGCGGGTGCACAGCTTGCCGATGCCGCCGAGCCCACCACCCGCCACGCCGCCCCCAACACCGACGACTGCCCCCAGCTGCTGCAACCCCCGGAACCCACCACAACCTCCGAACGGCTTGCCCCCGGCCAGCTCAGCCCCACCCCGCTGCCGCCTGCGCCGGAGACCTTCTGCGGAGTCCTTGCCCCGGCGGGGTTTCGGGTGGACCCCGAGGTTTACGCCGCCGCGTGGATGGTCAGCGACCTAGACACCGGGGAGGTGCTGGCCATGAAGGACCCGCATGGGCGCTACCGGCCGGCCTCGATTATCAAAGTCTTGCTGGCATTGGTAGCCATTGAGCGGCTGGACCTGGGCGAAGAGCTCACTGTCAGCGCCGAATCTGCGGACCAGGAGGGCTCCGCGGTGGGCCTAGGCGCCGGCGGGCATTACACGGTGGAGCAACTGCTGCAGGGGCTGATTATGGCCTCCGGCAATGATGCCGCCCATGCTCTGGCCCAGCGCCTGGGCGGGGACGCCGCTGCCCTGGAGCTGGTCAATGCCAAGGCTCGCGAGCTGGGCACCACTGGCACCGTCGCGGCCAGCTATTCCGGCCTGGATGCCCCCGGCATGTCCACGTCCGCGGCGGACATGTCCGTGATGTACCGGGCGGCGTTTGCCAACCCAACGTTCGCGCGGATTGCTGCCACCGAGTCCGTGAAGTTCCCCGGCTACGATGACCTGCCGGAATACGAGGTGTGGAATGACAACGGGCTGTTTATGAATGACGAGGACGGCATTGGCGGCAAGACTGGCTATACCGACGATGCCCACCACACCTTCGTCGGCGCCCTCAACCGCGACGGCCGCCGCCTGATGGCCGTGCTGCTGGATACCACCATCGACCACGGCCCCCGCGCGTGGCAGCAGGCCCAGCTGCTGTTGCATGAGGCTTACCGTCTGCCGCCTGGTACCGCCGTGGCTTCGCTGTCCGAGCTTGCCGATACCCCCTCCCCCACCGCCGAGCCCATCCCTGCGCCGCCCACCCCGTCGCTACACATTGGCAAGGCGGAGCAGGCCCGGCCTTCGCAGCCGGAGTGGATTGGTTGGCTAGCAGTGGGCCTGGTGGGGGCGCTAGCGCTGGGTGTTGCGGCCTTTACGCTGCGTCCCCGCAACAATGTGCACCGCGGCGGCCCACGCCGTTGAACATCCTTGCCACCTTATCTGTTCGTTGATCTCCCGGGTGGTCTTGGGACGGGCTGTTAGCGGCGGGTCTTCTTTACTACTTCCGCCCCGGCTAGCCGGTCATGCGGGGCCCGCAAATCGTTGTCGGCACTAATAGAAAAGTACGCATGAATGGCGGCCAAGCTACTCACCAGCGGCCCCACCGCCGGCACAGCGATGGCTAAGCGGAACCAGTTGCGCTGTAGCGTGCGGCCGAGACTCAACTGCTCTTTGGTATCTACGTCGCGCACCCGGTAGCCAAACAGCAGCTTGGCGGGGCTGCCGCCCCAGTAGTGCTCCGGAACAAGCACCACAGCGAGCATGACGGCCACGTATACGATGGGCGCTAAAAGAGAACTCCCATCCAGGGTGAGCGGCACGGCCACCACACCGGCTGCAGAAGTAGCGATAAAAAGGTCCGCCAGTCCCAAAAGGGCACGCGTTCCGTTACTCGCACGCTGTTGCAAGTCTGCATAGTTCACCGCACCGGTGGGCTGCCCCCAAATCGGATTCGCAGGCGAGACCTGGCCGCCTTGGGGCTGCTGCACATATGGATTCGCAGGGTTGGGGAAAGGGCTCGCGGAGGTGGGGCCGGGATTCGGGTCACTACGGCCGACTCCTGGAAAGGCAGTGTCTGCGTAGGGATTGTGTGATCGATGCTCCGGATCTGGTTCGGTCCAACCGGCGTACTCCGGGGGCCAGGTGCCAAAATCCCCTAGGTATTGCAACTCCTGCCAGGTAGGAGTGCGCCTGGCTTGGAGGGCCTCATCGTAGGCCTGCCGGTTGGCATCATTAGCCAGGACGGCATAGCCGATGCTGACTAGTTTGCGCTCTTGGCTGCTGGTACTAAAACCATCACCGGCCAAGCGGGCATCGCGCGCGGACAGCTGTACACCCAGGGCGGTGCAGTTATCCTTAGGGTCCAAGCGGAAAAACGCGTAGAGATCAGGGGCAGACATGCCAGCCATTCTAGCCCCCGCCCTGGACATGCCTGAATCCCACCGGTGCGCCCGGCCAATTAATCCCCCAAACGCCGTTAGCGCAACGCGTCCCCCTAGAACTTACTTTTTGCGACGCAGCAGAGCCGCAATGCCGGCCCCGGCAGCGCCAATGGCTGCACCGGCGCCAAGCGTCAGTGCCGGGGAGGGTCCGGTCTTGACCTCGTTACGCACGCGAATGATGGCCGGGGCGGGGACATCGACGTCCTCAACGTGGAGCAGGGACTCCTCCGTAGTGGCCGTCCACGCAGAAACATAGAGCACCACGCGCCAGATGAGGTACATGACCACCATCAAGACGATGACCGGGCCAAAGACCGCACCGGCCGGGCTGCCGGTGGCCGAGGACATGATCATGGTGGACAGCTGCTTGATTACCTCGAAGGCCACCGCCCCAATGAGCGCGCCAATAAAACCAGACTTCTTGGGGACCTTGGTGCGCGGCAGAACCACGATCAGCCACCAGAACACCAGGAAGTTGGCCACCATACCAATGGCTAGACCCGCAAAGAAGAGCACCTTATCCATGCCAGGGAACGACTCGATACCCACCAGCTCGAAGACCTTCTGGGTAAGCCCTGACGTACCAGCAGCGGTAACGCCGAAGGCCACAACAAGCGCAATAAGCAAACCCAGCAGGCCCAGCAGATCACTGAACTTCTTCTTGATAAAGTTGCCGCCATCGGTGGGATCCATCTTCCACATGGAAGAGATACCGATACGCAGGTGGTTCATCCAGCTCAAGCCCGACCACAAGGTAGTCAAACCACCGATACCGAACATGGCAGCCCTCTGGCTGATGGCGGTCTCCAGGACCTGGTTAAGGGTATCCCCCAAATCGCCCTCGACAGCGTTGGTGATGTGGTCCTGCACTTGCTGGAAGAGGTCCGGACGGTTGGCCAGTACCGTGGCCAGGCTGGCCACCAGCAGCATGAACAGCGGGAAAATGGCCAGCACCGAGTAATACGTGATACCAGCTGCGAATTGGTTACCGCCTTCAGACATGTAGCGGTCCTGCATGCGCATCAGGTGATCGACTAGTGGGGAGCGTTCGCGGACTTTGTCCACCGCGCCCGGCTCGTCTTTCCGGGCGCGCTCGATACCGTACATGTCCGTGTTGGCCGTATCAGCTTTAGTAGTCGCAGCTGCCATGGGCGGCGGGTTTCCTCTCCTTAAAGGTACATAGTTACCAGCCCTACCCTAGCTATTTTCTTGCTAAGAAGCGCAATTGAGGCCGCTAACTTACAGCGGCCCCAGTCCTGGCGCGACAAGAAATCGACGTTCAGGCGCGCGGTGTCTTCAGGAACCCGACCTTCTCGTAGACATCATCTACCAGCGGCTGAGCCACTTCATTAGCGCGCTCTGCGCCCCGGGCCAGGATAGAGATCAGCTCGCCACGGTCAGCCATGAGCTCATCAAAGCGAGCTTTCAGCGGAGTCACAAAAGCCTCCAAGGCCTCGGCGGTATCAACCTTCAGGTGCCCGTAACCCTGGCCGACGTACTTGTCCACCAGCGAATCAACGGACTCTCCCGTCAGCGCCGACTGAATAACCAACAGGTTCGACACCCCCGGCTGGTTCTCCCGGTCGAAAGCCACCACCCCCAGATCATCAGTCACGGCAGACTTGATGCGTTTAGCAGACGTCTTCGGCGCATCCAGCAGGTTGATAATGCCCTTGGGGTTCGACGAGGACTTCGACATCTTCGATGTCGGGTCCTGCAGGTCATATATCTTCGCCGCCCCTTCCGGAATCAGCGGCTCCGGCACCCTAAACGTCTGCCCATATGTGGCGTTGAAGCGCTCAGCCAGGTTGCGGGTTAGTTCTAGGTGCTGGCGCTGATCCTCGCCCACCGGAACGAAGTCCGGCGAGTACAGCAAAATATCAGCAGCCATCAGCATCGGGTAGGTAAACAAGCCCACGGAGGTGCGGTCAGATCCTTGCTTCGCGGACTTATCCTTGAACTGCGTCATCCGCGAGGCCTCCCCAAAGCCGGTCAGGCATTGCAGCACCCAAGTCAGTTCCGCATGGGCGGGGACGTGAGATTGCACAAAGAGGGTGGACTTTTCCGGGTCGATCCCCAATGCAATGAGCTGGGCAGCTCCAGCAATGGTCCGCTCGCGCAGCTCCTGCGGGTTTTGCTGCACGGTAATGGCGTGCAGATCCGGGATGAAGTAAAACGCCTCATAGTCGTCCTGCAGGTCAATCCACTGCTTCAGCGCCCCCAGGTAATTGCCCAGGTGGTACGAATCCGCGGTGGGTTGGATGCCGGAGAGAACGCGTGATACTTCAGTATGTGCCATGCACACTAGAGTACCTGCCGCCCGGACCCCCGCACGTCTGGCCCCTTCCGCGCGCTTTTTGTCGTCGCGGTTGGGGCTGTGTGCTTTCCGATGCCGCCAGCTCCCTACCGTCCGCCGGTGCCTGCCATCTGGCAAGAGGCTGTATACCTTCCGGCTGGTCCGATTGCTGGACGTGAGGCCGATAGCTGGTCTGCTGGCGGCTAGCTTTCCGGTGGTGGTGGTGCCTGGTGGTGGGCTTCCGGTGGTGGTGGTGCCTGGTGGTGAGCCTCCGGTGGGTAGGTGGTGGGTGTGGCTGATGGTGGTGTGGGCTCGGGCCGGGTTTGTATTGGTGGTGCGCCACCGGGTGCTTGCCACCCAACCCCGGTACCCATGCGCACCATCCGGCCCCGGGTTATCGGGATACCGTCTGGCGGGTGGTCTTCATTAGCACCGTTATGGTGCGGACACAGCGGGGTAAGGTTTGACATGTTGGTCTGGCCACCTTGGTTCCAGGGTTGGATGTGGTGGATTTGGCACTTATCAAACGGCAAGTGACAGTCTATCCAGGAGCATTCTGCTCCCTCGGCGAGTAGCAATAAGCGCTGCTTAGAGTTAGCGGTACGCGAATACCGGTACAAATCCAGAGGGCCGTGCTCACGGGAGAGGGCTGCGATAAACCCGTAGTCCAGGCACAACCGCTCTAACAGGTCCTTGCCAGTGAGGATGGCGCCGTTGGAGGCGCGGACGCGAATATCAGCATCGGTGGGGTACCGGCCGGGGTTGTGTATCCGGTCGACGAACTCACAGATCTGATCAATGTAGATGGGGATGATCGGGATGTAGCGTTGTTTGCCAGCACCCCCGCCCCTGAAAGCTGCAAGGAAGCTTTCTACTTGATCTTGAGGGTCAACCACAGCGTGGACGTCCATGATGTCGACCGACTTGCCTGTGGCTTTGAGCGTGGCTAGCCCGTTGGCGTGGTGGGTGAGTTTCACGCCTTCTTTAACCTCGCGCGGCTTAGCTAGTTTCTTCAACTGCTCTCGCGCAACGGCCTCGATTTGTGCGGCAGGCGTCTTGCAGAGTTTGACGCGTAGTTTCCATTTGGCGAGCTTGTCAGCCACGCGGTTGGTTTTGGACTCGATGAAGTCTAAGGCTTCAGCAGAATGTCCTTGGGTGCGGGCGGCGGTTAGGGCTTTGTATTGCAAGCCGGTAAACGAGGTCTGTCCGTAGTAGGTGTTATACAGCGTGACGTACTTGCGTGCGACAAACGGGCATAGCCCGTTTGCGGTGAGGTCTTCGACGCTGTGGCCGGCGAAACCAGCCAGGGCGTCGATGACGGGGCCTTGGCCCGCAAGTAGTGTCTCGAAGTTCATGCCACCGAGAATAAACACTCTCGCGGGACGTTCGCAAGGGTTATCGGAAAATTGTCCACTCGAGTGTGCAATGAGGGTAAACTTTGGAAGGATTTACCGATGGTAATGGGGGCACCCACACGGGGGTGACTCAACCCAGGCGGGGGTAGGCCGATCACGGAGCAGAAGCGGGTTGGCGGTCGAGGTGACGGCGCCCGGGAGTAGAGTCGGGCCACGCGTAGACGACAGGCGGTAGCGGTGGCAGTCGGGGTGTCGGCAGCAGGCGGTAGCGATGGCAGCCAGGATGGCGGCGGCCGGTCGCGGGCACGGGCCACGCGTAGGCGCCCGTGCCCTGGAAGCGGGCCGGGAGCTGGCGACAGGCCATGGCCAAGGCGAGCAGGGGCTGGTGCCTGGCCGCGTGGGGCATCGGCAAGCTAGGCATACAAAAGCCCGCCACAACGGTGACGGGCTAGAAATGGTAGGCAGGCTTAGAGCTTGCGGGAGGTGGGGCTTATGGTGTTGAGGAAGTTAGAAAAGCCTACGACCATCAGGGCGCCACCGACGCCCATGAGGATAATCGGGCCCAGGAAGGCGAAGGACGGGCCAACCAGGGTGTACCACCAGATAGCCAGGGCCAAAACCACTGCGCCCAGGACGAATTCAATTGCTGCGCGTGCCATGCGTTGCTCCAAACATCTGCAGTTGAACGGTTAAACTGCCTGTCAGCTTAACACCCCAGCCACGCGGGGGCCTATTTTTTTGGATCCCTGTTGGCCTCGCCATCACCAAATCGAGAGCCATCCACCTGGTTCCGGTCCTGGTTATAGTCCCAACGCTGCGGCGATTGTCGTTTGAGCGGAAAGTGCGCGGGGGTAGCTAAACGCGCCACTGCGGCGGTCTTGCGCTTGGCGGCCCGGGCCCCATCGCGCACCAGGCGCGCCGAAAGACGCAAGCGCGGATCGATCGGCTGCTCCGCCCCGCGATACTCGAACACCGGCAGGTTGGTATGCGAATAGATAGCCCACAGACGCGCCACCAGGGCCACCACCACGGTGGTCAACGCCGCAGCTTCAGCCGCGACCTCAAAGTGCACCAGGGCCATGTACACGGCCGTGGCAAAGACCGCGATTGAGGCATAAAGCTCATTGGAAAGCACCAGCGGGACTCTGTCGCAAAGCAGATCGCGCAGGATTCCCCCAAAAACGCCGGTAATGATGGCGCACACCGCCGCGATGACAAAACCATGCCCCAGGTGTAACGCTACCTGGGTGCCCAGGACCGCGAACACGGCCAGGCCCAGGGCATCCAGGATTAAGAAGAGATGGCGGAAGTAGTGCATAAGGAAGGCCATCCACACCGTGACCACTGCGGCAACCAGGACAATTACCAGGTAGTGCGGGTGTTCGACCCAGGTCAAGGGGTAGTCCCCTAGCACGATATCGCGCACCGAGCCGCCACCCAGGGCGGTAATTGCCGCGATGAGCATTACCCCAAAAAGGTCCATCTTTTGCCGCCCGGCTGACAGCGCAGCCGTCATCGCCTCTGCGGTAATCCCCACGATATACAGCGCCGTAAACATCCCGTCCCCGTTTGCTTCCTGTTTTCTTTCTAGCAGTATGTGCCCCGCGGTACCGTGCTACTTGGGGCTAGCTGGGCTTGCACTGCCGCTTGTACTAGCTGTATTCCACTAGCAGCGGAGAGTGGTCAGACCAGCGTTGTTCGACACTGGGGGCCTTTTCTACCCAGCTGCGCTGCGCGCGCTCCAGCATGGCCGCAGTGGCCGCCTGGTAGTCGATGCGCCACCCGGCATCGTTGTTAAAGGCCTGACCGCGGTAAGTCCACCAGGTATAGGGGCCCTCGGCGTCGGGGGCCAGGCGGCGGGCGACGTCGAACCATTGGGGGGCATCGGCAGGCTCCCAAGGCTGGTGCGGGGAGTAGTCCACCACCCCGCGCCACTGGCCAAGGCCCGGCTTGTCCTGCGGCTGGGGATCCGGAAACGCCCCAAAGACGTGGTCCATGAAGGCGCGTTCTTCCGGCAGGTGGCCAGCCTTCTTCTCATTAGCCTTGTTATTCTTCAAGTCCTGGGCGCGGTGGCAAATGTTCCAATCCCCACCAATGACCATCTGCGAGTACTGCGCCGCCCGGTCACGCAGCACGGCCGCGAGCTGGTCCAGGAACGTGTACTTCTCATCCAACTTTGGCGAGTCCGCCTCGCCGCTGGGCAGGTAGAGCGAGGCCACGCGCACCTGCCCCACGGTGGCCTCAATCCAGCGCCCAGAGTCGGTGAAGGAACCGAAGCCCACGGAGACATCGGCAAGCTCAGTGCGCGAGAGGATGCCCACCCCGGCGCGCCCCTTGGCCCCGGGGGTCTGGGCGTCTGCTTGCGCCAGGTGCCAGCCGGCCTCCAGGGCGGGCGCGAGGGCCTTGCGGGTCTGCGCCGGGGTGGCGCGGACTTCTTGCAGCAACACCACGTCAGCGGGAGTGGTCTCCAACCAGGCGTTCATGCCGGGGTTGTCCTCGTTGCGCTGCTTGCAGGCGGCGCGAATGCCATTGACGTTGACAGAAGCGATGGTAAAAGTCATGCGCCATACCCTACCCGGCGCCCGGCTAGCCCTGCGCGACCACCTTCACGCGCGGGCGCTGGCCGCGGCGCCGTGCGTCCCACATGGTGATTATCCAGGTCAGCACACCTGCGGCAGCCAGGCCCGCGCCGGCCAAGGCGGTGGAGTTATAGCTATAGCCCGCGCCGACTACGACACCGGCAATGCTGGCCCCGGCGGCATTAGCGATGTTCAACGCCGATTGGTTCAGGGCGGCGGCCAGGGTTTGGGCGTCCCCGGCGACTTCGACCAGGCGCAGCTGCAGCGACGGCACCAGGGTGGCACCGAAGAATGCCAGCAGGCCAAAGCTGAGCGCCCCGGCGATGACGCTGTGCGCCGCAAAGTAGAAAACCACCGAGACGGCCACCATGGCCCCTAGCGCCCCGACGATGCCCAGTTCCAGGTTGCGGTCTGCTAGTACCCCTCCCACTGCGTTGCCTGCTGTCATGCCGATGCCGTAGACCATCAGCACCGCCCAGGTCCACCGGGGTTCCATTCCCGCGACTTCTGTCATGGTCCAGGTGATGTACGTGTAGACGGCGAACATGCCACCAAAGCCCACGGTTCCCATGATGACGGTGAGCCACACTTGGGAGTTGCGGAAGGCCCCGAACTCGGTGGAGATGTCGGTTTGTTGCATCTGGGTCATGTGCGGCATGAGCAGGTAGAGCAGCACCATGGTGGCTGCGGCAATCCCCACGACCAGGTAGTAGGCAGCGTTCCACCCCAGTGCCTGGCCCAGCGCCTGGGCGGCGGGCACGCCGATGACCGTGGCCACCGCCAAGCCCATCCCCACAAAGGCCATGGCCTTACCGCGCTCGCCGGCTGGAGCCATGGATGCCGCCGAAAGGTTGGCTACGGAGAAGTACGCGCCATGTGGCAGGCCGGCAATGAATCGTGCCACCAGCAGCACCCCATAGTTCGGTGCCAGTGCGGTGAGTAGATTGCCCAGCAACAAAAAGGCGATCAGCAATAGAATCAGCCGCCGGCGCGGCAGCTTGCCAGTAAGTGCGGCAATAACGGGCGCGCCTACCACCACGCCCAGTGCGTAGACGGTGATCACCGTGGAGGCGGCGTCTTCCGTGATGCCAAAGTCGCCCGCGATAAGCGGCAGCAAACCCATGGAGACAAACTCCGTGGTACCAATGGCAAATGCCCCCAGGGCCATGGCCAGCATCACCAGGCGCCGTCGCGCGGGGGTGATGTCGGCTTGCTGCGGCAAGGGCCGGCGGGTAAACCGCACCCCAGTGACGGTACTGGGCCGCGCAGCAGCGCGCGCGGTTATAGGCTGGGTGGGCTCAGTTCGGGAGTTAGTTTGCGGGTCAATCACTGGGCACACGTTAGTCCGGCGGGAGGGGTGCTCGTAAGCCAGCGGGCGAAGCCAACAACCACACTGGTTTAGTGAATCTGATCACCGCATGTGCCCTGCGCAGCCAAACCGGTGTACCGTTAGTCGAGCCTTACCTAATCCTGCAATCGGCTTCCCCTGACGTTTATCCATCGCATATCTCGCATATGCACTGCGTTTCGCGGGTACCCGGCAGATGTGGTGCGCTTTCCACACGGTCGCGCACTCATCGCCCAAACCCCGGTCTGATCCTCGGTCCGATCCCCGGTCCGGTTTCTGCCCCGGTCCCGGCCCGTTGCCTGCGAAACGCTTGTACCACCTTCACAAGGAGAACCCCTTGCTTAACGCACCCTCTGCCGCTGCCCGAAAGGCTCCCGCCCGCAAGGCCACCGCTGCCGCCTGCGGCATCGCCCTGGCGCTGACCCTGGCCGCTTGCTCCAACCAAGATGCCAACCAGTCCGGCAGCGCCTCGTCTGCTGGTTCGGCCGCAGACTCGGCCACGGCATCGGCCAGCCAGGCAGACAGCCAGGCCGCTTTCCCGGTGAGCATTACCCACCACTTCGGCACCACCACCATCGACAAGGCGCCCACCCGCGTGGCCACCGTGGGCTGGGCCAACCACGAGGTCCCGTTGGCACTAGGCATTGTCCCGGTGGGCATTTCCAAGGCCACCTGGGGCGATGATGACAACAACGGCCTGTTGCCGTGGGTGGAAGAAAAGCTCGCAGAGCTCGGCGCCGAGACCCCAGAGCTCTTCGACGAGACCGACGGCATCCCCTTCGAGCAGGTCGCCGCCACCAAGCCGGACGTCATCCTGGCTGCCTACTCCGGCCTGACCCAGGAAGACTACGACACCTTGAGCAAAATTGCCCCAGTGGTCGCCTACCCGGATGTAGCCTGGTCCACCTCCCTGGAACAGATGATTGACCTCAACTCCACCGCCCTGGGCAAGCAGGAAGAAGGCGCCCAGCTGGTCAAGGACTTGGACTCCCAGGTCGCTGCCGCCTTGGACAAGCACCCCAAGCTCAAGGGCACCAAGGTACTCTTTACCGCCTTTGGCGGCACCACGGATGCCTCCAAGCTGGGGTTCTACCCCACCGTTGATCCGCGCATGGGCTTCTTGGCTGACCACGGCTTTGGCGTGCCGGCCATTGTGGAAGAAAACTCCCGCGACGCGGAGAAGTTCTGGGTGGAGGTCTCTGCGGAGAACCCGGAGCAGTTCGAGGACGTTGAGCTCATCATCGCCTACTCTTCCGGTAAGTCTGAGGACGACGCTAAGCTGCTAGCTGACCTGCAAAAGGATCCGCTCAAGTCCAAGATTCCAGCTATTAAGAACGGCAACGTCGCCTTCATCGACAACGGCCCGCTGGGTGCTTCTGCCAACCCCTCGCCGCTGTCTATCCCGTGGAGCTTGGACAAGTACTTCGCCGCACTCGAAGCAGGCCTGCAGTCCTAGTCCATGTCTGCTAAGCACCCCACTGTCTCCGCCTACACTGCCGACGCCCACACTGCCGATACCCACACTGCCGATGCCCCCGCAAGCTCCGGCTCGGCAGGTTTCGGGCCCGCAGGTACTGGCGGCATCGGCAAGCACAGGAGCATCAAAGCCGCAGTGCTGGCCGGGCTGGCGCTAGCTCTGGTGGCGGCCACCTTGGCATCGGTGATGTTTGGCGTGCGTGACATCACCGTGGCCGATGCCTGGGCAGCCCTAGGCGGAGCCACCGATACCGCCAGCCAGGCCGCGGCCTACCTGCGGGTTCCGCGCACCGTGCTAGCGATTGCCGTCGGGGCCGCGCTCGCACTATCGGGCACGACTTTCCAGGCGATAACCCGCAATCCGCTGGCAGATCCGGGCATCTTCGGGGTGCTCTCGGGCGCATCACTGGCGGTGGTTGTGGGCATTGCGTTTTTCTCTGTATCACGGCCAGTGCCAATGATGCTCATTGCCATTACCGGCGCCTTTGCCGCGGCTGCCTTTGTCTACTTCATTGGCACTCTGGGCACAGGCAAAGCCACGCCACTGGCTCTGGCGCTAGCCGGTGCCGCCACCGCAGCGGCGTGTTCTAGCCTGGTCAGCGCCATTTTGCTGCCGCGCACCGATGTCATGGACCAATTCCGCTTCTGGCAAATTGGTTCGGTAGGCGGGGCCAAGTGGGACCTACTGGGACTCGCCGCCCCACTATTTGTGCTGGGTGTGGCAATCATTGTGCTCAGCGCCGGTGGGCTCAACGCCCTGGCACTAGGCGATGACACCGCCACCGGCCTAGGCATCCACGTCACCCGCACGCGCCTGGTGGCCACCTGCGGGGCGGTGATTCTTTGCGGTACTGCCACCGCGATCGCTGGGCCCATTGGTTTTGTGGGCCTGATTGTTCCCCATGTGTTGCGCCTGGTGCTCGGCACCGACCACCGCGTACTGCTGCCCGCCACAGCGCTGGGCGGGGCGGTGTTGCTGGTGGCTGCCGACACCCTGGGCCGCGTGGTCGCCCCACCGACGGAGGTGGCCGTGGGCATTATTACCCCACTCATTGGTGCGCCACTGTTTATTTGGATTGTCCGGCGCAGCAAGGTGCGTGAACTATGAGTACCCACACTTCTACTACTTCGGCTGCGGCCTCCACTCCTGCCGCAGCCCATCCGGCGCTAGCTACCCAGCTGCGCCAACAGCGCCGGGTACGCGCCCGGACCTATCGCTGGCGCCTAGGCGCACTGCTAGTGGCGGTGGTAGCCATCTGGTGGCTAAGCCTCATGGCTGGCCAGGCGTGGTTTAGCCCCGCCGAAGTGTGGTCGGTGCTCGTGGGCAACCCCGCCCCGGGCACAGAGTTTACCATCGGGGATTTGCGCCTGCCGCGCGCCACCATCGCCGTGGCAGCGGGCCTGGCCTTTGGCCTAGCTGGCAACACCTTCCAAACCATGCTGCGCAACCAGTTGGCCTCCCCGGACATCATTGGCATTTCTGCGGCGGCCTCTGCTGCGGGAGTTACTGGCTTGGTGTTGTTCCACTTTTCCCAAGTGGCGGTTTCTGCAATGTCCTTAGTGGCCTCCTTGGTGGTGGCCGCGGTCATTTATGTGCTCTCGCTCAAATCTGGCTTCTCCGGCACCCGGCTCATTCTCATTGGCATTGGACTATCTGCTGTGTTGCAGGCCTGGACGCAATTTGTCATCTCCCAAGCCCCCCAGTGGGACTTGCACGCAGCCACGCGCTGGCTTACTGGCTCGCTTAATACCATGAGCTGGGAGCGCGGCGCACCGCTGCTGGTATGCATAGTGGTCCTGGCCCCAGTGATGGTGGCGCTCAATAACCGCCTGGCAGTGCTACAGCTTGGCGATGCCCTGGCCATCGGCCTGGGCCTGCACCTGACTGTAGTGCGCGCCAACCTGATCGGGTGTGCGGTGGTGCTGGTGGCGGTAGCTACCGCTACCGCCGGGCCGGTGTCCTTCGTAGCGTTTATGGCCGGGCCGATTGCCAGCCGAGTCTTTAGCAACACCACCGCATTATTGCTGCCTTCGGCCCTGGTGGGCGCACTATTGATGCTGGTTGCCGACTTGGCAGGCCAATACCTTTTTGGCACCCGCTACCCAGTGGGCGTAATTACTGGCGCCTTGGGCGCGCCCTTCCTTATCTACCTGCTGATCCGCTCGCGGCGCTAGGTCTAACGCTCTAGCGACTACTGCACGAACGACTACTGCACGAACGACTACTGCATGAACAACTACCGCAAGAAGAACTACTAGAAAGGAGAACGCCTCGCACATGGACCACCACCGCCCCACATTCCCCGGCGAGACTGCCGGCGATAATCCCGGCGCGCCAGCCGCGACGACTGCGGCGACTGCGGCGACTGCTGGCACGCAAGTCGGCGCGCACCAGCTCAGCGCCGTGGAAGTCAGTCTGGCCTATGGGCAGCGCACCATCATCGAGGGCTTGAGCGTGGATATTCGCCCAGGCAAGGTCACCTCCATCATCGGACCCAATGGCTGTGGAAAATCCACGCTGCTGCGATCATTATCGCGCCTACTGGCCCCGACGGCGGGCAGCATTGTGCTCGATGGCGCAGATATTTCCCGCCTGCCCACCAAGGCGCTGGCCCAACAATTGGGCCTGCTACCTCAGTCCCCGGCAGCCCCCGATGGCATTGTGGTCGCCGACCTCGTCGGCCGCGGACGCACCCCCTACCAAGGACTACTGGGCCGGTGGAGTCAGCGTGACTACGACATCGTGGCCCAAGCCATGGAGTCCACCGGAACGGCGCAGCTAGCCCAGCGAAGCTTAGATGAGCTTTCTGGCGGCCAACGCCAGCGCGTCTGGATCGCCATGGCGCTGGCTCAAGACACCGACATCTTATTGCTCGATGAGCCCACCACCTACCTCGACATTCGCCACCAGTTAGAAGTCTTAGAGCTGCTGCGCGCGCTCAATCGCGAGCGCAGCACCACCATTGTCATGGTGATCCACGACTTGAATCTGGCAGCGCGCTACTCCGATGAGCTCATCGCGGTGGCCGATGGCCACATCGTGGCCCAGGGCCCGCCGGTAGACACGCTGACTCCGCAGACGGTGCGCGATGTCTTTGGCATCGACTCCATCGTTATCGACGACCCCGTCTCTGGGCTGCCCGCCGTGATGCCCATCGGCGCCATCTGAATCCAGCGCCCCTGGCGCGTTGCTAACCACCCCTTGACCACCTCTACACGAAAGGACCATCATGCCTTATCAACCCCACCTTGCCACTGTTGTCAGCTCTGAGCGCATCTCCCCCAACTTCCAGCGCGTACGCTTTAGCGGCCTAGACGCCATGGGGCCGCAGGGCCCGGCGCTAGATATTCGCATCAAGCTCATCATCCCCGGAGAGGCCGGCCTGCCGGAGGTCCCGTGCACCCCGGAGTGGTTCCCCGTCTGGCAGAGCCTGGACCACAACACCCGGGGAGCCATTCGCACCTACTCGGTACGCGAGTTTGACCGCAACGCCGGCGAGCTGGACATCGACTTCGTGGTGCACACCGCCCCGGGGCTTAGCGGCCCGGCCTCCACGTGGGCTATCGGCGCTCAGCCGGGTGATCAGATCTACGTCATCGCCCCGCAGGCCCAGGACCCAGAGGGCTTGGGCATCGAGTTCAACCCCGGCGGCTGCCCGCAGGCCCACCTCTATGGGGATGAGACCGCACTGCCGGCCCTGGCCCGCATTGTCTGCGATTGGCCCCAGGGCCTGCGCGGCACCGTGGACATTGAAATCCCCGACGCCGCCGACCAGCAGGAGCTTCCCACCGTGGATGGCCTCACCGTGACGTACCACGTGCGCCAAGACCAGGCGCACGGGGCTTTGCTTGCCGATGCCCTAGCCACCCACCTGACTGCCCAACTCGGCCGCCCATTTGCCAATCCACTTGCTGGTGCCACCCCCGAAGGCCCGGCAGGGGCAGACGGGGAGGCTGCGGGGGCATCGGCAAGCTCAGGGCCTCGGGAAGTACTGTGGGAAACGCCCAGCTACTCTGCCAGCGGCGAGGAACTAGGCACGCAAGACCCTCACGCGGACTACTGGTGGATTGCAGGCGAGGCCTCCGCAGTCAAAGCTATGCGCCGCCTGCTAGTGCGCGAGGCAGAAATTTCGCGCTCCCAGGTCTCCTTCATGGGATATTGGAAGCGCGGAGTAGCAGAGAACTAACCCCGGGGGCGCTGACTCCCTACAAAAGGGGGCAAAAGAGGCCACGATTCTAGGGATAAGCGGGTATGGTGAAACCTCGAAACGTTTTCACATTCTAGAGGAGAAACATGTCTAAGATCATCTGGACTCGTACCGATGAGGCCCCCTTGCTGGCCACCTACTCCTTCAAGCCTGTGGTAGAGGCATTTGCCTCCACCGCTGGCATTGAGGTCGAGACCCGCGACATCTCGCTGGCAGGGCGTATCCTGGCCCAGTTCCCGGAGCGTCTGGGCGACAAGAAGGTTGAAGACGCCCTGGCCCAGCTGGGTGAGCTGGCTAAGACCCCTGAGGCCAACATCATCAAGCTGCCGAACATTTCCGCCTCCCTGGTGCAGCTAAAGAAGGCCATCGCTGAACTGCAGGCAGCCGGCTACGACGTCCCAGATTATGAGGATGCCGTGGACGCCTACGCCGTGGTCACCGGCTCTGCCGTCAACCCGGTGCTGCGTGAGGGCAACTCGGACCGCCGCGCGCCGATTGCCGTGAAGAACTTTGCCAAGAAGTACCCCCACAAGATGGGTGCCTGGAGCGCGGACTCCAAGACCAACGTGGCCACCATGGACGCCAACGACTTCCGCCACAATGAGAAGTCTGTCATCATGCCCGCCGCAGACACCCTAACCATCAAGAACAACGACACCGTGCTGCTAGATGGCCTCAAGGTCGAAGAGGGCGAAGTCATTGACGGCACCTTCCTGTCCGCCGCCGCGCTGGACGAGTTCCTCAAGGCCCAGGTGGCCCGCGCCAAGGAAGAGGGCGTGCTGTTTTCTGCACACCTGAAGGCAACCATGATGAAGGTCTCTGACCCCATCATCTTCGGCCACGTGGTGCGCGCCTTCTTTGCAGACGTCTACGACAAGTACGGCGAGGAGCTACTGGCTGCCGGCCTCAACGGCGAAAACGGCCTGGGTGCTATCTACACCGGCCTGGAGTCCCTGGAGGGCGGCGCCGAGATCAAGG
The DNA here is from genome assembly GCF_011038655.2 of Corynebacterium lizhenjunii. Lineage (NCBI taxonomy): Bacteria > Bacillati > Actinomycetota > Actinomycetes > Mycobacteriales > Corynebacteriaceae > Corynebacterium > Corynebacterium lizhenjunii. The sequence goes on from NZ_CP064954.1 coordinate 2,005,094, forward strand.
CCGCCTTCGAAGCCGCCCTGGAAAACGGCCCCGACCTGGCCATGGTGAACTCCGCCAAGGGCATTACCAACCTGCACGTGCCCTCTGATGTGATCATCGACGCCTCCATGCCGGCCATGATCCGCACCTCCGGCCACATGTGGAACAAGGACGACCAGGAGCAGGACACCCTGGCCGTCATTCCGGACTCCTCCTACGCCGGTGTATACCAGGCCGTGATCGAGGACTGCAAGGCCAACGGCGCCTTCGACCCGTCCACCATGGGCACCGTGCCGAACGTGGGCCTGATGGCGCAGAAGGCCGAGGAGTACGGCTCCCACAACAAGACCTTCAAGATCGCCGAGGCCGGCAAGGTCACCGTGGAAAACTCTGCTGGCGAGGTGCTCATTGAGCACGACGTGGAGGCCGGCGACATCTGGCGCGCCTGCCAGACCAAGGACGCCCCCATCCAGGACTGGGTCAAGCTGGCCGTCAACCGCGCGCGCCTGTCCGGCATGAAGACCATCTTCTGGCTAGACCCGGAGCGCGGCCACGACGCCAACCTGATCACCTTGGTGGAGAAGTACCTCAAGGACCACGACACCGAAGGCCTGGACATCTCCATCGCCTCCCCGGTAGAGGCCACCAAGATCTCCGTGGAGCGCATCCGCCGCGGCGAGGACACCATCTCCGTGACTGGCAACGTGCTGCGCGATTACAACACTGACCTCTTCCCCATCCTGGAGCTGGGCACTTCTGCCAAGATGCTCTCCGTGGTGCCGCTGATGGCTGGCGGTGGCCTGTTTGAGACCGGCGCCGGCGGCTCCGCGCCTAAGCACGTCCAGCAGGTGGAGGAAGAAAACCACCTGCGCTGGGACTCCCTGGGTGAGTTCCTGGCCCTGGCCGAGTCCTTCCGCCACGAGCTCAACTCCAATGGCAACACCAAGGCCGGCGTGCTGGCCGATGCCCTGGATAAGGCCACCGAAACCCTCCTCGACGCTGGCAAGTCCCCCTCCCGCAAGGTTGGAGAGATTGACAACCGCGGCTCCCACTTCTTCTTGACCCTCAACTGGGCCAAGGAGCTGGCCGCCCAGACCGAGGATGCCGAGCTGGCGCAGACCTTCGCCCCCGTCGCCGAAGCCCTCGAGGCCAACGCCGCCGAGATTGAAGCAGAGCTGCTGGCAGTCCAGGGCTCCCCGGCTGACCTGGGCGGCTACTACGCCCCGGCTGAGGAGAAGATCACTGCCGTGATGCGTCCAGTGGCCAAGTACAACGAGATCATCGACGCGCTGAAGAAGTAGCACGGCTGCCGCGCCGTTGCCATAGCGTCGCCACACCTGGGGCGTCCCCATAACGGGGGCGCCCTTCGTTGTTGGGTACAGTATTCATTTATGTCGAATCCTTTGCTCAGCCCGTCCCCGTTGCCCTACCAGCTGCCCCCGTTCGCAGAAATCGAGGTGGGCCATTTTCTCCCGGCTTTTGAGGAAGCCATCGCACGCCACAATGCCGAGATTGCCGCGATTGTGGACTGCCCAGAAGACCCCACCTGGGCTAACACAGTGGAGGCCTTGGAGCGCTCCGGCCAGGACCTAGACCGGGTGACCACGATTTTTGGCAACCTCTCCGGCACGGACGTAACGGAGGAGATGGAAGACATCGGCGCGCAGTTGTGGCCGCGGCTGTCCGCGCACTATGACGCCATGTACCAAAATGCGGTGTTGTACGCGCGCATCAAGGAAGTAACCGTTCCGGAGGATGAGGAATCCCAGCGCCTCCACGCCCAGCTGCTGCGCACGTTCGCCCGCCAGGGCGCAGACTTGGACGCTGCAGGCAAGGCCCGGCTGTCTGAGATTAACCAGCGCCTGTCCGCGCTGAGCGAGGAGTTCGGCCGCAACCTGCTGGCCTCCACTCGCGAATTGGCGGTGGAGTTCACGGAAGAAGAACTCGAGGGCCTGCCAGCTGAGCGTATTGCCTCCGCGGCTGCCGATGCCGCCGCCCTCGGCCGTGAGGGCTACGTCATCCCCCTAGAGCTGCCTACGGTGCAGGCAGAGCAGTCCCGCCTGGCCCGGCCGGAGTCCCGGGCGAAGCTGTACGCGGCATCGGGAAAGCGGGGTATCGACAGCAACGCCGCCGGCCTGGTGGAGGCCGTACGCCTCCGCGCCGAGCGGGCCGAGCTCCTAGGCTATGCCAGCCACGCGGACTACGTCATTGCCGAAGAAACCGCCCAGGAGGCCGCCGCTGCCCGCCAGATGCTCTTCGACCTGGCCCCGGCTGCCGATGCCAACGCCGCCGGCGAACACAAACTGCTGGCGGAGGAAGCCGAGCTCTCCGGCCAAGGCTTTAGCGCCGCGGACTGGCCCTACTGGGAGTCCAAGGTGCGCGCCCGCGATTTCAGCCTGGACGAAGCCGAGCTGCGCAAATACTTCCCCCTCGAGCGCGTGCTCACCGGTGGCGTCTTTGCTGCCGCCGAGCGCCTCTACGGCATCACGGTAGAACCCCGGGATGACCTGCAAGGATACGCCGAGGGTGTGCGCGTTTGGGAAGTCTTCGACGCCCCGGATTCCGCCGGCAACCGCGAGGGCATTGGTCTGTTTATCACCGACTACTTTGGCCGGCCCTCCAAGCGCGGCGGCGCCTGGATGTCAGAGTTCGTCCCGCAGTCGCACCTACTGGGCACCAAGCCGGTGATTGTCAACGTCATGGGCATAACCAAGCCCGCCGATGGCTCCCAGCCGCTGCTGAGCCTCGACGAGCTGACCACCGTCTTCCACGAATTCGGCCACGCCCTCCACGGGCTGCTCTCCGACGTGCGCTACCCCACCTTCTCCGGCACCCGCGTGCCACGTGACTGGGTGGAGTTCCCCTCCCAGATCAATGAAAACTGGGCCCTAGACCCCGCGGTGGTCAAGGACTACGCCTTCCACGTGGAGACCGGGGAGGTGATCCCCGATGAGCTTCTAGATGCCGTCTCCGCCGCCGCAGAGTTCGGCCAAGGCTTTGGCACCAGCGAATACCTAGCCGCGTCCATTATTGACTTGGCGTGGCACTCGCTCACGCAGGAGCAGGCCGCCCCCCTGGAGGCCACCCCGGAGGCCATCGCCGAGTTCGAACGCCAGGCCCTGGCCGCAGCCGGGCTGAACAACGAGCTCATCGCCCCGCGCTACCGCTCCACCTACTTCAACCACATCTTCGCCGGCGGCTACTCCGCGGGTTACTACTCCTACTTGTGGGCCGAAGTCCTCGACGCCGATGGCTTCACCTGGTTCCAGGAGCAGTCTGCCGCAGGCAAGGCCGCGTCTGCCGATGCCGCCCGCGCCGCCGGCCAGCGCTTCCGCGACCTGGTGCTCTCCCGCGGCGCCTCCCGCGACTTCAGCGAGGCCTACCGGCAGCTACGCGGGCGCGACAAGGACGTGGCCCCCTTGCTCGCCCGCCGCGGCCTAGCCGGCGCAACCAGCTAGCCCAGCAACCCTGCCAGCCCTGCGCAACCAAATGGACCAGCACCCCCGCCAGCCCTGCCAGCTGACGGGGCATCGGCAAGCTAATCGCCCAACTGCCCGGTGAGCTTATCAAGCCGGGCGCGACTGGGGCCATCCAAACCAATAATCTCCACGGCGGCGCCGCGCTCGTGATACTTGCGGGTAATCGAATCCAGCGTGGCCACCGTAGAGGCATCCCACACCTCCGCCCCGCTCAAGTCAATGACCACGCGCTCCGGCGGATCGGTGTAATCAAACTGATAGACCAAATCATTGGACGAGGCCCAAAACAACTGCCCGGTAATGCGGTAGACGTCGCGGCCCTCGCGCTCCACCCGCACCAGGTGGGCGACCTTGTGCGCAAAGGTCAGCGTGGCGGTCAACACGCCCGCAATCACCCCCACGGCTAGATTATGCGTCAGCAGCGTGCCCGCCATGGTCACGCCCATGGCCACCGTCTCCGAGACCGGCATGAACTTCAGTGTGCGGGGGCGCAGCGAGTGCCAATCAATGGTGCCGATGGAAACCATCATCATGATCGCCACCAGCGCCGCCATGGGAATCTGGCCCACAATATCGCCCAACACCAGCAGCAACACCAGCAGGAAGCCGCCGGCCAAAAACGTCGACAGGCGAGTGCGCGCCCCGGATTCGCGCACGTTAATCAGCGTCTGGCCAATCACCGCGCACCCGCCCATGCCGCCGCACAGCCCGCTGGCCACATTAGCCACGCCCTGACCGAAGCTCTCCCGGGTCTTATCGGAGTGTACGTCGGTGATGTCATCAACGAGCTTGGCCGTCATCAGCGACTCCATCAGGCCCACAATCGCCACCCCCACCGCGTACGGGGCAATGATGCGCAAGGTCTCCAGCTCCCACGGCACGGTGGGGAAAAACAGGCTCGGCAACGAGCTGGGCAACTCCCCCATGTCCGCCACGCGTGGCACGTTGATCGAGGCCAGTGTGGTGATAGATCCCAGCACGATAATGGTCACCAGCGGCGCCGGAACGGCCTGCACCAGCCGCGGCCAGACGAGCATCAGCACAATGCCGGCCGCCGTGAGCGGGTACACCATCCACGGCACGTTCACCAGATGCTGCAGCTGGGCGATGAAGATCATCATGCCCAAGGCGTTGACGAAGCCCAACATAACCGAGCGCGGAATAAAGCGCTGCAACCGCGCCACACCCAGTGCCGCAAACGCCAGCTGCAGCAGACCGCCCAGCAAAACCGTGGCCACCAGGTAGTCCAGCCCATAGGCCCGCGACACCGGCGCCACCACCAGGGCAATCGCCCCCGTGGCCGCGGATATCATGGCTGGACGCCCGCCGCTGAAAGAAATCACCATGGCCATAATCACTGAAGTAAACAACCCCACCGCTGGGCTGACCCCCGCCAGGATGGAAAAAGCAATCGCCTCCGGAATCAGTGCCAGAGACACCGTCAGCCCGCCCAGTATCTCAATGCGCAGGCGGCGCGGCGAGGAAAACGCGAAGCGGAAAGAGTCTATTACCCCAGTGGGCGCGGCGGGTTCAGCCGTTGTGGTCACTACTTCATCCTCACAGGATTGGTGCAGGTTCGCAGCGAAGCGCGGACTTGACAGAGATTCGAACCTCATCACCCTACCCCACCGGCCCTTGCTGCCTCAGCTTGCCGATGCCACCGACCCCACCACCTAACCCCCTCCCCGTCTACCATCCCCCACCGCCTATCTCCCGGCGCCCGCACCCGGCCCGCCATCGCTACCGGCTGCCGCCTACGCGTGCCCCACTTCCGCGACCTGACCCCGACAGCGCGACTGTCCTCGCTACCGGCTGCCGCCTACGCGCGCCCCGCATGCTGCCCGCCAACTCTCACCGCCGGGCGGCCCCACGCGGTCCGTTTCCGCGACCCGGGCGTCGACATCCTGACCGCAATCCCGCTTGGGTGCCGCGATCGGCCTACCCCAGCCTGGGTTGCGCCACCCCCGTGTGGGTGCCCCCATTACCATCGGTAAATCGTCCCAAAGTTTACCCTCATTGCACACTCCATTAGACACCTCACTAGTTAACCCTTGCGCAGGTCATAGCGGCCGGTTTAGTGTCGATGCCATGAACCTCGAGACGACGCTTTTAGGACCAGGACCCACAGCGCCTGGTGCTTTTATTGACGGTCTCGCCACACTTGGCGGTGAGACCGTAGAAAGCCTCGTCGCCCAAGGCTGGTGCCCACTAGCAGCAGCCAAAACCATCACCCTCTACACCACCTACTACGAGAACACCACCTACACTGGCCTGCAATACAAAGCCCTTACCGCCGCCCGCACCCAAGGCCACAGCATCTTCGCCCTCGACCTCATCGAGACCAAAACCAAGCGAGTTGCCGACAAACTCGCCAAATGGAAACTACGCGTCAAACTCTGCAAGACGCCTGCCGCACAAATCGAGGCCGTTGCGCGAGAGCAGCTAAAGAAACTAGCCAAGCCACGTGAAGTTAAAGAAGGCGTAAGCCTCACCCATCACGCTAATGGGCTAGCCACGCTCAAAGCCACGGGCAAGTCTGTCGACATCATGGACGTCCACGCCGTAGTTGACCCTCAAGACCAAGTAGAAAGCTTCCTTGCAGCCTTCAGGGGCGGGGGCGCTGGCAAACAACGCTACATCCCAATCATCCCCATCTACCTGGATCAGATCTGTGAGTTCGTCGACCGGATGCACAACCCGGGGCGGTACCCCACCGATGCCGATATCCGCGTCCGCGCCTCCAACGGCGCCATTTTGACCGGCAAGGACTTGTTGGAGCGGTTGTGTCTGGACTATGGGTTTATCGCAGCGCTGTCGCGTGAACACGGTCCGTTGGATTTGTACCGGTATTCGCGTAGCGCTAACTCTAAGCAACGCTTATTGCTACTTGCCGAAGGAGCGGAATGCTCCTGGATAGGCTGCCGCTTGCCGTTTGATAAGTGCCAGATCCACCACATCCACCCCTGGAACCAGGGTGGCCAGACCAACATGTCGAATCTGACCCCATTGTGTCCGCACCATAACGGTGCCAATGAAGACCACCCACCAGATGGCATACCGATAACCCGGGGTCGGATGGTGCGCATGGGTACCGGGGTTGGGTGGCAAGCACCCGGTGGCGCCCCACCAATACAAACCCGCCCCACAGCGGCACCACCATCAGCCACACCCACCACCTGCCCACCCACCGACACCCCACCCACCGACACTCCACAGCAAGCCCACCGCCAGGCACCACCACCGGAAAGCTGAAGGTGGGAAGCTGGCGGCATCGGAAAGCACACAGCCCCAACCGCGACAACAAAAACGCGCGGAAGGGGCTAAAGGTGCGAGCACACCTGCACGAAGCAAGAGGGGCGGGCGGATGACGGTGGGGGAACGGGGCTGGCGGAGGCGCTGGGGTATCGGCGGACTAGCCAGCGTTCCTGAGTTAGGTCATTTTAGTCAGATTTTGGGAGCTTTTCGATGAGCTCGCTGACATCGGCGGGTAGTGGGGCGTGGGCGTAGACGGTCTGGCCGTTAATGTTGAGGGTGATTGAGCGGTACTTTTTCAGTGTCCGGACCAGGCGCTTTAGTGATAGACCGGTGGCCTGTTCGAGAACATGGCCGCAGGCCATTGCGCACATTACTACTGCAAGGTGGGCATCGATGGAGTCTTTCTTGCGGTGATAGATTGGCCTGGCCTGCAAATCTGATTTCGCCATCCGGAATGACTTCTCGATCTTGAATAACCGCCGGTAGGCATCAATGACTTGTTCTGCGGTGAAATCCAGGCGGTTGGTCTCATATCCCTTTATCCCGGCCAGTGCCCGGTGCTTTTCGGCGAGTTTGTAATTGACTGCCTTGTGTGGTGCCTTGAGATTGACATACCGATTTCGCTTCACTGGCACTGTGCCAGCTACGGCACGCTCAGCTTTTGCGACCTGCTCGGCTACACCTTTGAGCGTTCGGCGCGCCCGGTCCTGCGAGTACTGGTAGTACGTTACTAAACGAGTACCATTGCCATCTTGCTTATCCACCCCGGCCGGGTTCACGGCGCTCCAGATTTGGCCGTGTGTGTAGTCCTGGCCTGGGTGTTGTGTGCGCCAGGAGTTGATAACGGCAGGGATCTCGCGTTGCTTTGTCCCAAGGATGTAGCCCAGGCCTGCGTCAACGATGGCTTGTTTATTGGCTGCGGAGAACATTCCGGCATCTGCAACTACGGTGATGTCATCGAGGTTGTAGGCCTGGGCTAGGCGCTGAATCATCGGTAGCATCGTGTGGGTTTCTGCCCGGTTTCCTTCAAACGCCCCGATCGATAGCGGCAGACCCGTGGCATCAGTGAGCATGCCAACGGTGATTTGCGGCTCTAGCCGACGTTCTTTAGAAAACCCCGGTTTGCGCAGCTGGTCTTCTTTATCTGTTTCAAAGTACAGCGTGGTCACATCGTAGAGAACAATCACCCCGGGGCCAATACCAGCATACGAGGCAAGAGCGCCACTGATCCTGTCGAGAAACTCTGCCGTGGCATACCCAGGCAGATGGCGCTGAATCGTGCTGTAGGACGCTGATTGGACGCCTACTTCTTCTAGCGTCTCGATTGATTCGAATTTCGAACCTGGTGAGATAATCCTCGCTGCCACCAAGTCATAGAAGACACGATCATCTCCAGTGGCGGTATCCAACCCGAGCACGCTAAACGCGCCACGAATAGCATCGAGAAGATACCCAGCACGTTCGCTAGTGATGGCAAATGGACTATCAGCAGACCCCGTAGCACCCCGATTGCCCACACCACCTGTGGTGTCAATATCGAAGGCCAACTGGTCACCGTCAATCAGACGCTGCGCCTTGGCCACAAGCAGTGCTAATTCTTCATCGCTATGAGCCGATCCAATGTGGTCGAGCACCGGTTTGCGGTCAACATAGCGCCAGATCACCTGGACAGCCGTGGCCCCAGAGGCAGTCGGAACAGTACGGATACGAGGCAGAGACATACCCCACAGCATAATCCCACCCCCACAACCACCCTCTTAGTCAGACAAACCAGCACACCACAGACCCAACCATGCAGGTCAGCGTGTCAATATGATTCGAACCACACCAATTTGACCTAACTCAGGAAAAACGCGCGGAAGGGGCTAAAGGTGCGAGCACACCTGCACGAAGCAAGAGGGGCGGGCGGATGACGGTGGGGGAACGGGGCTGGCGGAGGCGCTGGGGTATCGGCGGACTAGCCAGCGTTGCGCAACGCCGTGGCCAAGCCATTCATGGTGACCTGGATGGTCTTAGAGACCAAGAACTGGTCATCGCCGGCGCGGTAGCGGCGCAGCAACTCAAGCTGAATGGCATTGAGCGGCAGCAGGTAGGGGTAGCGGCGACGCAGAGAGCGCGCCTGGCGCTGATTCTCCGAAACCAAATCGGCATTGCCTGTAATACGCAGGTAAGCCTGCTTGGTTAGGGCAAACTCCTCGGCAATGAGGTTGTAGATGCGATCGGCAACCGCCGCGTCGTCCACCAAGTTCGCGTAGAGGCGCGCCAAGGAAATCTCCGCTTTGGCCATCACCTGCGCCATATTGGACAGCACCGAGCGGAAGAACGGCCAATCCCGATACAGCCCGGCCAGCTCCTCCCAGCGGGATGCGTCCTCGCCGGCCCAGGTGCTCACCGCCGAGCCGACCCCGAACCAGCCGGGGACGTTGGTGCGCGACTGCGACCAAGACAGCACCCACGGGATGGCACGCAGGTCTGTAATCGCGGTGGTCTGGCGGCGGGCGGCGGGGCGGGAGCCGAGGTTAAGCTCACCAATCTCATGCAGCGGCGTGGACTGCGTGAAGTAGGCAATGAAGCCGGGGTCCTGAATCAGCTGCGCATAGCGCTGGCCCGACAAACCCGCGAGTTCGCGCATGATGGCGTAGGCGCGCTCCGGGTCCGCGATCGGCTCGGTATCCAGCAGCGAAGCCTCCAGCGCGCCGGAGACAAACGCCTCCAGGTGTCGGCGGGCGGTTTCCGGGGCGCCGTATTTTGCGGAAATCACCTCGCCCTGCTCCGTGATGCGCACCGAGCCAGTAACCGCGCCCTGGGGCTGCGCCAAAATGGCATCGTAGGTGGGGCCGCCGCCGCGTCCCACCGCCCCGCCGCGGCCGTGCGCCAGGCGCAGCTCCACACCATGTTCCGCGCACAACTCCACCAGGGATAGCTCCGCGTCATACAGCGCCCAGTTGGCCTGGAGGTAGCCGCCGTCCTTGTTGGAGTCCGAATAGCCCAGCATGACTTCCTGGACGTTGCCGCGCCGGCGCAGGTGCTCGCGGTACAGCGGCAAGGACCACAGTTGCTTGAGGATGCCCGCCCCGGCCTGCAGGTCCTCAATAGTCTCAAACAGCGGCACCATGTCCACGTCCCGCAGGCCGACCTCCTTGAGTAGCACCATCGGTTCCAAAATGTCGGAGACCGTGCCCGTCATGGAGATAATGCAATGGGAAACGCTCTCCGGCCCAAAGGAGCGCACCGCCTGGGCGGCGGCCCGGAAAATCCCCAATTCTTTGGCGGTGTTGGGGCTAAAATCCTGCTCGGCGTCCGGGAAGAGCAGCGGACGATTTGTGTGCAATTCGCTAAGCAGCAGTTCCACTTTGTCTGCCTCGGTCAGGCTCGCGTAATCCGCGCACAGGCCCGCCGCGGCGAAGACCTCCGCGAGCACCTCTTCATACGACTGCGAGTTCTGGCGCAAGTCCAAGGTGTAGAGGTGGAAGCCGAACGTCGTCACGGCGGAACGCAGGCGGGCTAGGCGGTCGTCTGCAATCACGTCATCGTTGAACTGACGCAGCGAACGGTCGATGACGTCCAAGTCGCGCTTGAGCTCCTCCGGTCCGGAATACGGCGCAAACTCCGCACGCGTTGTCTTCTTCTCCCCCAGCGCCGCCACATTCGCGCGCACCCGGTTGCGAATGCCATACAGCGCCCGCCGGTAAGGCTCGTCCACGCGCGATTCCCAATCATTGCGCCCGGCCTGTGCCAACGTCAGTAGCTCCTGGGAACACGACGAATATCGGTCCGACAGCGACAATTCGCGCTCAAGTTCGCCCAGCTGCGCCTCATAGAACCGCAGCACCGTCTTTGCTGCCTTACGGGTGGCATAAGTCAGTGTGGAGCCGTTGACATACGGATTGCCGTCGTGGTCCCCGCCGATCCAGGAGCCAGGGCGGACAACGGGGGCATCGGGAAGCTGCAGCCCAAAGGTCTCGCGCATGTTGTGGCGGATGGCCCGGTTGAGCGCCGGCACCTGCTCCAGCAGGGAGAGCTTGTAGTAGCGCAGGCCCACGTCCACCTCGTCTTCCAGGGTGGGGCGAGCAATGCGGATAAGCGCCGTCTGCCATAGCAGCGTCATGCGCAGGTACATCTCGCGCTCGATGTCGGCCAGGTCCGCACCGCGGTGCCACTCTTTGAGCAGTTCCTTGATGCGGGTCTGGGTGTCAAAGATGGTGCGCCTGCGGGTTTCCGTCGGGTGGGCTGTCAGCACCGGGGCCACGTGGGCGTTGCGCACTACAGCTGCGACTTCCGATGCCCCCACCCCCTCCGCCTTCAGTTTGGCAAAGGTCTTGCGCAGGCTCACGGGGGCGTCTGCGGACTCGTCTTCCAAATCCTCGGCAAGATTTGCAATCAACGCAAAGTAGCTAAATGCGCGCGCGACCAGGTTGACCTTATTGATGTCGAGGTCACGGAAGATTGCCACCAAGTCCTCAGCCTTGGCGTCGCCGTGGGCAACATCGAAGGCCATGCGGCGGGTGGACTCGACGAGTTCGAAAACATCCTCGCCCTCCTGCTGCGCCAGGACCCTGCCCAGCACTCGGCCCAGGAGGCGGATATCTTCGCGGACTTGCTCTGAACCGGCAGCTTGAGACACAGCGGGGCCCTTTCGAGTTTGCAGAATTAACAGGCCCCAACTCTATCGAACGATTGATATTCGCGACAATCCATCACGAGAGGGGCCGGGCGGGGTGCTGCACCCTGGACGCAGCTGGTCCCGCGGTCACCGCGCAGGGCGGGGCGGGGTGCTGCACCCTGGACGCAGCTGGTGCCGCAGTCACCGCGCAGGGCGGGGCCGGGCTAGAGGTCGCGCAGCCAGTGGGCGTGCACGGCGGGGTCGCCATGCTCTTCCGGGTGGAAGCTCAAGGCAAGGACGTTGCGTTGGCGAACGCCGATGATGGCGGGGGCATCGGCAAGTTCGGCAACAACCTCAACCCCGGGGCCCACCCGGGTGACCACGGGGGCGCGGATGAAGGAGGCGTCCACGCCAATACGCTGGCCGCCCAACGCCACCTCCACGCGGCGATCCGCAGAAAAGCGCTGGTTGCCAAAGCCGTTGCGGCGTACACTGACATCCACCACGCCCAGGGTTTGCTGCCCCGGCGCGGGGTTATCCAGTTCGCGGGCGGCGTAAATCAGTCCAGCGCACGTGGCCAACACCGGTAACCCGGCGCGCACGGCCTCGCGCAGCGGCTGGTCCAGGCCAAAAGAACGCGCCAACCTGTCAATAGTGCTCGACTCCCCACCGGGAAAGACGATCCCGTCCAGGCCGTCGAGCTCATGCGGCAGGCGCACTCGTCTCACCTCGGCTCCCAGGCCAGACAGCACCGCGGCGTGTTCTTCCACCCCGCCCTGCAGCGCGAGGATCCCAATCAGCGGCATGGGGCTTACCAGCCGCGCTCGGCCAGGCGGTGCGGGGCGGGGACGTCTTGGACGTTGATGCCCACCATCGCCTCGCCCAGGCCGCGGGAGATTTTGGCCAGCTCTCCCGGCTGGTCGTAGAGAGCCGCAGCCTTAACAATCGCCTCTGCACGCGCTGCCGGGTTGCCGGATTTAAAGATGCCCGAGCCCACGAAGACACCTTCGGCGCCCATCTGGCGAACCAGGGCGGCATCGGCAGGCGTGGCCACGCCACCAGCAACGAAGAGCACCACAGGCAGTTTGCCGGTGCGGGCGACCTCTGCGACCAGGTCGTACGGCGCCTGCAATTCCTTGGCAGCGACGTAGAGCTCGTCGCGGTCCAGGTGGCGCAGGCGGGCAATCTCGCCGCGGATGGTGCGCAGGTGCTTGACGGCCTCGGAGACATCGCCGGTGCCGGCCTCGCCCTTGGAGCGGATCATTGCCGCGCCCTCAGTGATGCGCCGCAGCGCCTCACCCAGATTGGTCGCACCACAGACGAAGGGCACGTCAAAGTCCCACTTGTTGATGTGGTGGACGTAGTCCGCGGGCGAGAGCACCTCGGACTCGTCGATGAAGTCCACGCCCAGCTCGCCTAAGATTTGCGCTTCCACAAAGTGCCCGATGCGGGCCTTGGCCATGACCGGGATGGACACAGCATTGACGATGCCCTCGATCAGGTCCGGGTCCGACATCCGGGCCACGCCACCCTGGGCGCGAATGTCCGCGGGCACGCGCTCGAGCGCCATGACGGCAGATGCGCCAGCGTCTTCTGCGATCTTGGCTTGTTCCGGGGTGACGACGTCCATGATGACGCCGCCTTTGAGCATGTCGGCCAGACCGCGCTTGACGCGGGTGGTGGCCTTCTGACCGCCCACGACGTCGGTGCCGTTGTGGGCAGCGTCGTGTGCAGTGTTGTTTTCAGCGTCGTGCGCAGCGTCGTGTGCAGCGTTGTTTTCAGTGTTGTTTGAAGTCATGCCCACCATCCAAGCGCACCAAGTGGACTATAACCAGATCCACTTTGGGCGAGTTGGATTAGACCACTTTAGACTGAGCCCATGAACCTTGCTCTTGACTCCGCGGACCCGCGCCCGCTGCCGGTGCAGATTGCAGCCGGGATTCGCAACCTTGTGGCCACCGGCGCGTTGCTGCCTGGGGAGCGTATTGACTCCACCCGCGCACTATCTGCCCAGCTAGGGGTCTCGCGCGGGACGGTGGTGACGGCGTTTGATCAGCTCATCGCGGAGGGCTATCTGGTGGCGGAGTCCGGCTCGGGCACGCGCATTAACCCCCGGGTACAGCCCACGCGCCCGCCGCGCGCCCCCGCCCAGGCCCCGGCGCCGCCGGCGCGCGCTCGGGTGGAATTGACCCCAGGTTTGCCGGATACCGCTGGTCTGATTACCCCCGAATGGCGGGCCGCCTGGCGCGAGGCCGCCGTGCTTGCCGATGCCCCCTCCCTCCCCCACCAGGTCTCCCTCCACCTCCTGCACATGCGGGGTTTGGCGGCGGAGCCTGAGCGGATTTTGATTACCGCCGGTGCCCGGGAGGGTTTGGCGCTGCTCCTTCGCGGCAAGCCGCAGCGCAGTGGACGTCAGCGCAGTGGACCCCAGCGCAGTGGACCTCTGCGCATTGGGGTGGAGTCGCCCGGCTATCCCAGTTTGCGTAAGGTTCCTGCTGCCTTGGGCCACGAGCTGGTCGATGTCCCCACCGATAGCGAGGGCGTGCAAGTACCGGACCAGCCGCTGGATGCCCTGATTGTCACCCCCAGCCACCAATACCCCTACGGGGAGTCGCTCTCGGCTGCCCGACGCACGGAGTTGGTGGCGTGGGCGCGGGCGAATCACGCCTTGCTTATCGAGGATGACTTCGACTCTGAGCTGCGCTACGTGGGCCAGCCGTTGCCCGCTCTAGCTACCCTGGAGCCGGAGCGCACCGTGCTATTGGGAACGTTTTCTTCAGTCATTTCGCCGGACATCGCCTGCGGCTTCATGGTGGCGCCCCCGCACCTGGTGGAAGAATTGCGCGTCCAGCGCCAGCTCTTTGGCCCCACAGTCAGTTCCATTACCCAGGCTGCGCTGGCTGGCTTTTTGGCCAGTGGGGCTTTGCGCCGGCATACAGGCAAGATGCGCCGAGCTTATCGACGCCGCCGCGACCTCGTCACCAACACCTTCGCGCACATCCCCGGCGTGGAACTGTTGCCTATTCACGGCGGCTTGCACGCGGTCTTATTGTGCCAGCGCCCGGCGCGCGAGGCGGTCCATCGTGCGGGTGAGCGCGGCATCGGCCTGACGGCCTTGGCGGATTATTGGGGCGGCGAGGCTGCCCCCAACGGCGTTGTGCTCGGCTTTGGCCACCTTAGTGATGTGGAGCTGGCGCTAGCGTTGGGCGTGGTGGCCGAATCCGCCGGCACCGATCCCGGCACTGAATCCGGCACCGAACCAGCCGCGGCACGCAGGCCCCACGGCTAAGCAGGCCTGTCTGCGCCACGCTAAAGCGGCAGGCTAGAGCGGCAAACTAGAGTAGCTTGCGGTTAGCTAGGCTTCGAGGGTGACCTCGGCCAGCATGCGCCCGGTGGGTTGTTCGCTGCCGCCCATGGGTTCTTCGGTGACCATGACTTTGGTGGCGTCACTTTCGAAGGGCATCCACACGTCCTCGTGCGGGTCTTGGCCGATAACCCCCGCGGAGCTCACTGTGCCATCGGAGGACACGGCCCAAACTTGGGCGCCCATGCCATCGCCAAGCTGTGGCTGACCATCGACCATGGCGCCGGACTTGCCCATGTCCGTCGAGGACACAATGTCCAACGTGGCACCGGAGGCATTGGCATTGCCGGTCTTAAGGTCTGCGGCTTCCATGATGGCGTGCATTTCCTGCACACCCGGGGATTCCGCGTGCAATTCCTCCGCGGTTTCTGGCTGGGTCAGCTGCACCACGCCGATGCCCCCAACTACCAGCATGAGTGCCGCCGCAGCCGCGGCAACCCACCGGCTGCCGAAAGGCGTGCGACCCGTGGCGGGCTGATGCGCGTCGGGGGCCTGGTGCCCGTCGGAGGCCTGGTGCCCGTCGGAGGGCTGGCGTCCCACGGTAGGCGTGTGGTCTGCGGGGGGCGTGCGCTGGGGCAGCGCGATGACTGTGGCGTCGGCGGCATCGGCGGCATCGGCAGGATCAGCAGAGTCGATGGCGGCGAAGACGGAGCCCTTCAAGCTCGCCGGCGGGTCGAGCGGCGGAAGGGAGTCGAGGAAGTCGTCAAAAGTGGACTCATCAAATTCACGGGTATTACTCACCGCTCCTCCTTTCCCAGCACGGCTTTGAGTTTCTTTATACCGTCACGCACGCGCGTCTTCGCCGTGCCCAACGGGACTCCTGTCGATTCTGCCAGTTCAGCGTGGCTAAGGCCACTAAAAAAAGCTAAGAGCACTGCCGTGCGGTGTGGCTCGCCAATAGCGTCCACCGCCGCACGCAAGCGCTGAGATTCCAGGTGCGCCAGGGAATCCGCCTCCACGTCAATAAAACGGGTGGGCTCATCCAAATAGGCGTCCCGGTCATCGCGTTCCACACTGGCAACGTGGGCGCGAAGTTTGTCTACCGCCCGGCCATGCGCCAAGCGCGCCACCCACGAGCGGGCATTACCCCGCTGCGGGTCGAAGCTCGCCGCCTTGCTCCAGGTCTCCACGAACACATCCTGTGCTACTTCTTCTGCAAGGGCCTGATTATTTAGCACATGCAGGCAGACACTGAAGACGGTGGGTGCCAGGGCATCGTAAAGCTGTGCAAAGGCACGCCTATCCCCGGCTGCGGACTCAACAAGCAAGTCATTGAGCCGGGCCAACTGCTGCGGGGACATGGTAGACACGGAGCTAGAGCTTACCTCCGTTAAGGGTGCAAGCGCGAACATGGAGGGCGGTGGGGCTTACTTGGACATTTCCTCCGAAGGCTTCATCTCCTCAGACATCATCATCTCTTCGGACTTCATCATGGAGTCAGACTCGGGAGCCATCATCTCAGAAGTCATCATCTCATCAGACTTCATCATGGAATCGGACTCAGGGGCCATCATCTCAGAGGTCATCATCTCATCAGACTTCATCATGGAGTCGGACTTCATCTCAGAAGACATCATCTCCGAGGTCATCATTTCCGAGGTCATCGACGAGTCCTTCTTCATCTCGTCCTTGCTGTCGTCGCAAGCGGCCAGGCCGGTACCAGCGATAGCCAGGGCAGCTGCGGTTGCAATGAACTTCTTCATGGGGGTTCTCCTTGAGAATCGGTTAGGGGTGAATCGGTGAAGGCCAGTGTTTCTGGCCCCCTCGTGTAGTCATTCGGACCCACGGGCGCGCCTGGATTGGACTCTGGCGAAAAAAGTTTGTGTGATCCAGCCCGCAGTTCGCTGCGCAATCCAGCACAGCAAGCCGCGTCGAACGAAGGGGTATAACCCGAAAGAAAGGTTTCCCATGTTCTCAACGTTGTTGGTTGGATTTCTCGGTGGCTTAATCACCGGTATTTCCCCCTGCATTTTGCCCATCTTGCCCTTGGTGCTGGCCGTTAGTGGTAATGGCGGGCGCTCGCGTCCCTGGCTGGTGGTCGGCGGTTTGGTCACCAGTTTCACGGTGGCCACGCTCTTTGCCACCACTGTGCTCAATGCCCTGCACCTACCGGGTGACCTGGTGTGGAAGGTGGGCATCGGGCTGCTGGTGCTTGTGGGCTTGGGCATGATGTTCCCCAAGTTCCAAGAGATCTTGGAGTGGCCCTTCCTCAAGCTGCCGAAGGCCACCGGCTTGCAGGCTAAGGCTCGCGATAAGGGCGGCTTTGTGGTGGGCTTGGCGCTTGGCGTGGTCTTTGTGCCCTGTGCCGGGCCGGTGCTGGCTGCTATTTCTGTTGCTGGTGCGACCGGCAATATCGACGCCCACATCCTGGTGCTGTGCTTGTCCTTCGCCGTTGGTGTAGCCATTCCCCTGCTGATCTTTGCCCTGGGTGGCAATGAGGTGGGCAAGCGCGTGGATTTCTTCCAGCGCAATCAGCGCAGTTTCCGCTTTGGGGCCGGGGTCATTGTTATTGCGATGGCTGGGCTAATTGCTGTGGGTGCTCCGGCGTGGCTGCAGCAAAAGCTTCCCTCGCTCCAGTTGGACCACAGCGAGGTGCTGAGTACCAGTTCTTCCCAGAACAACACCAACAATGGTGCCGAGTCTGCCGATGCCCCCGTGCGTAACGCTGGCACCCCCGTCCCGCAATTCGTGGGTCTGACTGGTTGGTTTAACACCGATGCCCCCGTGGATCCGCGCACCAATGGCAAAGTCACCCTCATCGATTTTTGGGCCTATGCCTGCATTAACTGCCAGCGCAACAATGTTCACCTGACCAAGATCTATGACCACTACAAGGACTACGGCTTTGAAATGGTGGGCATCCACGCCCCCGAGTATGCCTTTGAGCGCGAGGCTGCCAATGTCCAGCGCGCAGCCAAGGAACAGGGCATTAATTACCCGGTGGCCCAGGATAATGACTTTGCCACCTGGGGGGTGTTTGAAAACCAGTTCTGGCCCGCACACTACCTGGTGGATGCCAATGGTAACCTGCGCGAATCCCACCACGGTGAGGGCAACTACGCCGAAACTGAGCAGCTCATCCGCCAGCTGCTGCAAGAACGCGACCCCAATGTAGAACTGCCCGCACCTATCGAAGGCGCTGAGGCCTCCACTACCGCTAATCGCAATCCGGAGACCTACCTGGGTACTGCCCGGGCCCGCTACTTTGACAACCCCGGCTACCGCGACGGCACCCACACCTTTGACCTAGGTGCCCCTAGGCTGGGCCAGTATTCCCTTGGCGGCACCTGGACCCTGGATAAGCAGCCGATTACCGCTGGCCCCGATGCTCACCTGCGCTTGAACTATCACGCCTCCTGGGTCCAGCTGGTGGTCTCTGGCCGCGGCACCGTGACCGCCCACCGTGCCGATGGCAGCACCCGGGAGTTCCCCGTGCGCGAAGACGGCACCATTGACCTGGTGAAAGAAAAGGACCCCCAAACGGAGATCCTGGACCTGGATATTAGCGAAGGCGTGAGCCTGTACTCCTTCACCTTCGGCTAGACCCGCTGCCACACCCACCGGCGCCTGCTCCGGGACTAGCCGGGTGCTAGGCCGAAGTTAGGCCGGGTGTTAGGCCGAAGTTAGGCCGGGTGCTAGGCCGAAGTTAGGCCGGGTGCTAGGCCGAAGTTAGGCCGGGGTGCGGGGTGCGTGTACCCCAACTCAACCGTCGCCCTGGCGCCTTCCATACCTCTTGGTCTATTTTTATTCATATCCTGAGCTGCCCAAACCCGGAACTAGAGCACCAATTTCCCCCATGGCATACCGCTTGGTCTAGTGGTGGTCTATTCTATGGTGCATGCCTACTCATTACGACAACTCCGCCAGCGCCGATTGGTCCCTGGCCACCCGTGCCTTGCACGTGGGCCAAAACCTCGACGGCACCACCAACTCCCGCAACGTACCCATTTACCAGACCACGTCTTATGTCTTCGACTCTGCGGAGCACGCCGCTGCCCGCTTTTCCCTGTCGGACCCGGGCCCCATCTATACCCGCCTGAATAACCCCACCGTGGATGCCCTGGAAAGCCGTATCGCTTCCCTTGAAGGCGGCGTGGCCGCCGTGGCTTTCGCTTCCGGCCAGGCTGCGGAGACCGCCGCTATTTTGAACCTGGCCTCAGCGGGCGATCACATTGTTACCTCCCCACGCCTCTACGGCGGCACCGCCACCCTGTTTACGGTCACCCTCAAGCGTCTGGGTATTGACTTTACCCTGGTAGAGAACCCGGATGATCCGCAGTCCTGGCAAGACGCCGTGCGCCCCAACACCAAGGCTTTTTACGGGGAGACCTTCGGCAACCCGATTGCCGATGTCCTCGACATCCCCGCCGTCGCCGGCGTCGCCCACGCCAATCAGGTTCCCTTGATTGTCGATAACACCATGGCCACCGCCGCCCTGGCCCGCCCGCTGGAGCTCGGCGCGGACATCGTGGTGGCTTCTACCACCAAGTTCTACTCCGGCAACGGCACCTCTATCGGCGGCATCTTGGTTGATGGCGGCCGCTTCGACTGGACCGTGGAGCGCGATGACGCCCCGGTGTTCCCGTACTTTGTTAATCCCGATCCCGCCTACCATGGCCTTAAGTACGCCGACCTGGGCGCACCCGCTTTTGCTATCAAGGCCCGCACGGGCTTGCTGCGCGATACCGGCGCGGCGATTTCCCCTTTCAACGCTTGGCTTACCCTCGCTGGTCTGGAAACACTCACCCTGCGCGTGGAGCGCCACAATGCCAACGCCCTGGCCGTGGCGGAATTCTTGGATAAGCACCCGCAGGTCACCAAGGTCAACTATGCCGGCCTGGAGTCCTCCCCGTACTTTGCTACCAAGGAAAAGTTGGGCTACACCCACACCGGCTCGGTGCTCTCCTTTGACATCGCCGGTGGCAAGGACGAGGCCTGGGCGTTCATCGACGCCCTGAAGTTGCACTCCAACCTGGCCAATATCGGTGATACCCGCTCGCTGGTGGTCCACCCGGCCACCACTACCCACTCCCAGTCGGATGAGGAAGGCCTGCGCGTGGCCGGCATCAGCCAGTCCACCATTCGCCTGTCCGTGGGTATCGAGGCCGTCGAGGACATCATCGCTGACCTTGAGGCCGGCTTTACTGCCATTTCCGTCTAAGGGTCCCTAACGCCACACACCAGAGGTAGTTCTTTCGTGACCAACTCCGTACCACCACTCGCCCTGGAAGCCGAGCTTGCCTTCGTGCCCATTGGCACGCTGCGCACGGAAGCCGGCGCGGACATCACCGACGTCACCATTGCCTATCAGCATTGGGGCACCTTTCGCGGGGATCCGCACGGTGCCAATAACATCATCCTGGTTGAGCACGCCTTGACTGGCGATTCCGATGCCGCCGACTGGTGGTGCGAGGTCATCGGCCCCGGCAAGGCCTTGGACACCAACACTTGGTGTGTTATTTCCACCAACGTTCTGGGCGGCTGCAAGGGCTCCACTGGCCCGGCCAGCACGCACCCGGACGGTCAACCCTGGGGTTCACGCTTCCCGGCTATCTCCATCCGCGATCAAGTCGCTGCAGAGCACGCCTTCCTCCAAGAACTAGGCATTGAGCGCGTCCACGCCGTCATCGGCGGCTCCATGGGCGGTGCCCGCACCCTGGAGTGGACCTTGATGTACCCGGAGGCTGTGTCTACCGCCTGCGTCATCGCGGTCTCCGCGAGGGCTTCCGGCTGGCAGATCGGCATCCAGTCCGCTCAAATCTCTGCGATTGTCCGCGATGTTAATTGGCACGGCGGGGATTACTACACCACCGGCACCACCCCGGTGGACGGCCTGGCGGCCGCCCGGCGTATTGCTCACCTGACGTACCGTGGCGAGCAAGAAATCGACGAGCGCTTTGGCTCCCAAGCCCAGCGCGGCGAAAATCCCCTGGGCGCCTTCCGCCGCGATGATCAGCGCTTTGCCGTCAACTCCTATTTGGAGTACCAGGGACTCAAGCTCACTCAGCGCTTCGATGCCGGCTCCTATGTCACCTTGACGGAGGCTCTTAACCGCCACGACATCGGACGCGGCCGCGGCGGCCTGATCAAGGCCCTAGCCAGCAGCGAGGTCCCCACCATGGTCGTCGGCGTGGACACGGACATTTTGTACCCTTACCACCAGCAGGAACACCTCTCCCGCAACTTGGGCAACCTGCTGGCCATGGCCAAGATTGTCTCCCCCGTGGGTCATGATGCCTTCCTCACCGAAGCCCGCCAGATGGACCGCATCCTGCGCAACTTCATCACGCTTTCCACCCCGGACGGCCTCGAGCTGGGCACGGCCTACATCGGCGACGAGTACTACATCTAACCCACCCCCAGCTCACCAGCGCGTCCAGCTTGCCGATGCTCAAAAGTTATTTCCATGGCTCAGTCATCCAAGAGAGCATCGATACCGCGTTCCGGATCGTAAGGGATCCCATCATCGTCAATTTCGCCCGCTAGGATCGCCTCGGTGTGTGCGATTGCTTTCCGGGTAATCTCGTTCGGAATGCGATGCAGAGCTGGTTGAATGGGTAAGCCTTGTTCACGTATAGCCTGCTTTAAAAACATATTTAGAGCTGTGGAAATATCCAGCCCTAGAACCCGAAATAGCTCTTCTGCTTGGGCCTTCGTGTCCGCATCCGTACGGAAATTGATCTTGACAGTATGTGCAGCACTGTTCATTTCAGCGCCTCCTCAGATAGTCCACTGTAGGGGCATTTTACGCCAGATCCGCCTCACAAGCACCCGCGCTGGAAAAGGCTTGAATAATGATGATCACCCCTGAACTTGAGACTTTGAGAGAATTAGCCTATCCGTTAAATAAACCATCAGTTAATGACTAGGGAGTGAATGATGGCAGCCGAAAGCAGACAACTCGACGCCAAGGAGATCAGCGTTGGAAGGTTGCTCAACGTTGGTGACTATGAGTTCGTTATCCCCGAGTATCAGCGCCCCTATGCCTGGGGCACTGAGGAGTCCCTGCAGCTTCTTGCGGACCTGGTAGATGCGCTTGATCGGGACACGGACGAGCCATACTTCCTCGGCTCCATTGTCCTTGTCAAAGCCCCCAACAGTCCCCGGGCTGAGGTCATCGATGGCCAACAGCGACTCACCACCCTGACTCTGTTGCTTGCGCTCCTACGCGACCTGACTTCCAACGAGGATCTGCGTAGGGACATTCACAGGCTCATCGAAGAACCGGCAGTGGACTGGGAAGACAAGCCAGCCTGCCCGCGTCTGGCTTTGCGTCCACGCGACAACCAGTTTTTCTTCAATCACGTGCAGAAGGAGGGCAGCACCTTTAAGCTGGTGGGCCTGAGCGACAACGTTCCGCAGACCGATGCCCAGCGTGGGCTGCGCGATAACGCCAAGGCTCTGCACAAAGAATTGGAGCAGTTTACCCCGGAGCTTCGCAAGGACCTCTTTCGCCTCATCGCACGCCGAGCTTTCCTGGTTGTTGTCTCCACCCCAGACTTGAACAGCGCATATCGCATTTTCTCGGTGATGAACGCTCGCGGCCTGCCGTTGTCACCGCAGGATATCTTTAAGTCCCAGGTCATTGGCGCGATACCCGAACAAGACAAGCAGCACTACGCCAACCGGTGGGAAGAACTTGAAGAAGTCCTAGGCCGTGATGAGTTCGGAGACCTGTTCCTTTATCTCCGCGCGATCAAGACCCAAACTCGCGGCGTAAAAAGCCTCCTGCAAGAGTTCCCGGAACAAGTCCTAGCTGGCTACCTGCCGGACAATGGCAGTGGGTTCATCCAAGAAGTTCTGGAACCCTACGCGAAGGCCGACATCCGGTTGAATACCCAGGATTTCCAGGGTGCGGATCCCCACTGGAACCAGGTCAACAATTGGCTCAAGATTTTGACTCGACTCGACAACGATGACTGGCGGCCCCCAGCGTTGTGGGCAATCACCGAACATGGTGAGGACCCGGAGTTCCTGGTTGCCTTCTTGGCTAAGCTTGAACGCCTCGCAGCCAGTATGCTTGTCCGGAGGGTCTACGCAACACCCCGACAACAGCGCTACATGGAGTTACTCAAGCAACTCGCTGATGGCCACGGGCTCAACTCGACCGCATTCAATCTCAGCGACACCGAACGGCGTGACACTGTGACAGGCCTCGACGGGGACATTTACCTCGCCCCGCGAGTGTACAAATATGTGCTGCTGCGCCTGGACTCCGTGCTCGCCGACACCCCGGGGGCTTCCTACGACCACGGAATCATATCGGTCGAGCACGTCCTACCGCAGAGCATCGCGCCAGATAGCCAGTGGGCCAAGGACTTCACGCCGGAAGAGGCTACAACGTGGACCCACCGCCTGGGCAACCTCCTACTGCTTAACCGCCGGAAAAACTCGAGTGCCAGCAATTATGACTTCGACGTCAAGAAGGAAAAGTACTTTAGGTCCGGGAAAGGTGTTGCGGTCTTTGCGCTGACCACGCAGGTGCTCGCCGAAGACGTGTGGACCCCCGAAGTCATCGAGCGGCGCCAGGCCAGCCTCCTGGCAATCCTGACCAAGCAGTGGCAGCTCTAGCTCGGTACGGGCACGTGACACTGTTACCGGCGACCCTAGTCGATGTCAGCCAGCAGGGCCTCTAGGCCCAGACGGAAGGGGGTGTCGGCGAAGGGGTTTCCCCCGCCGTCGGGCCCGGAAACGGGGCCGGAGCCTGCTGAGGCAGAAGCGGCTGAGGCGAAGCGGGAGCCTGCCGAGGCGAAGCCGGAGCCTGCCGAGGCGGAGCCGACGGGGGCATCGGCAGAGACGGCGGAGTCGGCGACGAAGGCCGCGCGGGCGGCGGCAAAGGTATGGGTGGACACGGGGCCGCCGGAGGGCAGGTCGAAGATGTTGGCGGGGGCGTGGGCATCGTAGGAACTGCCGTAGATGAAGGACTCCAGGGCGATAATACGGGGGATTATGCGCGCCTGGGGCTCGCCGGCGGCGACGAGGACGCGGGCGACGAGCTCGTACATCTCCTGGGTGGCAGGCGCGCCGGAGATGGGGGTGGTGGCAATGACTTCCACCAGGGGCGCGTGGAGGGCAAAGACATCGCGATAGGAGCGCGCCCACGTGCGCAAGGCGGTACCGGGGCTGAGTTCACCGGCCAGGGCGGCACGCAAAGCGGCGGTGTCTACCTGGGCCATCACGGCGTCTTGGACCAGGGCCAGGAGGTCATCTTTGCCGTGGACGTGATTGTAGAGAGCGCTGGGACCTACCCCAATCTCACGGGCAACGCGGGCCATGGTCAGCTTTTCATACCCCTGCACCCCCACAATTTTCAGCGCGGCGGAAGAAATTTTTTCGCGCGTGACCAGTGCTTTTGTGGGCCTGCCTTTGCTTCTCTCCAATTTTTTCGCCTTTCACTCTTTTCGTATCGCCATCCATTCGGTAAAGTGTCCCACAACACAAAATGAATGCCATTCATTTTGTCGCACTGTTCCACTAGCAAGGAGAGTATTCCAGCCATGTCTAGCTTCACCAATTCCACAAACCCGGTTATCGAACGCGACGTCGTCGTCATCGGTGCCGGCCCCTCCGGCCTCATGGCCGCGCGCACCCTCAAGAACAAGGGCCTATCAGTGGCCGTGCTCGAAGCCCGCGACCGCGTGGGCGGACGCACCTGGAGCGGCAAGGTCAAAGACGCCGCCGGCGTGGAGCACTTTGTCGAACTCGGCGGCCAGTGGATTTCCCCGGACCAAACCCGCCTGCTGGAGCTAGTAGACGAGCTCGGCTTGGAGACCTTCCAGCGCTACCGTGAAGGCAAGTCCATCTACGTCTCCCCCGACGGCACCCGCCACGAATATGAGGGCACCACCTTCCCGGCCTCCGACAAGACCATCGCGGAAATGGAGCGGCTGATTTCCATCATGGACCAGCTGGCTGCGGAGATGGACCCCGCCAACCCGTGGGCTCACCCCCGCGCGCAAGAATTGGACTCCATTTCCTTCCGCAAGTGGCTAGAGCAGCTTTCCGATGACGCCGAGGCCATCGACAACGTTTCCATCTATGTGGCATCCGGCATGCTAACCAAGCCCTCTTATGCCTTCTCGACGCTGCAGGCGGTGCTGATGGCGGCATCGGCAGGCTCTTTTAGCAACCTGGTGGACGAGGACTTCATCCTGGACCGCCGCGTGGTAGGCGGCATGCAGCGCGTGTCGCTGACCTTGGCAGAGGAGCTGGGCGAGGACGTCTTCTTGGGCACCCCCGTGCGCGAGCTGCACTGGGCTCAGGTGGATCCCGCCACTGCAGACGAGCTCAACAACGTCAAGGCTGACGTGCGCAACGGCGTCGAGGGCAACGGCCAGCCAGGCGAGGTCGTGGCCTACTCCGACCAGGTCACCGTCAAAGCCCGCTACGCCGTGCTGGCCGTGCCGCCAAACCTGTACAACCGCATCTCCTTTGTCCCGCCCATGCCGCGCGACCAGCTCATTGCCCACCAGCACATCTCCATGGGGCTGGTGATCAAGGTCCATGCCATCTATGACACGCCATTCTGGCGCGAAGAGGGCCTCTCCGGCACCGGTTTTGGTGGCGGGCGCCTGGTCCAAGAGGTCTACGACAACACCAACTACGGCAAGAACTTCGCGCATTCCCGCGAGGGCGAGGAAGACACCTACGGCACCCTGGTGGGCTTTGTCTCCGACGTCTACGCCGAGCAAATGTGGCACCTGCCGGAAGAAGAGCGCAAAGAGCGCATCCTCGACGCCATGGCGGACTACCTGGGCCCGAAGACCAAGGAACCCATCGCCTTCTACCTGTCTGACATGGCCGCCGAAGAATGGACCCGCGGCGCGTACGCCACCTCCTATGATCTGGGCGGGCTCTCACGCTGGGGCCACCTGCAAAACCAGCCCACCGGGCCTATCTACTACGCGTGCTCCGATATTGCCGCCGAAGGCTACCAGCATGTTGATGGCGCCATCCGCCAAGGCGAGATGGCAGCCCTGGCTATCGCAGAGAAGGGCTAGGCCATGGTCAGCACTGCCTCGGATTTTCAGCGCCGGCCCGCCCAAGGGTGCATTGTGGTCGGCTACGTAGCCACAGACTTTGGCCGCGACGCCCTACGGCTAGGCATTGCCCTGGCCAAAGACCGCGACGTCAACCTAGAAATAGTCATGGTCGCCCCGGAGCATAACTCCTTCTCCGGCATCTACCCGCACGACCGCGGCTACTGTTCCATCCTGGAAGAACAGCTAGCCGGCTGGTTGCAAGAGGCCCTAGACGAGGTCCCCGATGGCATCCACGCCACCGCCCGTATTTACCCCGGCGAGTCCGAGGCCGCAGCGCTTAATGCCGCTGCCGAAGAGCTGGAAGCGGACCTGATTGTGGTGGGCGCGCGCAAGGGCGGGCTCTTGGGCCGGTTCCAGATGGGCTCTGCGGTCAATGTGTTGCTGCACTCCGGATCCGTGCCCATCGCACTGGCCCCGCGCGGCTATAACTACCCCGGGCCAATTACCCGGATCAGCACCTTCTTTGGGCCGCGGCCGGGTACCAGTGACGTCATTGCCATTGGCCTGGACCGGGCGCGCCGCCGCGAAATCCCCCTGCGGTTGGTCTCCCTGGTGCTCTCCGGGGAATCCGACATGCACGGGCTGGGCACCGACGTGCTCAGTGCGGTCAGCGCCTACGGCAACCGCAAACTGGGCGAGGTAGCCAAATCCATGCTGGATGCCGGCCACGCCACCACCGCGGTGGCCTCCGGCATGGACGTCGAAGACGCTCTGTCCCGGCTCGACTGGGAGGAAGGCGAGCTGGCCTTCGTGGGCTCTTCCCGCATGGCGGTGCCCGGCCGCCTCTTCCTGGGTTCGACGGCCTCGCGCATGTTGCGCTCCATTCCCATCCCCATGGTGGTGGTCCCGGCTGGCTACATGCAGGCCGGCACCGACGCCAACCTCAATCCGAAAGGCGGTGTGGACTAATGACTACCGTGGAATTTCCCCGCGGCGCCGCTGAAGGTGCCGGTACGGGCGGCAACCCGGGCGCTGGTGGCGCGGGCGGGGGCATCGGCAAGGACGGTATCGTCTCCGACAAGGGCCTGGCTGCTGGCCGCGTGGGCCTAATTGGTGCGGTGGTCATCGGCATTAGCTGTATTGCCCCCACCTACACCCTGACCTCCGGGCTGGGCCCCACCATCTCCGCCGTCGGCCACCACGTGCCCGCCGTACTGCTGCTGGGCTTTATCCCCATGCTGCTGGTGGCGTTTGCCTACCGGGAGCTTAACAATGCCGTCCCCGACTCCGGCACCTCCTTTACCTGGGCCACCAAGGCCTTTGGACCCTGGGCCGGGTGGATGGGCGGCTGGGGACTTATCACCGCCACCATCTTGGTGCTCTCCAACCTGGCGGCAGTGGCGGTGGACTTCTTCTACCTGCTGCTGGGGCAGCTCTTTAACAGCCCCACTATCTCCGGGCTCACCCACAACCTGGCGGTCAATATCCCCACCACCATCGTCTTTATCGCGGTGGCCGGCTACATTTCCTACCGCGGCATGGACTCCACCCAGGGCCTGCAGTACTTCCTGGTGGCCATCCAAATTGGTGCCATTGTGCTTTTCGATGCCGTGGCCATCCACCACGCCTACCACCACGGCGGCTTCGACTTCACCCCCATCGAGCTGGACTGGTTCAACCCGGCGGGCATCGGCGGATTCAGCCTCATTGCTGCAGGCATTTCCCTGTCCATCTTCATGTTCTGGGGCTGGGACGTCACCCTGACCATGAACGAGGAAACCAAGGACCCCGAAAAGACCCCCGGGCGCGCGGCCACCATCACCGTGCTGGTGATCATTGCCCTCTACATCTTCACCGCCCTGGCCGTGGTGTCCTGGGCCGGCACCGGCACCGAGGGCCTGGGCGCTGGCAACCCGGATAACCAGGAATCCATCTTCGCGGTGCTTTCCGAGCCCGTACTGGGCAAGGCCTCCATCCTTATCTACATTGCCGTGCTGTCCTCGTCTTTTGCCTCCTTGCAATCGACCATGGTGGGCCCGGCGCGCACCCTGCTGGCCATGGGCTACTACCGGGCCCTACCGCCGGCGTTTGCGAAGATTTCCCCGCGCTTTCGCACTCCGTCGGTGGCTACCGTGGTCTCTGCAGCTGTGGCAGCCATCTTCTACGTGGTCACCCGCCTGATTAGTGAAAACGCCCTGTGGGACACCATCTCCACCATGGGCCTGATGGTGTGCTTCTACTACGGGATTACCGCCGTGGCCTGCATTTGGTACTTCCGCCGCGTGCTGTTTGACTCCGTCCACAACGTGATATTCAAACTGGTATTTCCCCTGCTGGGCGGCGGATTCTTGCTGATGATGTTCTTCATCACCGCCTACGACTCCCTGGACCCGGGGTACGGGTCAGGCTCGGAGATAGGCGGCATCGGCATGGTGTTCATCCTGTCCATGATGGTCCTAGGCCTGGGCGTGGTCCTGATGGTCTTTACCCGCCTAGCGCACCCGGGCTTCTTCAAAGGCGAGACCCTACGGCGGATCACCTCCGGCGAGGATACCCACATGCCTTTGGTCTAGATCCCACGTACACTCGTGTCCGACACCGAATGCAGCCCGTTGAGGGCTCAAACTGAACTCGAATAGAAGGAGTTTGATTCCATGTCTACCCAATACCGCGTCCAAAACCCCGTGACCGATGAGGTCATTGAGACCTTCGACTCCGCCACCGACGCCGAAGTCGAAGCCGCTCTGGCCAAGGCCGCCGCCGCCTACCGCGATTGGTCTACCCGTCCCATCGCGGAGCGCGCCGCGATTGTAGCCCGCGTGGGCGAGCTGTTTAAGGAACGCAAGGATGAGCTCGCCGCCATCGCCGCCGAGGAGATGGGCAAGTTCCTCTCCGAGGCCGCCGATGAAGCCGAGTTCTCCGGCGACATCATCGGCTACTACGCCGAGCACGGCGAGGAATTCACCAAAGACCAAGAGATTCCCACCTTCTCCGAGGGCAAGGCCGTCATTCGCCGCCTGCCCATCGGCCCGCTGCTGGGGATTATGCCGTGGAACTTCCCCTACTACCAGATTGCCCGCTTCGCCGGCCCCAACCTGGTCCTGGGCAACACCATCATCCTCAAGGACGCCGAAATCTGCCCGCGCTCTGCCCTGGCCGTGCAACAGATCATGGATGACGCCGGAGTTCCCGAGGGCGTCTACACCAACCTCTTTGCCACCCACGATCAGATTGCCACCATCATCGCTGACCCCCGCATCCAGGGCGTATCCCTAACTGGCTCTGAGCGCGCCGGTTCCATTGTTGGCGCCCAGGCTGGCCAAAACCTGAAGAAGGCCGTGCTCGAACTGGGCGGCTCTGACCCCTACATCCTGCTCGATACTGATGATGTCCCCGCCGCTGCCAAGCTGGCCTGGACCACCCGCATGTACAACACCGGCCAGGCCTGCAATTCCAACAAGCGCATGATCATCATGGAGGACATCTACGATGAGTTCGTGGCCGAGCTAGAAAAGCTCGCTCGCGCCGCGGTGAAGTCCACCCCCGACAATGAGGTCGAGGGCGCCTACTCCGCCATGTCCTCCCGCGCCGCCGCTGAGGGCCTGCGTGAGCAGCTCGACCGCGCCGTTGCCGCTGGTGGCAACCTGCGCGTAGGCGGTGAGCTTGCCGATGCCGGTGCCTACCTTTCCCCCGCAGTCATCACCGACATTCCCGTGGGTTCTGACATTTACTACGAGGAGTTCTTTGGCCCCGTGGCCACCGTCTACAAGGTGACCTCTGATGAAGAAGCCCTGGAACTGGCCAACAACACCCAGTTCGGCCTGGGCGGTACCGTGTTCTCCCAGGACACCGAGCGTGCTGCCGCTATTTCCCGGCGCCTGGAGTGCGGCATGGCCAACGTCAACACCCCCGCCGGCGAGGGCGCCGAACTGCCCTTCGGTGGCGTCAAGCGCTCCGGCTTCGGCCGCGAGCTGGGTCCGCTGGGCATGGACGAGTTCGTCAACAAGCAGCTCTACTACGTAGAGAAGTAATCCCGGGACCCGCCTGGCCTCAGCCCCTGCCCGGGGCCTGCCCCCGGGTCGACAGCGCCGGGCTCCCCGGGCCCGCCTGGCCCGCGGCTCCGGGCCTGCCCCCGGGCCCTGCCCTGGGGCAAGCGCCCCACTCAGCCCCCGCCCGGGACCCGAGCGCCCCAACGCACAGTTCCGTGACTCATTTTCTGCGCGGAAGGGCTCAGTTTTTCGAAAATTTGGGGCCCTCCGCGCAGAAAATGAGTCATCCTCCACCCGAACGCGCCCAAACGGCCTCGCGCCCTACTCGTACATCTCCTGATGCTCCGGGTGCGCGGCTCGCACAAACACCCAATGCCAGTCCCACACCCCTTCGGTCGGCAGCGGGTTCGGCACGGTGCGCACGGAGAGAATCTGCTGCACCACCCGGTCCAGCTCATGCGTCACGCAGCTGCCAGTAAACCGCAACACCACAAAGCCGGCTAGGACGGCATCGTTAGCCTTAGCGCGGTCGCGCACAAAGGTCTCCAGGTTTTCGCTGCGGTGATACTCGTACCCGTCCACCTCCACCAGCAGTTTCAGCTTTGGTACATAGATGTCCCACCAATAAGCCCCCAAGTACACATTGTTCAAGACGGTCAGCCCTACTTCACGCAGGGCTCGAGTTAGCACCACCTCTCCTCCGCTATCGGCGCCGATGGCCGCCTTGCTCAGCAGCGCCCGACTGCGCGCGGGCAAACGGAGTCCGGCAACGTGACGTTCAGCAAGATCCCGCCCGCGTCGGTTTGCGTACGCCATCTCCAGTAGCGCGATGGCTGGTTCCTCGTCCAGGTGCTCAACTGCCAGGCACGGAACATGCACCCGGAACTCTCCCATCCACACGTGTCTGAGCAGCCGCGAGCGAAACCACTGCACTCCATCAATCTGCTGCATGTCCCGGTCGATCACTAGTTGCAGCGGAAAGCTCACCTCTTTCCCGGCGTAAAACTCCGCCGCTGTGCGCCCGGTGGCACAGGACCGCGGGAACGTAGTGAGCAACGCCCACAGCAGCTGCCGCGGGGTCGGCTTCCGGGTCAGGTAGAGGCCGTTGAATACCTTGTAGTACTCCCCCGCTTTGACTCGGCGTTGCACCGTCGAGCGCGATACCCCTTTCACGATCAAGTCGTCCATTGCCCCCTCCCAGCTCTTACTCGCGCACCCACGCCCCGATGACGCCCGGAATAGCCGGCGGCAAATCTCCAATCAGGGCCCGCTTGTTGGCGTCTTGTTCAATCCGCGAGGTCACAGCTTTGACCCTTCCCCGATTGTTCGAACCACCGCCGACGCCGGCACCCATCATCGGCACACCACCACGCATACCAGCACCCGGTGTCGAGGTAACTCCGCGAACCATGCCACCGGTAGCGCCCTGCCCTGCTCCCGGCACACCCCCACCGCCGATGCCTCCGCTGCCGATGCCCCCAGCCCCACCACCGGCACCAGCACCAGCACCCGCGCCACCGCTGACACCGGCACCAGCGCCAATAGGGCTACTGCCCAACCCTGGTACCGAACCACCCCGGCCACCACTTCCAGAACCAGCATCTTGACGCACACCCGTGGCCCCTGGCACAAAGCCCGGCATACCACCAGCCCAATTAGTCCCTGGCGCACCGACTGCGCCCACACCAGTCGGGGTAGTCCCAGCCGTACCCAAAGCGACCGAGCCGCCAGGAACTACGCCACCGCCTGCAACTGCACCGCCAGGCACAACTCCAGAACCAGACCCACTCAAGCTAACCGTCGACGGCCCAGTCAACGACTCCCCCAAGTGCGCTGGCAACACCGAAGGCTCAAACATACTCACCACGTCACGGCCCGCACTACGCAAAAACTCCTGCATACCAGGATCATCCATACCAATACCGGCCACCGGGCGCAGCATGCCATCAACCACCTCAAACGACCCTGGGCCCAGCTGCCCAGACATCGCCGCATCCACCATCGCCTGCGGCAACGACAGTGATTCAGCATCAAACCCACGGCCACTCGCCGCGATCCCATTGACACCGACTTCAGCCACACCACCACCATTAGCCATCTGCGCACTGGCCAGATTGCCCACCTTCGGCAGGGAAATATCCACCATCATTTGCAGCTGCGACTCCAGCGCAGAAATCGTCGACTGTTCCGCAGCCTTTTGTGCCGCCACATCCGGGATCGCGCGCACCACCGCCTCGGCAGTAGCCGCCTGCACCTTAGCCAACATCCCAAAGCTATTCATCGCCATAGTCTTCGCCTGCATTAACAACGCATTGGCCGCAAAATCCGCACTTGTAGCAGCAGCCTTACCCAACGTAGCCACCGCGCGGTCCACCGCCTCGCCGGAACTACTACCGGCCAACGCCGCCGCAATTGCCTCCAACTTGGCTACCGCCTCGGTCGCCGCAGCATGCAAATCACCCCACCGTGAAGCCGAGGCAACCACACTGCCCAAATCAATCCCATTAACCTGCGAAGCCACCGGCCCAATATCAAGGCGCGGCAGCACAACCACCGGCGGGACAAAGCTCAGCGTCTGATAGTCCGCTGGCGGCTGGTCCACAAACCGAACCTCCTGCACCTCCGGGCGAACCCCCACGTGCAACATATCAAATGCCCACGCCGCCCCCGAATCCTGCAACGCAACCGCCGCCGCCTGATTCTGCAACTGACCCCCAATCCAGTCCAACTGGCTAGTAAACTTCCGCAGCGTCTCTTGAGCAGACGCCGGATCCCCATGCAAGAAACGGCCATGAATAGCCCCGGCCGCACTGACCCCACCAATCGACGACAACGCTGCGGACATACCAGCACCCGAATCCCAAGCAGCCTTGTCTAAATTCAGCTTGAGCGTATCGATGGAATTCCCCACCTGTGAATATGACTTAAGATCGATGTACATTATTGTCCCTTTCCATATAGTTCTTCCATGATTTTCGTCGGCACCTCACACATCGAAGCACCGCTTGGGATATTTCCCGTTGAGCCGTAGTCCACACCAATAAATCCAAGGGTGGTATCCACACCGGATACGCAGTAGCCCTCCTCATCGAGCCAAAAATGGTCAAGTACCGCACTTCCGCTGATACGCGCCCCCTGTTCTTCCGATAACTGAAACACTCCTCGTTGTACCAAATCTTCAGCAGTGCCCGGATGCGCTAACAGAGAGATGGCACCACGGCCAAACACCTGGTCCATCTCCAGCGCGCACCCGTATGGATAAATACTCTGCCCAACCCCCGTTTCCTTCCTTACCCCAATCTCGGCCAGGACCTCATCTGGGATGTCCTCGCACGGCTTGAAAGGCTTATACCCCGGAGCATTCGGGTCAAAAGGCCCCGGTGGAGGCATCTCAAACTTCGGGGCAACCGACTCCGCCCCCTCACCCACCACCTGCTCCGATGCTGCAGCTGGCGCAGCCACAACTCCCGCCGCTGTATCAGACGAAGTCGCCACCGACTGACTGCACCCCACCAACACCCCAGCCACTGCCACCAGGGCCGACACACTAATCCAGAATTGATTACGCATTTCTACTACCTCCTTAGGGCTCGTCTCGTACCCACGCCCCGATGACGCCTGGAATAGCCGGCGGCAAATCACCAATCAGGGCCCGCTTGTTGGCGTCTTGTTCAATCCGCGAGGTCACCGCCTTGACCCGACCCCGATTGTTCGAACCACCGCCAGCGCCGGCACCCATCATCGGCACACCACCTCGCACACCGGACCCAGCTCCGCCTCCAGAATTAGCACCAGGTATAGAAGTTGAGGTAACCCCACGGACCGTGCCCCCGGTTGCTCCTTGCCCCGCTCCCAGCGCACCCCCACTGCCGATGCCACCACTGCCGATGCCCCCAGCACCCGCGCCACCGCTGACACCAGCACCGATAGGATTGCTACCTACACCAGGCAGCGAACCAGACCGAGCACTTCCGGCACCACCACCTTGACGGCCACCCGTGGCACCGGGCACAAAGCCTGGCACACCACCGGCCCAACCAGCCCCTGGCGCACCGACTGTGCCCACACCAGTCGGGGTAGTCCCAGCCGTACCCAAAGCGACCTGGCCACTAGGTGCTACACCACCGCCTGGAACAGCACCGCCAGACACAACTCCAGAACCAGACCCACTCAAGCTAACCGTCGACGGCCCAGTCAACGACTCCCCCAAGTGCGCTGGCAACACCGAAGGCTCAAACATGCCCGCTACATCTCGGCCAACTCCGCGCAGGAACTGCTGCACGCCAGCATCATGCATACCGATACCGGCCACCGGGCGCAACATGCCATCAACCACCTCAAATGAGCCAGGGCCCAGCTGCCCAGACATCGCGGCATCCACCATCGCCTGCGGAATGGTCACAGAGTCAGTGCCGTAGCGCTTGTCGCTACCAGCAATGGCGTTCATGCCGATCTCCGCCAGACCTCCCCCAGCGGCCATGTGCGGGCTGGCCAGGTGCGCGACTTTGGGCAAGGATACGTCCACCATCAACTGCAACTGGCGCTCCAAGGAGGCAATGGCCGCTTGCTCCGCAGCCTTTTGTGCTGCGAGGTCCGGAATCAATCGAATGACTGCCTCTGCCGTTGCCGCCTGAATCTTGGCCAGAATGCCAAAGCTGTTCATCGCGGCTGTCTGGGCGTGCATCAGCCCAGCATTCGCCGAAAAATCAGTGCCAGTGCCCGCTACTTTCTGCAACGTGGCCACTGCCTTGTCCACTGCCTCACCAGAATTTTCCGCGGCCAAGGCACCCGCGACTGACTGTAGCTGCGCCACCGCGTCTGTTGCCGCACCCTGCAAATCACCCCACCGTGAAGCCGACGCAACCACGCTACCCAAGTCAATCCCATTGATCTGCGAAGCCACCAGCCCAATATCAAGGCGCGGCAGCACAACCACCGGCGGCACAAAGCTCAAGGTCTGATAGTCAGCCGGAGGCTGCTCCACAAACCGAACCTCCTGCACCTCCGGGCGAACCCCCACGTGCAACATATCAAATGCCCACGCCGCCCCCGAATCCTGCAACGCAACCGCCGCCGCCTGATTCCGCAGCTGACCCCCAATCCAGTCCAACTGGCTAGTAAACTTCCGCAGCGTCTCTTGCGCAGACGCCGGATCCCCATGCAAGAAACGGCCATGAATAGCCCCGGCCGCACTGACCCCACCAATCGACGACAGCCCCGCTGACATCACTGGTGGAGTAACTCCTGACAGGCGCTCCACAGCCATTGCCAGCCTCAGCACCAACTGGCCGTTATCCTGCAGATTTTTGAAATTCATATGCATGACGCATCCCCCTTAATAGTGGTATAGCTTTTTCATCAGATCATTTGGAATCGAGCACAGGCTTTCTTGAGTCCCGATATACCCCAGCGCGATGACCCCTACCACCACCGTGCCAACGGCAGTCTCCAACGCAGTATCACAAATGGGCCCCCGCAGCTCATTAGTGGGAATCATAGTCACCGATCCTGGCAACGCATCCGGGACCTCGACAACCTCTGAGTTAATGCTAGTAAGGGAATCCATCCCCGTCTTCCACGAAGACAGCGTCAGGTCCATCCCCTCATGGCTACCATCATCGACTTGACAGAAATATGGTTCGTACGTTGTCCCCGCTGCGTCCACCCGCTTGAGTCCCAGCTGCTCAAACACCTCGTCTGGGATGTCCTCGCAAGGTTTGAAGGGCTTGTAGCCTGGCGCGTTCGGGTCGAAGGTCCCCGGCGGAGGCATGGTGAAACCAATCGGGGCACCACCAGATCCCGTTGCTTCCTGGCCCCCAGTCACGGCCGTGGCGGAAGGCGGGGCATCGGCAGACACAGCTGCTCCCTGGCCACCTGCCACGGCAGAAGTCGATTCAGCGACGGCCGGTACCGCATGGTCTTGACCAGCAGGCCCAGCGCAGGCAGCAAGTGCTAACAAGCTCGCGGCTCCGGCGGTTAGGCTCAACGGCAGTCGCATGGTCGCTCCTTGAAGTGCTCGTCCAATATCGCATGAGGCGAGACCTAAGCCGGTTGTGCGGAAGAACCCCCCTCATGGAAAAACATCATGCCCCACAGACGCCCGTTTGTCACCCCCTTTTGCCAAAAGTTTTTTACGCCCCACCCGGCGGTGACGCATCTTCTGCGCGAAGGGCCCACCTCGAAAAACTGAGCCCTTCCGCGCAGAAAACGCGCCACACTCCGCCCGAAGCCCCCGAAACCCCCGGAACCCCCGAAGCCCCCGCGGGCCTACGCCCACCCGGCGGGCACCAGGCCCAGAATCGACACCACGGAGTACACGAACGCCAGGAAGTACACCACGATGATCGTGCCTTGAATAACCGGGTGCGCCAGGCGGCCGACGTCCCAGCCGGGGTCGCGGTCGCCCGAGCGCCGCGCGGCGTGGAGCAACATGACCGGGATAATCGACATAATTGCCCCGGCAAAACCACCAGCGTAGGATAGCGCGGCCACGAACCCACCAAGGCCAGCTAGGGAAATCGCCAGCGGCGGCACTACGGTCAGCGCCACGGCAATGCCGCGCTCACGCGCCGCACCAGCCCAGTGGAAAATGTCGAGCACATTGCGCATGGTGGTAAACCCAATGGCCAAAAAGGACGTCAGCATCGCGGCCAGGGCAAAGATGTTGGCCAGGTAGTAGGCCACGGGGCCTAGGGCCTCGCCCCAGGCGATGGTCACTACCTCGGTAACGTCCATGCCCAGCAAGCCCAGCGCGGCGAAGGGCACCAGCGCGAGGGTAAAGCCGGTAATGACCATGCCCAGCACAATCGCGCGGGCGGTCTCGCGCGGCTTGGTGGGGTCCATGCCTTGGACCAGTTCCGGAACCACGTACTGCGCCAGGAAGGAAAACACCGCCAAGTTCAAAATCGGCACAATATAAAATGGGTGCAGCACCAGCAGGTTCTCTGCCTTAATGCCGGGGCCCAGGATGGTCCACCCGCACAGCACCGCAATAATAATGGCCATGCCGGCGGTAATCGCGCCTTCGGTCGCGCCGGTGGTGTGCAGCCCGCGGTACATCACCCAAGAACCGAACCCGAAGAAAATCAGCGTGCCCACCAGCGGCGGCAGGCCGAAGATGTTGTGTATCAGGTCCCCGGAGCCGGAGGCGTAGGCGATCAGCGCGCCGATGCCGTTGACAATAATCGCCACAAACACCAGCCAGCGCCCCCATTGCCCCAGGTAGTGCTCCGCCAGTCCGGAGACCTGCAGCGGCGCCCGGGTGCGCATGGCGGTTTCCGCCACGTAGAGCATGGAAATGGTGGTCAGCGTGCCGGCCACCAGCAGCGCAATAATTAGCGCCACAAAGCCGCCGTTGCGCGCGGCATAGGGAATGGACAAAATCCCGGCACCGATGTTGGTGCCAAAAATCAGTGCGATGCCCTGCACAAATGTCAGCGCCGGCTTGTGCGCGGCCGCGGCAATGCTGTCCGGAACTCCCGGAACTTCCGAAGCTCCCGGCGCGCCAGCGTCGCCCGGGCCTGCGGGGGTTGCAGAACTGTGTGTAGTCATTGTTGCCTCCACTCGTAGAGATAGAAAAGAGGCCGAGGAGGGTGGTCCTCGGCCGGGGGCACCAGCACAAGCTCTGCCTTAGCTTGCCGATGCCCCCTTACGCTCACCGTCGCCGCCAGTTAAGGCGACCCAGCGGCCCAGCAGGCCGGTCAAGACGGCCCTGCAGGCCGGTTATCGGTTAAGGCTTGGCGATGTAGCGCACGGAGATGTATTCCTCAATGCCCTCGGCGCCGCCTTCGCGGCCGAAGCCGGACTGCTTGATGCCACCGAAGGGTGCGGCGGCATCGGAAATGGCGGCACGGTTGATGCCCACCATGCCGGCCTCCAGGGCGTGCGCCAGGTAGTCGGCGGTGTGGACGTTCTCAGTAAAGGCGTAGGCTGCCAGGCCAAACTCGGTGTCATTGGCCTTGGCCACGCCCTCTTCGAGGGTGGCGAAGGTGGTGACGGTGGCCACGGGGCCGAAGATTTCCTGGCGGAGGATATCGGCGTCATCGGCAAGCTGAGCCAAAACGGTGGCCGGGTAGAAGTAGCCGGTGCCCTCAGGCACGGAGCCACCGGTGGTAGCCACAGCACCTTGGGCCAGGGCGCCGGAGACCAGCTCAGCGACGGCATCGCGCTGCTTGGCGCTAATCAGCGGGCCCAGGGTCACGCCGTCTTCCAGGCCGTGGCCCACGGTGACGGCGGCCATCTGCTCGGTCAGGCGCTGGGTGAACTCTTCGGCCAGGGACTCATGCACAATGAAGCGGTTGGCGGCAATGCAGGCCTCGCCGCCGTTGCGCATCTTGGCCTGCATGGCACAGCCGAGCACCAGGTCTAGGTCGGCGTCCTCGCACACCAGGAATGGCGCGTTGCCGCCCAGTTCCATGGAGGTGCGCTGCAGGTTATCGGCAGACTGGCGCACTAGGACCTTGCCCACGCCGGTGGAGCCGGTGAAGGTGACCTTGCGCAGGCGGGCATCGGCCATGAGCTCCTCAGATAGCGCCGAGGACTTGCGGGTGGTGATGATAGAAAACACCCCAGCTGGTGCGTCATGCTCGGCGAGTACCTCTGCCAGCACCTGGCCAAAGAGCAGCATGGTCAGCGGGGTTTCCGCTGCGGGTTTCACAATGACGGTGCAGCCGGCAGCCAACGCGGGGGCAATTTTGCGGGTGGCCATGGCCAGCGGGAAGTTCCACGGGGTAATGGCCAGCACCGGGCCCACGGGGGTGTGCGAGACGGTAATGGAGCCATTGCCGGCCGGGGATTGCGAGTAGCGCCCGGGGATGCGCACGGCTTCCTCCGCAAACCAGCGAATGTACTCCGCACCGTAGGCGACCTCACCGAGGGCCTCGGCGTAGGGCTTGCCCATTTCCAAGGTCATCACGCGAGCGAAGTCTTCCTTGCGGGCGGTCACGCGCTCAAATACCTCATGCAGGATGATGGAGCGCTCGCGCGGGGGTACTGCCGCCCATTGGCTTTGGCTTGCCGATGCCCCCTCCAGTGCCGCCATCCAGTCTTCCGAGCGTCCATCGGCAACCTTGGCCAGGACCTGCTCGGTGGCGGGGTCCAGGACCTCGAAGGTTTCCCCACCGGTGGCATCGACATTCTTGCCGCCTAGCCACAGGCCGGTGGGCAGGGAGTCCAGCAGGTCTTGGACGGGTGCGTAATCAAACTCTGCCATAGTGTTGTCCTTACTTACTCGCTACTTGTATTCGCTACTTGTATTCGTTGAACTGCTTGACCACGACCTGCAGGGCCTCGCG
The DNA here is from genome assembly GCF_011038655.2 of Corynebacterium lizhenjunii. Classification (NCBI taxonomy): domain Bacteria; kingdom Bacillati; phylum Actinomycetota; class Actinomycetes; order Mycobacteriales; family Corynebacteriaceae; genus Corynebacterium; species Corynebacterium lizhenjunii. The sequence goes on from NZ_CP064954.1 coordinate 2,044,038, forward strand.
CCACAGGTCCTCCGGGATGGCCAGGGAGGGCAGGAAGCGGATGACGTTGTGGTCCAGGCCGCAGGTCAAAATCAGCACGCCTTCAGCCTTGGCACCGGCGGCAATCTGGTGGACCAGCTCAGAGTCTGGCTCGCCTTCGGCGGTGACAAACTCCAGGGCCAACATTGCGCCGCGGCCGCGGAACTCGGCCACGCGCTCGTCCTCCAGGATGGGGGCGAGTTCTTCGCGGGCAATCTTTTCCAGGTTGAGCGCGCGGGCGCCGAAGTCCTTCTCCTCGAATTCCTTCAGGGTAGCCAGGGCGGCAGCACAGGCGACGGGGTTGCCGGTGTAGGTACCACCCAGGCCGCCGGGCTGCGGGGCATCCATGATTTCAGCGCGCCCAGTCACCGCAGACAGCGGCATGCCAGAGGCCACACCCTTGGCGATGGTGACCATATCCGGCACCACGCCCTCATGGTCGGAGGCAAACCAGGTGCCAGTGCGCATCATGCCCGCCTGGATTTCATCGACAATAAAGACCACGTCATTGTCATTGCACCACTTCTGGATGGCCGGCAAGTAGCCCTCCGCCGGGACCACAAAGCCGCCCTCACCCTGGATGGGCTCTGCTACCACGCAGGCCAGGTTGGCTGCGCCGACTTCCTGCTCAATCATGGTGATGGTGCGCTTGGCGGCCTCTGCACCGGTTAGGCCATCGCGCAGCGGGTAGGACATGGGTGCGCGGTAGATTTCCGGGGCAAAGGGGCCAAAGCCATTCTTGTAGGGCGACTGCTTGGCCGTCATGGCCATGGTCAAGTTGGTGCGGCCGTGGAAGGCGCGGTCCATGACCACCACGCCGCGCTTGCCGGTGTAGTTTCGCGCAATCTTCACGGCGTTTTCTACTGCTTCTGCACCAGAGTTGAACAGGGCGGTCTTCTTCGGGTGGTCACCCGGGGTGAGCTCGTTGAGCTTTTCTGCTACCTCCACGTAGGACTCGTACGGGGAGATAGTGAAGGAGGTGTGGGTAAAGTGCGCCACGGCTTCCTGGACGGCCTTGACCACCGCGGGGTTGGAGGCGCCTGCAGAGGTAACTGCAATACCGGAAGCCAGGTCGATGAAGCGGTTGCCGTCGGCATCGGCAAGAATGCCACCGTCAGCATCTACGACGTAGCCAGGCAGTGCCGGGGCCATGCCAGCGGGCAGGGCGTTCTTGCGGCGCTCATCCAGCGCGGCACTGACCGGGCCGGGGACCTGCTGGCCCAGGTGGCGGGACTGTTCAATGCGGTACTCGAGTTCAGACATGCGCTCTCCTTTGTTAGCGATTTCAGCAATGGACTGCCCATATTGTGAGCCGGCACACCAGCCTGGCGATATGGCCGCAGCGTATAAATTTTCCGCCCGATGCTGTTTACTATGTATAGTGACAGCGCCGCGCCAGCCGCCCTCCCCGGCACACCCCTGCACCAGTCCCGCCCGCACACCCCCCGGCGCCAGTCCCGCCCGCACACCCCAGCCCCACCCGGCACCCTCAGGAGCACCCCATGACCGACATCGCCTTCCACTGGCTGTTTAACCAACGCGCCCTGGGCCTGCGCCCGCTGAACACCGCCCAGCCAACGTTTTCAACCATCCACGCCTCTGAACTGGCCGATCCCACCGAATTCACCGCCCCCGGCGCCATTATCCTCACCCTGGGCCTGGCCTTCGAGCAGCACCCAGACGGCTTCGAGCGTTACTGCGCCGCGCTGGCCAGCGCCAACGTCGCCGGAATCGGCTTTGGCACCGGCCTGACCTTTGCCACAGTCCCGCCCCAGCTGCTCGCCGCGGCCACCCGCCACCACCTGACCCTCTTCGAAGTCCCCCGCGCCACCGCATTTATTGCGATTATGGGCGCGGTCACTGCGGAACAAACCCGCCTGGACAACAACGCCCAGTTCGCCCTGCACCGCCAGCAAGAACGCCTCAACCAGGCGGCCCACGGTGGGATTGAGGCGCTTACCGCCCAGGCCTCCCAGGAGCTCAAGGCCGCAGTCGCCCTGGCCAGCAACTCCGGTGCGGCGGTGGCACGCCGGGACTTCCGCGGCATCGACGCCACCCCCGCTGCCGTGGAGGCCGCCGCGCAGACCGGGCGTTCTGCTGGCGCCCGGGCCACCACCACCCGCGATGGCCAACGCCTGGCCACCATAACCTCGGTCTTTCCCGCCCCCGGCCAGCGCCGCTTTGCCCTGGCGGTCTCGCGCGCAGAGAAGTTCGATTCTTATGCCCGCGCGCTTATCCGCCACCTAGCTGGCCTGGCGGGCCTGTTGCTCCAGCACCCCGATGCCGCCGCCCAGACCCTGCTTGGCGCCCTAACGCTATCTACCCAGCTAACCAGCCCGCAGGACCCCCTCCAGCACACCGCACTCAAGGCCGCGTGGAATACGGTGGCCAGCCGCGGGGAGGTCACCGCCCTGGCTGTGGCCGCAGACTCCCCCGCGCGGCTGTCACGCTGCTTAATCCAGCTCTCCCAGGCCGCCACCCGCACCGGCGTTGCCTACTTTGCCCTCCCCCTTGCCCAGGACAGCGCTGCCCTCATTGCTCTTCCCCCCACTGCCACCATCTCCCCCACCCAGCTCTTTGGCCGCCTGGCACCCCACCTGCGCATCTCCATCCTGCCTGCCACCGCCTACACGGAGCTCACCCAGCCCCGCCTCAATGCCCTGCTCACCCACGCCCGCTCCTTGCCCCAAGGTGCAGCTGAGTCTTACGATGCCTCCGCCCCCTCCTGGCTTGCCTCCCCCCACGTCCACGCCGCCCTGTCCACCCGTCGTGCCGCCACCACCGACATCCTGCGCGCCCACGATGCCACCCACGGCACCGAACTCCTGCGCACCCTGCGCACCTACCTGGTAGCCGGGGCCAACCTAGCCACCGCCGCCGCCGAGCTGGGCCTACACCGCCACACCATCCGCGCCCGCATAGACAAAATCCAGACCCTCTGCCACGCAGACCTAACCAACCCCATCACCCGTGCCGAGCTGCTTCTGCTGAGCGTCGAACCGGACGCGGCGGGCTAGGCTGCCCCATTGGGCCCGTTGGTCACTCGCACACGCACGAGTACCAACCGAAACCGGGATCCCATCTACTGCGTGGATGGGCCCCAGAGATTCTCACGCTCCCGAAAGCTCTTCGCTCGACTTTTAACCCACACGAAAGTCAGGGGTGCAGCAATTACTACCCCACCGATCCAGGGGACTACATCACTCCAATTCAGCAGGTGACCCCGGCCCAGCGAAATGAAGAACGCAAAGATGGTGGCCACAACCACTAAGCACGAGACACCGGCAATAAACAGCCGGAGGCGATATCTTTTCAGAGAAACCACGTCGTAAACCTCCGCGAGATAGTGGCTGTGCGGCGAGTATACGTGAAGTTCGGCCTCTCCATCCTGCTCACCTCGACCTCCGCCCACGGCACTTGACGCTGGTGCGTATACACGATAGCGTGGACCGCGTAGAGATTGCCGCTTGTAAGCAACTCCACATTGCCAGAAACCCCGTTTAATCGGGGTTTCTGTGCGTCTGCAGCCAGATCCGCTGTCTGCCAGTTGCCCGAATGTCCAACAAGCTGTGGTAACCCCGGCGGAGACTACAGTCTGTGGTGTGCTGGATTGTCGGACCTAAACCCAAACGCCAGCCTGGCTATACAACGCCGGGTTGGCGACCCTACCAACATCCCGGAACACCACCCCGACCAACTTCCCGGGACACCACAGGAGCAGCTAATAGGTAAATAATACGGAAAAGAGGTCCGTCACCTGAAACCCCGTCCGTACCGCTATGAAGTCACTGGGCGTTCATCATTCACCTCTGGTATTACAGTCAATCGCTGAACACCACCTTGGTTGATGAGGTCCTGCGCGAAACTACTGACAATCGGCAACAGCTCATTCACCTCCGCGAGCGGTGCCAAATCAGTCGTAATCGGCTGAAATCTCGATATAGGCTCTCCTCTTTCAACTTCGTCCAGCCGTCCAGACCATGTATTTAAAGTACGGATACGGATTGGTTCATTTGCTACGCCCACGAGTCCCGCCCTAAGACGAAAGCCACCGCCCACCTGTCGCTCCTGGGCGTGACTTCGCAATATGGTGACAAAATCGATCACTGCAGCTTCAAGATCTGCATTCTTACAGTGGTTTACCTCGCCGACCGGATAGTACTCACTGTGCATGTCCTCGCGATGCAGGAGACCGACCTGATAAGAGCCAAGAACAGTACCATCGTCAAACAAATTCTTCCGGTAAGATATGTGCGACTCAGGACGGTTGCGGAGCACCCACTGGCGGAGCCCCTTCTTCACTTCCCCTGAACTCCAATACCCCACTGAATAATCACGTGAGAATAGCTCCGAAATGCCTTCTTGATCCGCATAACACGAAACAACTTCCATCGCCACTGGCTTGCGCGACAGGACCGGCTCATAAGGAACTGCTGCCAATGATAAGAACAGTCCATTCTCAGGTCGCAGCGTCCCACAAGCCTGTTCAAAACGATTCTGCAGGAGCCGCTCCTGGTCATCGGCATACTGAAATCGCTCCCGGAATCCACGTTCGATTTCGCGGTCACTCATAAAGACCGTGTGTGGGCCATTGCGCCGCGGCGCTACGAAAGCACCATCTCCCTTGCGCGCAAAATGAGGAGCATCCGGGGAATCAGGGACTCGAAGCATAACTATACTTCCGGAGCCGTCCACCCCATTCCAAGGAACCTCATGAAACTCCAAACCGACTAATGGAGGACCAACCTTAGCGTATGCGACTCTAAGAAGTCGCTGCTGAATATCCGCCGACCATGTTATGGGAGATACTTGGCAGGCCGAATTTTTCACACCATCCTCTGCCACGCCAAATACAATCCAGCCCCCGCCCGTGTTAGCCATCGCGGCCAAATCCTTGGCAGCTTCTTCGTCCCACCCGGAGTGTTTCGGATTGTAGAAGTCTCGCTTCCAATCAAGGTCACTAGCCTCCTCCACTCTTTCATCAATCGCCTTCTGAATCAATTCAGAATTCAATTCACCTGCCTCAATCCCAAGTGCTCTATGAATAGGTGTAAACACAAATCTCCTTAAACTATGACTTCTCACTATCGCGTGCGAGCTCAGCAGCGCCATACACAACTCGCACGCGACATAGATGTAACAGAATACAAAACTTCAGGAAAGCGTATTCCAGTTGGCTATGAACCCTTGCGCCGTGAAACCCACCTAGCGGTGGGGGATCCCAAGGCGATAACAGTATCGTACAAGCCGACGTCGCGCAGGTTTTCACGGGTGCGAATACCCGCAATATCAGCTACCACAAGCGCTGCCAATATAAGGTAGCGGCCAGTACATTCGGGCTCATTAATAAAAGCGTGAAGCACATTGGCATAGTATCAAACTCTTGACCGACAGAGTACAAGTTTAAGAATCGCACACCTGTGGATAACTTGGACCATTGGTGATAGCCCACTGCTACCCTCCGCAGGCCCAGCGAACACACGTTGGGTTATTTAAAGCCGGAATAACCGGCCCGGCCATTTGTGCATTTCCTCAAGAGGGAAGCGGCCGACCGGGATTTATCGTCAGATAGGTTACCGCTTTGCCCGTGCAGTGTCCTCAATGACCAGCAAATCAGTGATTACTGGCGGGCGACCCGAGCCGATGTTGCAGTAGACCTCCGGTCGATGCCGCTTGAGGTACTCTCCGCGCGCGTAGCCCGCAACCCCACAGGAAAGGATGATGCTGGGGATAATGAACACCAGATACCACAGCTGCGCGTCGCCGATGAGATTGCTGAAATTGGTGAGAATTAGCACAAACATGGTTCCAAAGCCGGCGATGGCCAGTGCCGGTGCAACGACGGTAACGAAGCATGAATACGCATTAAGGGTCTTGCGGAAATACAGCACCACAGATATGGATGTCACCAACAGCAAGAACACTAAGCCGAAGCCACCGGCGTTGCTCATCCAAGAAAAGACGACGGTAGCCGGGAAGCTTTCGTCGAAGCCGGTGAGCAGTTGCGCCAATACAGCTGCTAGCAGAACAAGTACCCCAAAGGCTGACTGGAATAGTGACGCAGCCACCGGCGCACCGCTGCCCTTAGTCACCCCGAGTCTCTTCCAAATCACTTCCTCACGTCCCAGCGCCATGAGGTAGCGCGAAATGGAGTTATGAAACGCAGTGGTAGCGGCAAAAAGTGAAGTCACCAGGAGCGATTGGATAACGGGCACCAAGTACAGGAAGCCTCGTTCACCAATGAAGTTAAAGAAGAGGTCTGAACCATATGTCTGGGCCTGCTCAACAACATGTGATTCGCCGGTGCTTTGTGCGATACACCAGGAGGAAAACCCATAGAAGGCAGAGATGATGCTTACCGAGATCAGCGTGGCGCGCGGAATCGTATTGCTTGGATTAACGGCTTCTTCGGAATACATTGCGCTGCTCTCTATACCCATAAACCCCGCGATGGTAAACGCCAGCAATGTACCGGTGCCCGCGCCAATGAGTTGCTGCGGGGTGAAGGTTTGCACGCCCAGACTATCGGCTGGATTACGCAATGCCAGGAAGCAAAAGAACATCACCGCGGTGAACTCACACGCGAGCAGTACGCCTAGAATGCGCGAGGCAAAATCGGCGGACTTCAGCCCTAATAATGCCACTAAGCCCAACGCGGCAAAGGAGAATAACCACCACGGCCAGTGAACTCCCGCTACCGTGCTTATCAAACTCGCGGCGGTGTACCCCAACAAACAGTAAAGCGCTATCTGCATTGCGGTGTAGGAAACGATGGCTAGCCATGAGGCCGCCAGCCCATGACTGCGCCCCAATCCGGCAGAGACGTATGAGAAAAACGCTGCGGTATTAGGTATCTCCTTGGCCATTGCACAAAAGCCCACGGCAAACAGCGCCACCAGTGCGCCGCATAGTAGGTACCCCAGTGGCACGCCAGCCATCCCGGAGGCGGCATAAGCTGCGGTAACCCCGGCGGAGACTACAGTCAGCGGTGCTGCTGCGGCTACTACCAGGAAGACAATGTTGTGGGTTTTGAGATTACGGGATTGAGCGGTCATCGTTTGCCCGCCCATGTGTCGGCGACCAATTCTTCCAGCGCAGCGCTTCTGTTCCCGAAGTGGGAAGCATATGCATCCCGCAGATAATCAAGCTGCTCCTGGGTATAGTGCACACGAACTTGTCCCTCCACAATGTCCAGGTACTCATCTTTGAAGCCTGAGTCCTGCTCGGTAAGGACTTCCATTACGCCCAGGCCACAGAAGGGTACATAGTACTGGCAGTAGCCTCCTTCTTGAACCACTACCAGTTGTCCATTACAGAGTTCCTTAGCAGCGTCCAGGACAATTTTGGTCATCTGCTTGTAGCCATCCATGGTCACCATCATTCGGCCCAGCGGGTCCATCATTGCAGCATCATATCCAGAGCTGACGATGATCAGCTCCGGCTTAAACTTGGCCAAGGCCGGGGCTACGATTTCCCGAAGCGCCGTGGTGTAGACCAAGTCCCCGGAGCCAGGGGGCAGCGGAATGTTGAGGTTGTAGCCCTCACCACGGCCCGCTCCGCGTTCGTAAACAAATCCACTATTGACGGGGAAGTTTCGGTCCTGATGGAGGGAAATAGTGAGCACGTCACGGTCCTCCCACCAAATGTCTTGGGTGCCGTTACCGTGGTGGACGTCCCAGTCCACGATTGCAACCCGATTTAGTCCCCGCTCCTGCAGCGCATATGCCGCTGCGACTGAAGCGTTGTTGAAAAGGCAGAACCCCAGACCACGGTCGCGCTCCGCATGGTGTCCAGGCGGATTGATCAGAGCATAGGCTTGGTCGACTTCGCCATCCAGCACCGCGCGAACCGACTCAATTGCACCTCCGGAGGAGAGGAGGGCAATGCCGGCACCTCCCTTACCAAAGGGCGAACCCCCATCGCCGCAGTCACCGCCCTTCGGGAGCTGGGACTGCTTCAACATGTTATCGATGTGCCCCTCCGAATGCACCCGACTCACTTGTAGCCTGGTGGCAGGCTTCGCAGCTAGCTGGACCAAATGCCCGCGCAACTGGGAGACTTGAATAAGCTCATGCAACCGCCGCTTCGGCTCTGGTGAAGAGTAGTGCCGGTTTACAGGTTGCAGTCCGCGAGCAGGGTCTGCGGGTTCGTTACCGCCCGTGCCCGTGTCATGCCATCCGTACAGGGTGTCCCAGAGATACCCCACTCGCTTATGTCCATCTGAGTTTTTCACCATTGACATTCCTTCCTCTGTTGGGTCTCGATGATCCAAAATGAAATGCGTTCATTTTGTGTTTCTGGACACACTAACAGATATTCGCTACCGATGGAAGCCTTTTCGAGAAAAGTTTTCATTTCTCCTGACTAAACCCCTACTGAAGGTCCTGAGTGCCCTCCGCGTGTTCCGCAGGCGCGCCGAAAGCCGTTGGCCCCTCTTCCGGCGCACCATGAACAGTCCGGTATTGCCACGCGGCCAGGACTTCCGGGTCCGTGGACTTGGACAGCAAAGACACCACCACATACACCAATAATGAGGCAGCCAAGCCAAAGTAAATGGGCTCGTTGGCATAGACGCCCGCCATTGGCTCATCACCCGTAAATTCAAGGTAACCCATGGTGCCCAGGGTTACCAACGAGCCCGCCCCCATGGAGCACGCAGCCCCCAGGCCATTGCCACGCTTCCACACCAAACCGCCCAGGATGGCAACGAACAGCCCACCTACCAAAATGTCGTAGGCTATGGTCAGCGCGGCCACCACATCAGGAACCGCCATGGCCAAGAGCATTACGAACAAGCCCAGGCCGATAACCCACTTGCGCGAGGCCGCTATATCCTCCGCCGCCTGATTTGCTTGCGCATTTTGTTGCGCCATAGCCTGAGCCTCTGCAGCGGTCAGAGTACGCGGGCCGCGCTTGAGGTTGCGGAGCAGAGGCAGAACATCGGTGCGCGCAACCGTTGCCGCCGCAATCAGCCCGCCAGAAGCAGTAGACATCATCGCGGCCACGCCAGCCGAGAGTGCCAACCCACCTAAGCCCACAGGTAGGAAATCAATGGCCACTCGGGCAAAGACATCATCTTTGTTCTCAATCCCCGGCATGGCCACAGCTGCCGTCATACCGATGATTGCACCAGCAGCACCAAACACAATGCAGTAAATACCGCCGGTAACCCCGCCCCACTGCGCGACCTTGTCCGTTTTTGCAGTAAAGACACGCTGCCAAATATCTTGGCCAATCAACAGCCCCAGGGTGTAGATAACGAAGTACGTAATAATGGACTGCAAGCCCATGCCGCCGATATCAAAGAAGGTCGCATCCAGTCGATCCTGCATGGCAGACCAACCGCCGGCGTGGTGTAGCCCGAACGGCAACATCAGAGCGAACACGCCAATAGTCATGATGACGAACTGCGCCATGTCTGCCAGCGTGATAGACCACATGCCTCCGGTAGCAGCGTAAATTAGCACCACAGCAGAGCCAACCAGAATGCACACCCAGCGGTCCCACCCAAACAGCACCATAAAGATGGACGCATACGCTCCGGTGGAGGTGGCGGTGAGCATCAGGGTATAGGCGAGCATCACCAGGGATGCCACCTGCGTGGACTCTGTACCGTAGCGCAGAGTCATCATCTCCACCACAGTGTAGATTTTCAGCCGCTGCAACTTCGGGGCAAAGAATGCTGACAGCAGGATAACCCCCAAACCAATGGCCGCGACCAACCACAGACCAGAAATCCCAAACTTATAACCCAAGCCCACACCGCCCACGGCAGAGGCACCCCCTAGGACCACCGTGACAATCGTTCCGGTGTAGAGCGCGAAACCAAGGTTACGCCCCGCAACCAGGTAATCATCAGTGTTCGACGTCTTAGCTTTGCCCCACAGGCCAAAGAGGACCATCGCCAGAAGGTACGCCGCAACCACGGCTATATCGAGCCATTCCATATTCGCTTCCTTTGTGTTGAGTCGAGGCGGAATCTGCCGCCACCACAGCACCCCATGTGCCGCGCGCTAACCAAAAAACAAAAAGTAACGCGCCTCACCATGGTGTGAACCCAGACTAAACACTAGTTGCCTATAAAGCAATACCTTCTACGAAGATTCCCCATCTTCGCAGGTAGTAGAGTGGAATACAGCCAACCGTCAACCGTATTGCACATCACAAAGAATAGCGCTATAGTCAACTTCAGTTGCCAATCATGCAACTTTCGGGACCCTCCCCACGGTGCCATCCCTCAAGAAGCACCGCGAGGGGCGTCCCCGAAGGTCATAATGGCAACGCAGGTTGCCGCAAGAAAGGTTCTGCCGTGGTCAAGTCACTACCTATCGAGCCCTCCAGCAAAGAGCTCAAGCTAGGCCAACGTCTCCGGGCTATCCGCCAGGAGCGCCGCCTCACCATGGACCAAGTCTCCGAGTTCTCCGGTGTGAGCAAGAGCTTCTTGTCCCGCATCGAAAGGGACATCACCAGCCCATCGGTCAGCACCCTGGTCAGCATTTGCCAGGTGCTAGGCGTCTCCCCCGGTGAGGTCCTCGATTTCCCCGAAACCGAGTACATCGCCCTCAAAGACGCACCACTAATCTCCCTGGGTGGCGACGGTATTACTGAGCAGCTACTGACTCCCCCCTCGAACCGGCAACTCCAGCTCATCCGAGCCGAAATTGCCCCTGGCGGGCGCGGGGAAACCGAGCTTTACACAATGGACTGCGATGTGGAATCCCTCCACGTCATCTCTGGAACGTTCAACCTGATCCTCGAGCGCCAAACGCTCACCCTCCACGCCGGAGACACCGCCACCTTCGCTGGGCTTACCCCACACACCTGGGAAAACCCCGGCGATACCGCAGCAATAGTCCTCTGGGCTTTAAGCTCCTCGCGCGCCGCCGGCCCTCGGTTCTCTACCCTGCCTGCAACCTAAGCCATTACCCACACTCACAACTAGAAAGCGAGTCCCCCATGCTGGAAACCCCACGCGTCATCGACAACGGCAACGTTGGCCCCGTCAACTCTGCCCTGGTCCCCCGCTATGGTGGCGAGGCCACCTATGCCCTCCTACCTCGCCTGCGCGACTTGGAGGCGGAGGGCCGCCGCGCAGATATCAAGGTCGTGGGCATCCCCTTTGACGCCGGGGTCTCTTACCGTCCGGGCACCCGCTTTGGCCCGGGCCACATCCGCCAGTCTTCCCGCTTGCTACGCCCCTACAACCCAGCTACGGATACCTCCCCCTTCGCGCAAGTCCAAGTAGCCGACGCAGGCGATATGGCAGTCAACCCCTTCAATATTGGAGAGGCCATTGCAGAAATCCAGAAGGACGCCATGGCTCTGACCGAAGATGGTGCCACCCTGGTCACTATCGGTGGCGACCATACCGTGGCACTGCCGCTGCTACGGGCGGCATCGGCAAGAGCAGGCCAACCCGTAGCCTTGCTGCACTTTGATGCCCATCTGGACACCTGGGATACCTACTTTGGCGCGGACTACACCCACGGCACCCCCTTCCGTCGCGCCGTCGAGGAAGGAATCATTGATACCGAGGCTATCTGCCACGTGGGCACCCGCGGCCCGCTCTACGGCAAGAAGGACCTGACGGATGACGAGCGCATGGGCTTTGGCATTATCACCTCCGCAGACATCTTCCGCCGCGGTGTCGGGGATGTGGTCACACAACTGCGCGAGCGCGTGGGTGAGCGCCCGCTCTACATCTCCGTCGACATTGATGTCCTGGACCCCGCGCACGCCCCCGGCACCGGCACCCCAGAGGCTGGCGGCATGACTTCCCGCGAACTCCTGGAAATTCTGCGCGGGCTGCGTGGACTAAACATTGTCGGTGCAGACATCGTTGAGGTCTCCCCCGGTTTCGACCACGCGGAGCTCACCGGCATCGCCGCTTCCCACGTGACCTATGAACTGGTCACGCTCATCGCTGACCGCCTGGCACACATCTAAGGAGCACTCATGCGCAATGGTGGCGACCTCGTTGTGGAAACGCTGCAGGCCCTGGGCATTAGCACTGTCTTCGGCATCCCCGGCCAGCATGCACTGGGGCTTTTTGATGCCCTCTCCCGTTCCCCGCTAAGGTTTATCTCCTCCCGCGTGGAGAACAACTCTGCCTTTGCAGCCGATGGTTACGCGCGGGCCACGGGTGAGCCTGCAGCGCTCTTCCTCTCCACCGGTCCCGGGGCGCTAACATCCCTGGCTGGTTTGGAGGAGGCTTATGCCACCGGTGTTCCTATGGTGGTCATTGCCTCGCAGATTCCCGAATCCGGTTTGGGCGGCCGCCGCAAGGGCATGCTGCATCAGCTCGATGATCAAAAGGAGTCTGCCCGCAATGTAACCAAGTTCCAGGCCACTGTGCACAAGGTCTCCGCCATCCCCTACGCAATTGAGGACGCCTGGCGCCAGGCCATGACCGCTCCGCAGGGACCGGTGTGGGTGGAAATCCCTCAGGATGTCCTGCTGCAAGAAACCACCATCCCCGCGCCTAAAGACCTCGACACCACTGTCCCTGCCGTCCGCGGCCATACCCCTTCCTTGCGCCGCGCTGCCGCTTTACTTTCCGGTGCCCAGCGTCCCGCCATCATCGCGGGTGGTGGCGTGCGCCGTTCTGCCCAGGGTAGCGCTGAGCTGCTTAAACTTGCCGATGCCCTCCAATCCCCCGTCATCTGCACCCCCGGCGGCGTGGGTGGCTTTCCCGTGGACCATCCGCTGTCCCTGGGCAGCTGGATCGAAGACGTTGCGGTCACGGAGCTGCTTGAGGCTGCCGATGTCCTCTTAGCCGTTGGTACCTCCTTAGGCGAAGTAACCTCCAATTACTTCACCATGGCCCCGCGCGGCGAAATCATCCAGATCGATGCCGCCTACCAGGTCCTTGCGTCCAACCATCCTGGCCTTGGTATCCGCAGCGATGCTAGCCTGGCTCTTGCCGCAATTAATCGCTTACTTGACCCCATTCCTGACAAGCCCCACGTCTCCGGCCAAGTTGCCCAAGTCAAAGGCACAATCGCTCACCGTCTAGACCAGCAGGACCTGGCCAACGAGCGCGCTTTCATGGCAGCAATCCGTGCCGCTGTACCGACTGACATGCAGACGTTTTGGGACATGACCATCGCCGCGTATTGGGGCTGGAATGTGTGGGACCCACAAGAGGGCCAGTTCCACTCCGCGCAGGGAGCTGGCGGCATTGGTTTTGGCTTCCCTGCCGCCTTCGGCGGTGCAATTGGCCTTGGTCACCGCGTCCTGGCGGTCTCCGGCGACGGCTCCGCCATGTACTCCATCGCCGAGCTTGCCGCTGCCGCTCAGCACAACATCCCTGTCACCTGGCTCATTATTGACGATGGCGGCTACGGCATCCTGCGCGAGTACATGACGGATACCTTCGGCAAAGCCACCCACACCGAACTCCACCGCCCCGACTTCGTAGCCCTAGCCCAAGCCTTCGGCATCCCCACTCGCAAGACCGACCTCGCTGGCCTGGAAGATTGCCTGTCCGAAGCCCTCGCCGCCGACGGCCCCAACATCGTGGTCGTAGAAACCCTGCTGAAAATGTGGGATCCCACGCACCTAGGGCGCTAGCACCCCCACACCCCCGCCTGCAAGGAAAATCAGATCTCTCCGCCACGCAACGCTTCAATTGCCCGCAGCCGCTTCAGACCACTTTCCCCAAGGGCATCGACCACGCACTCGCACAAGGCTTCCACCATCGCAAAGGCAGGAACCATGGTGTCCGAGGGGCCGGGCGCTTCCACACGTGCAATCAATGTGGATGTGGCATACTTGGATGCTGGCGACAACCACTGGTCAGTTATCAACAGCACCTTTGCGCCTCTCTCCGCGGCAATTTGACTACAGTTCAACGCCGCCATGGAATAGCGCCGGAAGTCAAAGCAGACAAACACGTCCCCTTCAACGATTGAGGATAGGCGGTCCGACATCTCCAACGACCCCGTCCTCACATAGTGCAGACCGCTGCGAAAAAGCTGCAATTGCGACACCAGGTGCTGAGCGAGTACGTGCGAGAATGTGCCGCCAAAGGCGAACACTCTTTTGCTTGGGTCTGAGAGAATACTCGCCGCAGCAACCAGTTCCTCCATGTTGGTATTGGCGAAAGTTTCAGCGATTCCCTCAACGTACCAAGCACCAGCCCCGCGGAACACCCCTACCAGGCCAGAATCTTTGGGTGCGAGAGGCCCTGCTGCTTCGTCTGCCCTGGCCAGTGGAGACACATCACGCAAAGCCGACTCCCTGATGAGAGCCTTTTGGAACTCCTTGAAACCTCGGAACCCTAGGCTCTGAACAAATCGGACAATGGTCGCTGAGCTCACATTGGCAGCTGCGGAAAAATCATCAACAGTTCCCATTCCCGCCCACGGGAAGTTCTGAACTAGCGTCCGCGCTGCTTGTTTCTCTGCGGCCGTCAGGCCCGCGAAAGCTACGTTGATTTTCTCCGTAATACTCTGTTCCATTTTCATCCTGAGCCTTTAGGCTCCCATGCGTTGGGCAGCAGCCAAGAACCCACAAATCAGAGCTCTTGCCACACATCCAACAGCCTCGTCTCCGGGGAGAAATCGAGGATCATGCAATGAACTGGCGGTTTCGTCGCCCACTCCCACGAAGCACATTATCGACGGAAGATCGCGGGAGTAGAAGGAGAAATCATCAGCTCCCAGGGAGCGCATTGACGCCGCTGCCTCGAGCCCGAACTCCTTGCGAAGAATGCCGAAAGCAGCAGCCAGCTCGGCGTCATTAACTAGCTCGGGTTCACCCTGTGCATAATCCACCTCAGCGACACAATCCAAACCGCAGGCGACCGAAGACGCGAACTGCCGGATTTTGTCAGCTAAAAGCCCATTGTTTTCCAGGGAAATCCCCCTTACAGTCGCTAGAATGCGTCCCTGTTCTGGAAGCACATTGGCAGCACCATCGCCAACGCTAATCGTCCCAATGCTAACCACAGCCGGGTCCATTGGGTTCAAGTTGCGCCGAACGACTTCATTAAGCCCCAGTGCAATCTGCGCTGTCACCGCTGCTACGTCATTGGCATGATGAGGATACGCTCCATGTCCACCCGCTCCGGAAATGTGGATCTCAATCTCTCCAGCTGCCGCATTAATGAATCCGGCGTCACAGGCCACGCTGCCTAGAGGAAGCTGTGGATGTACGTGTGCACCAATCACATGCTGGACTTCGAGTTCCTTGAGTCGTCCAGTTTCCGTGATGTCCAAGGCACCAGAAGGATAAGTCTCTTCTCTCGGTTGGAGTATTCCAACCATGGACACAGGCAAATCAATTCCCCTGGCCGATTCCACAACCGCGAACAAAGCCCCAAGATGGACATCGTGGCCGCAGGCATGCATAACGCTGGGATTGCGCGACTCCCAGGACCAGCCAGTTTGTTCCTGAACAGGCAATGCGTCCAAATCTGCGCGAAGTGCAATGGCAGGCCCCGTAGGCTGCCCAATCCGTACCAATCCACCAGTCTGAGCTACCCGTTCCAGCTTCAGCCCCGACCACTGTTCAAACAATTCCACGGTGGGTTCCTCAGCCCCGCTCAGACACGGGTTGCTGTGGATCTCATGCCGAAGGGCCACGGCTCGAGGGAGGACCGCGTCCAATTCCCTTAGCCACTGATCCACAATCTTCGTGTTGGTGTAGTTCTCTGTAGCCAACTCACTCCTCAATTCCATAGGCTCGTACAGCGTTATCTACCGCAATCATTCTGGCTACGCGCATGGCTTCTTCGATGGGCCATGCCGACTCTGTATGGAAGCGCCACAGAGCTTTTGTCAGTCCTTGCCGGAACAACTCTGCCCCTACCAGGTATAGTTCGGGCAGTCCATATGCGTCTGTGCTGAACAGAATCTTACCGAATGGCGCCAGCTCCAAAGATTCAGCTATTACTTGTGAGGCCTGCGCGCCTGTGTAATTGACTGCCAAGCCCACATCAAAATACACGTGAGGGAAGACATCAGCCAGGTACCCAGCTTCACGGTGAAATGGGTAACAGTGAAGGAGCATGAACCGCGCGCCCGTATGAATGGTCCGCCTGAATAGCTCTGTCATTAGAAGCGGGTTACAGCGGTGCAGGTCAACATCGTCATCACCGTATCCGACATGGAGTTGGATCGCTAAGCCCAGGTCAATCGCCTGCCACAGTAGGAAACGGATAATGACGGGATCCTCCAAGCGCACGCCACCAGTACGGACGAACTCAGTGACGGCTAGCTCCAGTTCCTTTAGCGTCGGCCGGGCGGGATCCAAATCTAAGCCCACACGGTACGCTGCTATGGACTTCACGCCAATAGCGTAATTCTTAGCCTCCACAAGGGAGCCCTGCACCTTTCCGATGAAGCACTCTTGCAGGCGCCTAGAGTCCCCAGCTTTATCAGCGGCCAGCTTCTGCGCAATGTCTTCAGCCAGGCGTTCGAGGCGAATAATCTCATAGCTTCGAGCACTCGCTAGGTGCCCCAATTCTTCTGGTGAGGTGATGATATCTGGACTATGCCCCGTCTCGACGCCCAATCTGCTCAATTTCGCTTGTTGCATGAGCAACCGGTTTACAGTGTCGGTCGGGAGGGAGCTACGCGCCTCCAAATACTCGTCGGGCTCCGCAAAGCTCTGCAGCCCCAATACTGGAGCACACAACCGCCGTATCTGAAACCCGATATTGCTATCAAACCGCGTCGTACCAGGCGTAGCGGGACTACTGGATTCAGAGATGAGGCTCTCAAAGTCATCTCGGTTCAGCGAGTTCTTCACTACGCCGTGGCAGTGATGGTCAAAGAACGGAAGCCCCGCGATGCATGAGCCAAGCTCTTCTTGCTCCCAGCCACGGTTGCCCGCCTGATTAGTAGAGATTCGCATATGCTTCACACTGCTCCTTCAAAGTCAGACTACTGAGAGACTCAATTTCATTCCGCTTGATTGCCAGGAACGTTTGGACCCATTCTTCGGAGAACCACGACCGTACTACCGCTGATTCCTCGAACCGGGCCAGCGCCTCCTTCAGGCTGCCCGGGAGTGACACTGCTTCAGCAGCAATCTCGGGGCCCGTTCCACCTTCATAGACTTTCACGGGATCAAGGTTTTCTTCCAATCCTGCCAACCCGGCCCTGAGGATAGCAGTAACCAGAGTCCACGGATTCGCGCCAACGTCACCTCCACGGAATTCGAAATGGTACTGCCGATCAGGTTTCCTCCCGCCAATTTCATTGGTCGGACAAATACGAACCAGAGCCTCACGGTTCTGCAAACCGCAAAATGCTTTGGCAACGGACCAGTTATTTGGCCGGAGCCGTTGATAGCTAACCAATAGCGGCGCGAATAATGCCGTCATTTCGGGAGCATACTTAACCACCCCCGCGTTAAACCGGGCAGCAAGTTCACTCTGTCGACCTGGGCGTTCGGGGTCAAACGCCACGATTTCACCACCTTCCCCGTAAATTCCATAGTGAACGTGAACCCCAGTGCCGCCACCATCAGGGACCGCAACTGGGCTAAACGTGACTTCCCTGCCCGCCGCTTTGAATGACTCCTTGACTACCTCCCTTAGCAGTATGGCCCGGTCCGCCGCACTAACGGGATCGGTTGGTTTCAAAGTTAGTTCGTACTGATGGGGTGCATACTCCGGCAACCAGCATTCAGGTTCCACGCCCGCAGCGGATAGAACTGAGAATATCGTTGACCCCAGCGGCTCGCCTTGCAGGAAGTTCTCGAAAGAGAACGGGTGTGTGTTCAGGGCAGAGTTCTTTTCCACAAACTCGTGCTCAAACGAACAACTGAAGGTCAACCCATATCGGTCTTTCGCCAGCTGTAGCGTTTCCTTGAGCAGCGACCTCGCGCATGAGCTCCAAGCCGTACCATCAGGCATCACAGTATCAGCAAAGCACACGGAGAACGGTGCCCGGCCCGGTAAACCCGCGATGTGGTACTGGGAAGCAGAATCTGCTTGTAGCCGCAGGTCACCCTCTGAACAGAATGGAATACCATCGACAATGTATCCCAATGGCCCGATTCCTAAGTTCGCAGGAACCCAGCCAACGCTGGTGTCTGCGGAGAAATCGGACGAGGCAACCGCCCTGCCCTTTGCTTTCGCCGATATGTCGCTGGTCGCGATGAATGTAAACGTGGCTTGCTCTGTTGCCAACATACTAGACAATTTCCTCTCTGGTTAGTCGCTCGCCAATCCTCTTGGCCAACGACGGTCGAAGACGAATAATCACAAGCCCCGCCACACACCACAGCGCCGCTATCCAGGGGAAATAGGTGTAAGGAGGTCCTTGCCCCACAATCTGAACAAAAAAGACAAAACTCAAGTAGCCCAATGCCAGTACTGGGAAGATGAGTTCCCACTTTGCCAGGCCGCCATGCCCCCTGAGGATGAAGTTCGCTGCACCAACCGAGGCCATTCCGTATGCCACGACCATGCAAAGGGTCGCAAGGGTTGCGTACCAATAATAGATTTCTATCGAGCCAAAGCCGATCAGGCCTACTGCCAAAGCCAGAATTAGAGCTTGCAGGTGAGAGACCCAGACGGCCTTGACCGGAACATTCTTATCCTCGGGGACCTCGGTCAAGAACTTCGGGCCGAATCCATCACGCGCAAGTGCAAAGAGCAGTCGCGACGTCGCTACGCTTGAGCTTAGAAACGACCCGAAAGCAACCGCGAAGGCAATCACCGAAATAAGCACAGCAAACCACGGGCCAATGTAGCGGGAGCTTAGCGTGGTCAATGTGGACGAAGAACTGGCGAAATCTGCTACTCCAGCAGCATCCGTTCCAAACCCGATTGTCTGAGCGAACATCACAAACACGTAAACCAAGCCACCAATCCCCACAGCCGCGAGTAATGCTGCCGGAATGGATTTTTTCGCGTCCCGAGTTTCCTCGCCCAGCGATGATCCAGACTCAAATCCCGCCCAAGAGAGAAACGCAAAAACTGAAGCTGTCATGATGGCTGACCAGCTATTTCCGCGCGGAGTAAGCACAGAGAAATCTATGCCAGTATTTACCGGAGCATTGCCCATCCCGACGCGGAACAAGATGACAAGCGCGAGAAGGACCATGACCGCGATGCCTACCATACCGATCGCCAGCGTAGTCCGAGCGGCTATCTGCGACTCACGCAGATTAACGAATAACCCCACAGCAACCACCACAACCGGAACGATGAGCCACATCTGCATACGCGATGAATCCACGCCGAGTTCTCCGAGCATCGCCTCAAAGAAGACCGCACAAGCCCCCAAGATGCACGAGGTCATAAAAATATAGGTCCCCAGAAGAGCAAAGCCTCCAAAGAAGCCAGCTTTAGGGCCAAGAGTCACCCCCGCCAGTGCATACACAGAGCCTGCGTGGGTGATCCTCTGCAGAAGCCTCACAAAGGCATAGGCCACGAATAGCGAACCTACGAAAGCTACCGCGAAGGTGAAAGGAACGGCCGCCCCGACCAGTCCCGCGACCCCGATCCCGTTAAGAGACATCGCCATCACTGGCCCCATAAACCCTATTGAGATAGCTGCGACTTCATACGTATTGAGAACCCTTGGCCCACCACGAGGCGGTGATTGCGATGTACTCATCGTGAAAGACTCCTTCCAAATTCATCGGATTTTGAAAGGATTATTACACAGTGTGAGCCACAGCGCAATAGGCAGTCATAATGGGGCGGGACACCTACCTTCCTAGGCGCCCTGCAGGCAGCGGTGAGCTACCGTCCCCTTACCCGTGAGCCCCGGATAGCTTTTAACGTCACAAACTTCAGGGTTTTGCCTCTCACAGGAGCCCGATAGGGCAGAATATGGGGCATGTCTAAGTTCTCTGAGGTCCTTGAGCAACTGCGTGATAATCAGCCGCAGGGCAAGTATGGTGTTGCGTTTGAGAAGTTGATGGTCAATTACTTCCGCACAGACCCTACTTTGTCTGCTGAGTATGACCAGGTGTTTCGGTGGGTGGACTGGCCGTATAACGGCGGCCGTGCTGATACCGGCATTGACCTGGTGGCTCGCCGGGCTGAGGACCAGTCCTGGACGGCGATTCAGTGCAAGTTCTACCAATCCACCACCTCTATCCAGAAGTCCCACCTGGACTCGTTCTTCGAGGCCTCCGGCCACTCCTTCGATACCGAAGAAGGAACGCAACACTTTGCCCACCGCCTGGTGATCTCCACAACGGATCGTTGGTCGGCTAATGCTGAGGCGGCCCTGGCGGATCAGATTATCCCGACCAACCGTATTGGTTTGGCATCCATTGCGGAGTCTCCCATTAACTGGGATGTGGCTTTCCCTGGCTCGGATATCCAGATCAACTTATCCAAGTGCCAGACGTTTAGCCCTCGCCCGCATCAGCAGGCCGCGATTGATGCCGCGATAAAGGGGTTTGAGACCCATGACCGCGGCAAGCTGATTATGGCCTGCGGTACGGGCAAGACGTTTACCGCGCTGCGTCTAGCGGAGAAGATCGCGCAGGCGAATCAGGGCCGTGCCCGCGTGCTGTTCCTCGTGCCGTCTATCGCGTTGCTATCCCAAACACTCAAGGAGTGGACTGCCCAGGCTCAGGTGGACCTGCGTGCGTATGCGGTGTGTTCGGATACGAAGGTGGGCAAAAAGGCCGAAGATATTGCCTCCTACGACCTGGAAGTCCCGGTGTCCACCACGGGTGCTGATATTGCCGAGCGTATGAACCAGGGTGGTAAGCGCTTTAAGGGTCTGCATGTGGTGTTTTCCACCTACCAGTCGCTACCGGCCGTCCATGACGCCCAGGCCGCAGGCCTGGATGAGTTTGATCTGGTCATTTGCGATGAAGCCCACCGCACCACCGGGGTCACCCTAGCCGGGGAGGACGCCTCCAACTTCGTGCGCATCCACGACGCTGACTACATCCAGGCAGCACGCCGACTATATATGACTGCGACGCCACGGTTATACGACGAGACAGTGAAGTCGAAGGCGGAGCAGCATTCGGCAGAGATTGCCTCGATGGATGATGAAGCCATCTACGGCCCGGAGTTTCACCGCCTCGGTTTCGGTGAGGCCGTGGAGGCCGACCTGCTCACTGATTACAAGGTGTTGGTGATGACGGTGGATGAGGACGTCACCGCCGGGGCCATGGCAGACATGAAAGACCACAGCCTGAACCTCTCACTGGCCTCCGCGATGATTGGTGCGTGGAATGGCCTGGCTAAGCGTTCCGGTAAAGAGCAAGGCACCAAGTCCGGCTTTGAGGTCGATGCCGTGCCCATGCGCCGCAGTGTGGCCTTTGCCAAGGACATCAAGACCTCGAAGGAGATCGCGGAGAACTACCCGAAGCTCATTAGCGCCTACCAGCACTCCCTGCATAAAGCAGCGGCACTGTCGGACGTGAGCCTGCTCAACGCCAACCTGGAGGCGTCCTGTCAGCATGTCGATGGTGGGATGAATGCCATGGAGCGTAATGGGAAGATCTCCTGGCTCGAATCCGACATCACCACGGAACAAACCAGAATCCTCACCAACGCCCGTTGCCTCTCCGAAGGCGTAGACGTCCCAGCACTAGATGCAGTAATCTTCTTCAACCCGCGTAATTCCATGGTCGATGTGGTCCAGTCTGTGGGGCGCGTGATGCGCAAGTCCGAGGGGAAGGACTACGGCTACATCATCTTGCCGGTAGCTGTGCCACCGAACGTCTCCCCCTCAGAAGCACTGCAAGATAATGCCCGGTTTAAGGTCGTGTGGCAGATTCTGAATGCCTTGCGCGCCCATGATGACCGTTTCAACGCAACCGTGAACGCTCTTGCGTTGAATGATAATAATCGGGACACTCTCGCCATTGAGGTTGACCACATCACCGACCCGCGCAAGCAGCTTGACCGGTTAGGCCAGACACCGGATAGCGATCCGGGTGACCGTCAGGACTTAGCCGAGCAGATCGCCCTATTCTCCTTGGAGAAATGGCAGGAAGCCATCTACACCAAGCTGGTGGACAAGGTCGGCACCCGCACGTACTGGGAGGATTGGGCTGATGATGTAGCCTCCATCGCCCAAGCCCAGATCACCCGCATTACCGCCTTGGTGGAGAACGCTTCCCCGCAATTACGCGCCGAGTTCGAGGCCTTCGTGGAAGGCCTGCGCGGCAACCTCAATGATTCCATTACCGAGGCTGAAGCCATCAGCATGCTCTCCCAACATCTGATTACCGCCCCGGTGTTCAACGCCCTGTTTAGCGACTACGACTTCGCCACGCATAACCCCGTAGCCCAAGTCATGCAACGCATGGCCGATGCCCTAGCCGATGCCAACCTGGAGTCCGAAACGGAGCCACTAGAAGCGTTTTACGCCACGGTGCGTAAGCGTGCTCAGGCGGTGACGAGTGCTGCGGGTAAGCAGCAGGTGATTAAGGACCTGTATGAGCGGTTCTTCCAGAAGGCTTTCAAGAAGCAGGCCGAGGCCCTCGGTATTGTCTACACCCCTGTGGAGATCGTGGACTTCATCCTGCGTGCTGCCAACGACTTGTCGGTGAAGCACTTTGGTAAGGGATTGACGGATGAGGGGGTGTGTATTCTCGATCCGTTTGCTGGGACGTCGACGTTTATGGTGCGTTTGTTGCAGTCGGGGTTGATTCGACCCGAGGATATTGCGCGTAAGTATGCCGGGGAGTTGTTCGCCACTGAGATTATGCTCCTGGCGTACTACGTCTCTGCCGTCAACATTGAGACCACCTATAACGCCCTGAGGGCGGAGGAAGCCCAACGCAACGGTGAACCCGAACCAGAATACGTTCCGTTTGGTGGCATTGCGTTGGCGGATACGTTCCAGATCCATGAAGACGGCGACATCCTGGATCTCACAGTCTTTAAAAACAACAATGAGCGCATCGAGCGGCAGAAGGCTGCCCCCATCAACGTCATCATCGGCAACCCACCGTATTCCGCGGGACAGAAGAACGCCAATGATCTGAACGCGAACATGAAGTACCCGACGTTGGATGGGCGTATTGCCGAGACGTATGCGGCGAAGTCCACTGCTCAGCGTAAAGGTTCCTTATATGATTCTTACCTGCGTGCCTTCCGTTGGGCCACTGACCGTATCCAGGACCAAGGCATCGTCGCTTTTGTGTCCAACAATGGGTGGCTCGACGGTAATACTGGTGGCGGTGTTCGGCTTTCGATGGCTGAGGACTTCACCGATGTGTATGTGCTGAATCTACGAGGTAATTCACGCTCTGGCGGTGAGTTGGGGAAGAAGGAAGGTGGCAACGTCTTCGATATCCGCGTGGGCGTGAGTATCTTCCTAGGAGTTAAGGACCCAGCAAAAACCGGTTTTAACATTCACTACTACGGCTTGCCGGATTACGCCACCAAGCAGGACAAGCTCAACTTCACTGCGACTAGTTCATCATCCACTATCGAGTGGCAGTCCATCGCCCCGAATGAACAGGGTGATTGGCTGAGTCAACGCACCACTGATTTCGTCACCTGGCCCGTCATTGGTGAGAAGAAGGGCGATTCCACTACATTCTTCACCACGTTCTCCTCAGGACTTAAGACCTCCCGCGATGCATGGGCAACGAATTTCTCTGAATCAGCGGTTCACCAAGAAATTCACGCGACCGCCGACTATTATAATCAAGTTGCCGAACGAGTTTCAGGGCTCCTTGATGCGGGTCAAAAGGTTGACTTTGCCGATTTAAGTAAAGATTTAGACCTGTCGAAATTCAGTTGGGATCGCAAGAACAAGAGCCAAGTGGTTAAGGCGCAAAAGATTTCAGTGCGTAACGATGGGTTCCGACTTGGCCTATATCGACCATTCACGAAGCAACACATTTATTTCGATCCTCAGCGACAGCTCAATAATGACACTTACCAGCTGCCGTCGATGTTCCCGACCCCGCAGCACACCAACATCGGGTACCTATTGACCGGGGCATCCTCTCATTATGAGTTTGGTGCTATTGCTACAGACCTTTTGCCTAACCTGCATACCCTTGATACCGGCCAGTTCTTCCCGCGGTTTACCTGGGAACCTGCCGAGGGTGGGGATGATGGTGCGTTGTTCGGGCAGGGCGTCGGCAAGCTAGGTGCAGGTGAGGCCAGTGCCTATGGTGAGATTGGTGAGGTGGTGGACGGCTACGTGCGCGTAGACAACATCACTCAGGAGATTAAGGCGCTGTACCGGGAAACACTCGGCGCTGATATTTCCGGCGATGACATCTTCCACTTCGTCTACGGCAAGCTGCATGCCCCTGTCTATCGTGAGGCGTTTGCTCCGGACTTGAAAAAGATGCTGCCGCACATTGAGACCCCAGCTACGCGCGAAGAGTTTGACAAGTTCGCAGACGCAGGCGCCAAGCTTATGGCCCTGCATGTGAACTATGAGGATGCCGAGCCGTGGCCGTTGACACTGGATGTGCGCGGTGATGAGAACGACCGGGAGACCTGGCGCGTGACCAAGATGGCGTGGGCGAAGAAGGAGAAAGACCCTGTCACCGGAAAGAAACCCAACGATGTGACCATGCTGACCTACAACAAGCGTGTAACCATCAGCGGCATTCCGGAGGAAGCGGACCGGTACATGCTAGGTTCGCGCTCTGCCGTGGCGTGGCTAATTGACCGCTACAAGGTCAAGCCCGATAAGGACTCCGGGATTGTGAAAGACCCGAACGATTGGGCCGATGAAGTGGGTAACCCGCGCTACATCGTGGACCTGGTGGGCAAGGTCGTGCGAGTGGCTATGGAGACCGTGGCGATTGTTGATGGGTTGCAGGATGGCGTGGAGTAGGGGTGCCTAGAGGCTCGAGGGCAGTTCCTACTCTTAGGCGAGATGGAGCCCTGCGGCCTATGAACATCCGCAGAGCTCGCCGCTGTTTACTGCCGAACCTTCTCTGCCTCCTGTGGCGCGCCGTGGGTGGTGCGGCAGCCAGGCGACCAGTACTTCTAGGGCGTGGCCTTGGACAACACGAACACGACCACATAGTCCAACAGTGAGGGTGCAAGCCCAAAGTAGAAGAGCTCATTGACGGAGACGCCGGCGAGGGACTCATCGCTCTACCCCAGCCATCAACGCGGAACCGTGTAGGATTGCATGACGTTCGAGACTCAACTTCAGGCGTTATGTGGGACAATTGCTACATGACAGTTATCCACTTCCTCCGCATCCAATTGCTCATCCTCTTTCCCCGCAAGAAATTACAATTGAAAGCGCTGCAAGCAGCGCAAAAAGGAAGTCATAGACTGAGATACTGGAGTCCGAAGAACGCTCCACAAATTCCACGAGGTAGAGTAATGCAGCTGTCACGAGTGCCAACGATTCTTTACGGGACATTTTCTTCGTCAAGGGACCCACGAATATATTTTGGACTTTCTGCCTCAGTTGTTCGTTAGATTCGAGACGTTCTACCATTTGTTCAATAAACTCCGGACTACACTTCGCAGTTTCTCCGTCAGCCAGATCAGCCTTAGTTTCCGAAATGTCGAGGTCACTCACGCCAAGCGAATCTTGAATCTCCCGGATTTGCTTGAGGAATGAATCTTCATAGAGTGATTGAAACAAGGTTTGTCGCATACGCTCAGCCGCCTCGCGAAGCGATTCTGACCACATCTCTTTATAACGATCCGCAATAATATCTTGAGCCGTGATAGCGTGAGGGAGATGTGGGCTGATATCAATCTTGGGAATTTGAACTACCGACATCAAAGAAGGTTGTCTCCGCATTTCTTCAGCGAGCTTGTCCATCGCCACCAGTGCGCCAGTTTCCTGCCATACCTGACTAGTGATGCGATTAGCAGATTTCGCCATTACGTGCGACACGGGAGAATCACTGAGATTAAGAAATGTCTTTGACACTTTTCCAAGGCGCTCGGTGGGAATATCTACAAGGGCAGATAGCCGAAATTGATGGAGAACTGGTGATTTTATCGGCTTCCCGATAATCTGCGCGTATGTTCTATTTCTCCCCTGGACCGCACTGACCAGATCGCTCATAGGCTTATATCCAGGCTCGTATATTCCGTTAGTCATTTAGCTGAGTACCCTCCTGAAACAGGTAAAGAAATAGACAGTCTTGTCCACTTTAGACTCATTAGCTTACCTCGGGAGAATAGTTATAAGCAGGGACGCTTCAGTTTCGGAGTAGGAGTTACTACGGATTCGAAATTTGAAGCTAACCACGGGTAATCCTAGAAAGCAGCAGCTAGCTGTCCGCCCGCCCAAGCAGCTCCTCCACCGTAACCCGCCCATCGCGGGCGAACTCAGCGTGGGCCTGGTCGCGAAGGGTTGGGTCTGCGAGAAAGTCGATGGCGACTTGGGCTAGGCCGGCGGCGGAGTCCACGGCGGCGTCTACGGCTGCGGGGGAGTTGGCCCAGGTGGCGAAGTCCTTGGTGTGCAGTGCGACCTCGGCTGGGGAGACCTTCACCATCGGGTGGATGCCGGGGACCAGGTGGGAGACGTTGCCAAAATCGGTGGAGGCAGCCACGGTGTCGGGGACCGTGCCGGCGGGCAGGGCGGTGCGGCCACGCTGGGACTGCGTTTTGGTCCAGCGCGCCACCAGGGACTCATTGTTGCGCACCGGCAAAGTCATGGGGTGCTGGTCCCACTCAATGTCTACCTCTACCCCAGCCATCAGGGCCGCTCCCTGCAGAATCTGGCCCAGTCGCGCGGAGAGGTCCAGCAGGGTCTGGGTTCCCAGCGAACGCACGTAAATCTGCATCTGCGCCTGGTCCGGGATAATCGAGGGGCGGTCCCCACCGCTCATGATGGCGTGTATGCGATCTGACGGCGGCATCTGCTGGCGCATCAGCCCAATGCCCTGGTAAGCCAGCGAGGCCGCGTCCAAAGCATTGCGGCCCATAAACGGCTGCGAGCTAGCGTGCGCAGCCACCCCGCGGAACGTGGCTGTCACAGTTCGCCGGCCCACCCACGCATGCGAGCCGATGTCATAGCCAAAACCATGGACCATCAGCGCCGCATCCACGCCGTCTAGCGCACCGCCGCGAATCATGTACTCCTTGCCAGAATGCCCCTCTTCCGCCGGAGTCCCCTGCAGCAGCACCCGCCCCTGCACCTCACTGCCTTCCAGGGCCCCTACTGCTGCCAAGAAACTGCCGATGCCCGCCGCCGCAATCACGTTGTGCCCACAGGCATGGCCCAGGCCGGGCAAGGCATCATATTCAGCAAAGAGCGCCACCGTGG
Source organism: Corynebacterium lizhenjunii (assembly GCF_011038655.2). Classification (NCBI taxonomy): domain Bacteria; kingdom Bacillati; phylum Actinomycetota; class Actinomycetes; order Mycobacteriales; family Corynebacteriaceae; genus Corynebacterium; species Corynebacterium lizhenjunii. Next base: position 2,071,214 of record NZ_CP064954.1, read on the forward strand.
GGTGAATAGCGGGATCATAGGCCGCGCTAGTCCATTCAGACTCGAAGGCGGTTTCTACGCCATAGACTCCCCTGCGGGTGGCAAAACCACGGTCCTTCAGCAATGACGCCAACACATCCATGGAGCGGTGCTCCGCAAAAGCGGTCTCCGGGTGCGCGTGCAAATCCGCAACGATGTCGGAAAGGGGGTTACGGAGGGCATCGGCAAGCTCAGATGCCCTCCGCCACAACGCAGCCTGGCCGGGGTAGTCCTCCCCCACTGGCTGCTGCGCCGTGGCGCTTTCTGCGGCGCTGACACGCTGCGCGATGGCGCGCTCCATCGCCTGCAGGTAGGCCGGGGAAGGATCATTGCGGCCGGACATCAAGGGGTTATCACACATAAAACAAGCACTATCCAATCAAAATGGAGTTACCGGGGCCCAGCGGAAGATCCATGTAGAACCACAGGGCAAGAATAGCTGCCCAGGCGAGGAAGAAGGGGACCACAAACGGGATAAGGCGCGACATCAGGGTGCCCAATCCGGCATTACGCTCATAGCGCTGCAAGAAGCCCAGCATCACAATCATGTACGGGTTGAGCGGGGTGATGATCTGCGTTGCGGAATCGCCCACGCGGAACGCGGCCTGAATGAAGGCCGGCTCGTAGCCCAACAAGGCGAATAGCGGCACGAAGACCGCGGCCATCAGGGTCCACATGGCCGAGCCAGAGATAATCAGCAAGTTGAGCAACGAGGCCAGCACAATAAACGCCAGGACGGCAGCAAAGCCGGTAAGGCCAATGGACTCCAAGAACGCGGCGCCGCGGATGGCGGTGAAGGTGCCGATGCCCGTCCAGGCGAAGAGTGCCACGAATTGCCCGAGGATGAATGCCAAAATGAGGAAACTGACCAGATCTTTCATGGCCCCGCCCATCATGTCCACCACACTCTTGACGCCGGTTACTGCGCCGACAGCACGGCCATAGACTATGCCCAGCACCAGGAAGTAGGCGAAGACCAGGAAGACAATCGAGCTCATCAGCGGGGACTTGGGCAGGAAGCCGCCGTCCTCGTTGCGCCACGGGGAGGTAGGGATGAGCACGGCGACCAAGATGGCCACGGTCAGGGCTACGGCTGCAAGGCCAGACCACGCTAGGCCCTTATTTTCTGCCGGGGACAACTGCGCGGAAAGTGCATTACCGTTGACGTCGCGGTCAGCGCGTCCGGCTGCCTCCGTGGGATCAACTTCTTCCTCCGTGGGGACGTCTTGGGCCCACATGCGCGGCTCAATGATCTTGTCGATGATGAAACCAGCAATCAGGCCCAGCACCACAGAGGAGGCGACGTTGAAGTAGTAGTTGGACATGGCAGTCACGTCGCTGAAGTGGGTATTTGGCAAGGTTTCCATGACTGCCGTGGTAATGCCCGCAAACAGGGCGTCCAGCGAGGTCGGCACCAGCGCCGTGGAGTAGCCCGCGCCCACCGCTGCAAAGCCACCAATCAGGCCCGCTACGGGGTGGCGGCCAGCTGCCTTGAATACCATGGCGGCCAGGGGCGGGACGATGACAAAGGCGGCGTCCGCCATCACAGAGGCCGTTACGCCAATAACGCCCACGGCATATGGCAGCAGCCAGGGCTTAGCCGAGCCGAATAGCTTGCGGATAAGCGCCGAGAGCATCCCGGAACGCTCCGCCACACCAACGCCCAACATGATGGGCAGCACGGTTACCAACGGCGGGAACTTGATGTAGTTCTCCCCCACCGTGGTGGTAAACCACGCCAGGCCTTCGCCCGTAAACAGGCCCTTGACGGCTTGCTCCTCCTCCGCCCCTGGCACGGTGAAGGTAACTCCCGTCCACGCCATAATCGAGGAGAGCACCCCCGTAATCAAGAACAGGATGAGGAAGATGGTAAACGGCTCCGGCAGCTTGTTGCCCAGGTATTCCACTCCATTAAGGAACTTGTCCAGGGCGCCTTTGCTGGCAGGCTTCTGGCCCGCGGCCTTGGCTTTATCGCTTGTGGAGCTGCTCGTACCGGGGCCGGTGCTGGTGCGGCTGGGTTCGCCGGGGCGGCTGGGGTCGCCGGGGCGGCTTTCCTGCGGGTTAGCACTGCTAACCGGGTTATGTGGCTTGCCCATCGGTCCTCCTTGCAGGTGGTGCGCGGCCGAAGGATTTCGCCGCCGTCGGAATGTAATTAGCGCCTCACTGTAATGTGAGTGCGTTCCATGCAACAAATCCGTCGGGAGCACAGGGGCACCCTAGAGAGCGCGCGGCAACAACGGAAGGGAATCGACAAGCGTGACTAAACGAGGCGAGCCGTATAGTAAAATTTTTTCTGCGGGCTGAACGCGTCAGCGGGACGGATCCGCCGCCGACATAGGGAAGGAGGTGGGAGCTAATGGCCCGTTCCCGGCTCTCTCATACAAAGTCTATGCCGCCCGCCTACCGCGGGCGTTAAGCTGAGGTGGAACTGAACCTACTGGGGTGACAACACTGCTCGCCTTTCGCTATAGTGGGTGGCGACATGAAAGCTCGCCGCTCCAATGTCACCTACATGGCGAAACCCCCACGCGGTCGGCTAAAACACACGTGAGGGCTTCGTGAGACTAGCTAGTCAGCCAGGCAATAAACTCACGGATTACATCCGCGAGTAGCCTAGTAACTAGCGCCCCGAAGGCTCGGACCGTAATCTTTCCGATTACCCTCCGAGCTTTTCCTTTATCCGGCTTTCCGCCGTCTGCAGGCTTCGGCATATCGTCTCACCCCCTTCCCGCAGGCGAGGTGGACCCAAAACTAGCAAGCGCTACTTTAAGCTCCACACTAGCGGCGGAGACTTATTCGCACCGCTAGAAGAGGGGACGCCACAACAGCGTCACCGGCAAGCTTACTCAAAACCGCCAACACACCGCTAAAACCTGACCTAGCTCATGGGCGTGTAATTGAGGGAAAAGCCCGGAAAGTAATCGGCGAAATTACAATCCGGACCTTGTCCTCGCTAGTAGCCAAACTACTCACGGTCTGGGCCCTGAGCCATAAGCCTTTCTCCTACCCCGCAAAGGTGCGGATGAATAGGTAAACGGCGGTGACCACCATGGTGGTAATCACCGCAGGCACGGTGTAGCCCACGACTTCGGAGAACTTGAGCTTGAAGTTGGCCAGGTAGGGCAGGGCAAAGAAGGGGATGAGCAGGTTGGTGATGCCATCGCCCATTTGGTAGGCCTGGAGAACCAGGCCCATGTCCGCACCCAGGTCAAGGGTGGTGGGCACAATGTAGGGTGCTTCGATGATGAACTTGGACCCGCCAGACGGGACGGCGATATTGAGGATGCCGGAGTAGAGGAAGGCAATCACCGGCCAGGTATTCGCGGTGGAAATCGAGGTGAAGAAATTAGAAATCACCACGCCCAGGCCGGTGGTGGAAATCAGGCCAAAGATACCGGCGTAGAAGGGGAACTGCAGGATGAAGCCCCAGGTTCCGCCGATGCCCTCCCGAATCAGCGATGCATAATACTCCGGGCCGTAGTTGGCGCACAGAACAATGCCCAAGGTCAGGAAGAGGAAGTTAAAGGAGTTCAGGTTCAGGCCGGTAACGCCTTGGGCGTAGAGGTTCCACAGGCTATATGCCAGGCCAATACCACCCAGGAGGTACATGAAGAATCGCGAGCCGTTGGCTTTTTCGGCAGGGGTGCCGCGCGGGATGTCCAGCTTTTCGCTGGCGGTGGTGACTTCTTCATAGACGGCATCATCCAGCACGCCCATCTTGGCGGGGTCCTTGGGGTGCATGAAGATGGCAAAGCTCATGGTAATCACCATGCAGATAAACAACAGGGCCACAAAGTCCCAGCGCAGCACGGTCTCCGTCATGGGCACGGCCTCCGGGGTGGCGGCTTGGTAGTCCTCCGGGACCAGGTCCTTCAAATATCCCGGCGTGGCGGAATAGAGCACCGCGGCACCGGAAAGACCTGACGAGGATGGGATGAAGGACATGAACATGGCCGCGACCAATACCGGCGGGTGAATAGGCATACCCTTCGTGCGCGCGTGGGCCAGGATTTCCTTGCCCAGAACAATGGCGGCCATCATGCCCAGGCCCCAGTGCACAAAGCCCAGCAGGCCGGCGGTACCAGCGGCCAGCACAATGGCCTGGGTGCGGTTGCGCGGCAAGCGCGCTACGCGCGAGAGCATTCGCTTCGCCGGCGGGGAGGACGCCACCGCAGAACCGGTAGCCACCAGCACGGTCATCTGCATGGTAAACGCCAGCAGGTTCCAAAACGCCCCCACCCAGGCACCGACTAACGATGTCGCCTCCGGGTCCGGGTCCCACACGGGCGTATCCGTCAGGAAGAAGGCCAGCAGGGCCACCAGGACGGTCAGGAACAGGCAGATAATGAAGGACTCCGGCATCCACTTGATAAACCACGCCAGGTAACGGTCCATGAAGGAGGGGCGTGCGGGGGTGGCGGAGGAGGCATCGGCAGACTGGGCATCGGCAGATTGGGCAGATTGGGCAGACTGGGACGCCGGGGACACCTTCCCGGAAGGGGTATGGGACATGGCAACTCCTTAAACCTCAAGGTCAACTACAAAGGGGGCGGCGGTGGCCGCGGTGAGCTCCTCAAGGCTCACCTCCGGGGCAATCTGGCGCAGCACCAGGCCTTTATCCCCAGCACCGGCGCCATCCACAACGTCGAAAACCGCCAGGTTGGTGATAATGCGGTCCACTACCCCAGCTCCGGTAAGCGGCAAGGTGCACTGGGGAACAATTTTGGACTCCCCATGCTTGGAGGTGTGCTCCATAAGCACCACTACCCGGCGCGCACCGGCAACTAAGTCCATGGCCCCGCCCATGCCTTTGACCAGCTTGCCGGGGATTTGCCAATTAGCCAGGTCCCCGTTGGCCGCGACCTCCATTGCGCCGAGGAAAGACGCGGTCATTTTCCCGCCGCGAATCATGGCAAAGCTGGTGGCGGAGTCAAAAATGGCCGCGCCCGGGACCAAGGTGACGGTCTGCTTGCCGGCGTTGATCAGGTCCGCGTCTTCCTCGCCCTCGTAGGGGTATGGGCCCAGGCCCAGGATGCCGTTTTCAGATTGCAGGGTAATGTTTACCCCTTCCGGCAGGTGGTTGGCCACCAGGGAGGGCAAGCCAATGCCTAGGTTGACGTAGTCGCCATCATTGAGCTCAGCAGCAGCGATGGCGGCCATCTCCTCACGCGTCCAGGCCATCGGTGGCCTCCTTTCGGTTGTCGTCCTTGCGGGCTCTGGTGGTTGCAATCTCAATCTTGGAAGGCGTATCGGTTTTGATTACGTGGCTGACAAACACCGACGGAGTGTGGACATCATCCGGGTCCAGGCCCCCGCGCGGAACAATATGCTCGGCCTCGGCGAAGGTCAGCCTGCCGGACATGGCCACCACGGGGTTGAAGTTGCGGGCAGATAGCCGGTAGCGGAGGTTGCCCGCGGCATCGGCAGTATGTGCGCGCACCAGGCCAATATCCGCGGCAATTGCGCGTTCTTGCAGGTAGGTCTCACCATCAAAGATGGCGGTGGGCTTGCCTTGGGCAATCTCGGTGCCCACACCCGTCTTGGTGTAGAACGCCGCAATGCCCGCCCCGCCTGCGCGCAGGCGCTCCGCCAGCGTTCCTTGGGGCACAAACTCCAGGTCAATGGCGCCTTTGAGGTATTGGGACATGAAGAACTGGTTCTCCCCAATGTAGCTGGCCATAACCTTGGAAATTTGCCCGGCCTCCAACAGCAGGCCTAGGCCCATGCCGTCGAGCCCCAGGTTATTAGACACGATGGTGAGGTCATTTACCCCGGTATCGCGCACGACCTCAATGAGGTCATGCGGGACTCCGCACATGCCAAAACCGCCAACGGCAATGGTCTGGCCGTCTTTGAGCGCGGCCGCCAGGGCTTGCTTGGAATCGTGCTGGGAATCTTGCTGGGATTCTTCCTTGCTCACGCGACGTCCTCCTTATCACTTCATCACTTCGCAGCTGTCCCCATGCAGCTGGCGCATGGGCGTGATAGGAGGTTATCTGTGACCCGGATCTACTTTCTACGGTCTGATTGACGAAGTTTTTTGTAGCGGCCTACAAACTCCAGGGCCCACAGCAGGCCAATCAAGTCATCAACATCCTCCGCATCAAAGCCGGTGAGCTCGGCATACCGCTCCATCCGGTAGCGCACCGTATTGACGTGCACCCGCAGCTCCTGCGCCGCCCGGGGCACATGCCGCCCACAACGCAACCACGCGGCCATGGTCTCTACCAGGACCTCATCAATCCTGCTAATAAACCGGCCCACATAGTCCTCCGTCACCGCATCCTGGGCAAAAATCGCCAGCCGCCAGCCCAGGTCGCGCTGGCTAAAGACCCCCTCCCAGCCCAAAGCCCGGGCCGTAGCAAACACCGCCTTAGCTGAGTCTGCCGATGCCCCCGCCCCCTCCAACCCCATCCCCTTACCCACCGCCACGCACTGGCCGTGGTGCAGGTGGGCCATCCCCGCACTGTCCCCTGCCCGCACCAAGCCCAGGTAGGCCTGGCCCTGCGCGCCGTCGTCGCTAGCCACGCACAACACCCCGGGGATAGGTGCCGCAGCAACAAAAGCATGGTAGGACTGGGTGCGGCTGAGGCCAAGCAGGGCCAAAGAGGCATCGTCAAGCACAGCAGAACCTGCCAAAATAGACCGCAGCGCATGCTCGCGGGCCAGGTGCGCCGAACGATTCTGCGCCTCCTCCAGCTCTGCATACACCGCCACCACCCGGCCCGTAAACGCGTCCGACACCTCCCACAACAACGCCGAAGCCTTAACCAACTCCGCCGAGTCCAACAGCGGCATGCCCAAAGTCAACACATAACTATGAATGACCGAAATAGACGTCCGGAACCCAATAAGCACCTGCTCCACCGGGATGCCCACCTCAAAGCGCTCCCGGGCCGTAATCTGCGCCGCCGCCAGCTCCTGGGGCTTCGGCGCCGCGCCACGCTGCAAGGACTCCACAGCCACGGACAAATTGCGCCGGGTCGAAGCGTCCAGGGCTGCCCGCTCCACCACCGCATATGCCGGCTGCGAGGCGTAGACCTTGTCCGTGGCCTCACGTTCAATGGTGGACATCTGCTGTTGCAGACACCCAATCAGCTTCAGCAATGACGGGGTGGGTTTTTGCGCCAGGCTGTTGCCTTGGGACGACGCGGGGCTTTGCGACGGGTTCGGACTTTGCGGCATGGGATAACGCTCCTTGCTTCGGGCTTCATGGGTGTAATGCGGCCGGCCAGCCGAGCTGACGAACTGGCCACAGCATGCCTGTACTCTCCGCCAGTTAGCATAATGCGGGCAGGTCCCGGAACCATCCACGCACGGAGCCAGCCGCGGCCCTCATGAAAGCCTGTGCATCAATGCAATTCCTTGCGCGGAGCGGATGACGCCAGGGACTGAAAAGTTTGCTGCGAAGGCCTTGCGGATGTGCGTTTCGGTGTTAAACTGTGGGCGACAGTGTGGTCGTCTTGGCGGCCAGGCTGGGAAATGGGGCATCCCCAACTACGGCAATAGTTGAGGATGCCTGGGCCTAGCGGCCCAACAGTAGTAGCGCTGTAATCAGCCCTACTATTTCAGCCGCGAAGAAGATGACTCCGCTCGCCAGCTTGAGGATTGTGTTCCAGCTGGCAGTGGAGTTCTTTTCGCGACCGGGTGTGCGCTTAGAGCGTTTACTCGCAGAGTGCCTGCCCATCGTGCACCGACTCGCTCCCACAAACTTGTCCTCATCAACGCGTGCAACCACACGGTTCAGTGTCAGAGCACAGCTTCGTCGACTTCTCCCCTGGCCCCCGGCACGCCTATTGTCTTTACTTATGCACGATGCTTCTGCTCCCACCGGCGGGTCCACTGCACGCTCCGCCGCAGGTCCTGTCGTATCCACAGCAGGACACCCCACCGCTGAACCTGCTGCCTCCTCCGGTGTACGCCGCGCCATGGAGGTCCGCCATGTAGTGATGTTGGCGTTGGGTGGCGTTATTGGCTCGGGATTGTTCATCAGCTCCGGGTACACAATCACCCAAGCAGGGCCGCTGGGCGCGGTCCTGGCATACGTGATAGGTGCAGCGGTGGCGTGGATGGTCATGGCGTGTATGGGCGAGCTGGCAGTACAGTATCCGCAAGCTGGCGGCTTTCACATTTATGCATACAAGGCCATATCTCCGGCGGCGGGTTTTGCCACAGCGTGGCTGTACTGGCTGTGCTGGGTCGCAGCACTGGGCTCAGAACTCACGGCCTCTGGCCTCTTGATGCAACGCTGGTTCCCCCAAGTAGACGTCTGGGTGTGGTCGCTGATTTTTGCCGCCGCACTTTTTGGGATTAATGCCCTGTCGGTGCGTGGTTTTGGCGAGGCTGAGTTCTGGTTTGCCTTGATCAAGGTCGCGGCCGTGGTGGCACTAATTGTTATCGGCGCGGCGGCAATCATGGGCGTAAGCACGGACTCAGCACCGCTGCTGAGCAACTTCCACACGCCCGATGGATACTTCCCCACCGGCGCCGGCGGGGTACTGATCACCATCCTGGCAGTGTTTTATGCGTTCTCCGGCACGGAACTTATCGCCATTGCCGCAGGCGAGGTCAAGGATCCACAGCGCGCCATCCCCGCAGCTTTGCGCACCACACTGGTGCGTTTGCTGGTGTTCTTTGTGGGCGCGATTGGCGTCATCGCTGCGCTGATTCCGTGGGACGAGCTTCAGCACATCTCCGGAGACGAGTCCGTAGAAAACAGCCCGTTTGTCATCGTCTTTGAGCAAGTGGGCATCCCCTATGCGGCAGACATTATGGCTGCGGTGATTATTGTCGCGCTGCTTTCGGCCGGCAATTCTGGGCTCTACGCGTGCTCGCGCCTGCTGTATTCGATGTCCACAGTAGGCCAGCTCCCAGAGATCTTTGGCCGCACCACAGCCCGTGGGGTACCGCTGTTTGCCATCAGTCTGTCCATCCTGGCTGGTTTAGCAGCGCTGGTGTCCTCAGTACTCTCCCCCGGCGCGGTGTATCTGGCGCTGGTCTCGGTGGCCGGCTTTGCGGTAGTGGCGGTGTGGATAGTCATCGTTATCGCCCAAATGCGCAATCGCTCCCAATACCTCGCCCGCGGCGGTCGGTTGGAAGACCTGGCATTTCGCACCCCGGCCTACCCGGTACTACCCCTAGTAGCCTTGGCTGCGTGCGTGATCTCCCTGGTGGCGGTGGCATTCGACCCGTCCCAGGTAGCTGCCCTCTATTTCGGAATTCCGTTTGTGGGCCTGTGCTACCTGGTGCACTGGCTGATACAGCGGCGCACCCACCGCACCGACCGTTTGGACAGCTAACTCCACAAGATCGACCACGGCGCTGAGAAGAGTTTGGGGGACCACGGTGAGACTTCGGCGGCATCGGCAAGCACAAAGCCAGCCAGGAACTTGTCCCCGAGTAGTTGCCTAAAGAGTTTTAGGGTCTCAAAGTGCTTGGCCCGCGGCGCACCGGTCTTGACCTCAAAGGCGATAACGGAGCCGTCGGCACACTCGACCACGATGTCGACCTCTTTGCCAGTACGGTCGCGCCAGTGGTAGACCTCGTAATCAGTTTCCGCCCAGCCCCGCTGAGCCAACAATTCCTGGACCAGCGCAGCCTCCACAAAGTGCCCAAAGCCAGAACTCGGCTCCTGCGGGTCCAACCACTGCTTGCGCGTACGCCCAGTCAGATACGCCGCCAGTCCAGAGTCATTGACCAGAATTTTTGGCTTAGCCTTTTCGCGCGAGACCAGATTGCGCGACCAAGGTCGAAGCAATTCCACCAGGTAGATGCGTTGCAACACATCGATGTAGCCAGTTATAGAGGTCTCCGGGATGGAGGTCTCACGCGCGAGGGTCGCCTTGACCAGCTCTTGTGCTTGCTGGGCGGCCAACATCCTCAACACAGCCTGCAAGCGCCCTGGGTAGGGAGTATGCCCTTGATCCACAACATCAATACCCACAACGTCTTCTATATACGCTTTAAACCAAGCCCGTCGCTGCTTGTCTTTTAGAGACTGCACCACGGGATAGCCGCCGACTTCCACAAGCTCAGCCATCTCATCGCGGGTGCACGTGTGACTCGGTCGCACACCGGGCCCAATCCGGCCAGTGCGTACGCGGTCTATAAATGTCCCGGCGCCAAGTGTGCCAACCCGCTCAGCCAATGACAGCGGGTACACCTTAATACCGACGGCGCGCCCTGCTAAAGAATCCTTATGCCCCCGTACACGGGCAAAGCCAGACGAACCAGTGAGAATAAACCGTCCGGGCCGCCGGTCCTCGTCAACCGCATTCTTTACAGCCAAGCTCACCTTGGGCACACGCTGAATCTCATCCACCACCACCGTCGCTTCGCGCGGCGACTCAACGAAGAAGTCAGCATCTTCTTCCGCTTGCTCACGGAATTGTTCGCGGTCCAGGGACTTGTACACTGACTCCCGCCCCTCCACCAGCAGCTTGGCCAACGTGGATTTTCCCACCTGTCGCGCGCCCTGAATCTTTAGCACCGGGAACACGTCAAGATGCGCCTCTGCGTCACCAAATAAGCCGCGGGTTACCAGCTCCTTCATTTTTAGCCCCTTTCTATCCCTGAACAGCAAGAATAGGGTAAGCGTCGTAGTTTTGCAGGGCCGCCGTCGTAGTTTTGCAAGTGATCCGTCGTAGTTTTGCAGAGCCGCCGCAGTCGCGCCCGAGCGCAGCACCCCCTCCCGAGCCCACGGGTCCGGTGCGGCCACCACCGTGACGCATATTCTGCACAAACACGACTTCGCGGTATGGATTCAGAGTCCGTTCGCGCAGAAAACGGGTCACGCACCCAATAAAAGCACCGCCGCACGGGAGCGACGCCGCGGAAGCTAGCACCCGGGGCCAGCCGCCGGACCTAACCGCGATCCGCCAGGGCCGCGATCTGCGCGGGAGTAACGCGACAGCACCCGCCCAGGTGAGTGGCCCCGGCGTCGCGAAGTGCAGCGGCGGCCTCGACCAGGCCCATGGCCTGCGGGGAAAGCCGCCGCCAGGTGCGCGCCCGGTGATCCCATTCCTCGCCGCTATTGGGATAGGCCAGCAGCGGCAAGTCAGTGGCGGCGGCGTACTGCCGAATCACAGCAATCGCCGTCTCCGCGCTGCAGCAATTGACCCCCAGCGCGCCCACGCCCGAATCCGCAGCCAGCGCCACCACGCGCTCAACCTGCCGCGGGTCCTGCGCCAGCACGCCGGTAATGCTCAAGGCATAGGGTTTGGGTTGGGCGTCGAGAAGTTCCAGCAGTACAGCGACCTCATCCAGGTTGGGAATGGTCTCTGCCAGCAGAAAGTCGGCGTCAGTGTCCGCCAGTACCCGCACCCGCCGCGCGTGCCACTGCCGCAAGGCTAGTTTGCCGATGCCGTATGCCCCGTCGTAGTCCGTCCCCTCCCCCGGTCCTGCCCCGTAGGGACCGATGGATGCAGCGACCAGCCCGCGGCCTCTGGGCGCAGCGGTGGCGGCAGGGCCGTCGGGCGCAGCGGTGGCAGCCGTGCTGCCGGAGGCGGCGGCATCGGCAGACTGGCGCGCCAGGGCGACACTTCGACGTAGCAGGACCTCAGCCTCCTCGCCAAGAGCCTCGAAGCTGACCTGGTAGGAGCAGGTGGTGGCCACCTGGGCCCCGGCGGCGAAGAAGTCGGCGTGGGCGGCGGCGACCTCGGCGGGGTTATCGCGCAGGATGGCCGCGGACCACAGCGCGCCGCTGATGTCATTGCCACGGGCCTCCAGGTGGGTGCCCAGGCCGCCGTCGAAGAGCAGGGGTATCCGGAAGTCTGCCATGGGGGTACATGCTACCGCGTTCGCTCGTGTCGCTTTGCAAAAAACTTGAAGTGCCCTAGTGTTTCGGGCAGTAAAAACCTCAGTATTCTCTCTCTAAGGAGGTGTGCAGATGACTGCACCCCAGGCAACCGGCCGGGAACCCGAGCAGGCAACCGGGCAAGCAACCAGCCAGCTAGGCTGGCACCGCGTGCTGGATTGGCGCCCGGGCTCCCCGTGGGCGCGCGCGGCAATTGTCCTGCTACTGGTGGCCCCCATCGCCATTGCGGGGACCATGATGTGGGCCATGTGGGACCCCTCAAAGTACCTGCGTAATATCGAGCTCGCCGTGGTCAACCATGACGCCGGGGTAAAAAAGCGCGGCGAGTATACCAATTATGGCGATCAGGTGGTCGAGGGCCTGCTCAAGACTGATTATCTCAATTTTGCAGAAGTCAGCGAGCAAGAAGCCGCCGATGGCCTCACTCGCGGCAAGTACATGCTGGTGGTGACCATTCCGGAGGTCTTTTCCCAGCAGGCCACCAGTTTGACCAGCGATAATCCGGTGCGCCCAGAGATTAATTTTGCCGCCAATGATTACTACGGCACCAATGCGTCTTTTATTACCGCTTCCCTGGTGCCGCAGGTGCAAACGAAGGTCGAAAACGCCATCACCAAGAAGTATGCAGACCAAATCCTCGCTGGCATGGGCCGGATGAGTGACGGCTTAACCGCTGCTGCCGATGGTGCCGGGCGCCTTGATGAAGGCGTGGCCAAGCTGCAAGAAGGCGGGGGCCGGGCGGTGGAGGGCATCGGCAAGCTCGATGATGGTGCCACCCAGCTTGCCGATGGCGCCACCACCCTGGCCGCAGGCACCTCCCGGCTGGGCGGTGGCATAGGCGAACTGAGCGCCGGGGCGGGTAAACTGCGCGACGGGGCCCATGAGCTGGCCAATGGTACAGACCGCCTGGCTGCAGGCACGGGCCAGCTGGCCGATGGCGCCGGGCAAATCAACGCCGGCGTAGCTGAACTAACCGGCAAGCTCATTCCCCTGCTGGAACAAGCCCAGGCCATTGCCCCGCAGCTAGCCCAGGCGGAAAACACCCTGCGCGCTGCTGGCCTACACGCCCAGGCCAACCAGGTCGCGGACCTGCGCGCCAAGCTGGACCCGGCCAGTGGCACCAATATGGTCTCCCAGCTGGGCAGACTGCGCGATGGCACCGCCCAGCTGCACTACAATCTTTCTGACCCCTCTGCGCCCTATCTTTCTGGCGTGCTGGCCCTGCAAAATGGTGCCCACCGCCTGGCAGAAGGCACCGACACCTTGGGGGCTGGCATTGGCCGGCTTGCCGATGGCGCCACCCAGCTCGACGCCGGTGCCCATAAGCTTGCCGATGGCGCCGGGGCCCTGTCCCGAGGCACCGGACAGCTGCGGGCAGGGGGCGCGGAGCTGGCAGGGGGCATCGGCAAGCTCAAGGAAGGCAGCGGTGAGCTATCGACCAAACTGGCCGAGGGCGCGAACAAAGCCCCGCACATTCCGCACCCAGATAAGTCCGCGGAGCAAATGGCGGTGCCAATTAACTTCACCTCCACCAACCTCCACCCGGTCCAAACCGTGGTCAGTGAGACCGACCCCACCGCTAAGCAAATTACCGGCGGTGTATCCATGCTGGCAGTGATGGTATTCGGCTTCTTGTTGATGCTGCTCGTCGCCCTGCTGCTGCCCTACTACTTTGGCCGGATCCCCCCGCGCTCGGCGCTGAGTGTGGCCAGTGCCTGGCTAACCAAGACAGCCGTCAACGCCGCATTGCTGCTGGCCCTGGCCGGGATCTCTGCAGCCGCGGGCTGGTCGCCGCACAAGTGGGGCCTAGTGATAGTTGCCCTGCTGGCCACGGCCGCTGCCGCTACTGCGGTCTACCAGCTCTTCCACGTGATGTTTGGCAGGCTAGCCGGTGGGGCCTTTGCCCTGGGCTTTTATGCGCTGGGGGTGATGGTCTTTGGTGGCGTGTGGCCCATCCTGGCCGTGCCGGCCTTCCTGCGCGCCTTCCACTTTGTCCACCCCATGACGTATGCCAAGGATGCGTTTGTGGTGGCCACCGATGGTCTAGCCGGTGGCTTTGGTGCGGCCGCATTCTGGGGGCCCGTCGGCGCCCTGGTGGCCTTTACCATCATTGCCCTGGGTATTTCTGTGGCCGCACTGCGGGTGCGCGGGCGCGCGGCAGCTTCGGTACAGTAGGGCCACGAGCACTGCGCCAGCTCTAGATGCTGGCCCGCTAGTGCCGCCGATAATGCCGCCCACCCGACTCGAAGGAACCTGCCCGCGCCATGACTAAGTCCCTGCTATTTGCCCTGCCCGAAATTCTGGCGCAGGCCCGGCAGGACGCGGACCGGGCGGTAGAACTCGCGGCGGAGCGCACGGTGGAACTCGCGGCGGAGCGCACGGTGGAACGCACGACAAACAGCGTGGCAGAAGGCGATGAAGCGGAGCCGCCGCGGTCCGCGCACACATCGATTGTGCCGGGCACCATCTTTTGGGGCGATAACCTCACCGCGCTAGCCCAGCTTATCGCCGCAGGCCAAGCGGGGACGGTGGATTGTATCTACATTGACCCGCCCTTTAATTCGGGGGCAAACTATCAGGCGACAGTGACGGTGCGCGCCGCCGGAAAAACGGTGCGCATTGCGCGCCCAGCCTATAGCGATACCTGGAGCGATGGCAGCGCCGGATTCATGGCGATGCTGGCCCCGCGGCTAATACTCATGCATAAGCTCCTTGCTCCCACGGGCACATTATTGCTCCACACAGATTGGCACGTGGGCCATTACGTGCGGGTGCTATTGGATGAGGTCTTCGGCCGCAACAACTTTATCAATGAAATCATCTGGCGTTATGGCAAGATGAGTTTGACCACGCACCGCTTCCCCCAAAATCACGACACTATCTTCGCCTACGGCCGCAGCGCGAACGCCTACTTCCAGCCCCAGGCCGGGGCAGATTCTGAGTATCGCAACCGCTATGCGGGCTGGCTGCGTGATGAACGCTTGTACTGGGCGGACGCCAAGGATTCCCAGGACAAGTTGATTGCCCGGCGCGCCCGCAAGCTTGAGCGCGAACTCGGCCGGCCCTTGATTGACGAGGATGTCTTATTTGATTTCCGCCAAGAGTTTAAACTGCAAGATGATGTCTTTTATGACATTTCAATTATCAAAGGCAATGCCGCCGAGAAGCTGGGCTATGACACCCAAAAGCCCGAGCGTCTACTAGAACGCCTGCTAGAGGCCACCTGCCCGCCCGGTGGATTAGTCGCGGACTTCTTTGGCGGGTCTGGAACCACCGCTGCAGTAGCCCAGCGCACTGGCAGGCGCTGGATCACTGGGGATTCCGGACACAGCGCCGTGGCACTCATGCGCCAGCGCTTAGGCGTGGACGCAACGCAAGTGGTGGAATTAGACACCCCCGCCACCCTGCCCACCGGGGTATTGCACGCCCGCGCCAGCGTGGATGCAGATGGAAATGTGCAGGTAGAACTCCAGTCTTATGTGCTTGACCCCGCTGCGCTGGGCCTCGATGCTACCAACGCGCGCCGCCTAGAAAAAGTCCTGGCAACCGACCCCCTGGCGCTGATTAGCAGCTACAGCGTGCAACCGGTGGCTGCAACGCAACCAGGCAGCAGGCAGGTACGGGTGAGCGCGGTGGACGTCTTTGGGGTGCGCAGCAACACCCTGGTAGACGTTCCCGCCAAGGACTAATTGCCCGCTTGGCCTGCTACCTTTCGCCTGCTATCTTTCGCTTAACCTTTTACCTGCTAGTTTTACGCACACAAAGCCAAGGACTTATCCACGGCACTCAGGTACCAAGAAGACAAACGGAACTCTTGCCGGAATTGCCGATTTCGGGTATTTGGTCGGGGTAGTCTGCATAGGTGGTAGGGGTGTTTCTGGCTAGGTGGTCGGGTCATGATCTGGGTGGTGGTGTGGTCGTCAATTCTGCGGCATCGTGACACGTTTTCATGGCTAAGGAGGCCATGTTCATGGCTGAATTCAAAGAGATCATGGCGATGTGGCTGGAAGGCAAAAGCTATGACGCGATTGCTTCTGCCTTGGGGTGCTCCAATCGCGAAATCCCCTATCGAGCTGGGTCGACAGGCACGGCACTGGCAAAAGGCCTCTACGGAGCCAAACGAATTCCAGCTGAACTTTCCGAGCGCGACGACAGTTGGCCGAGCCAACCACAAGCGTGTGGCGCGAGTGATGAAGAAATGAGGCCTGCACGGCTTCAGCAAGAAGCGCCGTGCGAAAACCACGGTGTCCGCTTCTTCCCGCCGGATATTCCCAGACCTGGTCAAAAGGAGTTTCCGTGCCGATGAGACCAACCATTTGCACGTTGGCGATATCACTTACCTGCCTATCCAAGGAGGAACAAATCTGTATCTCGCGACCGTCATCGACTCTTATTCCCGCAGGTCCGTCGGGTTTTCTATTGCTGACCACATGCACACTGACTCCCGTGGTCAAGACGACCTAACCAAAATCTTTGTTGAAAGAGACGGCCGACTCCCGCCCATCAATTGATCGCAATCGAGTGCAGGCTACTGGCTCAAGGCCCTACCCAACCGAGTCGGAGCAGACTCACTCGTCAGCAGGATCAGCAGCGAGCGCCATATAGAAATTGGGGACTTTGACATGCGCAAGCATCTTGCAACCATCCGCGACAACACGAACACCTAACCCCAAACACCAGCCCGGCCATGCAACGCCGGGGCTGGCAGCCCTACCAACAACCCGGAACACCACCCCGACCAACTTCCCGGAACACCCCTACCAAATACGCGCACTTGGCAGGAATTGCACACAAAGTTGAGAGCAGACCTTCTGTTGGCCCACAGCTCTTCTGTTGGCCCACAGCGAGGCTCGCAGTGACGCGTTTTCTGCGCGCAGGCCCCTTCCCACCCATACCGCGAAGTCATGTTTGTGCAGAATATGCGTCACGGCTAGCCATAGATTTGCTCGATCCGCGGAACGGGTATCACAATTCACGTCAAGGGGTTGGCGCCGGGCAGGCCGGTGCCGGACAAGACGGTGCCGAGCAGGCCGGCGCCGAATAGGCCGACGCCAAATAGGACGGTGCCGGGCGGGGCATCGGCAAGCTACCGGCAAGCAACCGGTAGCTAACAAGCGGCAAGCTAGTGTAAGGCGTCGAGGGCCTGGGTGAAATCAGCAATCAGGTCCTCGATGTCTTCAATGCCAATGGAGATGCGCACCAGGTCAGCCGGGGGAACCAGCTCGGAGCCTTCGGCAGAAATGTGCGTCATGTTCTGCGGGTGCTCGATGAGCGACTCCACACCACCCAGGGACTCTGCCAGGGCCACCAGGCGCGTGTTCAAACACACCTGACGGGCGTGCTCCGGGTTGTGAAAGCGCACGGACATCATGCCACCGAAGCCGCGCATCTGGGCCGCAGCCTGCTCATGGCCGGGGTGCGAGGGCAAACCCGGGTAAAGCACCTGCTTGACCTCCGGGCGCGACTCCAAAAATTCTGCCACAGCCTGGGCGTTTGCGCAGTGGCGGTCCATGCGCACCGCCAGAGTTTTAATGCCACGGGCGGTGAGATAAGCATCAAAAGGCGAGGACACCGCCCCGACATTGCCCTGGAAATAGAGCAGGCGCTCATCCATTTCAGCATCATTGGTAATCACGGCACCACCGAGGACATCCGAGTGTCCGCCCAGGTATTTGGTGGTTGAGTGCAGCACGTGGTCCGCGCCCAGCGCCAGCGGGTTTTGCAAGTACGGGGTGGCAAAAGTGTTATCCACCACCACCGCGGCGTTGCCCTTGATGGCGGCCACTGCGGCAATATCGGTGATATTGGTGGCGGGGTTGGTGGGGGTTTCTAGCCAAATCAATTTGGTGTTTTCGCGGATGGCGGCGGCCACGGCATCAACGTCCGTGGTGTTGATGATGGACAACTCCACGCCCCACGCACCATAGTCATGGTGCAGCAGGCGGTACATGCCGCCATAGGCATCATTGCCCAAAATGACGTGATCACCCGGGCGCAACAGAATGCGCAGCAGAGTATCTACCGCGGCCATGCCGGAAGAAAACACGCGGGCATACTGCGCGCCTTCCAGGGAGGCCAGGGTCTTTTCCAAGGAGCGCACCGTGGGGTTGGCCACGCGGCCGTACTCAAAGCCGCCCCGCAGCTGCGCTAGACCGTCCTGTTCAAAGGTGGTAGACGCGTAGATGGGCACATTGATGGAGCCCATGTGCGGATCCGGATGGTAACCAGCGTGGATGGCGCGGGAGGTAAAGCCCGCAGCGAGGGAGTCCTTCGAATGGGAATTATCCTGAGTGGTGCCAGTCATAACGCAACAGTCTAGACCAAGCGGTCCATTTTTGCGCACCTGGGGCGGATTTATATTCACGCGTAAACTCTGTAAGCGATGAGTATCTCTGACACTATTTTCCTTGCCAGTACCTCTCCCGCTGGCGGTACGGCCGGTACTGCCGCCGATGCCGCTGCCGATGCCGCCGATGCCGTCACCCAATGGTGGCAGGACCCCACAACCCGTGAGTGGCTGCTGGAAAAGCCGGTGGCCATCTCCATCGTGTTGATTATCGCCATGGTGGGACACTGGGCTGCGGTACATGTGATTAACCGGCTGGCCAAGCAAGCCCAAGAGTCTCGCACTGCGCGTAAGTCTGGACCGCTGCCCGCTTTACCGCTTGGCCTGGGCAAGCCGCTGGGGCGCAAGAAGGCGGCTCGCCGGGAGACCCAATCGCAGCAATTGGAGGCCCTGGATAAGGCCCATGAAAACCGTCGGGTCTCTCGCATCAAGACTCTGGCCGGGGTGGCGCGTTCCGCCGTGGCCATCTTCATCTGGGTCTGGGCCGGGGTGACCATCCTGGCCCAGCTAGGAGTCAACGTCGCGCCGCTAATTGCCTCTGCCGGTATTGTGGGCGTGGCCTTGGGCTTTGGCGCACAGTCCCTGGTCAAAGACTTTCTGTCTGGCATCTTTATGCTGCTGGAGGACCAGTACGGCATTGGCGACACGATTGATTTGGGCAACGGCATCTTCGGCGACGTCGAGGATATTACCCTGCGCATTACTACCGTCCGCGACATTGATGGCGCCCTGTGGTACGTGCGCAACGGCGAGATCCTCCAGGTCGCCAACCACACCGATGAGTACTCGATTGCCCGCGTGGAGATCCCCGTGAGCTTGTCTGCAAATGCCCACCAGGCGCACAAGGTCATCGAGCGCGCGGCCCAGACTGGCTGCGAGCATGCCGATGTCACCGAAATGGTGCTCGACGCTCCCGAAATGCTGGGCATGACCAAATTCGATGTCGATTCCGTGATCTACCGCGTCCAGGCCCGCACCCTGCCGGGTTCCCAGTGGGCGGTGCAGCGCTTCCTCCAAGAGCACATCTGGCAGGCTATGCATGATGAGGGCATCCCCACCCCCTACCCGTTTGGAAAAGGAGTAGCACCCCATGACGGTCTATGAGGACATTGGCGGTGAAGCCACCTTCGACCGCCTGGTGGCCGGTTTCTACGCGCAGGTCACCGAAGACGACATCCTGGGCCCCATGTACCCCGCCGATGACCTCGCCGGAGCACAGGAGCGCCTGAAGTGGTTCCTGATCCAATTCTGGGGTGGGCCCACCGATTACCAGGAGCGTCGCGGCCACCCACGGCTGCGCATGCGCCACGCCCACTACCACGTGGACCCGGCAGCCGCGCAGCGCTGGCTGGACCTGATGAACAACTCCTTGGAACAGATTGAGGAAGAGACCATCCCACCGGCGTACCGCCACTTGTTGGTGGACCATTTTGAGCGCGTGGCCGCCATGCTGGTCAACCAGTCCGCCCCACCCGCTGGCGGGGACTACACCCCGCGCTAGCCGAGATCGATGCCAAGGGCCTCTGCCACTGGCTGCGAGCGCAGCTTGCCGCCCTGCGTCATCAGGCCTGGCTCCAGGCCCGGGAAACGCTCGACGGCACCGTCGAATCCCTCCGCCGCCAGGGCACGCACATAAGGCAGCGTGGCCGCACCCAGGGCCCGCGTGGACGTATTTGCCACCGCACCCGGCATGTTGGCCACGCAATAAAACAGGGTCTCACCCACCTTGAAAGTGGGATCATCATGGCTCGTCTTGCGCGAATCCTCAAAGCAACCACCCTGGTCAATGGCAACATCCACCAGCACAGCACCCGGCTTCATAGATTCAACCATCGCTGAGGTGACCAGCTTAGGCGCGGCAGCACCCGGGACGAGGACTGCGCCGATGACCAAGTCGGCATCGGCAAGCTCTGCAGCAAGAGCGGCAGGGGAAGACACCACGGTGCGGACCTGCCCGTGGTAGGTGTCATCAAAGCGCTGCAGCACGTGGGCATCCAGGTCCAGCACGGTGACCTCCGCGCGCAGGCCGTGGGCCATAGCCACTGCCGATGCCCCCACCTGCCCACCGCCGATGACCACCACGCGCGCAGGCCGCGTGCCCGGCACACCAGACAGCAGCACGCCGCGCCCGCCCTGGCGAGAAAGCAAATGGTGGCTGCCCTCCAGCACGGCCAGACGGCCAGCCACCTGAGACATTGGAGTGAGCAACGGCAGCGTGCCGCGACTGTCTGTGACCGTCTCATAAGCCACCGACTGGGTACCGGACTCCAACAGTGCGCGGGTAAGCTCCTCATCCGCCGCCAAGTGCAGGTAGGTAAACAGCAGCAAATCCTCGCGCAGGTAGCCGTACTCGCTGGCCTGGGGCTCCTTGACCTTGATCACCATCTGGGCACCCCAGGCTTCCTCCGCACTGACCAACTGCGCCCCTGCCTCTGCGTACTCCGCGTCCGGGAAAGCGGCGCCAGCACCGGCGCCCTGCTCCACCAGGACCTCATGGCCATCGGCGACCAACGTGGCCACCGCGGCCGGGGTAAGCCCCACCCGGTTTTCGTTATTCATAATCTCTGCAGGTACGCCAATGCGCATGTTTCCTCCTTGGGATCGCAACGGTTGTCGAGTCACTTACCCAGTGTGGCATGAATTGCACCACAATGTCAGAAGTTTATGAATTGTCGTTGCCACTGTGGGGGTTCCTGGCCCCTCCATATATGGCCCACACCGCCAGGCCAAGGGAGAAGATAGCCACGGATTGCACCACGCTCCAGGGTTGCCACCAAGTCTCCGTGTAGGGCTGGATAGGCACAGGGAGCGGGAAGTCTTCGGGGACAACCACGTGCACGGCCGCCACGGCCACCACTGCCCCGAAGCTGGCCATGGTGCCAACGAGCGGGCGGAGGAACGGGACCAACAGCAACGCAATTCCAGCCGCAGTCAAGGTGCCAACTAGGAGGTACTCGCTGCCAGGGATGGTGACTTCAGCGATGTATCCAGCTACCGTCTGGGTACGACGCCACGTTGTGACAAACGCACCAAGCCCCGCTGCCGCCAGGGCTAGCAGCACCACAATGACCGCATGAATCACGGTAGCGCGGCGTGCGCGGCGGCACCCCAAGTCCACAGTGCGCAAACGGGGTACGCAGGTGGCAATCGCAGCAATAGTGGCGAGATAAAGCCACCATTCAGCCAAACCAAAATAGAGATAATCATCCCGGCCTGGCACCGCAAAGGAAAATCCGCCCAAAGCAGATTGCGCGACCGCAGCGCTGAGAATCAACGCCCCGATGGTAAACCACGGAACTGGAATCAATGCCCTCATTGCGGATTCACCCCAAACCATTCCCACTGCGCGGTGCACTCCGCAATCTCCTGGCGATGCTGTGCAATCACGGCATTTATGAACTCCAGAGGAAGCTCCTCAAAGGGATTCGCCGACGGCTGCGAGCTTTCGCCCTCAGCATTTGGGTTTGTGGCAATTCGCCCGGTTGCGTCGCGAACAGGTCCGGCATTCATAATGACCCCAGCTTGGGCCCTCAAGTAACTCTGCAGCGCACTGTTAATGGCGGCAGATTCCGGGCGGGCTTCACTGTCGCATGCTGCAGTATCTACCACAGAGCCGACCATGTGCGCGTCTAGACTACTGTGATGGTCCCACGGGGCGTAGAGCAGTTCAGTTCCCTTCCCTTGCGTGGATCCAAAAAACGGTGTGTACACCACCTGTTCTTGTCCAGCGTTATCTCCCAGGACCGCTAGCGCCCTGTTGACAGCGTCCAGGCTAGGCTGAAGAGCCGCCTCTTGAGCTTGGCTCACGCACACCGTGATATTCGGATTATCGGTTCCATCGCAGACCACGGTAACTGGAGCGACAGGAAGGCTACCAGTGGCTACACCTAATCCCAAGCCTGCAGCTGCAGCAACAAATGGAGCGAATGCCAGGCTTGCAACTGGAGTGAAGGGATCCGACTTCCCGCTGGCAAAGATAACTGCTCCGATAACGGCACATAGTGCCAGCACTAATGTGGCGCCGACCGCCCACAATTTCGCAGGAGCCTCTGTCAGCGTCCGCAGGATTCCCAATCCCCACAGGTACTCAAAAGTCACTGAGTACATGCCTACCAGCAAGCACAAACCGCCTGCGACAACCAGCCGAACAATCACTGGCACTCTGTCGAGGACGCTAGCGACTACAACTCCCACTGCCGTCGCACCAAATATGAACCCCGTTGCATCTATTGCTGAGGACAATGCGAACACGGAGTTCCACGAGTTTTGCGTTACGGCTATGAGCAAGAGGAGCACTACCCCAAGGAGGAAGGAAGCCATAATGCCCAGAACGCTAGCAGCCGCTAAGTAGGCATAGCGGACGACCACCCGATTGCGGCCGGACGGCGCCATGAGCATGCTGTGCGCATTGACACGGTTCAGATGGTACGTCACCCCTAGTGCTGCAAGCACGCCAGCAACCAAGCCAAGTGCGCGGACGGCTGACTCGTAGTCGTCGTACCCCGCCCAGGGCAAACGCAGTAACCGTAGGGCTAACACCACTGAGCAAGCCAAAACGAGGATCCCACTGACCACATGCATCGGATCCAACAACCAAGGGGAGGCTGTTAAGCCAACTGGGCGGAATTGTGATTTTGAGTGGCGGGTACTCATCGTTGCTCACTCCAAGATTCTCCAGCGAGCGGCCCCTGATGAGAAGCAGCACCTCCACGCAGCATTTGCTGGTAAGCCTGCTCCACCGAGGACTCACGCACATCGCCTCCAGCAGGAAGCGCAGCTACAAACTGCTCAAACGAGCCTTCGAAGACCTTTTCACCGGCATTGATCATCACCACGGCAGGATTCAAAAAGCTCACATCCTCCAGTAAATGCGTACTCAACACCACCGTCGCGTTAGTAGCCAGCCGCGCAATCAAATGCCGTATTTCTAGCCTCACCTCTGGATCTAGACCCACCGTAGGCTCATCCAACAACAACACTGACGGTTGGTGGACCATCGCGCACGCAAACCCCACACGCCGCAACTGCCCGCCAGACAAGTCCCCCACCCGCGAACCACGCTTGTCCGCCAACTCCAACCGCTCGAGCACAGAATCAATCACAGAAGCAGCCGAAGCCTTCGGAACCCCGTGCACCCAACACAAGTAGCTCAACACGTCACACACGCGCATTCGCTTCGGCAGATCAATATGCTGCGGAACCACCCCCAATTGGGACCGATACTCTTCAAGACTACTCCGTCCCACAAGGACACCATTAAGAAACAGGCGCCCCTCAGTTGGCACAATGGTAGTGCCGATTATGTTCATCAGCGTCGACTTGCCCGAACCGTTGGGCCCCAATAATGCTGTCGTTCCAGCACCGAAAGAAGTGGAAACCCCCTTCAATGCCTCCACAGTCCGGCCGCCTTTGCCATAACTATGGCGCACATTTTCAACAGAAATCACAACAACCTCCCAGATATAGAAATGAGGAAGCGAGAGCGCACCGCCCACCCATCTGGGCCGGCAACGCGCTCCCGTAGACTTCCACTCATGTATTCAGCTCCACTGACCTCGATGAGTGCGACGTGCCACTGCTAGCACAGTGTGCTGCGCTCCCCGCCCGAGAACCTATTTCCCGTAGAGCTTTCGACTTCGGCATAGTAGATAGCGCGGCCATCACAATGCCCGGACGCGACTTCTGTAGTGTTGCCGCTTCCCCACGCTGTTGCAATAGTTTTATCGGGCCCAAACCGAACATGCTTCTTGATCCGAACCGTATACTCGGCGTAATTAATGCACCCCTCACGTCCACCACGAGCCCCCAGCCATGGACCATTGGGATTCTGCGACACCTCCCACACAACCAATGTGCACCCACCGGGGTTTTGCTGAACCGCCCCAAAAAGTTGAGCCCCTTCCGGGATCCTGTTGTCAAAATCCGGCGCGGTTGCTGGCCTGTCGCTGGTCACCCAGGAAAAATCATCCGGCATAGTACTGGCAAAAGCCGGGGACGCGAAGGCTGCTGCAGCGACTACAGCACCCGCAACAGAAGCAATTAGCTTTTTCAAGACTCCTCCTTCAGGAATCTCAAGGGACCAGGAAGTCCCGGGACATAGACACGAACCACACGTCGTGGAGCTAACTGCCAGGGCAATCGGCTTCGTGCAACTCGTTACAGTCACCGTATTCTGTGAGATTGGAAACTGTCAAGGGGCGGAGCCAATAAAACCTGTCCTCTACCCCCTCCACGCCAGGACCATTGCAACAATCACCGTCCCAGCGTAAGCAACTTTCCAGTAAGAACTATCCGCTCGCAAAAGCAATTCCCAGAGCCACCCGGTGCACATATAAATACTTTGGATTCCACTAGAACGCAGGTACCTATCAAAGTCGCAAGCAAAGAACCACCGCCACCAAATGAGGACAATTAAAAGTATTGACACCTTTTAGTCCTTGCCCTAGGGATCCGATCTCACCGGACACGCCGACCCGGGTTAGCTCAACGACAACTCTCCGCCTACCTGAAATTGCTACCCCCGAACGGCGAACAACCGACCCTTTCCAAGCACCTCCCAGGCGACTGACACAACCCCCCGCTCGCCACAACTCCTAGACACAGGAAGGAGTCTGAAGGCGGTGCACCCCCTCGAGTACGGGCCAACAGCAGAGCGTGTGTTCGCCAGGAAATCGGCGGATATTGAAGGTTGGAGCAATTCTCCTGGAAAGAGCGCAGCTGTGCTTAGCCCACTGCGCTGCCTTAAAGCGGAGAGAGCAGCAGCGAACGCTTGGAATGGTAAACCGTCCCAAAGGGTGCATCCACCCGCACCCACCGGCCAGCAGCGGAAACCCGAAGGTAGCGGGGCACATTATCCGCTGCACCCCACCCCGGAATCAGACCCAAATTTGTACACGCAAAAATCAGGCGCATGGGAATGTCTACGCTTGCCTGCCCGCCACCCCCGGACTGGTCATCCGCACCACCAGAGCTTACTGTAACCACCGTCTGCGAGAGCAAACTAGCGGGCGGTCCGGCCGGGCCGGAGAATTGCCGGGTTAGGGCCTGGCCTTCATCGGCAAGCTGGCGCACCACCGTGACCGGCAATGTATCCAATAGACGAAAACCCGCAGCAGGCGGCAGGGCGCCGGGCCAGGCAGCATCCTGGGCGGGACCAAGAGGGATGAGGCAAGGGGCATCGGCAGACTCGGCGGCGGTGCCAGAATGAGCATCGGCCAAAGCCTGCGCCACCCGCGCAGCGGAGGCGCTGACCCCCTCCTGGCTCAGCCGGCCAGCCACCCGGCGCGAGGCAATAACGTCAAAAGGCGTGGTCACAAAGACATCTACCACGCTGTCGGTGAGCTGCCGCGCGCGCAGCGTCGCATGCGTATCCAAGCCCGCCGCACGCGAAAGCAGGGCCCGTAATCCGGCGCCCCCACTGGTAATAGTCAGCGTAGGTTCTGCCATGGCGGGCGGTTACTCAGCAGAATTAGCGAGAATCTCAGAAGGAGTACTGGAAATAATGTCGCGCTCCTCCTGCGTCAACGGGCGCGGCAGCCCGGAGTTCATATCCACCGCCACCTGCACGCACTCAACCTCACACGCCACCGGGCCATCGGGCACGCGGATGTTTTGGCGGGTAGTAAACGAAGAATTACCCACGCGGGTCACCCACGTCTCCACCTCTACCGCCGCCAACCCCTGCGGGGCAATGGGATTTTTATAATCCAGCTCCAGGTGGCGAACAAACGCGGCGAACGTAGGGATAGACGGGAAGATATGCGCCTGCGCAAAAGACAGGCGTGCTTCCTGTGCAATCTCCACATAGTTGGCGTTCATCATGTGACCGTAGCGGTCAAAATCAGACCAGCGAACGGCCACGCGGTGCTTGTGGTGTTCCGACACGGGGTTAGTTTCTCCTTAGTGTGCGACAGTTAGTGCGCGACAGCGTAGCGGGATGAGCAAACAGCTTAGCGAGTCAGCTTGCGGTGCGTCACACGCGAGGGACGCGCAGCTTCCTCACCCAAACGCTCCACCTTGTTCTTCTCATAATCACCGAAGTTGCCCTCGAACCAGAACCACTTGCCCTCTTCAACGTTGCCTTCCCAGGCCAAGATGTGTGTACAAGTACGGTCCAGGAACCAGCGGTCGTGGGAAATGACCACGGCGCAGCCCGGGAACTTCTCCAGCGCGTTCTCCAACGAACCCAAGGTTTCCACGTCCAGGTCGTTAGTGGGCTCATCCAGGAGGATCAGGTTGCCGCCCTCTTTCAGCGTCAGGGCCAGGTTCAGGCGGTTACGCTCACCACCGGAGAGCACCTTGGACGGCTTTTGCTGGTCAGCGCCCTTAAAACCAAAGGCAGACAGGTAGGCGCGCGAAGGCATTTCATTTTGACCCACATGGATGTAGTCCAGGCCATCGGAGACGACTTCCCACACGGTGGCCTCCGGGTCGATGTTTTCGCGACCCTGGTCCACGTAGGACAGCTTGACGGTCTCTCCAATTTCCACGCTGCCATCATCCGGCTGCTCCAGGCCCACGATGGTCTTAAAGAGCGTGGACTTACCCACACCATTAGGGCCAATCACGCCCACAATGCCGTTGCGCGGCAGGGTAAAGGACAAGTCCTTAATTAGCACGCGACCATCAAAGCCCTTGACCAGGTTGTTTACCTCTACTACCTTGTTGCCCAGGCGCGGCGGGGTAGGAATCTGGATTTCTTCAAAGTCGAGCTTCTTGTACTGCTCGGCTTCTGCCGCCATTTCCTCATAGCGCTGCAGACGAGCCTTGTTCTTCGCCTGACGGGCCTTCGCCCCGGAGCGCACCCACGCCAACTCTTCTTTCAGGCGGCGCTGCAGCTTTTTGTCCTTCTGGCCGGCAATTTCCAGGCGTTCAGACTTCTTCTCCAGGTAGGTGGAGTAGTTACCCTCGTAGGGGTAGAGCTTGCCGCGGTCGACCTCACAAATCCAACCCGCAACGTGGTCCAGGAAGTAACGGTCGTGTGTAACGGCCAGCACTGCACCGGGGTAGGACTCCAGGTGCTTTTCTAGCCAGTTCACCGACTCCGCGTCCAGGTGGTTGGTGGGCTCGTCTAGCAACAGCAGGTCCGGCTCCGACAACAGCAACTTAGCCAGTGCGACGCGGCGGCGCTCACCACCA
Source organism: Corynebacterium lizhenjunii (assembly GCF_011038655.2). Classification (NCBI taxonomy): domain Bacteria; kingdom Bacillati; phylum Actinomycetota; class Actinomycetes; order Mycobacteriales; family Corynebacteriaceae; genus Corynebacterium; species Corynebacterium lizhenjunii. Next base: position 2,098,531 of record NZ_CP064954.1, read on the forward strand.
GAGAGGTTGGTCACTGCCTCATCTGACGGCGGGCAGCGTAGGGCATCCATGGCCTGCTCGATCTTGGAGTCAACCTCCCAGGCATCCGCTGCGTCGAGCTCCTCTTGGAGCTTGCCCATCTCTTCCATGAGCTCATCGGTGTAATTGGTAGCCATCTCTTCTGCGATGGCCTCGAAGCGCTGCTTCTTTTCGAAGATGTCCCCCAGGCCTTCTTCAACGTTGCCGCGCACCGTCTTGTCCTCATTCAGCGGCGGCTCCTGCAGCAAAATGCCTACCGTCTTGCCCGGATCGATAAAAGCCTCGCCGTTAGAAGGTTGGTCAATGCCGGCCATGATCTTGAGGATCGACGACTTACCGGCACCATTTGGGCCCACCACGCCAATCTTGGCGCCCGGGTAGAAGGCCATGGTGACGTTGTCCAAAATGACCTTGTCACCAATAGCCTTGCGCACATTCTTCATCGTGTAGATGAACTCGCCCATTATTCCCCTTTGAACTCGAAGTCGGGTCAGTTGCCCGCGGATGGCACCTGAGCCAACCCCGCGCAACATGCAAACATAGCAAAGCCTACAGCAGGCCGGGACTTCGCGCAGGCTCCCCCACCCTTCCACCCGCGGGCGGGGCTTAGAACGGCGGGTTCGCTTGCCCCGCGCCCACCAGTGCCTTGTCTAAGTGGCCTGCGTCTGGCGGCTGGGTGCCAGGCGCCCCCGAGTCTGCCGATGCCCCCTCCCCCAGCCCCTGCGTCCCAGTGCCGGTAGCAGCGGCGGAGGTGGCAGCGGCGGTAGCGGAGGCATCGGCGGAGCGATCAGAGGCATCGGCAGACTTGGCAGTTAAGTCGCGGTCCACAATGGTAGCCATGGGATCTGGCATGTCCACCCCGTCGGGGACGTGATTATGGTCCACCTTCAGGGTGCCCACCAGGAAGCGGTTGAGGTCGGGGCCAATGTGAGTAGCGCGGATATAGGGCCGCGAGCGCCGATTGTCGCCCTCATTCCAGGACGCCGTATTGAGCGAGCCCACCACAATAACCGGCAGGCCCTTCTTGAGGGAGCGGCGCACATTTTCCGCCAGCTTGCCCCAGGCCTCGACATCAACAAAAAGCTGATCGGCATCATGCCACTGCAAACCCTGATGCTCGTCATTAGTGGTATAGCGGCGCGAAGACGCCAGGCGCATGGAGAGTTTGTAGTTGCCATTCTTCACGCGAGTCAGGTGCGGGTCAGTAGCTAGGTGGCCGGTCAGCGTCACAGGTAGTTGAGACATCAGTGCAGTTCCTTTCCAAACTATGGAGTATCCAGTGGGTTGTAGGCGCCGAAGTGGCGTCACACCTCGAATACTGGCCAACTGCACAACTCTTGGCAAGGGGAAGTTTTTCTGCCTGTGGATAACTTCGCTCTACCTGGGCCCGATGCACACTTGATTAAGCAATACGTCACCGGATTCGTCACTAGTTATCCACAGGGGCGAAAAATCTTTGCCGTTTTGGAAGTTTTTTCCGCGATCCCCTTGACTACAGCTGCCGATAGTGCTGTGTGTTGCCGTCTTTTTCTAAGGCGGCCAGCATGGCGTTGTATTCCTGCAGGTCAGCGTCACCATCGAGATCGGCTTTGGCGTCGTGGCGGCGGGCCTCAAAAAGATCATCACGCAGCCACTCCACAAAGAGCTTGCCAAAGACAATCACCAGCGGGAACTGCCCAAAGCCCCAGGCTATGCCGCCTCCCACGCGCTGGTCCTGGCGCAGATCCGGCTCCCACGGCAGGTTCAACGACATGTAGAACTCCTCGCCCAAAATCTGGCCCAGCTGCATCAGATACACCCCCGCATATAGATGAATGGGCATGGAGATGAACAGGATAAACGTGCGCACGTTCGTGGGCGCACGGTGCGGCAGCGGGTCCGGGCCAATGACTTCCCAGAAATAGATGTAGCCAGAGACCAAGAAGACCGCGTTCATAATCACGTGCCCCGCGTGTTCAGAAATCGCAAACTGGTAGAGGCTAAAGGACATGTAGACCACGTAAAAGAAGAACAGGAACTGCAGCAAGTTCACCGCCGGGTGAGTAACAACCCGCAAGGCACGGGACTTAGTCAGCGCCACCGCCCACTCATGTGCCCCCGGCTTGCCCGCAGAGGCTGGCTCCCAGGCTTCCATCACCAACGTCAGCGGTGCGCCCAGGACCAAGAAGAGCGGAATAACCATGGACAACACCATGTGCCCCAGCATGTGCATGGAATACAGGGCCGGGATGTACATGCCGATTCCGTTGCTCATTACCACCGTTAGCCCCAGCGCGCCGCCCATCCACCAGGCGGTGCGCTGCCACGGCCAACTCAAACCCCGGCGTTGCACGCGGATCAACGCCCAGACGTACCACGCCGCCAACAACAAACCGAGCGTGCCAAAGAGCACGTCAAAGCGGAACATGGTCCACACATTCCAGAATGTAGGCGCCTGATGCAGCTCATAGCCGAGCTGAATCTGCATGGCGTTCAAGTTCGGATCCCGCGGCGGCGGTGGCGGGGTGCGCCCCATGGTGCCAGCCACACCGATGGTGGCAGCCATAATCACCACCTCCACCACAGCCACGCGGCGAAATAGCTCCGGGCGCGCGCTCAGCTGCGGAATGGTCAACCTGCGGTGGGCTAACCCCACCAGGGCCAACACAACCGTGAGCACTACCTTCGCCACGATGATCCAGCCGTACTTCGTCTCCAACAGGCGCCCAAATTCCACTCGGATCCCGGCATTGACCACACCCGACAGGGCCATGGCAATCACGCAAAACAGTGCCAGCCCCGAATAGCGCCGCACCATGGTTTCCGGGTCCGGGCCGCGGCGGCGGCTATGGGCCACCAAGGCCATGAGCCCTCCCACCCACAGCATCATGGCCACCAAGTGCCACAAATAAGAGTTAGTACCCAAGTCATGGTCACCGCCGCTAGCAGAGTGGCCCTCCATTCCCAACGGCACCACCATCAGCACAGCCAGCACCAACAGCGGCGGCTGTGCTGCCCAGCGCTGTGACACCAGCCCGCCCACTGCCACCACGGCAGCCAGCAGCGCAGTTACAAACCACACCTGGGCCGTCGCAATCTGGTTAAACGCCAGGGAAAACATCTGGGCGTTGAGCACCTGCAGCAACGGCGTGCCCGTTAAGTCCGACATCACCAAAGGAACCTGCAACAGACTGGCTACCACCACGCCCAGGCTGGCCCAGCCGCCGGTGCGCGCCGCAATGTGCCCATCCACACTCAACCGGGCCCGGTAGAGTTCCTCGTTATCCCCCACTGCTGGATGGATCAAAAACGCCGCGGACAAAAATGCGCCGACTGCAACCGCCATCAGCACCCACGCCACCGCGCGAATAAACGGCAGCCCAAACGTTGTCAGCCGTCCCGGGTCCGGAATACCCAGCACCGCCAGGGAGTCCGCCAAGAAGAACGCCGAAATACCACCGGCCACCACGCCAGCAACCACCGCCGCCAGCAGGTAGAAGGACCGGGAACCCCGGGCACGAGTGGAAGGGGAGGGGGCATCGGCAGATTCGGCAGGCAGCAGCAAGCGGGACATACCCGGGATTCTACGGTCCTGCCTGACTGGGGTAAAACCCTCGCGCGCGGCAGGCGTGTTGTAGACTGCTAAACCGCCAGCCTCCATAGCTCAGTGGATTAGAGCAGTGGGTTTCTACCCCATGTGTCGCGGGTTCGAATCCTGCTGGGGGCACTTTTTCATTTGCGTGGTCATGCAGAGATTTCTCTGACTTCTCTGTTACTAGGGGGATTTTCAGTCCCATGGACACCCTCGACGTACACAGCGACAACCCCAGAGCCCAGAGCCCAGAGCCCAGAGCCCAGAGCCCAGAGCCCAGAGCCCAGGGCGAAAACAACTCCGGGGCCGCCTCACCGCAAAAGTGGCCGACCCCGGAGTTGTCTCTATCTCTCTCAAGGTTTCCTTAATCTCCGGTGTCTCACGCCGGACCCCTAAGGAAGCGGGGGTTCTCTCTATCTCTCATGCGCTAGTCACCAGCGCACGGTATCGATTATGACAGACTTTTCTGAAAATTTCATAAACAGAGGCTGTGAACTTGGCGGCAGGCCGCAAGCCTGCACGCCCAAATTTAGTACCCCGGCGCCGCAGGAATAATGATCCAGGCGATGAGGTAAGCCAGGAGACCGGAGAATCCCAACAAGGTTGCAAGGACGAAAATCAGCCGGACAATGGTGGAGTCAACGTCGAGGAATTCCGCAATCCCTCCACACACTCCGCCCAAGTGGGAATCTGTACGGGAACGGTAAATGCGCTTGGCCATGGTTCTCCTTAAATGAACGCTTTATAAGCGGTTAGTTGACGGTCAAATTCTTGGGGACACTGTCCATTTCACCAGAACCAGGCCCCCAGCACATCCGGGTTTGCCCTGATTTTCCCCTGAGCCTCCCCTGAACTTCGCGCAAGCGTCTACGCTGGTTCCACAGACGCACTGTATTGACTACCCTAACCGCTACCCGAAAGGACCCAGCCACATGGCAAAATCCAGCAAACTACCCGCCCCCACGCGAGACTCCTATGCGCTGATTACCGGAGCTTCCCAGGGAATCGGCGCCGCAATGGCTAAGGAACTTGCCCGCCGCGGCTACAACACCATTCTGGTGGCCCGGCGCCAGGAAGTCCTCGAGGGCCTGGCGGGACAGCTGCAGGAGTTGGGGACGGCATCGGAAGTCTTGGCAGCAGACCTTGCCCAGCCGGAGGAGGTTGACCGGGTAATCGAGTATATGGGCCAGCGGGAGATTTCCATAGTGGTCAACTCCGCGGGCATTGCCAGCTTTGGCAAGTTTATGGACCAGGACTGGGACTATGAGACCAAGCAGTTCCAGCTCAACGGGACGGCTGTGCACCGGTTGACCCGCGCGGCATTGGAGCAAATGTTGCCGCGACGCCGCGGGGCGATTTGCAACGTCGGTTCCGCTGCGGGCAATGTGTCCATCCCCAACAACGCCACCTATGTCTTTACTAAGGCCGGAGTGAACGCGTTCACAGAGGCGCTACACTACGAGCTCAAAGGCAGCGGCGTGACCTGCACTTTGTTGGCCCCAGGCCCTGTGCGAGAGGCGGAGATCCCGGAAGCCGAGCAGTCCATCGTGGACAAGGTGGTCCCGGACTTTCTGTGGACCACATACGAGTCCTGCGCGGAGGAGACCCTGGCGGCAATGGCGCGCAATCAGCGCCGCGTGGTGCCCGGCCCGCTGTCGAAGGCGCTCAATGCCATAGGCGCGGTGTTGCCCACTCCGGTGGTGGCGCCGTTGATTGGCCGTTTCTACGCAAAGATGGCATAAGTGGGCCATTAGGCCTAGGCCCCATAAGGCCAGGGCCGGGCCGGGCCATAAGGCGAAGATGACACAAGCAAAGTCCCGGCCTACCTACGGGTAAGCCGGGACTTCTCTTCGGGGTGGCTGACGGGGCTCGAACCCGCGACACCCAGGATCACAACCTGGTGCTCTACCAACTGAACTACAGCCACCATTGCCGCGCTTTGCAGCGATGAACAGATTAACCCATCCGCCGAGGTTTACAAAAACGCCTGGTAGGCGGCGGTCGCGGCTTCCTTGGCAGCGGCGGCTTGCTCGGTATCTGGGCCGGGCGCAGGGGCAAAGACGCTGCGGCGGTAGTAGTCCAATTCCCGGATAGACTCCACAATGTCCGCCAGCGCGCGGTGTGACATCCCCTTGTCCGGCTGCTGGAAATAGGCCCGGGGGAACCAGCGGCGCGATAGCTCCTTAATCGTAGACACATCCACCATCCGGTAGTGCAGCGCGGCGTCCAGCCGCGGCATGTAGGCACGGATAAAGCTGCGGTCCGTGGCGATGGAATTTCCCGCCAGCGGCGCGGGGTGCTCCGGGTCGCAGTGTTGTGCAATCAGTGCCAGCACGGCTTCCTCGGCTTGCTCAATGCTGGTGCTGGCGGCGCGAATCTCCTCCGTCAGGCCGCTGCTGCCGTGCATCTGCGTGACAAAGTCATCCATCGCCGCCAGCTGTTCCTCCGTGGCGTGCACCACCAGATCAATGCCCTCGCCCAGAATGTTCAGGTCAGCGTCCGTGACCACGGCGGCCACCTCCACAATCACGTGGCGCGCGGGGTCCAGGCCGGTCATCTCCAGGTCAATCCACACCAGACGGTCATGCTTAGCGGCAATGTCAGAACTCATGTGGCCAGTCTAGCCCGGGAGTCTTAGCTTGCCGATGCGCCCTCCCCCTCCCCTTTCCCCCCTGCCACACCTCCCCCGCATGGGGGTAATTCAGCCGCCTGTGAAAACTTTTCTTTGCAAAGTTCGCGGAAAGCGCTGCGAGAACAAAGCCGCAGGAAGTAGTATTTCTGCAGTCCGATAGATTTAGGCTATCGTACACCCCGAGGCGGATCTGTTGGTGATTGCCCTCACACGGATCTACTCGGGTGAGGCAGGATACTAACTAGTCTCGCTGACTTCCTCCGGCAACCGCGAGGGATGAACTGTCCAAAAGAAAGGCCTGACATGGAAGCGTTTATCAACGCCCTCAACAACATAATCTGGTCCCCGGCTCTAGTGTTTTTGTGCTTGGGCGCAGGTGTGTACTTCACCATAGTCACCAAGTTCTTGCAGGTGCGCTGCATCCCCGACATGCTGCGCCAAATAGCCAACGGCGAAAAATCCGATAGCGGCGTTTCCTCCTTCCAGTCGCTGATGATCTCCCTGGCCGGACGCGTGGGCGTGGGCAACATCGCCGGCGTGTCCACCGCCATTGCCTTCGGCGGGCCCGGTGCGGTGTTCTGGATGTGGACCGTGGCCATGCTGGGCTCTGCAACCTCGTTTATCGAATGTACGCTGGCCCAGATTTACAAGGAGAAGGACCAAGACACCGGCGAGTACCGCGGTGGCCCTGCCTACTACATCGAAAAGGCCTACAAGCACACCGCCGCCGGGCCCTTCATGCTCGTCTACGGCATCATCTTCGCGATTTCCATGATCCTGGCCACCAGCTACTTCCTCCCCGGCATCCAGGCCAACGGCGTTTCTTCTGCCATCAACAACGCCTGGGGCATAGAGGTGAAGTGGTCCGCAATTGTGCTCGCTGGCATCCTGGCAATCATCGTTATCGGCGGCATCAAGCGTATTGCCAACTTCGCCTCCCTGGTAGTGCCCTTCATGGCGGTGCTCTACATCATCTTCGCGCTGATCATCATGCTGATGAACTTCTCCGAGATCCCCCACGTCTTTGGGATCATCTTCAAGTCCGCCTTCAACCTGGAGGCTGGCTTCTCCGGCATGCTAGGCGTGGCCATCATGTGGGGCGTCAAGCGCGGCATCTACTCCAACGAGGCTGGCCAGGGCACTGGCCCGCAGTCCGCAGCGGCCGCTGAGGTCTCCCACCCCGCCAAGCAGGGCTTCGTCCAAGCCTTCGCCGTGTACGTGGATACCCTGTTTGTGTGCTCTGCCACCGCCTTCATCATCATCTCCACTGACATGTACAAGGTCTTCGAGGGCGAATCCGAAGATGGCGCGGTCCGCTACGCCGGTTCCCTGCCTGACGGTGTCCCCGTGGGCCCTGGTTTCGTCCAAGAAGGCATGAACTCCGCTCTGGCTGGCTTCGGCCCCTCCTTCGTGGCACTAGCCATTGCCTTCTTCGCATTTACCACGGTGCTGGCCTACTACTACATGGCAGAGGTCAACCTGGCCTACTTCAACCGCTGGATCAAAAGCGCTACCGTCCGTCGCGCCTTGATTTGGGTACTGCGCTTGCTGCTCATCGCTTCCGTCATCATCGGCGCCACCACCACCCCTGGTTCCGCGTGGGCCCTGGGCGACATCGGCGTGGGCGCAACCGCCTGGCTCAACATCATCGCCATCCTCTTCCTGCAGGTCCCGGCGCTCAAGGCCCTCAAGGACTACAGCGCCCAGAAGAAAGCCGGCCTGGACCCGCAATTCGACCCGGAGGCACTGGGCATCGCCAATGCCCAGTTCTGGGTAGAGCGCAAGGCCACGCTCAACCAGCAGAACACCCCGCAGCCCGGCGCCTAGGCCCCATGCGCTGCTGAGCCAGCCGCTGCCACCGCCCGGTGGTGGCGGCTTTTAGGCGTTACCGGCCGACCATTCTTCCCAGCTCAGGTTCCAATCCCCCAAGCCATCCCACACCGGCAGCGTGCCGCCTTGGGTATTTTGCACATGGACAATGTCGCCTCGCTTGACCACAGACTGGAACCACGCCGCCGCCTCTGTCGTAACGTTGATGCACCCGTGGGAGGTGTTCGTGCTTCCCTGCGCCCACTCCGACCACGGAGCAGCGTGCACATAAATGCCCGAATAAGACATCTGCGTGGCGTAATCCACCATCGTCTTATAGCCGCCTTGATCCATCCCTAAGCCAAAAGAGCTGGAATCCATCAGCAACTTCTCATGCTTATCGCCGATGATGTAGCGGCCATTGGGCGTAACAAACTCGCTGCCGTCCCGCCCCAAAGACACTGGTATGACCCGCAGCAACTCCTTATTACGGTAGACACTCATGGTCTTAGCAGAATCATCAACCACAGCGATTACCCGGTCCCCGATGGTGAAATTGGTGGCATTATCTTGCGCCCCGTAGAGCCCACCGCCCATGTCCAAGCCATAGATATTGGCCTCCACACTGACCTGGGTGCCCGGCTCCCAGTAGTACTGCGGACGCCAGCGCACCTCGTAGTCATTGAGCCAATAAAACGCACCGTCCACCTGCGGGCTGGTGGTAATAGTAATCGCGTCTTGCACCGCCTTACGGTCAGTCACCGGGGATTGGAAGCGAAAGCCAATGGTCTGACCAATGCCCACCTCAGAATCTGGCAGCGGACTCAACGCCACACCCGTGGTGTAAGCCGGGGTGGGCGTAGTAAAAGTCACCGAGCGCTGCTGGCCGTTTTTATCCTTAGCCACCAGCGTGTAGGTGCGGTTATAGCCCAGCACTTCCGTAGTACTCCAGGACCGGCTATCGCCACTAAGCTCAGCGTCTACCTCCCGGCCCTCCTCATTAACCATACTGACCTTGGCCAGACCCTCCCCGCGAGACTCGACCTTAACGGGCACGTCTACCGCCACGTTGCTGGCCCCGTCGCGCACACTGACTTCCGGCGCCAGCTTAGGTGCAGGAGCAGCAGAGCTGGCGGTTGCGGGGGCATCGTCAGCAACTGCCCCACCCGGCGTGCCACAGGAAGCCAATGCGAACGATGCCACCGTCAGCGCCGCGAGCGGCACTCCAGCGCGCAGATGAGTGCGGTGGCTCCGGACAGTCCAAAATGAAGGGCGAGGGGAAGTCACGTGATGCTGCCTTAAATTCTTATCAACGGGCGCCCCACGCCCGCGCGCCATGGGGATCGCGCGCGAGGAGAAGAGCGAAAGTCCACAAACCAGAATATCCCGCCACAAGCCCCAACGGCAGTAGCCGAGAAAACAGCCTGTCACCTGGCGATTTTACGTTTTAAAACCCCGGTGTTATAGTTATTCCTCGTTGCACAGCACAGAGCAACAAGCCAGCGCCACTAGCTCAACTGGCAGAGCAACTGACTCTTAATCAGTGGGTTCGGGGTTCGAGTCCCTGGTGGCGCACAATACAGGCCCGGAAGCTTCGGTTTCCGGGCCTTTGCCGTGACCACAGGCCTGCCGATGGAACCACGCGGCGACCGGCGGTCGGCCTAATGGTCAATCACCATCACCATGGCCTAATGGTCGCCATAAGCCCGGGGTTCATCCCCGCTGGCGCGGGGCGGACTAGCTCGAATGGCCGCAAATTCCGCCCTACGCAGGGCTCATCCCCGCTGGCGCGGGGCGGACTTGTTGATGCCAAGGTCATGGCTCCAGGTGGGGGGGCTCATCCCCGCTGGCGCGGGGCAGACGCGACGTCACGCCGGTAGGGCAAGGGTGGATACGGCTCATCCCCGCTGGCGCGGGGCGGACATCATGCAGGGCATTCGTGAGTTCAATCATAACGGCTCATCCCCGCTGGCGCGGGGCGGACACCCACGAACAAGCACGCCGCCAAGCCCTGCCGGGCTCATCCCCGCTGGCGCGGGGCGGACCGTGCCGTTTATCGCGCTAGCCGTGACTGAGAGGGCTCATCCCCGCTGGCGCGGGGCGGACGCCGCCGGGTCGAGGTAGAGGAACCTCGGCGGGGGCTCATCCCCGCTGGCGCGGGGCGGACGTGTAGTCGCCGGGCTCGCATGACCGAGCAGCGGGCTCATCCCCGCTGGCGCGGGGCGGACTAGCGGTAGCGGCCGACACTGTAGCTTCCTCGGGGCTCATCCCCGCTGGCGCGGGGCGGACGGGTCATGGCGCCACTCCCGCCGGGGCCTATAGGGCTCATCCCCGCTGGCGCGGGGCGGACACACGTAGCAGGAACGTTCGAGCCTTCCTAGTGGGCTCATCCCCGCTGGCGCGGGGCGGACGAACTAGCCGACCCGGAGACCCTCCACGCCCCGGGCTCATCCCCGCTGGCGCGGGGCGGACTACTCCAGGGTCGGAAGGTAGCACAAGGCGACGGGCTCATCCCCGCTGGCGCGGGGCGGACGCTTCGGCGGGAAGTGCTACTAGCTCGGCATCAGGCTCATCCCCGCTGGCGCGGGGCGGACGAAGTCACCCACGAACAGGCACGCCGCCAGGCCGGCTCATCCCCGCTGGCGCGGGGCGGACCGGTAGGCGTGGTAAACGTCGCAGGCTTCACACGGCTCATCCCCGCTGGCGCGGGGCGGACCGCACCAGCAGAATCTCATCGGCCTTAATCTGCGGCTCATCCCCGCTGGCGCGGGGCGGACATCTACCTCGGCCTGTATCTCGTCTGTGGTCCAGGCTCATCCCCGCTGGCGCGGGGCGGACGGGGGCGCCGCCTGGGCGCGGAGCTTGGGGTGCGGCTCATCCCCGCTGGCGCGGGGCGGACCGGTAGGCGTGGTAAACGTCGCAGGCTTCACACGGCTCATCCCCGCTGGCGCGGGGCGGACCCCCAAATTATGGCCGGTGGGGGTGTGCGGTCAGGGCTCATCCCCGCTGGCGCGGGGCGGACCAAACCGGGGGTGACAGACACCTACACACACCTGGGCTCATCCCCGCTGGCGCGGGGCGGACGTGCTGTGCCCACATGGACCCTTTCGGATCGAGGGCTCATCCCCGCTGGCGCGGGGCGGACACCTGGGGCTACCTACCGGCTGACTGCGAACGTGGCTCATCCCCGCTGGCGCGGGGCGGACGCCGCCCGCCTGGTGCTTGATGTGAACCGTCAAGGCTCATCCCCGCTGGCGCGGGGCGGACCAGCACCTGGCGCAGGGTGCGCACGGATTGAGCGGCTCATCCCCGCTGGCGCGGGGCGGACCCCACCAACTGACACCTCCACGCGGGGGGCGCCGGCTCATCCCCGCTGGCGCGGGGCGGACCACCCTGCATTTTGGCGACGGGCGCAGCGTCAAGGCTCATCCCCGCTGGCGCGGGGCGGACGCCTACTATGCCCGCCAGTCTGACAGTGAGCTAGGCTCATCCCCGCTGGCGCGGGGCGGACCTACAGAGGGCCGCCCCATTGCTGGCGGTGTCGGGCTCATCCCCGCTGGCGCGGGGCGGACAGGAGACGGTGGGGGAGGTGCTAGACGGCGAGGGGCTCATCCCCGCTGGCGCGGGGCGGACCGATCATGAATTTGGCGTCTCAGGTGCATGTGCGGCTCATCCCCGCTGGCGCGGGGCGGACCACTTGCCCATCGCTGACGAGCTCACCACCGTGGGCTCATCCCCGCTGGCGCGGGGCGGACCCCTGGATGCGGCACGTATTGGGGCCGGGTCGAGGCTCATCCCCGCTGGCGCGGGGCGGACCACCACGCTGCCCTCGACGGCGGTAAGGCGCGCGGCTCATCCCCGCTGGCGCGGGGCGGACACTGGATTACCAGCAAGAAGAGCCGTTGGAAGGTCATTTTAGGTATAGCTTTGCTCCGGCACAAGCTTCCTCCGGGGCTTACCCCCGCATGAAGCGGGCTTTGCTCCATCCGGTTCGGCGTTTGGTCGGGGCGCGAGAAACGGGCCGCCGCATGAGAGTGATTCCGTCGAAGTCAACAGGCTCCCAATCATGGCGGTGCACCCGAAAGTCAAGTCCTTGTTCATTGTCAGTCTGGAAAACCAAGATAGCTCGGCCATCTTTGGACAGTTCTACGCAACGGTCCCACAGCAATTCCCGAACTCGGGCACTGGGCCTGCCCACAAAGACCCCGGGAGAGATCTCCAGGAGCCATTTGGTTAGGTCCCCGCGTAAACCAGCTGGGCATGCAGTAACTACCAGCACTATCATGGATGCGATCCCTCAAGGTTATGCCAGTTCCTACCGGCCGCGATATTCTCTAGCTCATTCCATAGCAGCAGCTCGACATCGATGGATTCTGGGTCCTCATCGACCTCCATCAAGGCGTACAGATCCTTGACAATCCTTACCAAGAGCCTTCGCTCCACAACGCAATCACGCACAAGCCTTCGTACCTGAGCACTCGGATCCCCACTGGGATTAGCAGCGGCTTGAAATGCGGCCGGTATGGAAATGTCGGCCTTGTATAAGTCCGCAATGTCATAAACCAGTGCCCGATCCGTGCCGTTGTGAACAACGCCAAGGGCAGGAACGAAGCCCAGTGCCACGATAACGGCGTGCACCACCCCGTACAAGGCGGCATTGGCCGCAGTCAGCATCTTGTTAATGAGGTCGCTAGATTCGAAGTCCTGCGGGTCGTAGCGTCGGCGGTCCCAATAGACCCCGTGAGCATCCGCGAACCGCTTGTATAGCTGCTTCATCCGTGCCCCTTCACGGCCGCGAAGCTGGGCCAGCGAAAGAGTGCTCACATCTTCATCGGGGAATCGCATCTCATACATACGCCGGGCGCACCTCAGCCGGGTGCGCTGGTTAGATACCAGCTTCGCCTGAGCTTCCGCCATGCGTGAGGTCTTGGCCGGAGAGCGTCCGTGCGCGTAGTACCGGACTCCCTTCTCCCCTACCCACACAACGCTGACGCCGCAATCCCCGAGGAGGGCCATTGCGGCATAGCTTGCCGATGTCCCCGGCCCCAGCAGCAATGCTGCCAGGCTGGTAGCCGGCACATGGTACACGCCCTTTTCGTCAAGAATGGTAAGGGCATTGTTATCCCTGCTGATGGTCGCTCGTTCAACGTACAGGAAGGAAATCCTGGTGCTTATACGAGACAACTCTAAGCGGTCTACTGGGACGCTACCGGGGCCACGTGACATTTGTTATCCCTCCACCGGAGCTAAGGTCAGGAGCCCACAACCATAGGCTCGCGCCCGACCAAGCCCCTGAGTCAAGGTGGTACGCAGCACGTCGGCATCAGTGACCTCTAAAACGCCGCCGAAGCGCGCAGTCCGAATCACGACAGGCCGAGAGCCGCTCTGCTTCCTAAAGCGTAGGTCCTTGCGCTCAGCGACCCGCACCAGGTTTTGGCCATCACTTTGGGGAATACAGAAGCCGCGGGTGGGACCGCGCTCCACCAACCAGTTCAGCTGCTGCTCTACAGTGACGTGCGGAAGAATCTTCCCACGGCTCTGGCCTGGCTGTGACACCGCCTGTACGGGATTTGCAACAACTTCAAAGGCCCACCGCTGCCCCTTTTTGATCTGCGCCAAAAACCTGGAGTAGTCCAATGATTGTCCAGGGCGGGTATCCCAACCGGCCTGTTCCACGATATGCGTGACTTCAGGCTTTTCGGGGCCGACGATGTACAAGATATGTTCATGCTGCCGATTGTCGACCCGCCACAGCACTCTTGCGGAAGACTCATCAATGTCTGGTGGGAATGCGGAGCGGACGGCTGCGTGCATGGCCTGCGGGTTGGCTAGTAGTTTAGCCGCGCCACGCTTGTGCGGGTTGATATATAGCCTGGTGAGGGTGCTCATGCTCGCATCACCGCTTCAAAAAATGGGTCGGTTACTTGGGAGTCAAGATTTTCTACCAGCACTCCTTCAGGATCCTGAATGACCTCCCGCCACGCATACTGCCTATGGGTCTGGGCGAATGAGACAGGTACGTCGCGGTGGGGTTCGCCCTTTTCTCCCGGAGTAGTATCGCGGTAGATCGGTAGATTCACGGTCGCTGACCTTGCTTTGCGATGGTGCGCGGCTGCATGCCATGGTTCCGCGCGCAAGGCCTGGCACAGATCACCTTCGCGAATGCCCAAGCTAAGTTGTAGCGGAGCAGGGCACGAGCGCCGGCCAAGGTACAACGGGAAACGTGGGCTGTGCAGAGCAGCCTCCAGGCTCGAGAGAAACTCCCTGTCGGCAGACTCCACAGCGGCCACGAACACTGCATCTGTTAAGTAGTGCCGCGTGACCAGATTCGGGTTCTGTGCCTTAGGTTCTAACGCTGTCTGGAAGTCGCGCAACACCGTGCCCGGCTGGTCCACCCGGACACCAAAGCGCAAACCTGCCAGGTCTTCCAGAGGATCTGTACGACGCCGACCCACCGCCGCCGCAAGCAGGCCAATGACACCGGACTTGCTAGGGACAGCCTGAGTAGTGCGCTGCTTATAACGCGAGTCGTCTCCCCATGACTGCAGAGGACCCTTCAGTAATAAAAGCAGTGAATGAGGCACGGTTAAGCCTCCGACTGCAGTTCACGGATCGCTTGAGCAATCCGCTCGCCCAGCTGCGGCAAGGTGACAACCTGGGCAAATTCAGCAAATGGCTCCGCTAGTTCGCCAATTGCCAATACGAACTGAGCGTGCGGTGCAATGCCGTACGTGTGCTGAATGTCAGCAGCTTCAGTGGCCAGAGCCCGAGCACCAGTGAGACGGCGACCGTCCTTCGCAGTTGCCACCACTGGCTCCTCAAAAGCGCTGACCAAAGACACCGAGCGCTGATCACTGACCGTCACATAGACCAGTTCCGGCAGCGTATTATGCGCGAAGGAGTTCTGCTTACCGCTGGGTAGAGAGGTGATAAAGGAGTCTACGAACGCGGCGACCACCTCCACCACCTCTTCAGATGCAGCCAAGTTTTCCGCCAACGAGTCCACGTCAACGGTGGCAAACCTGTAGAGGGTGGACGACATCATCTGCGTGGTACCGATCATCCCCGCCCCCGTCTCCTTGCGGTCCACCACGACATCATCAACTGCAGTGTAGTAATCAAACTCTGGCTCAGACTCGTGGATCCCCAGGGCGTGCGCCACCTGCACGGATGCATCCACATTGTGGGCGGCATCATCAGCTACCATGCGTCCAAACAAGGCCATATCAATAGAATGCTCAGAGTCAAGAATTCCCGTGGCCTCCTTCTTCGAGAACGACTCACCATTCTTGTCGAGGATTGCACGAGCCGCAGCGTCAATCTGGTGGCTGCTCATGAAGTACAGATACCCAATTTCCGGATACTGTACTTTTTGCTCATCAACTTTCTGCTCATCATCGTCTGCTGCAGAGTTCTTGGGATCCACCAGCTTGATCTTTGCCGCCGAAAACAGCGACTTGACCCCGGCAACCGCCGCCTCAGCATCCCAGGCTTGCCCGGATTCTTCTGCAAGCTCTTGGATACGGCGGCAAATCAAGTCACCGACCAGGCGGGTACGCTTTCCCAGCCGCTCAGAAGGGAAACGCTGGGCAAAGTCTTCGCGAATGGCGCGCTTCCAAGACTGCGAGGACACGCGTTGGCGCTGGACGCCACCGAAGCGGGCGGTCTTGGGTGCACCCATGTCATCCCGGTTAATCAGGCTGGGTGGAATCGTTTGGAGGGCGTGAATATCAACAGTAATAGACATGGAAGTTGTCCTTTCGGATTAGGAGTGGATGGTCTCAGTATTGGCAGAACCAGAGTTAGCAGAAGGCTGCGACGCTGTACCCGCAGTGGACTGGCCGGGGGCATCGGCAGACACGTATGGTGCCAGCGCAAAGTCCCGACCCCAACGCAACAGCACACGGTTACGCAAACGGGGACTACGCAGCCAGCGCAGGTCCTCAGCCAAAAGGCCATAGTCGAGCACGAGGTCGGCTGAGCGCAGCAAGGTGACCAGAGAGCGGATGTGGTAGAGCTGCGTATCTGGGTTATTGCTCAGGAGCACGGCATCAAAGCGAGGCTTCAAAGACTCTGAACGTCCGCGGTGATACAGCAGGCCGCACGCACGGCCAAAAGTCATGCCGTCCTGATGCACAGGCCTGCGCGCTGACTGTGCATGAAGCGCAAAAAGAGTCAGAGCAGTAAATGCAGCTTCCTCCTCATAAGTGGCGAACCCCTGGGAGTCCACCGTTGGCTCCGCGAGTTTCGGGTAGAGCAAGTCAAGCGCTGCTGCGAATCCCAGTGGGGCATCCGTAGGCTTCTTGCCTGCAAGGCGGCGCAGCTCTGCGAGCGTAGCCTTGGTTGAGCTCTTCGCATCTGCACCAGACAGTAGGTCTTGTTGCAACGCGTTCACGGCGGCGGTGACTGCCTGGTAGAGGCGCGAAAGCGTTTGTTTCTGAGTCAACTTATTCCTCCTTTGACGTTAAGGTGGTGGACAGGGAGCGTGCTTGGGCGTCATCCAATAAAGGAAGTGACGCCCGCAGACTGCGACAAAGTCGCGAGAAATAGGTGGCTGCGGTTACTATCTGCGCAGCATCCGCACCCGAGCGCGGATCAGGCCGCCCCACAAGTGCCTTCGGGCCAGCGGAACGCATAAGCACCTCCGCTTCAGCCACAATGGCGCTTTCTACCTCACGCTGCCAGGACTGCGCGTAAGCTCCTGGGTCGGGTTGTCCGGCCCAGCCGGATAGCCATTCATTAAACCGACCCTCCAGCTGTCCCAGGATAGAGTCAGTGGACCCCGATTGGAACGCATAATCCCCGCCCGCAGCCACCAAGAGATTGCCGGCGAATTGCCCCAGGTTGATGGCCGCAGCCATCGTTGCGGCGGCAGCGTTGAGCACCGCGCGGCGCGCCACGGGGTTATCACTTGCCAACAGTGCCGGAGGTAGTACCACGGTAGACGCCGTGGTACTTGCTACCGATGAGGCCTGCGCACCATACTCCACGGATACCAGCTGAACCGGGAGCAGCGAGCGCTCCAGGACTTCGTCTGCCCAATACTCCATCAGCTGGTTAAAAATCTCTGGCCGCTTTGGTGCCAGCCCCTTCTTAGAGCCGGTGGCGCCACTCAAATACGGTAAGTCGGACTCTATGGCAAGAAGTGGCTCTAATGAACGCCACACCGTACGCTGCGGGTCAAAGGGCCGCGGATAAAAGGCATCAAATCCTTTCTTCGACTTGTTTGGGCTAAACCGGTACGGAGTCATCGGATCCCCAAAGACATTCAGCCCGGCATCGGGAATCTGGTCCCCATTGGACACCAATACTGAAGTCACCTGGCTACCGTTGTGGTGCAGGCGCACCCGCCTGGATTGCCACGTAGCCAAGTCCGCAGGTCCGCCAATCTCAATGACGCCACCGTTGCGCTGCGCGGCTGTGTCCACCGAGCGCTCCCACACGGGCAAATCCTGATGCTCCTCAGAACCGGATACCAGGCAATCACGGGTGGTATTGAGCACTAGCGTTTCCCGCAGGTTCTTCCCAACCAGGAAAGTTCCACCGGTCATCCCACTCCAGCCAACGCCGATAGGGAAACCCTTGCCGTTTTTCACCCGGGGGTCTCCCACGGCGCCGGACTTAATTCCGGAGTAGTCATAGGCTTGGACGTACACCAGCCAACGGGCCGCCTCCGCGAAAGACAAAGTCTCACGCGGCTGCCCTGCCCTCATGGTAAAGAACTCCGCCTCCGCCTCCGGCACTATCCGGCTTACAGGGGCAGTTACCCCGCTTTTGGTGTGCAGGTCTGCCACCTGCATGAAAGGCGCAGTGGAATGGAGCAGATCAAAGCGCCCGGCGTGCCGATCCAGGTAGTCCAGCACCTTAGTGTCTGGTTTTCCCTGGGCGACTTCCTCCATGCGCTCCTCAAACCAGTCCGGCATGGAAAAATCCATCCGCGCCGTGGGGCCATCCACATGGTGGGACCGCCACAAGACCGCCAGGATTACCCGCAATACCGCGTAATCCTGGGCCGGCGAGTCGCCGCGAATGGCTAACAGTGGCTCGTCGCCTGTGAAAATCTGCCGCAAACCCACACAGCGTGGGTTGCCTTTGCTATCCACGCAGGAGATCCAGGGCTCTTCAATCAGCGAGAAACTAATAATTTCCTCGGAATTCATGTTCTACCTCCTATCCGATTTCCTCGTTGTGATTAGTTGATTGGTTGATTCGTACTCTGCGGCGGGGTCGCCGCGAGCACCCACACCATGCGTCTTTCTGCTAATCATGTGCCTTCTCCACCTCCAATCCGAGTTCGGCCGAATACGTAACTCGAAATCCAGCAAGCACCGCCGTGGAGTCTTCATCCAATCTGAGCGCAAGGCTTTGGCGCAGCAGCGGACTGAACTGCCATCCGACGGGGGTCTCCGACTCCAACTGCGTCACCACTGCATCAAAAGTGGACGCAAACCTGGTCATCCTTGCGGGAAGTCGCACCGTGGCTGACGCAAAGCTTAAGGACGCTGGATAGCTGAGCGTTTCATCCTCCATGATGTACGCCGAGTCGCTTCCCCACAGTGCATAGCCATATTCGCCGGAAACGATCGGAATAACCTCGATGCTCGGCTCAGCGTCGCGGACTTGAGCAATTGCTGCTTCCTCACGCTGGGACGCGGTCTGTTTCTTGTCCAAGAAGCGAGCAAACAGCGCGCCATAGTCTTCCACATGCGGTGAAGGAATCCGGAACGTTTCACTCCGGCGGCGAGAAACCGCGCGCTGCCTCAGGCTCTCCTCGACAGCCTCCTGCCAACGGGTTTGCCATCCTGGTGGGGCATCGGCAACGCTAGCGCGCTCCACCGCGGCATAAGTCTCGCGGACCAGTGGGGCTACAGCGGCAGGCCGCTCAAACCCCTTGGGAATCCACTCTTCCAGGACCACCCGGGTAGAAGCCAGCAACACTAGGGGGTCATAGACTGCCGCGGCACCTCCATCAAACACGGGTACACCGTCCCAGGACAGCAATCCCCGAATGAACAACCGCGGAACTTCAGGCCCAAGCCGATCCGGGCCGGAGAACGTATGGCGCCACAGCCGGCCTACGCGCTGAATCAGAGAGTCTATCGGAGCCATGTCACTAACCAGGAGGTCAACATCTATATCGAGACTTTGCTCCACCACCTGAGTGGCCACATAGATCTTGCGATACGGGCGAGTGCCTTGCGCCAGGGACTGCGGCCCCAATTCCTCAACCATCCGTTCCTCCTTGGCCACGCGGTGTGCAGCGATGAAAGAGGAATGGAAAAGCTCTACTTCTCCGGGAAACGCTGCGAGCAGCTCACGGAAGGTATCTTGCGCTCGCCTAATGGTGTTGCAAACTACTAACGCGGTCCCACCCGCAACCAGATGCCGACCTAACAGTTCAACTAATGCAGAAGAATCCTCAGCTAATAGCTCAACCTCTACCCGGATCTGCATGGGTCCCGGCGGTATTTCAAGTTCCTTAACGCCGCTTCTTTCGCCGACGGTAATCAGCGGATAAGCATCCGACTGCGGCTTCCACTGCTGCCCACCATGAGCCGCCCAATATGCGGCCATAAACTTTTGTTTCTTGTCTTCAGGCAAAGTGGCGGATAGTAGGATGACCGGAACTTGGTACATTCCCAGCCACTCCAGAGTCGTGGCCAAGTACTCGCTGGTAAAGGAGTCATACGCGTGGACCTCGTCAATAATTACCACTTTGCCAGCAAGCGCTAAGTGGCGCAGCATGCTATGTTTCGTCTGCAAGGCCAACATCAGCACCTGGTCAACCGTGGCCACCGAAAAGTTCGCCAAGAGCCCGGTTTTAGGCCCGGCAAACCACTCCATGGCTACGACTGTTCCTTCATCTCCATTAGCCTGGCCATCGCCGCCAATACCCACAAATTTAAACTCGCGGTAGCGCTCTACCAGATTGTTCTTCGAGTGTGCCAAATACACCGCGGCTTGACTTCCGCCCGGCACTACTCGTTTGGCCCAGTCAGTCACCCTAGAAAACAACGCGTTTGCGGTGGCCATGGTGGGCGCAGCAAAAATGACCCCGTGTGCCCCACCGCTGGCTGCACACTGGTGCGCCGCTGCCAGTGCGGCCTCCGTCTTTCCTTCTCCGGTGGGGGCTTCAATGACCAGCAACATCGGCCCTGCCTCTTCTTGGCAACTGGCCGAAAAGGCAGCCTGTTGGACTGCACGCGGCAACCGCCCGGGCGGCCAAGCGAAGGCCTGGTGGAAATACTCGGCGGCATCAGCAAGCAAAGTATGGCGGGCATCCCACGGGGAGGCCACCTGCCAACGTTCCAAACCTTGGGCCAAGCGCCCCTGCCCGCCAAAACCCGAGGCAGTCAGCGGGAAATACCTTATGTTGGAGGCAATCCAATCCGACATGATGACCATGCCCGTTATTAGCTGCACGGCGGGTATCGGCAACTTCTTGTGTAAACGCGGGAGCAGCTGCTCAAACTCGCTAAGTTCGGCTACATAGCCCAAAAGCTCCTTTTGCCCAGCAATCCATGCTGCAGGGTATTCACACAAAACGTCCTGCGCTTGCCCCCACCATTGGGCCCCAGCTGGAACCCCGTGATGGGCTTCCACTATTCGCGCGATGGACCTGGCCACACGAGGCTTAACCCCCTGAGCTTTGAGCCAATCAGCTACGATTACTGCCGATGCCAACGCATGCGGGAAGAACCCCGCCTGGCACTCCAGGGGTCCCTGTTCCAGCTGGTAACCGGCAGATTCAATGGAAGAGAGCAGCCAATCGTATTGCGGATCTCGGGAGAGTTTGCCCTGAAATCCCTTTGTTAGCTTTCCTAAATCATGCGCGCCCGAAACAAACCGCACCAGCCGCCTTACATCCCCCACCGCCAAACCTGTCAGCTCAGCCAGGCACCTCTTCGCCGACGGCGCAACAAACCTATCCCAGACATAGCAAGACACACCGTGAGCATCCTCCAGATGCTGCCGCACACTGAGATAACCAGAGCCATCACCCGACTTTGCCCAGGCCAGGTCCGCTAAGAGAGCACCCTTTCCAGAATTCATATCTTCACTATACGCCAAATCCGGGCCTCTTGTGTCTAATTAGTTCCTGTATTTAGAAATTTCCCTAGCTTCCACCCACACAATATGCTGAAACATGTTGCCCACAGCCCCCACGGGATGAGCCTTAATTCGACACTTGATATGAGGAGCACGCAACGTACTACCCGCGTAAGCGGGTTTCATTTTTTCGCAGGCCCAGCCCGGACTAGAGGCCTGCAGGCCCAGCCCGGGCTCGGGCCCTTGCGCGGCCTTTGCGCCGAACCACAGGCCTAGCCCAGGCTAAAGAATCGACTGCCCGGCGATTTGGTAGTCCTCGGCATCAGCCAGGGGCACCAACGTGCCATCGGACATTTCGCGGTCGGTCAGGATCCCATCGGGGTCGATGACGGCAATCTCCGCGCCCTCTTCCCGCAGGCGCCGCAGGCCCTCTTTCAGCAGGCGCCGGCCCACTTTGTGCAGCGTAGAGACCTGGGAAATATCCAGCGCCACTTGGGAGCGCTCCAGGTCGTACTCGCGCAGCTGGTGCAGCACGGCCTCAACGGCAGAGAAATTGATGTGGCCCTGCAGGTGAATCACGGCAACATCGTCGTTTTGCTCCACCTCGCGCACCGGGTTGATGCCCACGCGGTTTTCTGTGGACATCAAGTGCAATCCCATATCGGCAGACAATTGCTTGAACGCCTCCACGCCGCGAATACTATTGCCCTCGGCGTTGAGCCGCGGGGAGAACGTAGCCACGCCCAACTGCCCCGGCAGGGTGCCAATCAGACCGCCGGCCACGCCGGACTTCGCGGGAATACCTACCTCCGCAATCCAACGGCCCGCGCCGTCATACATGCCACAAGACGCCATCACCGCCAGGGTCAGGCGACACACATCGGCATCGAGAATCTTCTCCCCCGTGATCGGCTGGCGCCCACCATTGGCCAGCGTGGCCGCCATAACCGCCAGGTCCCGGGTATCCACGGCGATGGAGCACTGCTTGGTGTAGGACAAGACGGCATCGTGAGCATCGTCTTGAATAATGCCGTAGTTGCGCAGCATATGCGCCAAAGACAGGTTGCGCTCCGAGTGCTCCAGCTCCGAGTCGCACACATTGCGGTCAATCTCCAGCTCTCGCCCGGCCAGACGGGAAATATAGGAACGGATACACTCCACGCGATCCTCCACGGTAGAGTCCACGCCATTGATCAGCTGATTAACGGCAATGGCCCCCGCATTGATCATGGGATTGACCGGCCGGTGGTCGTTGCGGTTGAGCGAAAGCTCATTGAAGGCCTCCCCGGAAGGCTCCATTCCCACGATGTCGCGCACCGCATCCAAGCCCAGCTCCTGCAGCGCCAGGGCATAGACGAAAGGCTTGGAGATGGACTGCATGGTGTAGCGCTGTTGCGCATCACCCGCCGCATAAATGTGCCCCGTTGTCGAACACAGCGCAATACCCAAATAGTCCGGGTTGGCCTGCGCCAACTCTGGAATGTAGTCCGCCACTGCACCGTCTTTATTGCCGCGCACGGAGTCCAGAATCTTCTGCAAATAAAAAGGAATCGGAGATTTCACGCCCTATAGCGTATAAAACGCCACCGCTAGAGTTAGACAAGAGTTAGACTAGCCAGGCATGAAGACCGCTTTGCTCATCGTTGACGTCCAACCTGACTTCTGCCCCGGCGGTGCCCTGGCTACTGCCCGCGGCAATGAAGTCGCCGAAAAAATCGCCGCCATCCAGCCCGAATATGACACAGTGGTTACCACCCAGGACTGGCACATCGACCCCGCGGGCCATTTCTCCACCGAGCCCGACTTTGTCGATACTTGGCCCGTGCACTGTGTTGCCGGTACCCCCGGCGCCGCACTCCACCCAGCACTATTGCCTGCCGATGCCGCCTTCCGCAAAGGCGCCTACACCGCGGCCTACTCCGGCTTCGAAGGCACCCTGGCTGGCCCCGGCGATACTACAGGCCCGGACACAGGCGAAATCACAGGTGAGGACACCAGCAAAGGCCAAGGGTTGGAGGAATGGCTGCGGGAGGAGGGCATCGGCAGACTAGACATTTGCGGCATAGCCACCGACCATTGCGTGCGCGCCACTGCTGCCGATGCCCTGCGCGCCGGATTCAGCGTGCGCATACTGGCTGGGCTGTGCTCGCCCGTAGATGAACAACGCGCGAACGCCGCCCTGGAAGAACTTTCCCAAGACGGCGCCACTATTGTGTATTAACCGCGCTGTGCCAGCAGACGCTGCAGCTCCTTGAGGTCATTGCTGCGACGGCGCGAACGCACCACCCCGAGGGCAATCAGGCCCACCACGGCAGCAGCCACCCCGGCCAGAGCAATCTGCACATTCTGATCCTGGAGCTTTGTAGCAGCCTGCGCCTTGGCGTCGTTGACCAGGTTCTGCGGCTTGGAGCGGTTAGCCAACTCATCCAAAGTGCCTGCCAGCTGGCGGCGGGAGCGCTCAATGTCGCGCTGAATGTCTTCAATGTTGCGTGCCACGGGGGTTCTCCTTGTGGGGCGAGTCAAAAGCGTACAGAGTGTTCTATCCTTGACCACACTAGCGCACCCGGCGAAACGCCGCCGGAATTAGTCCGCGCAACCCCCGATATCCTATTGTTCGACCAGTTCCGTATTTCGCAGTTCCGTTTTTTGCAGGAGGATTCCACCATGCTGAGCAAATTGTCCACTTACTCCGCTTATGCTGTGGCGGGGTTGGTCCTGGTGGGCAGCGCTCTAACACCATTCGTGCTCCCGCTGCTAGCAAGTGCGGTAGTTCCTGGAGTTGAGCTCAACCACTCCCCGGACACCTTGTGGGGATGGTGCGCGCTACTCATAGGCGCAGCAGTCCTGGCGTGGCTAACTGAAATGGTCACGCGGTGGGTACGCCTGCAGACTTACGTCATTCCCGCCTGGCGGCCATATTCCACCCCACTAAGCGCGCTAGTCGAAGTAGTGCTCCTGACCGCTGTGTTCCGCATGTTTATTTCCTCGCTGCCTATCGCATTTTTGTGTGCAGTGCTGGGGGTGGTGGTGGCCGTGGCGCTAGAGCGGAAGTTTGATTATCAGGGCCCAGATATTGAGGCACTGGCAAGCCGCAGTGAAGAAGACCGGTGAACGGTGCCGTCTGCTGCCACCATGTACAGTGTAAGCATGACTGAGCAACGCGAACAGGTACGCTTGAGCCCCGGTGATAAGGCACCGGATTTTTCTTTGCCGGATGATGCTGGCAATACCGTCTCTCTGGCGAACTTTGCTGGCCAGCGGGTGCTGGTGTATTTCTATCCGCGCGCCAACACCCCTGGTTGCACTACAGAAGCCTGCGATTTCCGCGACTCGCTGGCCCAGCTCAACAGCGCAGACGTTGCGGTAGTAGGTATTAGCCCCGATAAGCCAGAGGCGCTGGCTAAGTTCCGCGCGGACCATGAACTGAATTTCCCGCTGCTGTCTGACCCGGACAAGCAGGTCCTGGCGGCTTATGGTGCGTTTGGGGAGAAAAAGAATTACGGCAAGGTTGTCCAGGGCGTTATTCGCTCCACATTCCTGATTGACGCCGATGGCGCCATTGAGGTAGCCAAGTACAACGTCAAGGCCACTGGCCACGTTGCCCGTATGCTCAAAGAGCTGTAGCCGCGCCACAGTTGTCCCATGAGCTCCCCCGCTGATAGTGAGATTCTGCACCCGCGCCGCCGGCCTGCCCAGGCCCGCAGCCGGGAGCGCTTCGAGCGCATCCTGTCTGCCGCCCGCGCGGTACTCATTGACGTGGGCTTTGAGTCCTTTACTTTCGATGAGGTTGCCCGCCGCGCGGAGGTGCCCATCGGCACGCTGTACCAGTTCTTTGCAAATAAATACGTGTTGATTTGCGAGCTCGACCGCCAGGACACGGCGGCTAACATCGCGGAGATTGAGCGCTTTTCCCAGCACGTCCCGGCGTTGCAGTGGCCAGACTTTTTGGATGAGTTCATTGACCACCTCGCCCGCATGTGGCAGATTGATCCTTCCCGCCGTGCGGTGTGGCATGCCGTGCAGTCCACCCCGGCTACGCGCGCGACGGCGGCTGATACCGAGCGCGCCATGCTGGAAATGCTGGCGGGCATGCTCGCCCCGCTGGCCCAGGGCATGGACTATGAGGATCGCATAGAAATGGCCGGTTTTTTGGTCCACACCGTGGTCTCTTTGCTGGGTTATGCCACGGAGGGTGATGCCGAGAACTTTGCCAAAGTCGTCGCCGAGGTCAAGCGCATGCTCATCGCCTACCTTTTTGCGGTGGCCACCAGCTAACAGCACCGTTGTCTGCGCAACCTAGCAGTGCAGCAGCACCGTGGCGGTGGCATAGTCCCCGTCGTGGCTGATGCTCAGCGCCGTGCTGTGCTTGCCGATACTCCCCCCTACCGCACGTTCTACCTCCCCGTGCAGCACCAGCGCCACCCGGCCCCAGGCATCGGCCTGAACTTCAATCTGTGCCCAGGGCACGGCATCGGGAGCAAGGACGGGAGGTCTACCGTAGAGGGCCTGGGACCAGGCTTTGATGAAGGCCTCCTTGGCTGCCCACCGGCCTGCGAGGTGCTCCGCGTAGCGGTGCGAGTCCAAGCCGGTGGCACGGCGCAGCTCCTGGGCAGAAAACACCTCCCGGAAGCTGGTGCCGGGGATGTCGAGCTGCTGGGCGAAAGTGGGGATGTGCACCAGGTCGGTGCCCACGAAGACGGTGGAATCCATAGTCCCTGCAGTCTAGCCGCAGGCAAGCAAACCCGCAGCCACGCAGACTCGCTCCGCGGCTGCTTAACGGCCTAACTCGTGGCGTAGGGCGTCGAGCTCCCCACCGCCGGCCATGAGTTGCGTCAGCTCCTCCAAGTCCACCTCAGCTGCGGACTTGTCCAAGACCGTACGGCCTAAGTTAAGGATGGCAAAGTGGTCGCCCACCAGGTAGGCGTGGTGCGGGTTGTGGGTAATGAAGACCACGCCCATGCCGCGCTCGCGGGCGGCATCAATAAAGCGCAGCACCATGCCGGACTGCTTCACGCCCAAGGCGGCGGTGGGCTCGTCGAGGACTAAGAAGCGCGCACCAAAGTAGATAGCCCGGGCGATGGCCACCACCTGGCGCTGGCCGCCGGAGAGGGAGGAGATCTCCACATCGACATCGTCAAGCTCAATGCCCATCTCTGCCAGCTGCACAGAGGTAATCTGGCGCATCTGGGCCTCCTGCAAGCGCCCAAACGTACCGGTGAGCTCCTGGCCCAGGAAGAAATTGCGCCACACGGACAGGCTGGGCACCAGGGCCAAGTCCTGGTAGACAGTGGCAATTCCCGCATCCAGGGCATCGCGCGGTGAGGCGAAGGACACCGGCTGTCCATCAACAAGAATCTGGCCCGCTGTGGGCCGGTTGAGCCCGGAGAGGATTTTAATCAGCGTGGATTTACCGGCGCCATTATCGCCCAGCACGCAGGTCACCGTCCCGGAAGTCAGCGTGAGGTTGATGTCTTGCAGCGCGGTGAAGTTGCCGAAGGTCTGCTGAATATCGCGCAGTTCAATTGTGCTCATGGGTGCGCCTCCTTATTTCTTTGCAGACAGTTTGGCAAAGGACATGTTGGTCATCACGGCAAAGAGCAGCATGGCGCCCAGGAAGAATTTGAACCAATCCGGGTTCCAGCCCGCGTACACAATTCCCTGGTTGGTCATGCCGAAAATCAGCGCGCCCACGGCGGTGCCCACCGCGGTGCCGCGCCCGCCGGTTAGCGCACAGCCGCCAATGACCGCAGCGATGATGTACAAGAACTCATTGCCTATGCCCTGCCCCGCCTGGATGGAGTCAAACGCGAACAAGGTGTGCATGCCCACGAACCACGCACTAAAACCGACCAGCATGAACAAGATGACCTTGACCCGGCGCACCGGCACGCCCACGGCTCGCGCAGCGTCCTGGTCACCACCCACGGCAAAGATCCAGTTGCCAAACTTGGTCTTAAACAGCAAAAACGTCGCTACCAGCACGAAGAAAACCCACCACAGCACCGTTGCCCGGATAGTCAGCCCGCCAATGTGAAACTTGCCCGCAAACACCAGCTTCGCGGAGGCATAGCCTTCCATGTTTGCAATCGAAGGCGTGGCCACCTGCCCGGTGACTAGCTTGGTTATGGCCAGGTTCAGCCCCTGGAGCATCAGAAATGCGGCCAGGGTGATCAAGAAGCTCGCAATGCGCGTGCGCACCACCAAGAACCCGTTGAGTGCCCCAATTCCCAGGGAGACCAGCAGCGCCAAGCCGGCGCCCACCCAGACGTTTAAGTGCAGATTGTAGCTGAGCATGGTAGAAACCAGCGCCGCGGATGTCACCGCCACGCCGGAGGAAAGGTCGAACTCGTCGCCAATCATCAACAAGCCCACCGCCAAGGCCACAATTCCTAGAGTCGAGCTAGCGTAGAGCACCGTTGAAAATGCCTCCAAGGAGCGAAACGCCGGGGCCACGGCCATGAACAACGCGAAGATAGCCAGCGCCCCCACGACGCTGGCTAGTTCCGGACGCCGAATAATCCGGGCGCCCAGGCTGCGTTGAGTAGTGCGCACAGAAGCGCCTTGACTCATCGCAGGCCCTCCTTAGCTGCCTCCGCCACTGCAGAGACGTTGTCCTTATCCACAAAGCTCGGGCCGGTGTAGACAGGGCGGCCACCACCAACGGTGGAGCCATTGCGGTGGGCAAGCCAGAGGGCATCGACAGCCATGTAGCCCTGCATGTATGGCTGCTGGTCCACGGCCCATGCCACGGTGCCATTTTCAATTGCGTCCACCAGCTCTGCATTCGTGTCGAAGGTAGCCACCTTCGCCTTGGAACCGGCGTCTGCAATAGCATCGACCGCACGCAACGCCACGGGGGCCTGCAGCGCCATCACCCAATCAATAGAGGAGTTCTGCGCCAGCTTCGCGTTCAGCGTCGCCTGGGCAGAGGTCAGATCCTGGCCGTTGACGTAGAGCAGCTCGACTTCCCCACCGGAGCCTTCCTTAACGCCCGCACAGCGGTCCTCTTGGGAGGAGTTGCCCTGCTCGTGGATAACGCACAGGGTGTGCTTGGCGCCGGCTTCCTTGAGCTTTGCGCCAGCCTGCGTGCCCGCCACGCGCTCTTCCTGGCCAAAGAACGCGGTCAGGCCGTATTCCTGGTAGGCGTCCATTCCTGCGTTGAGGCCCACGGTGGGAATGCCGGCATCGACAGCCTTCTGTGCCGTGGGCCCAATGGCCTTTGCGTTCGGCAGCGTTACCGCAATGCCATCCACCCCGGAGTCAATCGCGGACTGTACCAAGTTCGCCTGCTCCGGCGCTTGCGGGCTGGAGCTGTAGCGCAGCTCGATGTTGGACTTGCGGGCGGCGTCCTCGGCACCCTTTTGTACCAGATCCCAGTAGGTGTCCCCCGGCGCACCGTGGGAAATCAGCGAAACCACCAGGCGCTCAGTATCCACGCCACCGGCGGTGTTGCTTTCCCCTTCGCTGGTGGGTGCTCCCCCCGTTGACGAACATCCGGCCAGCAGGCCTAGGGCAGCGACGCCAGCGACCCCAAGAGTCGCCTTGAAGGCAGTTGTGAAATTCTTCATCACTGCATGGTGCCCCACGCCCCACTGCATTTCAACTGGCCTGACCAGCTACTTTATCGTTTCAGATTGTCTCAGCTGGCCTTTTCCTTTACCCCCATTACCCCCATGCTTGCCGATGCCCCCTCCCCTCACCCGGTCTGCCCCTACCGGTCTCACGCGCTGCCCCCACCGGTCTCACGCACCCAAGTCCCATCTGCCCGGGCTCACGCGCTGCCCCCACCGGTCTCACGCACCCAAGTCCCATCTGCCCCACGTGCTACCTGTATATGAAACTATCCCGCGATATATACAAGTAGCCACGAGCCCGATCCTCGACCTGGGAAAACGCAACCACCTGCGGGCCACCTGTATATGAAACTATCCCGCGATATATACAAGTAGACTGTGGTCCGATGTTCCCAGGGCGGCTCGCGTCATGAGGTGCACGGCTTGGTGGCGACAGACTCGCTCGGTCCGGCTCCCGACTCTCCGGTGTTTTCCGGAGACCGGTGGCTGCGGTAAGTCGTTCCCGACCATGTTGGCCGCAAATCTTGATGGCGGCGCAGGATTATCGGGAACGGGCCGCCCTTTGGGCTAGGTCAGCGAATTTAGCTCTCGCGGCGACGCAGCGTGAGCAGACCCGCGCCTGCCAGAATGAGCAGCAGTGCCATGACCAGTAGGCCCTTGACAGATGCGCCGGTATCTGCCAGCTTGTCACGCTTCTTGGACTTCGTGGACTTGGCTTTGGTGGACTTGGTGCTCTTTGCCTTGGTCTTAGAAGACTTGGACGTGGTCTTTGCGGCGCCGCCGCCACGTTTAACCAGCTCAGCAGAAGCGGTGGGGCGTGCCGAAGAAGTCCCCTTCACCGCGGAGGTCGGACGCGCGGAGGTTCTAGACGTTGCCGTTGTGGAAGCAGTAGTAGAGACCGCAGCAGGACCGCCCTTGGCGTAGAAGTCAGCGACTGGAACCAACGCCGGCAGCAACGGAAGCAGCCATGCCCAATCCGGGATGTTGGACAAATTCTCAGCGGTGGTAGTAGGTGCCACGGACTCGGTGGTGGTCGGCTCCGAGGATGCAGGCGTAGACGGCTCCGCGGACTCGGTGGTCGATGCCTCCGTGCTCAGCTGCGAAGTGGCTCGCGATTCCGTAGCTGCCGATTCAGTGCTTAACGCCTCAGTTGCGGTCGGTTCTGCATCTACAGGAGCGGATTGTGCAGTGGTCTGCTCTACAGACTTAGTAGATGCGGCGGGCTCGGAAGTAGCCGTGGCATCGGCGGAGGCGGTGGAGGTCGGCTGCGCAGATTCGGTAGCCGCTGCGGTAGAGGTCGGCTCCGTGGTCGCGGTGGCGGTAGCCTCTGCGGATGCGGCGGGCTCCGAAGTAGCCGTGGGCTCCGCAGTGGCGGAGGGCTGGGTGGTGGTCGGGCTGGCGGCCTTGATGTTCAGCTCGAGGTTCACAGTCGGGGTGAACGAGACCCTTTTACGCTCATCCTTGGACTCTGCACTAGGGGCAGCGGTGGGTGTGAACGCTACGCGAATCTCTACGGTGCCGGTGGGCACAGCCAAGTTCGCGGCAGCCTTGGTGAATACCACCTTGAGCTCGCCAGTGTTGCTGAGGGTGCCACAGCCCACCACGGCATCCTTGGAATCCTTAACCTCGAAGGGCTTAGCGTCTGCCTTCGAAGTATCGAAGACGTCCTGGGGAAGCTTAAGCTCGAAGAAAGAACCCTCAGCCAGGTGCTGGCCCTGGGCATCCCACTCCAGTTTGAGAGGGAAGGCCTCCCCGCCGGTGGTCACCGTGGGATTGTCCTTGCCGTCAATGGTGGCTTTCTTCAGAAGATCTTCCGCGCGCAGTTGCGAAGTTGCAGTGGGACACGTACTTTGCGCCGATGCCACAGGGCTGTGCCCATGTACCACCACTAGCGGAGTCACCGCCACAGCTGCGGCGACCACCAACGCGCAAGGCTTGAGGGAGCCTTGTGACTTCTTCAGCGGCTTCTTCTTCAGTGCCTTCTTCATCAGAGTGTCCTTAAAGTTGAGTGCACACGCAGCACGACTATTTCACAAATACACAGCATTCTACAACAGTTCTGCCAGCTTCCCCACCGCACCGGGGGCACCCAACAAGCCGCGAACGCGCAGGCATCCGGGCGAGGCACAGCCAGCACCAGGCGGGGCGCGCGCAACACCGAACGCCACACGCCAACCGGGCGGGGCGCGTCTGGCTGCGGACGCGCCAGTTTAGTCTGCCTGCAGGCGGCCATCACGCAGGCGAGCACTATCGCTTAGCAGCACCGCGGCCTCTACCTCCTTCGCTGCCGAACCGGTGGCGCCCAAGTTGCGATCCACCGGGCGCTCGTAGAGCGCTGCCCCGCCATGCATGGCAGCATCAATACGGCGCAGTCCCGCTGCCTCCCGTGCCTGGGACCGCTGGAGCCAGCTGCTAGCGGCGGCATCGGAAAGCTGTGCAGATACTGCAGCCAGGAAGGCACCCGGGTGGACCACAGCCACCAGGGCGGAAACGTGGCCAAAGCCCAAGGAGGTAACCAGGCCAGCCTTCGGGGCGTGGTCGCCGTCCCGCAGGTCCAAAGGCTGGCGCAACCAGGTCAGGTGCGGGTGCTGGCGCAGCACCGGGTCCACGCAGTCCAGGCTACGGTTGGGCGGAATGATGCCCTCGCGCAGCACCTGTGTCAGCCCCACCAGCTGGAAGGCCGCGGCGCCACCCTTGGCGTGGCCGGTGAGAGTCTTTTGCGAAATCACAAACAGCGGGTTGCCCGCGCTGCGCCCCAGGGCGGCAGCAATGCGCTCATGCAGATCCGACTCATTGGGATCGTTGGCATTGGTCGAGGTGTCATGCTTGGAGACAATCGCCACCTCATCCGGACTGACACCCAGGCGCGCCAAGCTAGCGGCCAACTGGGAGTGCACGCCACCGCGGGCAGCGGACAACGCGCCCAAGCCAGGGGCCGGGATGGAGGTATGCGCGCCATCAGCAAAGGACTCCGCAAAGCCCACCACACCCAGCACGGGCAGGCCCAGCTCGACGGCCAGGCTGCCGCGGGCCAGCAGCAAGGTACCGCCACCCTCGGACTCAATGAACCCGCCACGGCGGCGATCATTGGCCCGGGAGAAGTACTTATGCTCAATGCCCTTGGCTTCCATCTCCGCAGAATCAGCCGTGGCCGCCATATCGCCGAAGCCGGTGATGCCCTCAATAGACAGATCATCAATACCACCAGCAACGACAAAGTCCGCCTTGTGCAAGCGCAGCTTATCCATGGCTTCTTCCACAGACACCGCCGCGGTCGCACACGCTGCTACCGGGTGGACCATTTGGCCATAGCCACCCACATAGGACTGCATGACATGCGCAGCCACCACATTGGGCAGGGCCTCTTGCAAAATGTCATTCGGGCGCGCCTGGGCCAGCAGCTTATCCACATAGAGCGAACGAAGGGAGGCCATCCCGCCCATGCCGGTGCCCTGAGTCGAGGACACCCGCGCCGGGTGGACATGCGCCAGCAGCTCCGCGGGGCTAAAGCCGGCAGAGAGGAAAGCGTCTACCGTACACACAATGTTCCACAGCGCCACGCGATCCAGGTTGTCAATCATGTCCGCCGGGATGCCATAGACCGCCGGGTCAAAGCCCTGCGGAATCTGCCCACCCACAAAGCGTGACATGGCCACGCGCCGCGGCACGCGCACCGGGGAACCCGCCGGGCGGGTTACCTGCCACTCCTGGCCATCAAAAGTGGCGGTGGTGCCCTCGACCGAGTCCACGAAGGACTGCGCGGTAGCCTCGTCTTGGACCGCAAACGTCAAATCGCGCTCCAAGTAGATGGTGGTTAGCTCCGGGGCCAGGTTGTCCACCATGGGCATGTGCGGGCCAAAGTCATCGTGGTAGCGGCGCACGCCCAACCCCGCGAGGACCTGGTCGTGGAAACGCTCATAGATGTCTTCTTCGGCAAGAGGCTCCTGGTCAGCGACGGTGCGCCAGGTGCGGGTAGCACCATCCCACTCAATTAGGCCCGTGGTCCAGGCCAACTCCACCACCCCGGCGGCGCTGAGATCCCCTCCCAGCTCGACCTCGTAGCGGGTGCGCGAGGAGCCCAGTGGCCCCAATTCGCCAGCGCCAACAATAACCACCATGTCCTCCAAGGACTGGGTAACCCCACTAAAGTCCGGGGTGGTCCACGCCAAGGGCTGGCGCGGGCTGGGCAGGGCGGCGGTCTTGGGGGCATCGGCAGACTCGGCAGATTGGGCAGACTCGGCAGAGTGGGCAGCCTGGCTAGTCTCGGCAGCCTGGCGGGCAAGCTCCGGCAGGTTCAGTTCAGCCTGCCCCAGCCCACCAGTAAAGTCCAGGATGACCGGCTCGCTGGCCGCAGCAGCGCGAGTGTCCTCCCCCGCGGCCTGGTCCACCAGGTACGTAGCCATCTCCTGGGTGAAGAAGGTCTGCACACCCTTGGCCTCCACCAGCTCCACCATCGGGTCATTGCCACCCATCAGGCCGGTGCCACGCACCCAACCAATGTGCGCGTGCGCCAGGGAGGTGCGCTGCGCCCACACCGGCTCAGCATTCCAGCGGGTAACCAGGGCATCCAGAGCGGCCTTAGACTCACCGTAGGCGCCATCGCCACCAAAGCGGCCACGGTTGGGCGAGCCCGGCAGCACCACGTGCAGGCGGTGGCCCACGTGGGTATCCGCCCCCAGGGCAGACAGGCCCGCAATGAGCTTTTCTACCGACCACAACAGCAGGCGCATCTGCAGCTCCGCGCCCGCGCCGGCATCGGCCAGCGTGCCAGCTACCCGCGGGGCGGCAAAGGGGAAGAGCAAATCCGGGACCAGCGCCGGTTTGAGCAGCACGGACTTCCCACCCACGGTGGCGGTATCTTGGGTGCCAATCCAAGACACTAGGGCCTCGACATCGGCAAAACTCGACAGGTTCGCCGGGACTACCCACAAAGCGCCAGCGCCAGCAGCGCGCGTGCGATAGAGCTCCTTGTAGGCCTCCAGGCGCGCGTGGTCCAGGCGGGAGGTCGTGGCGATAACGGTCGCGCCCTCGGCCAAGAGCTCGCCGATAACCTCAAAGGCAATCGAGCGCGGCGAACCACCTGTGACCACCGCTACTTGGCCGTGGCGCGTCAGGTTCTCGCGCGGCGTGCGGGCATCCCGCGCCAGGTCGTCTAAGCCATAGAACTCCGCCAGTTGGGCCACAGCCTCCCCGGCGCCCAGAACGTCCGTGCTCTCCAGCGCCCCCGTGGCCACCCGGACTACGTCCTCGCGTGCCGATGCCCACCTATCGTCCAGCAACACCGCCCGGCGCGCATCAAACACGGGTGCCACCTGCTGCGCCCAGTCTGCGCCGAGTTCGCGGCTCACCAGCTCGGCCAGGGCGGTATCGGTGACGGCATCGTCCGCGGCCTGCGGGGTGTCCACGCCCAGTTCGCGCAGCAAGGTTCGCGCGGTGGTGGCCAAGGCTCCGGTGAGCTGGCCTGCAAACTCGCCCAGGGCTGCGGAGTCCACCACGGCTGCGGCTGCCGCTTGTGCGGGGCGCGCAATGTCTACCCCGGCGCGCTGCCCGGCGGCGGTGACGGCGGCATCGATAAGCTCATCAAGCTCCGTTGCTGACGATGCCCCCGTGGCCAACGTAGCCAAATCCCCGCCGCGCAGGGAGGCTCCCTCGCGGGTGCCCAGCACCAGCTCCGCAGTGACACGATCCACCCAGCCCGGGCCCAGGCCCCAGGTCTCGGTAATGCGCTGGGCTACATAGGCTGGCTTCTTGCCCGCCGGGCCGGTCAGGCGGTGCAGGGTTTGAGCTACCTGCTCGCTCAGCACCGGGCCAAAGGCGCGGTACCCCTTGGCCTGGGCGCTAACGGTGGCGGCCAGATCATCCAAGGCGGCATCGGCAGCGCCGTCAATGGCGCCAAGCCCAAACTCAGTTCCGAGGTCCAGCAGCAGCTGGTTGCGGCGGGAGGATACGCCCTCTACCAGGGCCTCGATGGAGTCGGTAGCGCCCATTTGGTCCGGGCGGACCTTGGTCCACACGGCGACGAGCATACGGGTGGCATCTGCGGCGCTTAGCGCCAAGTCTGCCGGGGTGGACCCCGCTGCCGCCGCAGGGGCGGGAGTGTTGTCGGGCGCAGGGGCCGCAGCGGGAGCCGGATCTGCGGTGGGGGCCACCGGGGGCTCGGACGCAGCGGCGGGCTCAGGGGCGCTGGCTGAGTCGGGCGCGGTGCTGGCGGCATCGGCAAGTGGGGCGTCGGCAAGCGGGGCCTCCACGGCGTCCTCGGCAAAGACCCGGACACGGTCGCGCTCCACATTGAGCACCTCGATGGGGTGCCCGACGTACTGCGGCAGGCGCAGGGTCTGGCCCAGCATGTTAGCCAGCGTGGGCGATGCCCCCACGCCAACCTCTACAAAGCGCTCCACGCCCAGGCCGTCCGGCTGGTTGCTCAGGAGCAGATCCTGAGTCTCAATCCAGCGCACCGGGGAGGCGAACTGCCAGGCCAGCAGCTCGATAAGCAGAGTGCGGCCCACAGCCACGCGGTCGGTGGGGAAATCTGCCAGAATCTGCTCAATCACCGGCGAGTCCACCACCTGCGCAATGCTTTCTACAAACTCGCGGTCCACGCTAAACGGGCGGGCCACCAAGTTGGGCACATAGCGGCCTTCCAGCACATCAAGGTCAATCTCTGCCGGAATCAGCGCGTCCAGATGCTCGCGGAACGCCGGCACGCCATCAAGCAGGTGCGAAGAGTGGAAAGGCACGTCAATGCCCGGGATCTGGATAAACGCCCGCTGGCCCGGCGCGCGGGACTCCGCCTCTGCTGCCAGCGCGTTCAATCCCGCGCGGGTGCCCGCCACGGCGTATTGCACGCCGGCGATGTTGTAATTAACAATCTCCAAAAACTCTCCGGTACGCGCGGCCAGGTCTGCCACGAAGTCGAAGACCTCCGCTGCGCCCAAACCCATCTTGTTGGGGCGCAGGGCTGCCAAGCCGTAGTTGGAATTGCCTTCCGCATCCCGTTCGACCAGGCGGTGCATGGTCAAACCCCGGCGGTAGACAATCTCTAACACCGATTCCAGGGAGAGCACCTGCGCGTATGCCGCCAAGGCGTTGTATTCGCCCACGGAGTGTCCGGCAAAATACGCCCCGGACTGGCACACGCCGGCTTCTGCCAGCTCCGCTATCTGCGCGCAGCCCAAGGTAGCCATGGCTACCTGGGTGAACTGGGTCAGATACAGCGCGCCCTGGGGGTGGGCAAACTCCTCCCCGTCGACCACCACTGCGGGCGGGTTGGTGCGCACAATGTCTAAGATGCTAAAGCCCAGCGCGCTGCGGGTGTGGCGGTCTGCCCGCTCCCATACCGCGCGCGCCGCTGCGGAATGGGCAAAGGCCTCCATGCCCATGCCCGGGCTTTGGATGCCCTGGCCGGGGAAACCATAAAAGGTCCGCGGCGCGGACACCGTGGCGGTGGCCTCCAGCACGGGGGCGCCATCTACCGTGGCCGTTACGGTGCGCACCTCCCCCGCGTTGCCCGCGACACCGGTGCGCACCACATCAATGGTCAATTCCGCCCCGGGCAGCACGGGGGCCAGCATGGTCGCATCCCACGACTCCACCCGCGCCCCGTCAAAGGCTGCGGCCAACTGGGCCACGGCAGAGGTCCACATGCCGTGCACAATCACGCCATCGGGCAAACCGGCCAACGCCGCCGCAGCTGCAGAGACGTGAATGGGGTTGCGGTCCCCCGTGACAATGGCAAAAGGCTCCATGGACTGCGGGGCATTGAGCACCACCCGGTGCCGGTGGGAGGCCGGCTTTGCCAACACTTCGCGCTCCTGTGCGGCCGGCAGCGGGGCATCCCCGCGGCGGCCCCGAATGGCAAAGCGCTCCTCCAAGCTGGCCAAATCCTTACCATCGGCGGCAATATCTACCGCAATGGAAATCACCCGGCCCAGAGGCGTATCCGCCACCCCCTCTAGCCGCGCGGCGATCTCTAACTGCGCGGACTGCGGCAAGGGCGCGTGCACCACCACGTGGTGTTCCAAGTGAACCAGATTCAGCAGTCCCTCAACCGCCTGCGGCCCAGCGTCAACCTCTGCAGCGGCGATCAGCGCAAAGACCGCAGGCCAGGCGGTACCGGCCAGGACATCGGCGGCGGTAGAGGGGGCATCGGCAGGCACATAGCCTGCAGTGACATTGTCATAGGCAGCCAGCAGCTGCGGAGTCAGCTCCGCGCGCCACTGCGCCCGGCCCGCAGTAACCTCCGGCAGCACCCCACCGGCAGCAATGCGCGCCAACTCCCGCATGGCCTGCGCCGCAGCCTCCGTGCTAACCACCGGGGCCGCCCCCGGCACAGTGGGCGCGGCCATGGGAATGCTCAGCTGCCCCGCCCCATCCAATGGGACGTCAAGGACAAACCCCTCCCCCTCGGCACGCAGCTGCGCACCGGGCAGGCCCAGGCGCACCGGGTTCGGCTGTAGGTGGCCAGCCCAGCTCACGCTGGGTGCGCGTTCGATTGCCTCGCGGGCATCCACGCGCAGCTCCTCACCCTCCAGATGCGCGGCAGCCTCCGCCTCGAAGCGGCCCAGCAACTGCGCTACTGGCTCATCAGCGCGCTCAATGCCCGCCACCGCGATGGTGCCAGGAATGATGCTCACGGTATCGGCATCATAACGCTCATCGTGGGCCTGCCACAGGGAGTCCTGGCGCCACCAACGGCGCACCTCGACATCAATAACCGGCACAAAATTCGCCGGCTTGCCCGGGCCAGACAATAAGGTGATAAACCACGCGGCATCCGCCACATGCACCGCCACATCCAACCGCTGCGCGCCATAAACCCGCTCCAAGTCCGCAATCGCAGCCTGCGGGTCCTGCGTGTCCACAGCCACCTGCAGCTCTATTTGCCCGTGGTCGGCCGCGTGCAGGCGCGCCTCCGTGCGCTGGACCATCTGCTCAAAACGCTGGGCCCAGGAGGCATCCACCCAGCTGCCGCGATACGACAGCTCCACATAACGCGCCAGCCACTGGCGGTAACTCATAGACTCAACATCCCCAAAATAGGGCTTGGCCGTGGTGTTAATTGCCGCGATAATCTCCTCGCGGTGCTGGCTAATCGCCGCCGCGTCCCCCGCCAGCTGGTCCAGCAGGCGCCCGGCGCGAGACCAGGAGTTTTCCAGCTCATGAATATCCGCACCCAGCTGCGAGCGGGAGGAGACCACGTCCCAGTCATGCGCGCCGGGCTGGCCCGACGGTGCCCACCCGCCATTGTCCGTGCGTCCGGTGGCGGCCACCAGGGCTTGCTTCACACTTGCCGATGCCGTCGACTCCGCCGCCGCCATCGCTGCCGTACCCACCATGATGGCGTCGACTGGCATGTCCGGGCGCCCATGGGCCTGGGCCCACGTGCCCAGCAGGTAGTGCGCCCCGCGCTCCGGCGTGCCGATACCCCCACCTACCGCCAGCAGCACATTCTCCCGCTGGCGAATGCGCGCATAGGTCTCCAGCAAAAGCTCATCCAGATCCTCCCAGGAGTGGTGCCCACCGGCGTGGCCGCCTTCGACCTGCATGATGATGGGCACATCCACGGCATCTGCAATCTCGAGGACCTGCTCGATCTGGCGCACCGTGCCCGGCTTGAAAGCCACCCATGGGAAGTTATCTGCCTGCAGCTGACGGACCAGGGCAATAGCTTCTTCCCGGGGCGGAATACCCGCGGAGACAACCACGCCGTTAATGGGGGCGCCGTTGGCGCGTGCCTTGGGCACCGCGCGTGTTCCTTCGATGTGGCGGCGCCACTGGGAGGCCGACAGGTACATCGCGTTGAATTGCGCCTCCACGCCGGGTTCGAGCAGTTGGCCTAAGCGCTCCAGGTTGGCCTGCAGAATCTCCGGCGTGGTCTGTCCGCCGCCCGCCAGCTCCGCCCAGTGGCCGGCATTGGCAGCCGCCGCCACAATGGCAGGGTCTACCGTGGTGGGCGTCATCCCCGGCAACATCACCGGCGAATAGCCCGTGACCTGGGTAAACCGGGTAGACACCCCCAGGGTGCCATCGGGCTTGCGCAGCAGCCGTGGCCGCAGGTGCTCCCAGCTGCGGGGGGCCTGCGGGGCGCGCCCGGCATCAAAAAGCTCTGCCTGGCCTTGCGCACCGCACACCACTAGCGTGCCGATGCCCCGGCCCTCCACCTGCGCCCGCGTCAGCGCGTGCACCCCGCCGGAGGGACCACACTCCAAGATCCAGCGCACCCCGGCCTCTACCGCGGTGTGCACCTGGGCGGGCCAGTCCACAAAGTCCGTGAGGACGGCACGGGCAGCGGTAGCCACGAAGTCGGCATCCAGGCCCACCTGCTTCCCCCAGGCCTGCACCAGCTCTACGGCCTGGGCCTGCGCCGGGTGGTGATAGGCACACTGAATATCTAGCGGGCTAAACTCCAGGTCCGCCTCGCGGCCCTCCAGCTGGCGGCGCACCGCGGCGTTTTCCTGCGGGGTACCCACCAACACAAATTGGCGCTGTCCATTGCGCAGGCCCACCCGGCCGCCGGCGGCCTCCAGCTCCTCCCGGCTAGCACCGCGCACCGCCACCATGGGAGCCCCTGCAGCGGTGCGCACCAGGGCGTGCTCGCGGCTAACCCGGGTAATCGCTGCGCCAATAAGCTGCGCCACCGCCACCACCTGGGCCGGGTCCTGCCCGCGCACCAGCCCCGTGGCCAGCTGGCCCTGGGAATGGCCCAGGACCACGGCGGCATCATCAACGGGCAAGCCCTGGGCGCGCAAGGACTCCACCACCGCTAGCTGGGCTACCACAATGCCCGGGGTAGACACCGCAGAAGCAGAAAGGTCTATTCCCGCCGGCTGCTGGCGAGTCCACGCCACCGGGTCAAAGCCGTGCGGGAAGAAGGGGGCCAAGTCCTGTGCCAGCGGAGCCAGCAGCTGCGCTGCGCCGCCTACCGCGTTATTGACCGCCGCGGCCACCGCTGTTGCGGGCAGGTGTGCGGCCAGCGTGGGCAGCCACGCATAGCCTTGGCCGGAAAAGACCAGAGCAAAGGGGGCGCTGGCAAGCTGGTCGACCAAACGGGGGGCATCGGCGGTTGTAGACAGGTTCACGGTAGGCGCTGCTCCTCACTAGACAACAAATTTTTAGGAACTCGAAAGTCGCGTTAAACAGCATGCCACAAAATCATGAGGAAACCATCATCTTTTGCGCGGCGTGCCCACTACCAGGAGCTCCAGGGCTGGCCACTTATACTAAACAGACTATGCGCACCGCTTCTTCCCCCACCCTTCCCACCTCACTCCTTCACATCCTGACCACCATTATCTCCCTGCTCGGCATGGTGGCCGTACCCTCCCCCATCAGCTACGCCCACGCCCAACTTGCCACACTGGAAATCAAAGGCCGCGCACCCCACACCGGCTACTCGCGCGCCGAATTTGGGCAGCGCTGGTCCGACGATGTCGACGTCGAATTTGGCCACAACGGCTGCGATACCCGCAACGACATCCTCACCCGAGACCTGGACAACCGCACCTACAAGCCCCGCACCCGCAACTGCGTGGTGCTCACCGGCACCCTAAAAGACCCCTACACCGGCAAGACCATCGCCTTCCAACGCGGCAAGGACACCAGCGCGGCAGTCCAAATTGACCACGTGGTCCCGCTGGCCGATGCCTGGCAAAAAGGCGCCCAATCCTGGGACGCCCAGACCCGCCGCAATTTCGCCAACGACCCCCGCAACCTCCTGGCCGTCGATGGCCCAGCCAACATGCAAAAGAAGGCGAGCGATGCCGCCACCTGGCTGCCCCCGAACAAGGCTTACCGGTGCGACTACGCCCGCCGTATTATCGACGTCAAGGCCGCCTACTCCCTCTGGGTAACCCAGGCTGAGCACGACGCCCTGCTGCGTCAGCTAGGAACGTGTCGGTCCTGACTGAATCCGATTAGTAGCCAGGAGCGCATCGCGCATACCACCAAACAGGTCCAGCATTCCCTGCGGATTAGACGGCATATACATCACATTGGTGTGGGAGCGGTCCGCCACATCCACCATCGCATCCAGGTACTGGGAAATCAGCATGAGGATCTCCGGGTTTTCTTCCACCCCAGCCTCACGTAGTAGGGCAAATTGCTGGGCGATGCCCTCCACAATCTCCTTGCGCTGCTCCGCCACGCCGCGGCCCTGGAGCTTCTTCGCCTCCGCAGCACCCTCGGCTTCCTTGACCACGCGGATCTTCTCCGCTTCCGCCTGGGCAATCGCAGCCTCGCGCTCTCGCTGCGCGGCGTTGATGGAGTTCATAGACTCGCGCACACGTGCATCCGGACGAATGTCCGTGACCAGGGTATTAACAAAGTTCCAGCCGTACTCAGCCATGTTGTCCCGCAGGGACTCCGCCACATTCTGGGCGATGGTGTCCTTGGAAGAAAACGAGTCATCCAAGTTCATATTCGCCACCGAGGAACGCACATTATCCTGCACATAAGCCACAATCTGCTGCTCATGGTTGGACAGCATGTAATACGCCTCGCGCTCGCGGCCTTCGACCACCTGATACTGCACCGCGGTGGGAATCTGCACAAAGACATTGTCCTTAGTCTTGGTCTCCACCATCACATCCAGCTGGCGGACCTGCAAACTAATCTTGTCGCGGACGCGGTCAATATAGGGCATCTTAAAATTCAGGCCCGCGTGTGCCACCCGCTGGAACTTGCCCAGGCGCTCGATAATCGCCGCCTCCCGGGTGCGCACGATAATAAAGCCGTCCAGAATGGTCACCAGGACAATGAGCGCCACCACGACGCCCACGATTAACCCAATCATTTCTCTTCTCCTTCTTATAGCTGCGAACTACCAGCTTGTCACAGCGGGCTGCCTTTCACAGGTAACCCAAACCT
Organism: Corynebacterium lizhenjunii; assembly: GCF_011038655.2. Taxonomy (NCBI): domain Bacteria; kingdom Bacillati; phylum Actinomycetota; class Actinomycetes; order Mycobacteriales; family Corynebacteriaceae; genus Corynebacterium; species Corynebacterium lizhenjunii. Next base: position 2,140,049 of record NZ_CP064954.1, read on the forward strand.
AACACGGAATTCCGCACACGGGCTTAATGGTCATCCACCAACAGTTGCAGCTCCGTGAAAATCCCCGCCCCATCAACACCAATGCCGTTGTGCTGGTACTTATTGGTCACGTGCAGGCGCAAGTCCCGGTAGGTAGCCGCAGTGGCCATGGATTCTTCAAAGGGGACGTAAATATCGTCGAGGTAGACAGCGGCCGCGGCGGTGGCGGGGGCATCGGCAAGCACGGCGGCATCATACGGCGACGCCTGCCAGTGGTACTGCGCCAAATCCTGCGCGCCTTGAGCAAAGGGACGCAAGGCAGGATCCTCCTCGAACTGCCACGAATAGATGTGCTCGCCGGTCAGGTAAGTGCCGTCCTCTGCGAACTCCGGGAACTCCTCGCGCACCCGCTGCGCAGACCAATTGGTAGCCCCCGCGCCGCCCACGCCGCCATAAATCGACTCATGGATCGCGGCATACAGCGGGCCGTCCGCAAAACTCACCCGCTGGCCCACTCCCGCCAAAAAGTCCGTACGCAGGCGCTTTTCGCCGCCGTGCGGGTGGAACGGATCCTCCAACAAGTACGCCAGCGAATCAAAACCCGTACCCTGCCCCAGCTCAATGCCGATAGTACGGAAACGCCGGGAACTCAGGCGCTCGCCGGTGGGCAGCAACTCCTCAGAATTATCCAGGTGGTGGATGATTTCCTCCACCCGCGCCCGCGCCCACGGAATTTCAGCATAGAAACGATTCTGGCGGGCCAGCAGCTTGCGGTACGTGGCGCGGTAGAGCTCATCTACCGGCTTATCCAGCGTGGGCAGCCCACCCGTGAGGTAGGCGTGCTCCACCGACTCCGGGGCCAGCGACACATACGCCGTAATACAAAAACCGCCAAAGCTCTGCCCAAATAGGGTCCAACGCTTAATGCCCAGGTGCTCGCGCAGGGCCTCCGCGTCGCGGACAATGTTGTCCTGGCGCAACAGGCGCAGACGCTCCACACTCCGATCTTCCTCCGGGGAGGCACCATCAATGCGGTGGGAACGTCCCGTGCCACGCTGGTCCAACAAAATCCAGCGGTACTTCTTGGCCGCGGCCCCCAACACGCCGCCAAACTCCCCGTTCGTGCCATAGGGGCGCGGCGCTGGAAAACCCGGGCCGCCCTGCAGGTACACAATGACCGGGTAGTCCTGCCCTCCCGGCGGGATGATTTCGCGGGCGAACAACTCAAAAGTCCCGCCCTCAGGATTGTCGTAATCCCACGGGACGGTCAGGGTGTGCTCTTTGAATGTATGGCCGAAACGGCGGATTTCAGGTGTGGACATGCACCCATCCTATGCCGCACAAGCCGCATGCACAACGGCACCGAAATGACGTGGGCTAATCGTGGAATGATGGTTATGGGGTGGTAGTTTTTGGTGTTTAACCTGGGTGTTTGGGGTGTTTGGGGTGATTTAATGGTGCGCCCGGTGAGACTTGAACTCACACGTCCTTCGGACACTAGAACCTAAATCTAGCGCGTCTGCCAATTCCGCCACGGGCGCAAGCCGCATTGAAGCAGCACGAACTAGCATAGCAATACTGGCCCCGTGCGCCATAATGGCATGCCAGGTAAGCTGTAGCGCGTGAACAGCAACGGCAATCCGGCGCGACAAGAACCCCCCACGCGCCCACCGCGACAGAAAATCAAGGTCAAATGGTGGCACATTCTTCTCATTGCCGTCGTTGTGGTCGCCTTTTTGTCCCTGGCCTGGTGGCAATGGACGCGCTTCCGCTCCGGTTCCGGCACATTCCAGAACTTGGGGTACGCCTTCCAGTGGCCGTTGTTTGCCGCCTTTGTTGTCTACGCCTACCGCATGACTGTGCGCTATGAAAATGAGCGCATCAGCGCCGAAAACCAGGCTGCTTCCGCTGGTGAGAGCGACTTCCACTACGTCGCACCCGGCGAGGAGATCACCGAAATCTCTGCCGATTTCCTCCCCCCACGCCCGCAGATGGATGTTGAGCAGTTCAATGCCGCTAATGTCCAGCGCCGCCGACCCCGGCAGCCCTAGCTTGCCGATGCCTCCAGCCCCACCCCACACACCCCAAGGAGGTTGCCTCACTATGAATACCCCCACCCCCGCCACCCATCACCCACAGCGCCAGGCCCGTGTCTCCACCGCCTTGAACATTTTTTCCGTACTGGCGTGGGTGACGGGTGTCTTCCTCATCGCGCTCGTCATCCGCATGGTCTGCCAGTACCTGCTCAACATGGACATTCCGGCCTGGGCTACGTGGATTGCCATTGCCCACGGCTGGGTCTACATGGCCTACGTGGTCAGCGTGCTCAACCTGGGTATGAAGGCGCTGTGGCCGTTTAGCCGGATGATCCTCACCGCCCTTGCTGGCGTAGTGCCGTTCTTCTCCTTCGTGATGGAGGCCAAGCGCCGCCGCCAGGTCAAGGCAGAGTTCGGCCTCTAGGTCTGTTCCCCGTCCCACATGCGGTGTCCGGCTCCTGCCGCGACCCCCGTTGCCTAGCGCCCACGCCCAGACCGCCAAATCCCACCGGCCGTCCCCAGCTTGCCGATGCCCTCCTCTGCCGCCCGCACCCGGCCCGCTCCCCAACGCCTGGCGCCTATGCCCGGGCCGCTTCCACCGCCTGGCGCTTACGCGTGACCCGTCTCCGCGACCTGGCGCCGACTCCCTGGCCGCCATCCCGATCACCTGAAGTCTACGCGTAACCCGTTTCCACGACCCGGCGCCGACATCGCGACCGCCAACCTGATTGCGCGCCATAAGTGCGCTACCCCTGTTTGGGTGCCCCCATTACCATCGGTAAATCGTCCCAAAGTTTACCCTCATTGCACACTCGAGCGGACAATTTTCCGATAACCCTTGCGAACGCCACACGAAAGTGTTTATTCTCGGTGGCATGAACTTCGAGACACTACTTGCGGGCCAAGGCCCCGTCATCGACGCCCTAGCCGGATTCGCCGGCCACAGCGTCGAAGACCTCACCGCAGATGGGCTGTGTCCGTTTGTCGCACGCAAGTACGTCACGCTGTACAACACCTACTACGGACCCACCACCTACACTGGCCTGCAATACAAAGCCCTAACCGCCGCCCGCACCCAAGGACACTCCGCTGAAGCCTTAGACTTCATCGAGTCCAAAACCAAGCGAGTTAGTGACAAACTCGCCAAATGGAAACTACGCGTCAAACTGTGCAAAACGCCTGCCGCACAAATTGAGGCCGTTGCGCGCGAGCAGTTGAAGAAACTAGCTAAGCCACGTGAGGTTAAAGAAGGCGTAAAACTCACCCATCACGCTAATGGCCTGGCCACGCTCAAAGCCACAGGCAAGTCTGTCGACATTATGGACGTCCACGCCGTAGTAGACCCTCAAGACCAAGTAGAAAGCTTCCTGGCAGCCTTCAGGGGCGGGGGCGCTGGCAAACAACGCTACATCCCGATCATCCCTATCTACCTGGATCAGATTTGTGAGTTCGTCGACCGGATGCACAACCCCGGCCGGTACCCCACCGATGCCGATATCCGCGTCCGCGCCTCCAACGGCGCCATCCTCACCGGCAAAGACCTCCTGGAGCGGTTGTGCCTGGACTACGGGTTTATCGCAGCGCTATCGCGTGAGCACGGCCCGTTGGACTTGTACCGCTATTCGCGTACCGCTAACTCTAAGCAACGCTTATTGCTGCTCGCAGAAGGTGCGGAATGCTCCTGGATAGACTGTCACTTGCCGTTTGATAAGTGCCAGATCCACCACATCCAGCCCTGGAACCAGGGTGGCCAGACCAACATGTCGAATTTGACACCGTTGTGTCCGCATCATAACGGTGCTAATGAGGACCACCCACCAGATGGCATCCCGATAGCCCGGGGTCGGATGGTGCGCATGGGTACCGGGGTTGGGTGGCAAGCACCCGGTGGCGCCCCACCCATACAAACCCGGCCCACAGCAGCACCGCCATCAGCCACACCCACCAACTACCAACCCACCGACTCCCCACCGGAAACCCACCACCAGGCCACACCACCACCGCAAGCCCACCACCAGGCAACACCACCGGAAGCCCACCGCCAGGCGACACCGCCACCGGAAAGCTAACCGCTAGCCAGCTGACCAACCGGAAGATAAGCGACCTCTTGCCAGATGACAGGAATGCTGAAGGTAGGAAGCTGGCGGCATCGGAAAGCACACAGCCCCAACCGCGACCACAAAAGCGCGCGGAAGGGGCCAAACGTGCGGCTGCTGGTGAGCAAGGAACGCACCACAGGACGGAAGGGGCGGGGCGGTTATGCCTTGGCGAGGACCTTTGCTATGGCCGCTTCGGCTGGGCCGCGGCGGAACTTGGTCTTCCAGGCAGTGGCGAAGAACATCCCCCCAAGTACGGTGGCCCAGAAGGCCCAATTGGTGCTGGGCTCATCAATCGCGCCCGGGTCAACGGGGCCCTGGTGTTTTTCCCACCACTGGTTTTCGGCCTCGTAGAGCTCGTCGAAGCCCTTGGCCTCGGCCACCGCAGACTGATAATCCTCCCACGGCATGGGGCCTTCGCTGTAAGTCTCCTCGCCAGCGCTGTCCAGCCCGGGAGCCACACCACCAAGCAGCCACCCTGCTGTAATCACGTGGACAATATAGATACTCAGCGCCATCGACCCCAGGGCGCGCAGGGGGTAGAGCAGTTGGCTAGACCAGTCCGGGGTAGCAACCAGCAGACACACGCTAACCACGGCTGCAGACCACGCAATGGAACACACTACGTCCCCCACGCCACCCGAGTGCGGCATCAAGGAAACATAAGGCAAGTCCACCGTGTGGTCATAACGCCACGGATAAGTGCCTGCCACGAGGGCAAAGCCCACCACCGCCACTAGCGCTTGGCGGCGGTGGTTATCCAACAGAGTGCGATGGATGATGATACCCGCTGTGCCATAAGCCAACCATGCCAGCAGCGGGTAGGTGCCATCGAGGAGGTCACTGCCGTAGCCCAGGGTGTGCACCAGCAAAACTAGTGCCGGGCCGCCAAAGACCAGCGCACCTTCCAGGAGGAAGAGGTTGCGCAGCCGCCAGCCGGCGACTGGCCCCAGCAGCATCAGGATCCAGGCGATGGCCGTGAGGACCACCACCACGGGCATCTGGATTGCGCTAAGCACCACCCCGATGGCCATGATGATGACCCCGCGCAGCACCAACCGATACCGAGCGAGGCGCAGGTCTTCTGCACGCGACATCATCAGTGCCACCGAGACCCCCGCCAGGGTGGCAAATAGCGCCGAGGCGTAACCGGAGAATATCTGCGAACCCGGGAAATCGTAGCGTCCTAGGTGGACGTAGACCATGCCAATAATGGCTAGACCCCGGGCAAGGTCAATGCCATGAATACGATTTTCAATATGCATTGGGCAATCTTAAGCCCCACCGGCCTAAAGCACCATACGGTTTAGCTGCCGGTCGCCTGGGAGAGTAAGCGACCCGGCAGCAGTGGTGACGGGGTCGCGGCGAGCAAGCAGCAGCGCCGGGCGCGGCGAGCAAGCAGCAGCGCCGGGCGCGGCGAGCAAGCAGCAGCGCCGGGCGCGGCGAGCAGGGCTAGCGCACCAGCTGTGCCAAGTGCGGGACCAGTTGCGCGAGCGCGCGGCCACGGTGGGAGACGGCGTTCTTTTCCGCGGGGCTCATTTGGGCTGAGGAACGAGCCTCACCCTCAGGCTGAAACAGCGGGTCATAGCCAAAACCACCCTCGCCAGCTGGCTCGCGCAGCAACGTTCCCTCCCAGCGGCCTTCGGTGACAAACTCCTGTCCATCCGGGGTGACCAGGGCACACACGGACACAAAGGACGCCGCCCGGCGGGAATCCGGCACATGAGCCATCTGGGCGAGCAGCAAACGATTGTTGGCAGCATCATCCCCATGCGTGCCGGACCAGCGGGCGGAAAGCACGCCCGGCATGCCGCCGAGCTCCTCGACCACCAGGCCAGAATCATCCGCCACCGTGGGCAAACCGCTGTGCGCTGCCCCGGCGCGGGCCTTGATCAAGGCATTATCCGCGAAAGTGCGGCCATCTTCCACCGGCTCCGGGTACTCCGGCACGCTCGCCAGCGGGAGGACCTCCAGGCCGTTGATGCCGGCATCGGCAAGAATGCGCTCCAGCTCCAACGTCTTCTTGGCATTATTGGAGGCCACCAGCAGCCGCATTAGGCCTCCCACCCCAAAGCAGCCTTCTGCGCGGCAATAAGCTCCGCGCAGCCCTTCTGGGCCAGGTCCAGCATGGCATCAAGCTCAGTGCGGCCGAACAAGCCGTGCTCGCCCGTGCCCTGGACCTCCACAAAGTTGCCGGAAGACTGCATGACTACATTGAGGTCCACCTCTGCTCGGGAGTCCTCCTCATACGGCAGGTCCAGGCACGGGTGGCCATCAATAATGCCGACCGACACCGCAGCGATGGGGTCTAGCAATGGCTTACCCGGAACGACGCCCTGCCGCTCGAGGTACGCCACGGCATCGGCAAGCGCCACATAAGCCCCGGTGATAGAGGCGGTGCGGGTGCCGCCATCGGCCTGCAGCACATCGCAATCTAGCTGGATAGTGTTCTCCCCCAGCTCCGCCAAATCCACCGCAGCACGCAGGGAGCGAGCCACCAGACGGGAAATCTCATGCGTACGGCCCTTCACCTTGCCACGCATGGACTCGCGCGGCATACGCTCGTGAGTAGCAGAAGGCAGCATGGCGTATTCGGCAGTCAGCCAGCCCTCGCCGGAATCCCGCTTAAACCGCGGCACCCCCTCCTCCACGGACGCCGTGCACATCACGCGGGTGTTTCCAAATTCCACCAGCACAGAACCAGCGGGGTTGGTGGTGAAATTGCGGGTGATACGCACCGGGCGCAGTTCATCGAGCGCGCGCCCATCGGCGCGAGTGAAATCAGACATGGCTTCCACCCTACAATTCCATGTCCGGGACGCCAAGGACTACCTCACCGTCGAACTCGGCGCGCGCGGCCGCCACCGTTGCCTCCGGATCACCCCACGGCTGCAAGTGCACCAACACCAAAGTGCGCACCCCTGCCAGCCGGGCCAGCCGCCCGGCCTCCGCGCCAGACATGTGCATGCCGGGAACTTTGCCCTCGCTGCTAGCTCCCCACGCCGCTTCGCACAAAAACACGTCCGCGCCCTGCGCCAGGGGCACCAAGTCCTCCGTATATGCAGAGTCCGCTGAATACGCAATTACCTTGCCCGTTGCCGGGTGCTCCATGCGCAGGGCATAGGTTTCAATGGGGTGCACGGCGCTAAACGGCGTCACGTAGACCTCATCAATGAGCTCGCGGCGGCCGTGCTGCCACGCGCTAAAAGCAAAGGTGTCAGACATGTCGTCGACGGCATCAGGGATATCGGCAGACAGCCGCCCCAGGTGCCGGGGCGTGGCCTGCGGGCCAAAGCACAGATTGCGCGAGGCTGCAGGAGCTGTGGGGTGGAAACGCCGCCACACCAACAGGGAGGGGAAATCCAGGCAATGGTCCGCGTGCAGGTGACTAAAGAGCACGTGGGCCTCGCACGGGTCCTGGTGGCGCTGCAGCTGCGCCAGGGTCCCAGGCCCTAAGTCCATGACGATAGACGGAGCATTATCGAAAGACACCAGGTATCCACTGGCGGCGTTGCCAGGGGTAGGCACGCTTCCGGAGCAACCGAGGACAGTCAGTTTCATGGCCCCATCGTTCCACGAATGCTGGCAAAATGCTTAACCCGGGCGCAATTTTGCCCGGGTGTCGAGGAAACAATCACGCCTTAACCGGCGATGTGGTTAAATTCACCCGGCCCGGCGCCCAAAAAGCGCGCCGCCAGCCGCCCAAAAAGCTCCGGGTCGCCGGTGGACTCGAAGGTCCGGGTAGGCACAGTGCCTTCCGGCGCCAGCAGGTCCAGCTGCGTGAGCGTGCGCAGCACGTCCTTGGCGGTCTCTTCCGAAGACGACACCAGGTTGACATTATCCCCCATGGCCAGCTGGATAATGCCGGAAAGCAGCGGGTAGTGCGTACACCCCAACACCAGGGTGTCAACGCCGGCCGCCTGCAGCGGGGCCAGGTAGTTCTCCGCCACCCCCAGAATTTGGCGCCCAGAGGTCACGCCGCGCTCCACAAAGGGCACAAAGTCCGGGCACGCCACTGCAAACGCGCTCACGTCCGGGTTGATGGCAAAAAGGTCCTGGTAGGCCCCTGAGTTGACTGTGCCTTGCGTGCCGATGACCCCAATCTTGCGGTTGTGCGTCGTGGCCAGGGCCCTGCGCACTGCAGGTTTGATCACCTCCACCACGGGAACGCTGTAGCGCTCGCGGGCATCGTGAAGAAAAGCCGCCGAGGCCGTATTGCAGGCAATGACAATCATCTTGCAGCCGCGGGCCACCAACTCATCTGCAATGCGCTCCGAGTGCGCGCGCACCTGCGCGATGGGCAATGGACCATAAGGGCCGTGGGCGGTATCCCCAATGTAGTGGATGGACTCCCCCGGCAGCTGGTCCATGATGGTGCGCGCGACCGTCAGCCCGCCCAGGCCGGAGTCAAAAATGCCAATGGGTGCCGTGCTTTCCGTCATGGCAGCACCTGCGGCGTGCGCGGACGCTTCAAGGCGCGCGCCGGATCATCGGAGGTAATGGTCATGCCAGCGATAATCCCGCCGATGGCCCCGAAGAGGTGCCCCTGCCAGCTGATGCCCTCGTACAGCGGCAGCACGCCCCACACCAGGCCCGAATACGCAAAGGCCAAACCAATACCCACCAAGGACTGCGTCAGCGAGCGGTTGAATATCCCGCGCACAATTAGGTACGCCAGCCAGCCATAGACCATTCCCGATGCCCCGATATGCAGTGTTCCCGGCCCGCCCAGCAACCAGGTGCCAATGCCAGCCACCAGGAGCACAATAGCGGAGACCTCCCAAAATGCCCGCCGCCCGGACAGGCCCACGATGAAGCAAAACAGCGCCCCCGGCACCGAATTACCAATCAGGTGCTCCCAGTTCGCGTGCAGGAAAGGTGCGAAGAAAATGCCCCAAATCCCGCTCCAGTCCCGGGGACGGATGCCAAACAGCGCCAGGCCGCCGCCGAAGAGGAACGTGTTGACAATGTGGACCCCCCACAAGACCACCAGATAACTTACGGCCAGGGAAATACCCGTGCGCAGCCTGCCAGAGCTGTTGTAATTCTTCGACGCGCCCCGGTTGGTGCGCCCCGGCGGTTGGGTCTGCGCAGCGGGGTATGCCCCCGGCTTGTAGGTGTAGTTATAGCGGCTGCTCATAATGCAACCTAGCCTAACAGTTCCCGGTATGTGGGCAGCTCCAATCCGGGTTGAGCTGCCACAACGGCGTCCACGATGGCAGCTTGGACTGCGTCTGCCGATGCCGCACTCAACTGCGCCACCTGCTCTACCGAACAGGTTCCACCCCGGCCCTGGGTATCCGCCCAGGCGAAGATGGTGTCCCCGTCCAGTGGCGAGTGGGCTGGGCGCACGGCCCTAGCGATGCCGTCGTGGCCGGCCAATGCCAGCCGCTTAGCCTGGGCTTTACTCAGCGGCGCCGGGGTGGCCACCACCCCAATGGTGGTATTGAGGCTGGCGCGGGGGTGGGGTAAGGCGGCGTAGGTGGGGGCATCGACAGGCTCTAGGCCCGGCGCGCCATACAGCCTGCCCGTACGAGGACAGATGACCTCACCCACGGGATTGGCCACGATGAAGGCCTCCACGTAGGTGCCAGCCGCGGACACACGGGCGTAGCCGAAACCGCCGCGCAGCTTGCCTGCCACCGCAGCAAAGCCCGCCCCCACGCTGCCGGAGTCCGGGGCGCGGTGGTCATGCCAAGCGCTGCGGGCTGCGCGCAGCGCCTGGGCGCCGGTGGCAGCATCCGGGTACGAGGGCGCGCCAGCGGCGAGATCAAAAATGACTGCTGCCGGGACAATCGGCACCCGCAGCGGGCCTACGGCAAAACCCTCGCCGTGGCGGGCGAGCTCGCGCATGGCGCCATCGGCAGCCGCCAACCCAAAGGCGGAGCCGCCGGAGAGCACAAAGGCGTGCACACGCTCGACAGTATTATGTGGGGCCAGCAGGTCAGTTTCCCGGGTGCCGGGGCCGCCGCCGCGCACATCCACCGCGCCGATACCGCCACTGGGGCCGCAATACAAGGCGGTCACGCCGGTATCACCCACCCGCGCATGGCCTACTGCTACCGAAAAATCGCTACGCATTAGCTCGCCATCCGCACGCCGTTCGCTCTTCGTTCATCGACACCGGACTACTCCATCATGGCTTGCAGCAGGGAGTCTTGCGCAAAGGCCAGCCACTCCACAATGGCCTCCTTATCCGCCAGTTCCTCCAGGGGACGCTCGCTGGCGGAAACATAGAGGCGCATGTCATTAAGCGCGGCCACAAACGCCGGTGCTTCATCTTCTTCAATGCTGACCTCTACCCCACCGGTGGGGCCCAACGCATAGTTGACCACCTGCAGGTGCTCGAGCTTGGCACGCGCAATGTCATTTTCATGGATGGAGCGCAGCAGGGAATTATCCCCCTCGTATTCTTCATCGCCCGGCTTTTGAAAATCCGGGAAGAGCCGGGCCAGGCTGGGGTCCTCCGGGGCTTCTTTGTGGCCCGAGGCAATGCCCATCATCTCTGCCAGCTCGTCTTTGGGCGCCGACTGAGCGCGCGCAATAATGGCCTCGCTCACCGTAGCGGTGAGGTTGCCAATGACCTCCCGCTCGATGGGTTCAAAACGCGTGACATACCTGGCGGGGCGCATGAGGTGCTTCTTCTTTTTCCACGGTTCCATGTCTGCGATGTCTCCTTCAAAGGTTGTGCGAAAACGGCCGCGGCGGGCCGGGCTGCGATGGGCGGGTGGGTGGTGCGGGGCTAGCTGGGCTGCGGCGGTCGGGCGGGCAGCGCAGGACTAGCCGGGCTGCGGCGGACGGGCGGACAGGCGGCACGGGGTTTAGCCGGCCTGCTGCATGGTGGCCCACAGCCCGGCCACTTGGAGCTTCTTCACGTCGGCTTCTACTTTGTCGCGTTCTCCGGAGCTGACGGCGGCCTTGCCTTCGGTGTGGACCTGCATCATCAACTCCTGGGCGCGCTGCTTGTCATAGCCCAGCACCGTGTGGAATACGTAGGTGACATAGGACATCAGATTGACCGGGTCATCCCATACAATGCACATCCAGGGCAGGTTTTCGCTGGTGGCCAGGTCAAGCTGCAGGTCTTCTTCCAGGTCCGGAGTTGCCATGGGAGACGAGGCAGTAATAAGCACAGTCATACCTCCACAGCCTAATACGCTTTCTTCGTCTGCGAATGCGAGTACACTCAGGTGGCGTGAATTACACCGCATCTACCGCATTGCTCACCGACAAGTACGAGCTGACCATGCTGCAAGCCGCGCTGCGTGATGGCACCGCCCACCGCCGCGCGGCCTTTGAAGTCTTTGCCCGCCGCCTGCCCAACGAGCGCCGCTACGGCGTGGTGGCTGGCACCAGCCGTGTCCTGCGAGCGATCTTGGACTTCCGCTTTAGCGAAGAACAGCTAGCCGGCCTGGATTTCCTGGACCAGCAGACCCTGGACTATCTGCGCAACTATCGCTTTAGTGGCAGCGTGGACGGCTACCGGGAGGGCGAGATTTATTTCCCTTATTCCCCGCTGCTGACCGTCCAGGGCACTTTTGGCGAGTGCGTGCTGCTGGAGACGGTGATCTTGTCCATTATGAATGCTGACTCCGCTATCGCCTCGGCGGCCTCGCGCATGGTTACCGCTGCTGACGGCCGCCCGATTATCGAGATGGGCTCGCGGCGCACCCACGAGTACTCCGCGGTCACGGCCGCGCGCGCGGCTTACGTGGCCGGCTTTTCGGCTACCTCCAACTTGGAGGCCGCGCACCGCTACTCTATCCCCGCGTCGGGTACCGCCGCGCATGCTTGGACCCTGGCTCACATTAATCCGGATGGCACGCCCAATGAGGAAGCCGCGTTCCGTTCCCAAATCGAATCCGACGGCGTGGGCACCACGTTGTTGGTGGATACCTATGACATCACCAAGGGCGTGGAAACCGCCATCGCGGTCGCGGGCACCTCCCTGGGCGCGGTGCGCATTGATTCCGGAGACTTGGGCGCGGTAACCCGCCGGGTGCGTAAGCAGCTTGATGATCTTGGCGCGCATAACACCAAGATTGTGGTCTCTTCTGATCTGGATGAATTCACCATCGCCGGGCTGCGCGGAGACCCGGTAGATACCTACGGGGTGGGAACTTCCTTAGTTACTGGATCCGGCGCGCCAACGGCCTCTATGGTCTACAAGTTGGTGGAGGTCGACGGCCACCCGGTGGCCAAGCGTTCTTCCTCCAAGCAGTCCATGGGTAGCGCTAAGCGCGCGGTGCGTACCCACCGCTCCACTGGGGTGGCGTTAGAGGAAATCGTCTACCCCTATGGTGCCCAGCGCCCCGACATCCCGGAGCACCTGGAGGTGCGTGAGCTGACGGTGCCGTTGATGCGCGATGGCGCCACCGTCGCCGGCCTGCCCACTCTTGCCGATGCCCGCGCCCACTGCGCCGCCGTTCGCGGCACCCTTCCCTGGGAGGGCCTAGCCCTCTCCCGCGGCGAGCCTGCAGTTCCCACCCGCCTGGTGGGCTTTGACTCTACGCGGTAGGCCGCTGTGCACGAATCCCCCTCGACGCAGCAGCTTCTCGATACCGCAGTGGCCGCCCTCGGTGGCACCCGCCGGGAGGGCCAGGCCCGCATGGCGGAAGCCGTCACGCACGCCTTAGACAGCGGCCGCCACCTGGCCGTGCAAGCCGGAACCGGCACTGGTAAGTCCTTGGCTTACCTGGTCCCGGCTATTCGGCATGCCCAGGCCACGGAGAGCACGGTGATTATCTCCACGGCAACGATCGCGCTGCAGCGCCAGCTGGTGGAGCGGGACCTGCCGCGGCTAGCTGCGGCCCTGGCCCCGGAGTTGGAGGCCACCCCTACTTTCGCCATCATGAAGGGGCGGGCCAATTATGTGTGCCTGAACAAGATCAGTGCGGATGACCCGGCGGCGTTAATTGGTGAAGAGGAGCTTTCCTGGCGTGGGCGCGCCGTGCAGCGGATCCACGAATGGGCGCAGGAAACAGACACCGGGGACCGCGATGACTTGGACCCCGGGGTTCCCGATGAGGTCTGGCGTGGGGTCTCCGTGAGCGCTAGCGAGTGCTTGGGAGCTTCCCGATGCCCCCATGGCGAAGCCTGCTTTGCCGAACTCGCCCGCCAAGCTGCCGCCGATGTAGACATTGTGGTGACCAACCACGCCCTCCTGGCCATCGACGCCATGTCGGATGCCACCATCTTGCCCGAACATGACGTAGTGGTCATCGACGAGGCCCATGAGCTCGACGCCCGCATCACCTCCGTGTCTACGGAGCAAATCACCGCGCGAGCTATCGCAGCCGCCGACAAGCGCGCCCAGCCGCTGGGCGGGTCCTCCCTCTCCGACTTGGCGGAGGAGTTCTCCACCTTACTATCTGGCTATGCTCCCGGCCGCTGGTCTGATATGGACGACGTAGTCAAGGGGCACCTCACAGCCCTTGCCGAAGGGCTCCAGCACACCAAAGACTCCATAGCGCGCGCCCCCGAAGGCGAGGCCACCGCAGACCCGGAACGCTTTGCGGAGCGTCAGAACCTGGCCAATCACCTCACAGACATGGCCCAGGCGGTGGTACGGATCCTGGACGTCTTTGCCACCGGCAATCCCGCCGAGCAAGACGATGTGGTCTGGCTCGAAGAAGGCGGCACCCTGGCGGTAGCACCCTTGTCGATTGCCCAGCTCCTGCGTGAGCAGCTCTTCGGAGAAAACACCGTGGTACTAACCTCTGCCACCCTGGCGCTGGGCGGGCGCTTCGACGCCCTTGCCGCCCAGTGGGGCATGCCCAAGGGAACCTGGGACGCCCTGGACGCGGGCACTCCCTTTGACCCGGGGGCATCGGCAATCTTGTACACCGCCACGCACCTGCCGCAACCGGGCCGCGATGGCCTGGCCCCGGAAGCCATTGAGGAAATCTACCAACTCATCATGGCCGCCGGCGGGCGCACCCTGGGACTGTTTTCCTCCCGCCGCGCCGCCGAACAAGCCGCCCAAGCCCTGCGCCCGCGGCTCCCCTTCGACCTCTACCTGCAAGGCGAAGACAGCATCAGCTCCCTGGTGGAGAAGTTTGCCGCGAATGAGAACTCCTGCCTCTTCGGCACCCTGACGCTGTGGCAAGGCGTGGACGTCCCCGGACCTGCGTGCTCGCTGGTTATCATCGACCGCATTCCTTTCCCACGGCCCGATGACCCCCTACTCCAAGCCCGCGCCGAAGCCGCCCAAGCAGCCGGACGCAATGGCTTCATGGAGGTCTCCGCCACCCACGCCGCCCTATTGATGGCCCAAGGCGCCGGACGGCTGCTGCGCTCCGTAAACGACCGCGGGGTGGTCGCCGTGCTGGACAACCGGCTAGAGACCAAACGCTACGGCGGCTTCCTCAAGGCCTCGCTGCCGCGCTTTTGGCAAAGCACTAACCAACAGACCGTGCTGGCAGCCCTGCAGCGGCTGGTGAGTCGAGAGCAACCACGGTAAGCGAATCCGGGGCTACCTCCGTAAACCCGGCGTCGCGCACCACCACCGCTCCCGGTGCCGCGCACGCCTGACGAAAGACAGCCGTGGGCACCTCGCGCACGCTCAGCGGGAAATCGCGTCCCGCCCAATCCCGCACCCATTCCATCGGCCGGGCGGCCGCTAACAACATCGAGGCGTGCCCCACCTGGGCGGCAGCCTTACCCACAGACATGCCCAGGCCGGCATCGGCGTAGATGACGGGGGCATCGGCAGACGGGGCATCGGGGGAATCGGCAGGCAGATCGGTACCACCAATCTGCAACTTAGCCACCAGCGGCTCCACCGCCCCCACCGCCGAGGGCGCAAAAGCGCGCGCACGCTCATCCACCGTCACCCCCGGCAAAGCCTGCACATCGCGCCAAGCCTTATTGCGGGCACGGCGGGCCACCTTACGAATCCGGTGGCCATACCACTGCGCCAACGCCTGGGCGTAGGCCCCATCCTGGCCTGCGCGCTCATCCAAACACGCCGCCACCACCGCGCGGGCCGCGGCCTCCAGCACCTGAGTGCGCGGCGGCGGATCCTGCTTGGGCAAATGCAGGACAATCTGCATGGCCTGCACGGTCTCCGGACGCTGCGGGTCCTCCCAGCCCTCGCGCTGAGCGCAACCGGCCACCAGGCGGGCGTGCGCAAGCTCCAGGCTCACTCCACGTCCTCCGCGGGGATGCCCAGAATACGCAGGATTTCATCCATGTAGGGGTGGTTGACGGCGGCGTCTGCGACCTCACGCAGCGCGGGCTTGGCGTTGAACGCGATGCCCAGGCCGGCGGCGGAAATCATGTCGATGTCATTGGCGCCGTCGCCTACAGCGATGGTCTGGCTCATGCGCAGCCCGGCATCCGCGGCGAACTCCCGCAAGAACTCCTCCTTGGCCTTGCGGTCCACGACCTTGCCAACCACGCGGCCGGTGAGCTTACCGTCCACAATTTCTAGTGTGTTGGCACGGACGTAGTCCAGGTCCAGCTCCTGGGCCAGGTCCTCGAGCACCTGGATAAAGCCGCCGGAGACCACGGCCACGCGGTAGCCCAAGGTCTTGAGCGTTTTGATAGTGGTGCGCACACCCGGGGTCAGCTGCAGCGCCGCCGCAGTCTGCGCGATGACTTCCTCCGGCAAGCCCTCTAGGACTGCGACGCGTTGGCGCAGTGACTCCTCAAAGTCCAACTCGCCACGCATGGCGCGCTCCGTGACCTCTGCGACCTCAATTTCCTTACCGGCGAATGCTGCCAGCATTTCGATGACCTCGCCGGTAATCAGCGTGGAGTCGCAGTCGAAGCAGATCAGCCGCTTAGCCCGACGGTGCAGGCCTGCGCGCTCAACTGCGATGTCGATGCCCAACTCCGCCGCCAACCGGGATAACCCCGCCCGCAGACCTTCCGCCGGGCCCTCTACCGTAATGGGCAGCTCCAGCGCGTGAAGGGGAGTATGTCCCAGGCCACGGATACGGTCGATGTTGGCGTTGAAGTTGGCCAGCTCTTGGGCCACTGCGGAAACATGGCCGGCGGTAAGCGTGCGCCCCATCAGCACCACCACGTGCGTGGAGCGCGGACGAGCCGTCTTCGCAGTCTCTTCCACCGTGATCGATTGGGAATAGATGCTCAGCGTCTCTCGCAGACCCTTGTGCAGGCGATCGCGACGGGAGGGAGCTACCTTCACGTATGCCGCCAGAGAGATACGCCCGTTAAACAAGGCCTGTTCCACATCCACCAGCTGCACCTGGTGTGCCTCCAGCACCCGGAAGAAAGCCGCAGACACCCCCGGCTTGTCCGGGCCGGAGGCGGTGATCACGAGGTTTGTTAGTTCATCAACTTGGGATTCCACGCCTCTGATTATCCGCCTTATAGCGCGCACAGCAAAAGCCGCCACCCCGTCCGGGGCAGCGGCTTGGTGCTTCAGGAGTAGGAGGAGCTCTCCTTAGTGGTGGCCGACGTGGGCCTCTTCGCGCATGCGCTTAACCATGTGCGGGTAGTGCAGCTCGAAGGCCGGGCGCTCGGAGCGAATGCGCGGCAGGGAGGTGAAGTTGTGGCGCGGCGGCGGGCAGGAGGTTGCCCACTCCAGGGAGTTGCCGTAGCCCCACGGGTCGTCCACGGTGACCACTTCGCCGTAGCGCCAGGACTTGAACACGTTCCACACGCACGGGATAACAGAGGCACCCAGCACGAAGGAGAAGATAGTGGAAATCTGGTTGTACACGGTAAAGCCGTCAGACTCCAGATAGTCGGCGTAGCGGCGCGGCATACCCATGTTGCCCACCCAGTGCTGAACCAGGAAGGTGCCATGGAAGCCGATGAAGGTCAGCCAGAAGTGAATCTTGCCCAGGCGCTCGTCCAACATGCGGCCGGTCATCTTCGGGAACCAGAAGTACAGGCCACCGAAGGCGGAGAACACCACGGTACCGAACAGCGTGTAGTGGAAGTGGGCAATCAGGAAGTAGGACTCAGCCAGGTGGAAGTCCAGAGCCGGGGAGGCCAGCATAACGCCGGTCATGCCACCGAAGAGGAAGGTGGACATGAAGCCCATGGCCCAGATCATCGGAGTCTCCCAGGTGATGTGGCCCTTCCACATGGTGCCTACCCAGTTGAAGAACTTCACGCCGGTGGGCACTGCAATCAGGAAGGTCATGAAGGAGAAGAACGGCAGCAGGATGGCGCCGGTCACGAACATGTGGTGTGCCCACACGGCCATGGACAGGGAGCCAATAGCCAGCACCGCAAAGACCAGACCCACATAGCCGAACACCGGCTTGCGGGAGAAGACCGGCACGATTTCCGAAATCACACCAAAGAACGGCAGGGCCAGAACGTAGACCTCCGGGTGGCCGAAGAACCAGAACAGGTGCTGCCACAGGATGGCACCGCCATTAGCGGAGTCGTAGATGTGCGCGCCCAGCTTGCGGTCGTAGAGGATGCCCAGTGCGGCGGCCAGCAGCAGCGGGAAGATCATCAGCACGATGACGGAAGCGGTGAACACACACCAGGTAAACACCGGCATGCGGAACATGGTCATGCCCGGCGCACGCATGGTCAAGATGGTGGTGACCATGTTGATGGCGGAGGCCACGGTACCCACACCGGTAGCACCCACACCCACAATCCACATATCGGCACCGATGCCCGGGGTGTGGACGGAGTCAGCCAGCGGCATGTACATGGTCCAGCCGAAGTCAGCAGCGCCACCCGGGGTGACGAAGCCCAGCAGCATGACCACACCACCGATAAGGGTAATCCAGAAACCGAAGGCGTTCAGGCGCGGGAAGGCTACGTCCGGCGCGCCGATTTGCAGCGGCAAGACGTAGTTACCAAAGCCCCACACCACCGGGGTAGCAAAAAGCAGCAGCATCACGGTGCCGTGCATGGTAAACAGCTGGTTAAACTGCTCGTTAGACAGGAATTGCAGACCCGGCACAAACAACTCAGCGCGGATCAGCAGGGCCATCAAACCACCGAGGAAGAAGAAGCTGAAGGACATCATCAAGTACATGATGCCCAGCTGCTTATGGTCAGTGGTGGTCAAAAATACCCAGGCCTTGGAACCGTTCTTACCGTTTCCTTGCGGCTCTGGACGGGTGGGCTGGACGTAGTCGTCCAACCGTGGCGCCACAGCGGTCATAAAATCCTCCTGAATGAATGGCGCACGTGCACAAACACGCATGCCTAAGGTTTACATCGCATAATGATAGGCCACCCACCCATGCAATTGCCAGCTATCCCCAACCGCCCAACTCCCTCCCCCACCTGCGCTTGTGACGCCTGGGATCAGGTTCGTGCAGTACGCAGGCGCCGTCCTTCACAGGATTTTCAAAACTTCCACTCGCGCGAGTGGCATACCCCACACCACGCGCCGGAAAACGCTTCCTACGTCACAGCCCTTACACCCCCACTAGTAATCAACCCTTCGGATGATTAGCACGCCCTTACCCGGCAGTCGCACCGCCGCGCCGCAACACCACGGCAGGGCGGCCGCGCTGCAAGACCACGGCACCAGCCGGGCGATGGCCGCACTCGCGCCACAGACCCGGCTGCGCCGCAGTAGTATGGCCGCAGCTGCCCACCCCAGCTCCGGCCACCCCGCTTGTGCTAGAAATCCCAGTCTTCGTCGGTGGTGTCTTCCGCCTTGCCAATCACATAGGAAGAGCCAGACCCAGAGAAGAAGTCATGGTTCTCATCTGCATTCGGCGATAGCGAGGACAGAATTGCCGGCGAAACCTTCGTCTCATCATCCGGGAACAATCCCTCGTAGCCCAGGTTGTTAAGGGCCTTATTCGCGTTGTAGCGCAAGAAGCGCTTCACGTCTTCGGTCCAGCCCAGATCATCGTAGAGGTCTTCGGTGTAGTCGAGCTCATTGTCATAGAGGTCGTAGACCAAGTCGAAGGTGTAGCCCTTGAGCTCTTCTTGTTCCGCTTGCGTCAGCTTCTTCAGCCCCTGCTGGTACTTGTAGCCAATGTAGTATCCATGCACGGCTTCGTCGCGGATGATCAGCCGGATAATATCCGCCGTGTTTGTCAGCTTGGCACGCGAAGAGAAATACATCGGCAGATAGAACCCGGAGTAGAACAGGAAGGACTCCAGCAGCGTGGACGCCACCTTCTTCTTCAGCGGATCATCGCCCTGGTAGTAGGACAAGACGATTTTCGCCTTCTTCTGCAGGTTTTCGTTTTCTTCGGACCAACGGAAGGCATCATTGATCTGCGGCGTGCTCGACAGCGTCATAAAGATATTGGAGTAGGACTTCGCGTGCACGGACTCCATGAAGGCAATGT
The DNA here is from genome assembly GCF_011038655.2 of Corynebacterium lizhenjunii. Classification (NCBI taxonomy): domain Bacteria; kingdom Bacillati; phylum Actinomycetota; class Actinomycetes; order Mycobacteriales; family Corynebacteriaceae; genus Corynebacterium; species Corynebacterium lizhenjunii. The sequence continues at coordinate 2,159,417 of NZ_CP064954.1, forward strand.
TGGTGTACACCGCTTCTTCGTGCGGCGTGACGGCATCGGGAAGCAACGACACCGCACCGACAGTGCCCTGGATGGTATCCAACAGGGTCAGGCCGGTAAACACCCGCATGGTGGTTTCCTGCTCCTTCTCCGTCAGGGTCTTCCAGGAGGGGAGGTCATTGGACACTGGAACTTTTTCCGGCAGCCAGAAGTTTCCGGTCAACCGGTCCCACACTTCCGCGTCCTTCTCGTCCGGGACGGTGTTCCAGTTGATGGCCTTCACGGGTTTGTCGTGGCTTTCCAAATAAGCATCATATTCCTGCGTCACGGCGGAAATACCCCTTCTTGATTCCTTGTAATTTCATTGGCCAGTCGTGGCCGCTATTTACTTCGCCAGTCGTGTCCGCTATTGACTTGGCCAGTCGCGGTCGTTATTGACACTGCCCCTCAGTCTACGCGACGGCGAGTTGTTCATTAAGGTGGGTTAGACCAGTCCCCTGCCCAACAGAGGAAGCACCATGGCCCAACTCTCAGATAGCGCCACACTGTTGCAATCGACCGTCGTGGACACCATCGGTTCAGAAATTGTCACTGGCACCCTCAGCGTGGATCAGCGCTTTACGCTCCAGGACATCGGCGCTCGTTTCGGTATCTCACGCACTGTTGCCCGCGAAGCCATGCGCGCCCTGGAGCAGCTCGGCCTCATCATGTCCTCGCGCCGCGTGGGTTTGACGGTGCAACCCATTTCTGAGTGGAATCTCTTTGACCCCTTGGTCATCGGTTGGCGCATGCGCAGTGAACGTACCCGCGCTGAGCAGCTGCGTTCTTTGAATAATATGCGTCTGGCGGTCGAGCCTATTGCAGCTCGCTTGGCGTCCACGCACGCCTCCCCGGAGCAGGCGAGAAAGTTGGTGGAGCTCGCCCACCGCTTGCAGGAGCTGGAGGTCAACCCTTCCCCGCGTGTGGGTGAGGAGCTCTCGGTGGACTTAAGCTTCCACACGCTTATCTTGCAGGCTTCGGGGGATCAGATGTTTGCGGGCCTCGCCCCTTCCTTGTTGGCTATGTTCAAGGGCAAGTCTGTTTTTGGTTCCCGCAAGCGTGATCCCATTGCGGGGACCACGCAGCTTCACTTGGAGCTTGCCCAGGCCATCCATGACCGCCAGGGCGAGCGTGCTGAAAGGCTTGCGCGCGCAATCCTCGATGAGGCTCGCGCGCATGTGGTCTAGCCTTAGCTTGCCGATGCCCCCGTGCCCTACAGCATGCAGGACACGCAGCCTTCGATCTCGGTGCCTTCCAGGGCCATCTGCCGCAGGCGGATGTAATACAGGGTCTTGATGCCCTTGCGCCATGCGTAGATCTGCGCACGGTTGATGTCGCGGGTGGTGGCGGTGTCTTTGAAGAACAGCGTGAGGGACAGGCCCTGGTCGATGTACTTGGTGGCTTCCGCGTAGGTGTCAATGATCTTCTCGTAGCCGATCTCATAGGAGTCCTTGAAGTACTCCAAGTTGTCATTGTTCATATGCGGCGCGGGGTAGTAGACGCGGCCAATCTTGCCCTCTTTGCGGATCTCAATCTTGGACGCAATCGGGTGAATGGACGATGTCGAGTTATTGATGTAGGAGATCGATCCGGTGGGCGGGACTGCCTGCAGATTGCGGTTGTAGAGTCCGTGCTCGGCTACCTGCTGCTTGAGGTCTTCCCAGTCCTCTGCGGTAGGCGTGTGGATGGACGAGGCCGCAAAGAGGTCCTTGACTCGTTGCGTCTTCGGTGTGAACTCTTCCGGGTTGTAGCGGTCGAAGAACGCGCCGTTGGCGTAGTCCGATTGCGGGAACTCCCCAAAGTACTGGCCGCGCTCGCGGGCAATCTTGTTGGAGGCGCGCAGTGCGGCGTACATTACTGCCGCAAAGTAGGCGTTGGCGAAGTCGAGGGCTTCTTCGGAGCCGTACTCAATGTGCTCGCGGCCTAGGTATCCGTGCAAGTTCATTTGGCCTAGGCCGATGGCGTGTGAGTCATCGTTACCTTCGCGCACGGAGGGCACCGAGTCGATGCTGGTCTTGTCTGCCACCGCCGTCAGAGCTCGAATGGCGGTCTCTACGGTCTGGGCAAAGTCCGGGGAGTCCATGGTCATGGCGATGTTCAGCGAGCCCAGGTTGCAGGAAATGTCGCTGCCCATCTGGGCATAGGACAGATCCTCGTTAAACACGGAGGCCTTGTTAACCTGCAGGATCTCCGAACACAGGTTGGACATGTTAATCCGCCCGGTCTTGACCGGGTTGGCCTTGTTGACGGTGTCCTCGAACATGATGTACGGGTATCCGGACTCGAATTGGATCTCTGCCAGGGTCTGGAAGAAGTGCCGGGCGTTGATCTTCTTCTTGCGGATCCGCGGGTCTTCCACCATCTCTTCGTAGTGTTCGGTGACCGAGAGGTCTGCGAAGGGCTTGCCGTAGACTCGCTCGACGTCGTACGGGGAGAACAGGTACATGTCGTCGTTCTTCTTGGCCAGCTCGAAGGTGATGTCGGGGATGACCACGCCCAGCGATAGCGTCTTGATGCGGATCTTCTCATCCGCATTCTCTCGCTTGGTGTCCAGGAAGCTCAGGATGTCCGGGTGGTGTGCGTGCAAGTACACCGCACCAGCGCCCTGGCGGGCACCTAGCTGGTTGGCGTAGGAGAAAGAGTCTTCCAGCAGCTTCATCACCGGAATAACCCCAGAGGACTGGTTTTCGATGTGCTTGATCGGGGCGCCCGATTCGCGGATATTTGATAGCAACAGTGCCACACCGCCGCCACGCTTGGACAGCTGCAGAGCAGAGTTGATCGACCGCCCAATGGACTCCATGTTGTCTTCAATGCGCAGCAGGAAGCATGAAACGAGTTCACCGCGCTGCGCCTTGCCCGCATTCAGGAAGGTCGGCGTTGCCGGCTGGAAGCGCCCGGTCATGATTTCGTCGACAACATGCTCTGCGATGTCCTGATGTCCGTCGGCCAGGAACAGCGCCGTCATTGCCACGCGGTCTTCAAAGCGCTCCAGGTAGCGGCGCCCATCGAAAGTTTTGAGCGTATAGGAGGTGTAGTACTTGTAGGCACCCAGGAAGGATTGGAAGCGGAACTTGTAGGAGTAAGCCCTCTTGAACAGGTCCTTAATAAAGCCGAAGTCATACTGCGCAATGACTTCCGGCTCGTAGTACTTGTTGCTGATCAGGTAGTCAATCTTTTCTTCCAGGTCATGGAAGTAGACGGTGTTCTGATTGACGTGCTGCAAGAAGAATTGGTTCGCGGCCTCGCGGTCCTTATCGAACTGAATCTTGCCCTGCTCATCGTACAGGTTGAGCAGCGCGTTCAACGCGTGGTAGTCCAGCTGTTGTTCCTGAGACACCGGCTCCGGGACGTTCTTTCCAAGCAGATTCGACACTTAAGGCCGCCTTTCCTCTCACGGGGCACTTCCCCCACAAATTCACGTTTTTAGTTAGCTACAGGCTCCAGGCCCAGCTGTTGCGCGTTGGCTAAGAGGCCTTCGCGGCATACAGCGACGTCCTCTGCCGAACCCAAGAGTTCAAACCGGTAGACGTAGGGAACCCTGCACTTGGCGGCGATTACCTCTCCCGCCTTACCGAAGTCCGAGCCGAAGTTGGAGTTGCCCCCCGCAATGACTGCGCGTATCAGACTGCGATTGTGCTCATTATTAAGGAATTGGATTACTTGCGGGGGTACTGGCCGGGAGTTTTGGCGGCTAATGCTCGCCCCTCCCCCGTAGGTCGGGCATACCAGCACATAGGGTTCATCCACCGTGATGGGCTCCGCGGACTTCCGCAGTGGAATCCGCACGCTCGGCAGACCCAGTTTTCCCACAAAGCGGTGCGTGTTTTCCGTTGCGGAGGAGAAGTACACCACCAGCATGGGACTTAGGCAGCCTTTGCTAGGGCCTTGATGCGCTCCAGGCGGAACCCGGACCAGTGCTCACCGTTTACCTCGACAACAGGAGCAGAGATGTACCCCAGGGCCATAACGTAGTCGCGGGCTTCACTATCCATCGACAGGTCCACCAAGTCGTAGTCTAGGCCGGCCCGATCCAGGGCCTTCTTGGTGGCTTCACACTGAACGCAAGCGGGCTTGGTATAGACGGTAATAGGCATAGCGGGAGTCCTTCTAGGTAAAGCATGCGGGGCCGGTCTTCCTCGACCCCTTCAACACGAACGACACTATACTTTGTGCCCTTTCACCGCAAGCGACACAACATATAGTAGTTACAGCCATGATATTCCCAGCATAGCCCGCCCATCCGCCCCACATCTTGACACCCTTTTCTACCCCTCGAGTTACACACATGAAATTCCCCATCTTTATCCACAGGCCCTCCTGGGAATTGCACAGGTGTCAGTGATTAACATCACATGCCCTGATCGAAACACCCCGGCGATCCTCCACACTGTCCCCGCCGGCCCCAAGCCCGCCAACCTTAGAAGCGCCACAACGCAAACACCCCGCTAGCTCCTGCACGGAGTTGGCGGGGTGTGTGCGTTAAGAACAATCGTTCCTTAGCCCTGGCGAGCCTTGAAACGAGGATCCCTCTTATTGATCACGAAGACCTTGCCGTGGCGACGGACAACCTGAGCGCCCGGCTTGTTCTTCAGCGACCGAAGCGACTTGCGAACCTTCATCGGGCGCTCCTTTCCTTATGCGCTATTCCAAGCGGATGAATACTTTAAGTACGGCTACACACGTAGCCATGACACGAGGGAATACAATACCGGAACCCGGCCCTTTTGCCAAAACTCCCTTAAAGCTTCGCAGTGGCTACCATGTCTTTATGACTACCGACCGCACCGCAGACGCCTCTTTGCAACGCCACATCATTGCCACGTTAGGCACTTTACCCACCATCGACCCAGCTACCGAGACAGCTAAGCGGGTCAACTATCTCGCAGACTACCTGCGCCACACCGGTGCGACAGGTTACGTGCTGGGCATTTCTGGCGGCCAAGACTCGACTTTGGCCGGACGCCTGGCCCAGCTGGCTTGTGAGCGTGTGGAAGGCGCCGAGTTTTGGGCCGTCCGCCTGCCCCATGGCATCCAATCGGACGAGGCCGACGCACAGACCGCCTTACAGTTTATCCAGCCAGACCACACGCTAACTGTAAATATTCAACAGCCCACCACCGCCCTAGACCAGGCTATGGCCAGTAGCTTTCCCGGCGGGCTGAGCGACTTCAACCGCGGCAATGTCAAGGCTCGGCTGCGCATGACCGCGCAGTACGCCATCGCGGGCGAGGTAGGCGCCCTCGTGGTGGGCACAGACCATGCTGCCGAAAACATCACGGGGTTCTTCACCAAGTGGGGCGATGGCGCAGCCGATGTCCTCCCCCTCGAGGGCTTGAACAAGCGGCAGGGCGCACAGCTCCTAGAGCACCTAGGCGCCCCATCGTCGACGTGGACTAAGGTCCCCACCGCTGACCTAGAGGACGACAAGCCGTTGCTACCCGACGAGGAGGCACTGGGTGTTACCTACGCCCACATTGATGACTACCTGGAGGGCAAGGACATTCCTGCCGATGCCCGCGCCCGCCTCGAGCAGCTATGGTTCCGCGCCGCGCACAAGCGCCGGATGCCCGGCGGCCCCGTCACCGCCCCTATCAGCTAAGGGCCGGGTGCCTGGTCGAGCGTGTTGGCACCAGGCTGCACACCTCACGACGCAAGCCAACCGATGTCGGTGAGGAGAGGACCCGCAAAGAGAGGACCACAGAGGGAAGAAAAGGGGCTGCCACCCCGAAAGGTGACAGCCCCTGCATATGGTGGAGCTAACGGGATTCGAACCCGTGACCCCCACACTGCCAGTGTGGTGCGCTACCAGCTGCGCCATAGCCCCATTGAGTTTATGAAATTGTGGAGTGGAGCTAACGGGATTCGAACCCGTGACCCCCACACTGCCAGTGTGGTGCGCTACCAGCTGCGCCATAGCCCCTTATTCAAGCGTGCCCACAGGAGTGGACAACGCCGTTTAATATATACGCCCAACCGGGGCGCAGCCAAATCGGCTAGAGAGCCTTGGCCTTTTCCACCCAATCAAGGATGGACTCGCCTTCCTCATCAAAGTCCTTGCCCTGGTAGATAACTCGCGGGGAGGAGATGGTGCCGGTCTCTTCCTTCAGACGCATGGCGTTGGCAGCGGCGATGTCGCCACCCTGGGCCTTGAGGTCTGCAGCCTTGACGGCATCGGCGGTATCGGCAGACGCACCCATCTGCTTGGCAGCATGAGCAAAGTCAGTGGCATCCCACTTGTTGTAGACCTTCTCCTGGTCCTCCATCAGGTAGGTGCGCAGGTTCCAGTAGGTCTTGGCATCTCCAGTTGCAGCCAGGGCGTTCATAGCAGCAGCGGCCTTGGTGGAGTGGCCAGTGGCGCCAGAGAGGACATCCTCGGTCAGCTCCTTGCCGGACACATCCAGGAAGTTCAGGGGGCGAATCAGGACATTGAACTCACCGGCCTCGATGGCGGCCTTCATGTCTTCATCGGTGGCCTCTGCCAGCTCAGAGCAGTGAGGACAGGAGTAGTCCTCGTACAGCTCCAGCGTGGGTGCGTCCTTGGCGGTGTTCGCCGACGACAGCAAGATAGCGCCGTCCTTGTACTCCATGGTCATGGAGACATCCTCAAGCTCACGCTCGGCCAGATGCTCAGTCTTGGCCCCCTGGCCGTTCCAGACAATGTAGGCAATTACCGCGGCGATGATGGCCAGCAGGGCCACCAGGCCCCACAGGAACCCAGAACTGCCTTTGGCGTTGGGGTTGGTGACTTTCTTCGACATGAATGTTTTAATCCTTCATACATATAGGAACCGGCCCCTTCTCCGGGGCCGACTAGCGGTTTATTTTAACGGACCCTAGGCATAGATAGCCCACTTCTTCCACGGGCGTTTGATGGTCCAGATGGTCAAGAACACATAGAAGGCGTCGCGCGCCAGCGTCTTCATGTAGTTCATCACCTGCGCATCCTGCTCGGGGCTGACTTCGAAGCAGCCACAGTCGATACCCAGTCCACGCCCCCAGGCTTGCGCAATACCAATCATGAATAGCACCAGCACCACCAGAGAAACGCTGGCTGCTTGCCGCAGGAACAACCCCAGCAGGAGCATCAGGCCGCCGGCGATTTCCAGTGGACCAATGAGGTGGGCCAGGTACCCAGACCACTCCGGGGTGAAAATCTCATAGGCCTGGATGGTCTGGGTCACCGACATGTTTTCACCAATTTTGGCCATGCCAGCCTTGATCCAGATATAGGCCAGATAAAAGCGCGCGAAGGCACTAATGACGTCAAGCACTAGTTCCTTATTTATCTTGTAATTCACCCGATTCACTTTAGCCGTTAACTCCTAAAACCTGGGAAACCACAGCTTGTGCCTCCTGTTGCACCTGGCGCAGGTGCTCTTCCCCGCGGAAAGACTCGGCGTAAATTTTATACTTGTCCTCCGTTCCGGAAGGCCGTGCGGCAAACCAGGCGTTCTCCGTGGCTACCTTGAGCCCGCCCAGGGCGGCGCCGTTTCCGGGGGCATCGGTCAGCTTGGCCAGGATGGGCTCGCCCGCCAGCTCGGTGGCGGTGACCTGCTCCGGGGACAGGGCAGCCAGGAGGGCCTTGGCGGTGCGGTCTGCGGGGGCATCGGTACGCGCGTAGGCAGGTTCGCCCAGCTGCGCGGCTAATTCGGCGTAGCGCTGGGAGGGGCTTTGCCCGGTCACGGCCAGGATTTCTGCGGCCAGAAGCGCCAGGATAATCCCGTCCTTATCGGTGGTCCACACGCTTCCGTCGCGCCGCAGGAAGGACGCCCCGGCAGATTCCTCCCCACCAAAGCCAATGCGGCCCTCAGTTAGCCCGTCGACGAACCACTTGAATCCCACCGGCACCTCCACCAGTTCACGCCCGTACGCCGCCACCACCCGGTCAATCAGGGAGGAGGACACGGCTGTCTTGCCAATACCCACCCCAGCGTCCCACTGCGGCCGGTGCCCCAGCAGGTAGTCAATGGCCACCGCCAGGAAGTGGTTGGGGTTCATCAGACCGGCATCGGGGGTGACAATGCCGTGGCGGTCTGCATCAGCGTCGTTGCCCGTGGCCAGGTCAAAGCGCTCCCGGTTAGCAATAAGCGAGGCCATGGCGTGCGCGGAGGAGCAGTCCATGCGAATTTGGCCGTCGGTATCCAAAGTCATAAAGCGGAAAGTGCCGTCGACGTCCGGGTTGACCACCTCCAGGTTCAGCCCGTACTCCTGCGCGATATACGGCCAGTAGCTTGCCGATGCCCCTCCCATCGGGTCCGCCCCAATGTGCACCCCGGCTGCGGCAATGGCTTCCATGTCGATCACCGCGCCCAAGTCTTTGACGTAGTGGCTGCGATAGTCGAAGGCCTGCGCTCTCCCGTCGCGCACACCTTCTACCGGGGTGGTGGCCACGCCGTCGAGCCCGGCGCGCAGGTAGTCATTGGCCCGGCTGGCAATCCAGCTGGTGGCCTCGCTACCGGCTGGGCCACCGTGGCTGGGGTTGTACTTGAAGCCGCCATCGCGCGGCGGGTTGTGGGAGGGGGTGATGACTATGCCGTCGGAACCCGGGTGGGTGAGGATGGCATGCGAGATGGCCGGGGTGGGCGTGTAGCCACCGGCGGCATCGACCCGCACATCAACGCCATTGGCCAGCAGCACCTGCAGGGCACTGAGCAGGGCGGGCTCGGAGAGCGCATGGGTATCCCGGCCGATAAACAGTGGGCCACGCACGCCGTGCTGCGTGCGGTAGTCCACGATGGCTTGGGTAATGGCCAGGATGTGGTCTTCGTTGAAAGCCCGGTCCAGGGCGCTGCCACGGTGGCCGGAGGTACCGAAGGCGACCTCCTGGCCGGGGGTGTCTACCTGCGGGTGCAGGGTGTAATAGGCGGCGACTAGTTCAGCGATGTCAATGAGGTCCTGGGGGCGGGCCGGGCGCCCGGCATGCTCGTGTGCCATGGGGTTCGCGCTCCTTGCGTGAATGGATACTTCCCTTCCATCTTTCCCTGTTCCGGGGCGTGTGCGCGAGGTTTGGGGGAGAACTCACACCCAACTGGGAGCAAACTAGTATGTGGGCCATGCGTGAAGCCATGATTGTTGGGTTGGGTGCGGCCTTGGGGGCGCTTGCCCGCTGGGGTTTAGGCCAGGTGCTTGGTGATGCCCCCTGGGTCCTCCTCGCCATCAACGTGGCGGGTTCCGGGTTGATGGGTTTGGTGCGTCCGGGGCTGTTTTGGGGCACCGGCGTGTTGGGCGGGTTTACCTCGTTGAGTGCCTTTGCCGTCCTGAGCGCCCACTTGGCTCCTGGTGTGGCTGCGGCCTATGTGGCTGCCACACTGAGCGGATGCGTAGGCGCCTACCTATTGGGGGATGTCTGGCGGGAGCGCCGGGATGCTTGAGGCAGCCGCGGTGGCACTCGAGCCTGCGTCGGCGGTGCTCGAACCTGTTTCTGTGCTGCTTGAGGCTGGCGCCGTGGCCCTTGGCGCTGGCGTGGGCGGCATGCTGCGCTATGCACTGGCCCGGCGGCTACCCTCCCCCTGGGGCACGCTGGTGGCCAACGTGCTGGCCACGGTGGTGGCCGTGATGGCCCTTCAGTATTTCGTGGCCCAGCAGCTGGCGGTGGCCTTATGCGCCACCGGCTTTGCCGGCGGGCTATCCACCTGGTCTACCCTGGCCCGCGAGCTGGGCACGCGGGTGCGCCAGCGGCGCTGGGCCAAGGCGGTGGGCTACGCGATGCTCACCTTGGCGCTGACGCTACTAATCAGCAATTGCATCTAGCGGCGGAGTCTTAGCCGCACGCGCAGCCGGCCACAGGGCGGCCACCACGCCCACCAGGGCGGAACCACCCAGCATGGCCGCAATCAGCCCACCGGGCACGGCGGCACTTTCTAGGCCGCTATCTCCCAGGACCTCAATGAAGGCCCAGCCCAGGCCAAAGCCGATGAGCACGCCTGCGAGCGCACCAAAGATGGCAATCTGGACTGCTTCCAAGGTGATCATGGTGCGAATCTGGCGCCGGGCTGTGCCCACTGCACGCAGCATGCCAATTTCCTGGCGGCGCTCGATCACGCCCAGGGTTAGGGTATTGACAATGCCCAAAACAGCGATGATGACCGCCAGCGACAACAGGCCATACAAAATGGCCAGCATCTGGTTAATCATGCTCGCGGCTTGCCCTGCAAAGTCCTGCGCGGACATCACCTGAACCACCAGCAGTTCCTTGACTGCCTTCTCCAGGTCGGCGCGTAGCTGCTCTTGGTCCACGCCTTCTTCGCCGTTGACGCCCACCATGTAAATGGTCCGGGCCTCTTCGGGGATCTTGTCGCTGACCACCGCCAGGTTCTGCACCACGTCGTTGTTGGCGAAGATGCCCTTGACTTCGACCTCGCCCACCTTGGTGCCGGCCAGTTCCAGGGGTTGGGTTTGGCCTAGCTTCCAGCCGTGCTTGTCTGCAAAGGACTCGCTAATGATCACGCCTTGGGAAAACTCGGCGGTGCCCTCGCGCATATCGAAGGCCACCATCGCCCCCGGGGCCTTGTCAAAGACCATAGAAACCTGGGCTTGGGGGCCATAGTTCATGCCGGCCTCGCCACCCACGGTGACCGGGGCGGTGCTCAGGGAGACCACTTCGGCCACACCGGGGACATCGGCAACCAAGTCCGGAGTCTCCTCCGGGGTGGGGAAGTTGCCATTGGTCGGACCCGAAAGCAGGTAATCCGCCGTCAAGGTGGAGTCCACGGTGTCAGCAACCGAGGACTTCATGGTCTCCCCCAGCATGCCAATGGCCGTCACCAGCGCCACACCCAGCGTCAGCGCGAAGGCCGTCGCAGCGGTACGGCGCGGGTTGCGCCGGGAGTTGGTTGCCGCCAGCGCCCCCACCGCCCCGAATGGCCAGCCGATAATCTTGCCCAAAGTGGGCACCACCGGCAACGACAACGCGGGACCAGCCAAGAAGAAGCCCACGATGATGGCAAAGGCACCCACACCCACCAAGCTGGCGGCCACACCGGTGCGCTCGACGCCATACACACCCACCAGTGCGGCAGCAATACCAGCGGCGATAGCCACCAAGCCGCACACGGTGCGCGCCACCAGGGAAGACCCGGCGGCCTGCTCAGTAGAGCGCATGGCCTCCACGGGCTCCACCGCGCCCGCGCGACGAGCCGGAGCCCACGCGGAGACCACCGTCACCAACGTTCCCAGCACAATCGGCACCCCCACGGCCAGTGGGGACAACCCCAGGGAGGATCCCATCTCCATGCCCCGGCCGGCCATAATCGCCTTGATCACTGCCACCAGGCCCACGCCGGCCACCACGCCCACGGCAGAGCCAATCAGACCCACCACCAGAGCTTCAAGCACCACGGAACGCGAAATCTGGCTCTTGGAGGCACCAAGCGCGCGCAACAGCGCAAACTCCTTGGTTCGCTGAGCCACAATCATGGAGAAAGTATTCGCAATAATAAACGTGCCCACCAGCAGAGCAATCAACCCGAAGGCGATCAGGAAATAGTTCACAAACTTCAGCGCGGAACCAATCGCGTCGCTGAGCTCTTCTGCCAGGGCCTCACCAGACTCGGCTTCGATGTCCTCATAGGTGGCGTTGAGGTGTTCCACCAACTCGTCGGCATCCACGCCCTCAGCAGCAGACACCGCCATTTGGGATGTCTTGCCGTAGAGCTCTACAAATCCCGGCGCGTCCATCTCCAGCACCAGGGCGTCACCCTGGCTCACGGCCAGGGTGACAATGCCGCTGACAGTAACGTGGTCGCGGGTTTGCGGGTGGACCACAATCAGCTCATCGCCAACCTCGATGCCGTACTTCTCCGCCGCAGTGTCGTTGATCACCACCTCACCCTTGCCGTGCGGGGCTTTTCCTGACGTCAACTCCCCCGGCTGTCCCACGGTGTCCTCGGGGCCGTAGTAGGGGCTCAAGGTGGCAGAACCGCTGCCGGTTTGGAAGGGCTGCGCATCCTTGTCGGCGACCACCACAGTCTGGCTGGAGCGGAGGTTCGCACCCTTGACCTTAGGGTCATCGGCAAGCTTCTGGCGGTAGGCCTCGTCGAAATTCTTGCCATTAACGGCGGCATCGACCCCGGTAAAGGCATTAGACACTGCGGAGTCAAACGTGGCCGACAGCGAGTTGGTAAACATAAACGAACCCGCAATGAAGGACGTACCCAGCACCACTGCCAGCACGGTCAGGGCCAATCGCAGCTTGTGGGCCAAAATGTTGCGCAGGGAAACCTTGCGCATGGTATTCGTGGCTGCCATAAGAAATTAACCCTCGATTTCCGCCATGATTTTGTGGATGGCCTCCATGGTGGGTTCGTGCAGCTCGTTGACCACTCGGCCGTCGGCCAAGAAAATCACGCGGTCCGCGTAGCTTGCCGCCTTGGCATCATGGGTCACAATCACCACGGTCTGGCCGTCATGGTCCACGGCGTGGCGCAAAATGTCGAGCACCTCCGCAGAGGAATTGGAATCCAGGTTGCCCGTGGGCTCATCCCCAAAAATGATGTCCGGGCGGGAGACCAAAGCCCGCGCACACGCCACGCGCTGCTGCTGGCCGCCAGAAAGCTCCGCCGGGCGGTGGTGCAGCCGCTTGTCCAGGCCCAGGCGCGTAGTAATCTCTTCAAACCACTCCTGGTCCACCTTCTTGCCTGCAATATCGGTGGGCAAAGTGATGTTTTCCGCCGCAGTCAGCGTGGGCACCAAGTTAAAGGACTGGAAAATAAAACCCAGGCGGTCGCGCCGCAGGGCCGTGATCTCCTTATCGCTAAGCCGCGACATGTCGGTCTGCCCAATGAAAGCCGCACCCGACGTCGCCGAGTCCAGCCCGGCCATCGTGTGCATGAGTGTGGACTTTCCCGAACCCGAAGGGCCCATAATCGCGGTGAACTGGTTGCGCCCAAACTCCACGCTAACGTGGTCTAATGCGGTGACGGAGGCCTCTCCCTGGCCGTACTGCTTAAACAAATTCTCCGCGCGGGCGGCCGCTTCGGGGCTGGCGTGCATCCTGGATGCTCCTCACATGGGGTCGATGAACAAAACTGTAAACAAAACTTCCCCCTACCTTAGCGGGCTTGCCTGTGCGCGCTAGGATCGGCCCCATGCCCGCTGCGCTTCGTCTTTATGATGCCACCGCCTGCCGCGCCGCCACCCAGGTCCTGGCTGGCTACTCCACCAGCTTCTCCGCCGCGACTCGGTTGCTGGGCCCGCGCATGCGCCGCGATGTGGCCAACCTCTACGCGGTGGTGCGTATTGCGGATGAAATTGTCGATGGCGCCGCCGACCAGGACGTCCGCGCCCTGTTGGATTCTTATGAGCGCGCGGTCTTGGCTGCGCCTGCGCAGCGCTTTCACACCGACCCGGTGTTGCACGCCTATGCGCTTACTGCCCGTCGGTGTGGCTTTGCCCCGCAGCACCTGCAGGCATTTTTTGCCTCCATGCGCCAAGACATCGACACCACCATGCACACCCCCTCCAGTCTGGAGTCCTATATATACGGTTCCGCAGAGGTCATCGGGCTGCTGTGCTTAGACATCTTTCTTGCCGATGCCCCCTGCCCCACCCATCGCCCCCAACTCGAGGCCGGTGCCCGGCGGCTGGGCGCGGCCTTCCAGAAAATCAACTTCCTGCGCGACTTGGGCGCTGACTCCCGCGGCTTGGGCCGCACCTACTTCCCGCAGCTGCGCGACCACCCGCTCGACGCTGATATTCAGGCGGGGATTATTGCTGATATTCGCGCCGACCTGGCCGCCGCCGCCCCCGCTACGGCGATGCTGCCGCTGCGGCCCCGCTGTGCCGTCACCGCGGCCACGGCCGTGTTTACTCAGCTTGCCGATACCCTCGCCGCCACCCCGCCCGCAGAACTCACCCGCACCCGTGTGCGCGTATCCAACCCCCGCAAACTCCTGACACTGGCCACCAGCCTGCGCCGCACCCACTGATTGGACTCCTGTTTATGCACCCTGCACTTCGTTCTTGGCTTCCCGGAACTGCAAAACACCCGCAACTGCGTGCCGGTGACCCCGTGGTGGTCATTGGGGCGGGAATCGCGGGCCTGGCCACTGCCGCCTTGCTCAGCCGGGCCGGGCTGCGCGTGACTGTCTTGGAACGCCTAGACACAGTGGGCGGGCGCGCGGGCACCGTTACCGCCGACGGCTTTCGCTGGGACGCCGGGCCCTCCTGGTACTTGATGCCAGAGGCCTTCGACCACTTCTTTGAACTCTGCGGTACCCACCCTAGCCCCGAACCCCAAACCCTAGACCCGGCCTACCGGGTAATTTCTAGCTCCGGCGAACGTGTAGACGTGCGCACTGGTTCTGCGCCGGAGCTCTTTGAATCCCGCGAAGCCGGCGCCGGTGCCCGCCTGCGCGAGTACTTGGACCGTTCCAGCCTGACCTATCGCGTGGCGTTGAGTAACTACCTCTACACCACGTTTTCTTCGCCGCGCTCACTAGCCAGCAAAGAGACGCTGCGCCACGCGGGCCTGTTGGCGCAGCTGCTAACCCGCACCCTAGACACCCACGTGGCCCGGGATTTCCAGGATCCGCTGTTGCGACAAATCTTGTCCTACCCGGCCGTTTTCCTCTCCTCTCACCCTGCCGCAACACCGGCACTGTATTCGCTGATGAGCCACACCGATCTTGTCGAAGGTGTTCGCTACCCCCACGGCGGCTTTTGGGGTCTAACCCAGCACATCTATGAACTCGCCCTCGCGGCCGGGGCGCACATACGGCTGGGTTGTGAGGTCAGCGGCATCGTCAGTCAAGGCAGTACCTCCAGCCATGCCAGCGCCGCCAGCCATGCCAGCGCCGCCAGTCATACCAGCGCCGCCAGTCATGCCAGTACCCACGGTCCCGTCGGCACCGTCACCGGAGTGCGCTACACCAACACCGACGGCGAACACACCCTTCCTGCCAAAGCTGTAGTAGCCGCCGGGGACCTGTACCACACGGAGACACAGCTACTCGCACCCGAGCAGCGCACATTCCCTGAGCACTTCTTTGACAAGCGCGAACCCGGCGTTAGCGCCGTCCTGCTTATGCTGGGCGTGCGCGGCGAGCTGCCAGAGCTTGCCCACCACACTTTGCTCTTTAGCGAAGACTGGACGCCCGACTTCGCTGCTGTCTTTCGCCACGGCGGCGCCTCGCGCTCCATCTACATTTCGAAACCTTCGGCCACCGACCCCACCGTTGCCCCCGCTGGCCACGAGAACCTCTTCGTCCTCATCCCCGTCGCCCCCGATCCCACTTTGGGCCACGGCGATGCCTACGGCCACACCCCTTCCCCCGCTATTACCCAGCTTGCCGATGCCACCATCACCCAAATCGCCACCTGGGCCAACATCCCAGATCTTGCCCAGCGCATCGTTGTCCGCCGCACGGTCGGCCCAGCCGACTTCGCCGGGCGCTACCACGCCTGGAAAGGCGGCGCGATTGGCCCCTCGCACACGCTTGCCCAGTCTGCCTTCTTGCGCGGTACTCAGGCATCCACCCGCCTGGGGGGACTCTACTACGCAGGTGCCACTACCCTCCCCGGCGTAGGTGTGCCACTGTGCTTGATTTCTGCGGAGAACGTGCTTAAGCACATCGCCGGCATCCACGACACCGCACCTCTGTCCACCATCCCACGCCTGTAGCCCCCGCAATCCTTGACCTCTACGGTAAAGCATTGCGGCCACCAAACTAAAGCGTTGCGGGAGTCAAGCGAAGCACTGCGGTCTCCGAGCAAAAGCGTTGCGGTCTCCAAACATAGTGACGCATTTTCTGCGCTTTAGACACTGCCCGCCCATGCCGCGATGTCGTGTTTGTGGAGAAAACGCGTCACCCTTTTAGCTCTCGGAGTGCAAAACGCAACCCCCTAGTCTCGCACCCATGCGCCGATGACGCCTGGGATTGCTGGTGGCAAGTCACCGATTAGGGCTCGTTTGTTGACGTCTTGTTCAATCTTGGTTGTCACCGCTTTGACCCGACCCCGATTATTCGCCCCACCGCCGGCGCCTGCGCCCATCACCGGCATCACCGACCGCCCACCTTGCGCAGCAACCCCGGCTGGTGTGACAGTCCCGCGGGCCATTGCGGCACCACCTGACCCGGCACCTGGGACACCACCGCCAACGCCTGGCGCACCTCCACCGCCGATACCACCGCCAACGGCCCCGCCAAGACCACCAGCGGCCCCAATGCCACCAGCACCACCACCTGCGACTGGCACACCACCGGTCCGCCCGGCGGCGTGGCGGCCAGTGTTTCCAGCAACCAGACCTGGCATAGCACCACCCCAACCAGAACCAGTACCACCAAGGACACCAGCACCAGCACCGGCACCTGACGGGGTTGTGCCCACTGCACCCATTTTCACCAAGCCACCACCGGGTACCGCCGCCCCACTGGGCGCACCACCCAGTACACCAGCGCCTGCGCCATGGCCTAGACCGGATAGTGTCGCTGATGTGGGACCAGTCAACGACTCCCCCACAGTAGCGGGCAACACGGAATTACCAAACATGCCCGCAACATCGCGGCCAAGGCCACGGACAAACTCTTCTACCCCAGTATCATGAGCCCCCATGCCAGCCACCGGGCGCAACAACCCGTCTGCCACCTCGAAAGATCCTGGGCCTAGTTGGCCTGCCATAGCTGCCTCTACCATGGCCTTCGGGATAGATAGTGAATCAGTGCCGTAGCGCCCGTCGATACCAGCAATCGCGTTCATACCAGCCTTAGCGAGGCCACCACCGGCGGCCATCTCGGGGCTAGCCAGATTACCAATTTTTGGCAGTGAGGCATCCACCATGAACTGCAGATGGCCCTGCAGGGAAGCAATTGCGGCGCGTTCTGCGACTTTTTGGGCTGCAAGGTCTGGGATTGCCCGGATGACGGCCTCTGCGGTAGCTGCGCGGAGTTTGGCCATGATCCCTAGTGAGTTCAACAATGATGTGTGCGCCTGCATCAACAATGCGTTGGCAGCAAAATCCGTACCTGTGGCAGCGACTGTGCCTAAGGTTTCTACCGCACGGTCTACAGCTTCCCCGGAGTTGTTGCTCGCCAGCACCCCGGCAATCGACTGTAATTGATCCACTGCCTCTGTAGCTGCGATATGCAAGTCACTCCAGCGGCTACTGGACGCTACGACTGAGGCCAAATCAATGGCGTTGATTTCGGCGGCCACCTGGCTAATGTCTAGCCCAGACAGCATGACTACCGGAGGCACGAAGTCAAGGGTTTGGTAGTCGGCCGGGGGTTGGTCGACAAAGCGAACCTCCAGGAAATCCGGGCTAATCCCCACATGCAACATGTCCAGAGTCTTCGCCGCCAGTGAATCCTGCCACGCAAACGCAGTCGCTTGATTCTTTAGTTGGCTGCCGATCCAATCCAGCTGGCTGGTGAACTTCCGCAACGTCTCCTGCGCAGACGCCGGATCCCCCTGCAAGAACCGACCATGAATCCCGCCAGCCTCACTGACACCCGGGATAGACGACAATGCGGAGGACATGCCTATACCAGGATCACGAGAGACCCGCATGATCAGTGCCTTTATATCGTTGATAGACTGCCCTGCCTCCGAATACGAATTGAAATCAATGTTGATCATTTTTCACCCCATAGAGTTCCTGAATTAACTGTGTCGGCACCTCGCACATTGAGGCACCACTCGGCTCATTGAGCCAACTCGCATATGCGATGCTGATAAACCCGCCTGCGGTCTCGACACCGGCCATGCAATAGCCGTCATCGAAGTATTCATGGGAGGTAAGCACCACGCTCCGCTCCACAGCAGGCCCTGGTTCCGCCGCAGCCTGGAGAACTCCGTCCTTAGTCAGATCAGCAAGACTCAACTGGTAGGACGCAAGTTCCAAAGTGCCATTGGCTTTCAATCTTTCTGCATCAATAAAACACGGATAGGGCGGCAGACTGTCCCTGGACTCTGACCGTATCCGCACGCCAAGTCGCTCAAAAACCTCGTCCGGGATGTCTTCGCACGGCTTGAAAGGCTTGAACCCTAGCGCGTTGCGGTCGAAGGGCCCCGGTGCCGGCATAGCAAACCCGTAAGCATTGACAGTTGCTGATTCAGATTCGCGCCCCTCGTCTAAATCTGGGAATGAATTTGAAACTGGGTCGCTAGTGCAACCCGTCAACGCGAAAGCGCCTGCAGCCATTAGGGCAAGAGCGTAGAACCCCAGATCTGCGCGCATCAGAGCGTCCTCTCAATGCGTCCCATCGAAACTGATCGACCGACCGCTGCCGTCACTGTAACGAGCGGCCCTCCCCGCGGCCCGATGGCGGGAAACTCGGTTGAGTGATAAAGGTACAGTGTGGTGCACATTGTCCAAGCTCCTTTCGGTGTGTCCTTGTCTATTAGACTGCCGAAAGAGGCGGAAGGTTCCGTGACCGTGAGAAAAAATCTCTGTACACCACCCACCACAAAGAAGCTCACCTGGAGACTTGGTCATTCTAGAGTGGGTTGTTGTGGTGGGTGGTTGGTGTGGGAAAACGCTGTGCGGCCCGGTCCACGTGGTCCCCTCGTTGTGTGGTGGGGGTGTGGGCCGGGCCGGTTGAGTTTTATTCTGTTATGTTGTTGTGTTTGTAGTGTCGGCGGTAACTTACTCTCCCACACCCTCCCGGGTGCAGTACCATCAGCGCGGGCAGGCTTAGCTTCCGGGTTCGGAATGGGTCCGGGCGTTTCCCTGCCGCTATCAAC
Source organism: Corynebacterium lizhenjunii (assembly GCF_011038655.2). NCBI lineage: Bacteria > Bacillati > Actinomycetota > Actinomycetes > Mycobacteriales > Corynebacteriaceae > Corynebacterium > Corynebacterium lizhenjunii. Next base: position 2,178,119 of record NZ_CP064954.1, read on the forward strand.
CACCGACACATCTGCGGGGCACACCACAGAGTGTGGGTGTGTTGCAGTGTTGTGTCAGATACTGCATAGTGGACGCGCACACAGGTGTGTGTTTGTTTGTGCTTGGTAGGACCATCCAACACGTCGTGGTGTTGGGTGTGTTTGTTTTGGTCTATTAGTACCAGTAGCCTTCACATCTTGCGATGCTTCCAGGTCTGGCCTATCAACCCCATCGTCTTTAGGGGACCTCAAATGAAACCTCATCTTAAAACAGGCTTCCCGCTTAGATGCTTTCAGCGGTTATCCCTTCCGTACGTAGCCAACCAGCGGTGCTCCTGGCGGAACAACTGGCACACTAGAGGTACGTCCGTCCCGGTCCTCTCGTACTAGGGACAGCCTTCTTCAAGTTTCAACGCGCGCGGCGGATAGAGACCGAACTGTCTCACGACGTTCTGAACCCAGCTCGCGTGCCGCTTTAATGGGCGAACAGCCCAACCCTTGGGACCTACTCCAGCCCCAGGATGCGACGAGCCGACATCGAGGTGCCAAACCATCCCGTCGATATGAACTCTTGGGGAAGATCAGCCTGTTATCCCCGGGGTACCTTTTATCCGTTGAGCGACACCACATCCACAAGTAGGTGCCGGATCACTAGTCCCGACTTTCGTCCCTGCTCGAGCTGTCACTCTCACAGTCAAGCTCCCTTGTGCACTTACACTCACCACCTGATTGCCAACCAGGCTGAGGGAACCTTTGGGCGCCTCCGTTACATTTTGGGAGGCAACCGCCCCAGTTAAACTACCCACCAGGCACTGTCCCCAACCCAGATCATGGGCCAAGGTTAAGGTGCTCAATCCGATCAGAGTGGTATTTCAACAACGACTCCACCACCACTAGCGTGATAGCTTCACAGTCTCCCACCTATCCTACACAAACCGAACCAAACACCAATACCAAGCTATAGTGAAGGTCCCGGGGTCTTTTCGTCCTGCCGCGCGTAACGAGCATCTTTACTCGTAGTGCAATTTCACCGGGCCTGTGGTTGAGACAGCAGGGAAGTCGTTACGCCATTCGTGCAGGTCGGAACTTACCCGACAAGGAATTTCGCTACCTTAGGATGGTTATAGTTACCACCGCCGTTTACTGGGGCTTAAATTCTCAGCTTCGACACCACAAGGGTATCTAACCGGTCCTCTTAACCTTCCAGCACCGGGCAGGCGTCAGTCCATATACATCAACTTCACGTCTTCGCATGGACCTGTGTTTTTGATAAACAGTCGCTTCCCTCTATTCTCTGCGACCACACCACGCTTAACACCGCAAAGGGTGCTCACACGGTGCGGTCCCCCTTCTCCCGAAGTTACGGGGGCATTTTGCCGAGTTCCTTAACCACAGTTCACCCGAACGCCTTAGTATTTTCAACCTGACTACCTGTGTCGGTTTAGGGTACGGGCCATACATCCACATCGCTAGAGGCTTTTCTCGACAGCACGGGATCACCAACTTCACCCCATATGGGCTACGCATCACGTCTTACCAACAAACGGTGGTACGGATTTACCTACACCACCCGGCTACACGCTTACACCAACAATCCACTAAGCGGCATGGCTACCCCACTGTGTCACCCCATCGCTTGAACCACACATCAGGCCCCACGACGCACACACCCAACCCGGCCAAAGACCAGAAAGGGCGCGTTTGTGGTGGTTAGTATCAGTGCTTTATCATGGGCGCGGAAATACGGGTACCAGAATATCAACTGGTTGTCCATCGACTACGCCTGTCGGCCTCGCCTTAGGTCCCGACTCACCCTGGGAAGACGAACTTGACCCAGGAACCCTTAGTCATCCGGCGGGAAGGATTCTCACCTTCCAATTCGTTACTCATGCCTGCATTCTCACTCGCACACACTCCACGCCGCCTTACGGTAACGCTTCACCACGTGCACGACGCTCCCCTACCCAACACACACCACAAGGTGTGTCTTGCCGCGGCTTCGGCGGTGTGCTTGAGCCCCACTACATTGTCGGCGCGAAACCACTCGACCAGTGAGCTATTACGCACTCTTTCAAGGATGGCTGCTTCTAAGCCAACCTCCTGGCTGTCTTCGCGATCCCACATCCTTTTCCACTTAGCACACCCTTAGGGGCCTTAACCGGCGATCTGGGCTGTTTCCCTCTCGACTATGAAGCTTATCCCCCACAGTCTCACTGCCGTACACCACATTGCTGGCATTCGGAGTTTGGCTGACATTGCTAAGATTGTAGTCCCGCTCAACCAACCAGTAGCTCTACCTCCAACAAGCTAATACGACGCTGCACCTAAATGCATTTCGGGGAGAACCAGCTATCACGGAGTTTGATTGGCCTTTCACCCCTACCCACAGCTCATCCCCGCAGTTTTCAACCTACGTGGGTTCGCGCCTCCACAACCTCTTACAGCTGCTTCACACTGGCCATGGGTAGATCACCCCGCTTCGGGTCCAGGACATGCCACTAAACAAATCACCCTCATTAGGATTCGGTTTCCCTACGGCTACCCCACACGGGTTAACCTCGCGACATGCCGCTGACTCGCAGGCTCATTCTTCAAAAGGCACGCCATCACACACTTTCAGGTGCTCTGACGGATTGTAAGCACATGGTTTCAGGAACTATTTCACTCCCCTCCCGGGGTACTTTTCACCATTCCCTCACGGTACTATCCACTATCGGTCACACTGAGTATTTAGGCTTACCGGGTGGTCCCGGCAGATTCACAGCAGATTCCACGAGCCCGCTGCTACTCGGGGACACCAACAACCAACCACACACCATCTTCAGCTACAGGACTCTCACCTTCTCCGGTAGGCCATCCCAGACCACTTCACCTAACAACATGCGCATTGGCACGACAGTGGTAGCTGCCGCACATCAGGCCCCACAACACCGCACACACAACCCCTACCAAGTATCACATGCACACGGTTTAGCCTCATCCACGTTCGTTCGCCACTACTAGCAGAATCATTATTATTTTCTCTTCCTACGGGTACTAAGATGTTTCACTTCCCCGCGTTGCCCCCACAACAGCTATGAATTCACTGAAGGGTCACTACCCATAACGGCAGCCAGGTTTCCCCATTCGGACATCCTCGGATCAACGCTTAATTGACAACTCCCCGAGGCTTAACGCAGCCTTACACGTCCTTCATCGGCTCAGCATGCCAAGGCATCCACCATGCGCCCTTAATAACGAACACACAAACCACGTACCCGGGCCAAGCCCGGCTACGAGGCGTGAACTACACAAAACACAAAAAGAACAAAGAAATCACACACGCAACAACACCACCCAAAAGCAGCATTGTCACGGATGCTCGCGTCCACTATACAGTTCTCACACAACACCCCACACCACCACACGGCACCACCACACGGTGATACCACGCAACCAGCATGGGCATGAGCAACACAATGATGCCCCAGACACCCAACAATGCACCAACATACCCACAAACAATTCTTGCCTGCCCACCACGACGACCACCACAACAAAAAAGTGTCATCAACTGGTGTGTCTCCACTCCGATTAAAAAACGTTGGCAGCATGACACTCGCACACTCAACCAACCGTCGCGCTCCTACAGAGCGCGACGTACAAATGATGTGGGATGTAACTACACCCCAACACTAAAAGCTCCTTAGAAAGGAGGTGATCCAGCCGCACCTTCCGGTACGGCTACCTTGTTACGACTTCGTCCCAATCGCCGATCCCACCTTCGACAGCTCCCTAACGAGTTTGAGCCACTGGCTTCGGGTGTTACCAACTTTCATGACGTGACGGGCGGTGTGTACAAGGCCCGGGAACGTATTCACCGCAGCATTGCTGATCTGCGATTACTAGCGACTCCAACTTCATGGGGTCGAGTTGCAGACCCCAATCCGAACTAAGACCAGCTTTAAGCGATTAGCTCCACCTCACAGTATCGCAACGCATTGTACCGGCCATTGTAGCACGTGTGAAGCCCTGGACATAAGGGGCATGATGATTTGACGTCATCCCCACCTTCCTCCGAGTTAACCCCGGCAGTCTCTCATGAGTCCCCACCACAACGTGCTGGCAACATAAGACAAGGGTTGCGCTCGTTGCGGGACTTAACCCAACATCTCACGACACGAGCTGACGACAACCATGCACCACCTGTATACAGACCACAAGGGAAAACACATCTCTGTGCCGATCCTGCATATGTCAAGCCCAGGTAAGGTTCTTCGCGTTGCATCGAATTAATCCACATGCTCCGCCGCTTGTGCGGGCCCCCGTCAATTCCTTTGAGTTTTAGCCTTGCGGCCGTACTCCCCAGGCGGGGCGCTTAATGCGTTAGCTACGGCACGAGAAACGTGGAAGTCCCTCACACCTAGCGCCCACCGTTTACGGCATGGACTACCAGGGTATCTAATCCTGTTCGCTACCCATGCTTTCGCTCCTCAGCGTCAGTTACTGCCCAGAGACCTGCCTTCGCCATCGGTGTTCCTCCTGATATCTGCGCATTTCACCGCTACACCAGGAATTCCAGTCTCCCCTACAGCACTCAAGTCAGCCCGTATCGCCTGCACGCCCGGAGTTAAGCCCCGGAATTTCACAGACGACGCGACAAACCACCTACGAGCTCTTTAACGCCCAGTAATTCCGGACAACGCTCGCACCCTACGTATTACCGCGGCTGCTGGCACGTAGTTAGCCGGTGCTTCTTATACAGGTACCGTCACTTACGCTTCGTCCCTGTCGAAAGGAGTTTACAACCCGAAGGCCGTCATCCCCCACGCGGCGTCGCTGCATCAGGCTTCCGCCCATTGTGCAATATTCCCCACTGCTGCCTCCCGTAGGAGTCTGGGCCGTATCTCAGTCCCAATGTGGCCGTACACCCTCTCAGGCCGGCTACCCGTCGACGCCTTGGTAGGCCATTACCCCACCAACAAGCTGATAGGCCGCGAGCTCATCCCTAACCGAAAAAACTTTCCACCACACACACTAAAGCATGGTCCTATCCGGTATTAGACCCAGTTTCCCAAGCTTATCCCGAAGTTAGGGGCAGATCACCCACGTGTTACTCACCCGTTCGCCACTCGAGTACCCCCCGCAAGCGGGAGGCCTTTCCGTTCGACTTGCATGTGTTAAGCACGCCGCCAGCGTTCGTCCTGAGCCAGGATCAAACTCTCCACAAAAAAGGCACCAACACCCAAACAAAAAAGAGTGCCGGACCAGGGCGTGAAAAGCCCAAAACCTAGACAAAAAAGACAAACCAAACCACCACCACAAACAGCAGCAGCGGACTGGCAAATCCAAAAAATTACTACATAAAGAAAAAATCACCCGAACCACCCAACAACCGACGAGGAAGCCCAGACGGTCCGGTTACCACCATGACAACAAACGCCACCACAGCAAAAATGCGACTTTTAAACAGTATGCACCAAACCAAAAATTATCAGTTCTTTTACAGTGACACCCCACATTCGGAACAGGGCATCACCCGGCACACACCAACCAACCACACCCACAAAACAGGCGCAGCCAGCACAACACACTTCCACCACAATGACCGCCACAGCAGACAAACAAAAATAAAAGTACATTGGCACACTATTGAGTTCTCAAACAACATCAGCACACCCACCAAACACCGACCCACAACACAGGGCCCACACTCAGCAGAGCAGCTCGTCCCACTCTAGAAGAACCAACCAACCACAGTCAAATCAGCACTCCCAACCAGGAACCACCAACCAGAAGACCAACCGGCCACCTCGCTGGCGACTCGGATAAATCTACACACACCCAACCATCAACACAAATCCCCAGCCCACACCCCAATTCCACCCCACACCAACCACCACCCAAACAACCCCAACCACCAACAACCCCAACCACCAACAAACCCCCCACCCACAAGCGGCATCGGCAAGCACTGTAGGCAGAGGGCGACGGAGCTAATACAGACTCTCCTCCTGGGAGCGGTGGACTTCGGCACCGAGGGCGCGGAGATTCTCCACGAACTTCGGGTAGCCGCGGTCAATGTGATAGACGTCGTGGATAGTGGAGGTCTCATCAGCACAAAAGGCGGCTAGCACCAATCCTGCACCGGCGCGAATGTCCGAAGACCACACGTGAGTCGAAGACAACTGCTCCTGGCCACGAATCACCACATGATGGCCGTCGACAGTGCAGTCGGCACCGAGGCGCATCATCTCATCAACGAAGCGGAAGCGGGACTCGAACACATTCTCCGTGATCATGGTGGTTCCCTCCGCAACTGCGGACAGGCCAATAGCCATCGGCTGCAAGTCCGTGGGGAAACCGGGGAACGGCAGGGTTTGGAAGTTCACCGCCCGGGGGCGGCCGTCCATGCGTACGCGAAATCCATTCTCATAAGACTCGACGGTGGCACCTGCGGACTTCAGCTTCTCCAGCGGCAAATGCAGGTGCCGCGGCGCAATGCCTGTCACCGTGATGTCTCCCCTGGTCATAGCGGCGGCATAAGCCCAGGTACCTGCGACAATGCGGTCGCCAATAACCTTGTGCTGGGTGGGCTGGAGGCAATCAACCCCCTCGATGGTGATAGTGGAACTGCCCGCACCGGAAATCTTGGCGCCCATAGACACCAACATCTCACACAAATCCACAATCTCCGGCTCGCGCGCGGCGTTGTCCAGCACGGTTGTGCCCTGCGCCAAGACCGCGGCCGTCAGAATGTTTTCCGTTGCGCCCACCGACGGAAAATCCAAGTGAATGTGCGCACCTGTGAGACCGTCGGCCTCTGCCACCACCGCACCATGCTCAATGCGCGTGCGCGCACCCATCTTCTCCAAACCCGACTGGTGCATATCTAAAGGCCGCGAACCAATCGCATCCCCGCCGGGCAGCGCCACTTTCGCGTGCCCGCACCGCGCGGTCAACGGCCCCAACACGCACACCGAGGCACGAAATTGGCGCACGGCATCAAAGTCAGCGTTCGACGCCAACGTGGCCGGGGTGGTGATGTCCACCCGATCACCACTAATCTCAACCGTGCAGCCCAGGCCCTCGAGGACCTTCTTCATCAAGGGGACATCGAGAATCTCCGGGCAATTAGTCAGCGTGGTGGTGCCCTCCGCCAACAGCGCGGCCGCCATGAGTTTGAGCACCGAGTTTTTGGCGCCGTCCACGGAAACCGTGCCGGACAGGCGGGCACCACCGGAAACAATAAAGATGTCTTTCACAGGGAGACAGTTTACGGCAACGCGCCAATACGCCGCGCGGCGTTGACCGCCTCATAGCGAGTGTGGGCGCCCAGCTTGCGCATAACGGAGCGCAGATAAGACTTCACAGTCTCTGCGCCGATGCCCATCTCTTCCGCGGCTTCCACGTTGGTGTGCCCAAGTGCCACGCAGGAAAGAACGTCCAGCTCGCGGGCGGACAACTTGGTGGATTGCTTCACACGCACCGGGGAGACCATTTGATCGCACAGGACTTCCAGTTCCTTGCGCACATCATCGTCTTCCAGCCGGTTAGCCAGCATGCGCAGTTTGGAGTGCGTGGAGCGGATCTGCTCCCATTCCGCCCCGCTCAAGGAGCCGACGCGCGCAAGAGTGCCGCGCACGCCCTCTGCCCGGCGCATGGCGGAGTTCACCGCTAGATCCTGTTCCAGGGTGCGGGCCGTCATGGTGACCTCCTCAATCACCTTGTCCCCCAGACGGACCGGAGAATGGACGCCTACATAGAGAACACCACGAATTTCGCGCTGCACAATCACCGGCACGGCCACGATGGAATGAAGCCCCTCATCCTGAATCAGGCGATCATTTTCATGTGAAATGGTATTAGCCCGGGTGTAGTCCGTGACACCGACGGCGCGGCGGGTAGAGACCACGCGGCCCCCCACGCCCACCCCGGCGTCAATGATGAGGTTATGCAACGCAGGCGTTCGCAACCCGACCCACTGGGTGATTTGCAGGCGATTATCTGCGAGCAAGGTTCCGTACATGGTGACGGGGATACCGGTGGCGGTCTTCAAAGAAGACAGAGCGGTACGGACGGCTTCATCGTCATCTCTGGTTTTGATGCGGACCGTGTCCATGAAACTTCTCCAACGTCGGGGGCACCCAAAAAGTTACCCTTAGCCCGCTTGGCAAAGCGGGCAATTCTCCGATAGAAATTCGGCTTGCGGGGGTAATTCTAAGCCACACCCACCACCTCCACCTAATCCCATCAGCCCCATAACTCAAGCCATAACCAGAAACCCAACAAGAAGTCCCTGAATAAAAATCGGTCTATTTCTTGTGTACTACTCGGTCTAGGTGTGTAGTGTAGGGTGGGATGCGGTGCAACGCCCGCAAGAAACAACAAACTAGAGATTCAGAGCAACAAGCCTTAAGGAGGCCACACAAGCATGGCGCAGATTTACGACACCATCCTGGACACCATCGGCGGCACCCCCCTGGTCCGCCTCAACCGCCTTACCGAAGGCAAGAAGGCAACCGTCCTGGTCAAGGTCGAGTCCTTCAACCCCGCTAACTCCGTTAAGGACCGCATTGGGCGGGCCATCATTGAGGCTGCGGAGGCATCGGGAGAACTCAAGCCCGGCGGCACCATCGTGGAAGCCACCTCTGGCAACACCGGCATCGCCCTGGCACTGGCTGGCGCGGCCAAGGGCTACAAGGTCATCCTGACCATGCCGGAGACCATGTCCAACGAGCGCAAGGTGCTGCTGCGTGCCTACGGTGCACAGATCATCCTCACCCCTGGTGCCGCCGGCATGCAGGGTGCCGTGGACAAGGCCAACGAGATTCTGGCTGAGACCGACAACGCCATCCTGGCCCGCCAGTTCGGCAACTCCGCCAATCCGAAGATCCACTTCGAGACCACCGGCCCGGAGATCTGGAATGACACCGACGGCCAGATTGATGCCTTCGTCGCTGGCGTGGGCACCGGCGGCACCATCACCGGTGCGGGCCGCTACCTCAAGGAGCAAAACGCAGACATCAAGCTGGTCGCCGTTGAGCCCGCCGCCTCCCCGCTGCTGACCGAAGGCAAGGCCGGCCCGCACAAGATCCAGGGCCTGGGCGCCAACTTCATTCCGGAGGTTCTGGACCGCAACCTGGTGGATGAGATCCTCACCGCCACCAACGAGGAAGCCATCGAGTACGCCCGCAAGCTGGCCACCGAGGAAGGCCTGCTGGTTGGCATCTCCGCCGGCGCTAACGTCTCCGCAGCCCTCAAGCTGGCTGACCGCGAGGAGTTCGCGGGCAAGACCATTGTGGTCGTGGCACCGGACTTCGGCGAGCGCTACGTCTCCACCGTCCTCTTCGAGGACATCCGCGAGGCCTAATCGCCTGCCGCTACCCCTGAATAAAACGCCCGCCAAATTTGGCAGGCGTTTTTTCTTTCGCACTAGGATAGGACCCCATGAACCTAATCTCGATGATCCGCGAGGATCTAGCAAACGCCCGGGAGCATGACCCAGCTGCGCGCGGTGATGTAGAAAACGCGATCGTCTATTCCGGCCTGCATGCCATTTGGGCCCACCGGGCGGCACACGCGCTGTGGAAGCGCGGCCTCAAGGGCCCGGCCCGCATTTTGGCCCAGGCCACTCGCTTCCTCACCGGCGTGGAGATTCACCCGGGGGCGACCATTGGCCGCCGTTTCTTCATCGACCACGGCATGGGCATTGTGATTGGGGAGACCGCAGAGATTGGCGATGACGTCATGCTCTACCACGGCGTCACCCTGGGCGGCCAGGTCCTCACCCAGACCAAGCGCCACCCCACTATTGAAGACGGCGTAACCATCGGTGCTGGGGCCAAGGTCCTGGGCCCCATTACCATCGGCGCCGGTAGCGCTGTGGGTGCCAACGCGGTGGTGACCAAGGACGTCCCCGCCCAGCACATCGCGGTGGGCATTCCCGCCAAGTCCCGCCCCCGCAACCCCGATGAACGCGTCAAGCTCGTGGACCCGGACTACTACATCTAGCTTTCCCCTTCAGGCCACCAGTTCCTTCTTTAGGTTCTGGTGGCCTTTTTGCTAGAGCTTGCCGATGCCCCCTCTACCCACCCAGACCCCCGCCGAGGGGTTCCTGGCTGGTGTTTAGGCCAACAAGTCTGCGTAGTCCTCGTTTTTGTTAATGAAGGCCTCTACGGCGCTACAGGAGGCGATGACTTTGTAGCCGGCCTCGCGGGCATCATCCAATGCGGCCTTGATCAGCGGCTTGGACAGTCCCTGGCCCTGGAACTGGGAGAAAACCTCCGTGTGGTGGAAGTCCCGGGTGCGTTCGGCGTCGGTGTATTGGACAAATCCGGCCTCTTCTCCGTCAACAGTGATGACGAAGCGGGCCTTATCGGTCTGGTGGGCAACTGATTGTTCGTTCTGAGAAGTCATGCACGCCATTATGCCTGTAATTCGCCGCACGCGTCGGCGGGCCCCAACTGGTGGCCCGGAGAAACAAAAATCCCCTCCGCGAGGGAGGGGATTGATGGTGGCCAGAGCCAGGATCGAACTGGCGACCCCACACTTTTCAGGCGTGTGCTCTACCGACTGAGCTATCTGGCCGAAGACTACCCAAGGCAATCTTGGCGACCCTGACGGGACTTGAACCCGCGACCTCCGCCGTGACAGGGCGGCGCGCTAACCAACTGCGCCACAGGGCCATATTTCATTATCGTGGTGCTCTCTGGCACGGCTCATTACTCTACACAACGATAGGAAAGCTCAACAAATCCGCACCTCAATCAGCGTTTTCGCCCCCTCTTCTAGCCGTCAGCGCAGCAACGGCGCCCCCTGCCGGGCCCATGAAGCGCGGCAGGCGCAGGCCCAAGCGCTACGCAGGCACAGCGGCAAGCGCTACGAAGGCACAGCACTGCACAGACGCAAAAGTGCCGGCCTCAAAATTGAGACCGGCACTGAAAGCGACCCTGACGGGACTTGAACCCGCGACCTCCGCCGTGACAGGGCGGCGCGCTAACCAACTGCGCCACAGGGCCATATTCGTTTATTAACGTACGAAGGGAGAAGTCCTTCGTACCCCCAACGGGATTCGAACCCGTGCCGCTGCCGTGAAAGGGCAGTGTCCTAGGCCGCTAGACGATGGGGGCCCGTCGCACCAGGCGACTTTTAGAACTATACTGTACAAGCCAATGCTGACAAAATTGCGCAAAAAAGGAGCCAGAAAACCATGCCTGAGCAGCCACAACCTTGCACTTGTCACGAGCCCGGAGTCCACGGTTATAACTCAAATGCCCAGTCTAAGTCGCGCTACCTTGCCCGCCTGCGCCGCATCGAGGGCCAGGCCCGCGGCATCCAGCGGATGGTCGATGAAGACCAGTACTGCATCGACATCATCACCCAGATTTCGGCAGTCACGTCCGCGTTGGAAAACGTCGCCCTCGCCCTCCTGGAGGATCACATTGCGCATTGCGTCGCCGGCGCGGCCAACAACCCCACCGAAGCCAACGCCAAGCTGGAGGAAGCCATGCACGCCATCAAGAAGATGGTCAAAAGCTAGCCCCCTGCAAAGCTTGCCGATGTTGCGGCATCGGCAAGCTCTGGCTAAATAATACGGGCAACCTGCCAGACTCCACGATGAGTGAGGTGATTGTAAAGATTGTGGCCGGCACTGTGCTCCAGCACACCGGCGACGTTGCGCACGCTATCCGGGGCGCACATATTGCCCGGCAGGGTCGCCGCGCGCAGGTTCACGTAGCGCACCCCGGCCTGGGCGGCAGCCTGGGACAATGCCGCCCCCACCGTGTCCTCACCGGCACGCACCGCACCCGCGAAGTCGAGGTTGAAGCCCGCGCGCTCCCCCTGAACGCGAACGGGACACACCGCGCCGTTTTCCGCAGCAATAGCCGGGTAGCCCACAATGACCACCTCGGCGCCCGGGGCTGCCTCGCGCACCCGGCGCACGTGGTTGACCACCGCAGAGTTAAAGACCCCTGCACTCGAGCCCATCTGGCCGGCCAGAATATCGGGCAGATCGTTTGCACCGGCCTGGATAAAGACTTTCCCGGTTGCCGGGCCTAGGTCCCCGCGGGCGATGGCTCCGCTGATTTGGTCGCCAACCGAGCGCCGAGCCGACGGACCGGCCATCTTGGCCGCCGAGCAAGCATAGTTGGCCACAGAGACCCGGTGAATTTCCCCATAAGCCTTAGCAACGGTCTGATCGCCCTGCGGGCAGCCCTGGGGAGATGGCGCGCCCGGCTGAGAGCCGAGCCGCGAGTGGGAGGAGAGCCCCGAGCGCTCGAAGTGGCCGCGAAGCGAAGCGACGTCGCGGTACGCAGGGTTGGCCAGGAAAGAATCGCCGAAGAATACTGCCTGCGCCCCGGCCGGTTGGGCCCCGGCCACCGGAGCCACGGCACCAAGTGTCGCAACAAAGGCGACAGAGGCGACAACAGCCATCGTCGCGCGGGCTGTGGCGGTCCGTGCTGCGCGGACCATGGCGAACCTGCCTGCAAGGGCCGTGGTGGACCTGCCTGCAAGGGCCGGGGCGGATGCTGCGCTGGACACAGCGGTCCTCACGGTGGCTATACGGTGGCGCAGGCGTAGGGAATAGCGGGCGGCCATAGCTTAAAATTGCTCCTCTATTAAGACAACAGTCACAACGGCAAAAATTTTAGCGCATGCTCCCCCACCCTGCCCTTTACGGGCCATTTTCCGTAGTCGCGAGCTGACTAATTCCCGTGCGACAGCTGGTCCGCGCGCTACCACGGGCCGGTAGTCCCATCACCTCTGGCTGCTTATCCCACTTCCCGCGGTGCACTCGTTCCATCGCCTCTACACGTTGATCCCATCTGCCCCACGCGCTACCTGTATATGAAACTATCCCGCGATATATACAAGTAGCCTCGATCCCGATCTGCGACCTGGGAAAACGGATTCACTCAGGGACCACCTGTATATGAAACTATCCGGCGATATATACAAGTAGAGGGACCGGGTTCACTGGCTTGGGAGTGCCGGGGCCGAGGGGGCCGGGGCGGGCCCAGGGGGCCACGTCATCAGATGTGCAACTTGGTGCCAACACATTTTGACCATTAGGCCCATTCGGCCCGACAACAGCAGCAAACCCCCGGTCAATCACGACCAGGGGTTTTGGCTAAAAGTGGGCCCTCCGGGGCTCGAACCCGGGACCTGCGGATTAAAAGTCCGTAGCTCTACCAACTGAGCTAAAGGCCCAACGCCGCACTAGTTTACTAGCCAGGGCGGCAAAGACGAAATAACCCCCGGACTCAGCTGAGCCGGGGTCGGGCTAAGCAAAGCCAGGGGACCGGCTAAAGCTGAGCCGGGGTCGGGCTAAGCAAAGCCAGCGACCAGGCTACAACCAGACCACGGGCCCGTCTACAACCAGGGCACGGGCCAGGGCTAAAGCTAAGCCGGGGGTTAAGTCCGCAGCACGGTGCGATTAGCCGCGCATATCGCCCTTCTCAGCGAAGTTGACCTGGAAGTCGAAAGCGGTCTTCAGGTCATGCGGGGTGTGCTGGAACTTGTTGGCCTGTGCGCGCTCGAAGTACTCCTGCAGCAGTGGACGGTAGTCCGGGTGAGCCACCGCAATAACCTTCTCCGCACGCTCACGCGGAGCCAGGCCGCGCAGGTCTGCTACACCGTACTCAGTGATGATGACCATGGTGTCGTGCTCGGTGTGGTCGGTGTGGGAGACGAACGGCACGATAGCGGAGATGGCGCCGTCCTTAGCCACGGACGGGGAGACGAAGGTGGTGATGTAACCGTTGCGGGTGAAGTCACCGGAACCGCCGGTACCGTTCATGATGCGGGAGCCGCCCACGTTGGTGGAGTTGATGTTGCCGTAGATGTCGGCCTCGATCATGCCGTTGGAGGAGATCAGGCCCACGCGGCGGATGACCTCCGGGTGGTTGGAGATCTGCTGCGGGCGCAGGATGATGGACTCGCGGTACTTGTCTGCCTTCTCATTCATGCGGTCCGCGTACTCGGGGGACAGCGCGAAGGAGGTGGCGGAAGCCACGGTCATCTTGCCGGCGTCGATGAGGTCCACCATGCCGTCCTGGATAACCTCGGTGTAGGCCTGGATGTTTTCAAACTTGGAGTCCAACAGGCCAGCCATCACGGCGTTGGGAACATTGCCCACGCCGGACTGCATGATGAAGCCGTCGTACGCCAGGCGGCCAGCGGCGACCTCGCCCTCCAGGAACTCAATGAAGTTGGCGGCGATCTTCTCAGAGACCTCATCCGGTGCCTTGAACGCGGCATTGCGGTCCGGAGCGTTGGTCTCCACGACGGCAACAACCTTCTCCTTCGGCAGCTCGATGAAGGTCGTGCCAACACGGTCGCCCGGCTTGGTAATCGGGATGGGCTGGCGGTTGGGAAGCTTCTCAAGCTTGTAAATGTCGTGCATACCCTCAAGGTTGAGGGACTGCCACTCGTTGACCTCGATGATGATCTTTTCAGCAGCGTCGATGTACTCCAGGTTGTTGCCCACTGCGGAGGACGGCACAATGTTGCCGTCCTCGGTAATGCGCACTGCCTCAATGATGGCAACCTGGAAGTCGCCGTAGAAGCCTTCCTCTACCTGCTGGCCGGAGTGGGACAGGTGAATGTCCTGGTAGAGGGCGGTGCCGTCATTGAACTGGTTACGCAGCAGTGGGTCAGAGTTGTACGGGGAGCGGAAGCGGATTGCTTTTGCCTCTGCCAGTACACCGTCGCAGTCTGGTGCGGTGGAGGCGCCGGAGAACAAGTCGATGGTGAACTCTTCACCCTTGGCGTGAGCGGCCTTGGCCTTTTCCGCAATAGCGGCTGGCAGGGCCTTGGGGTAACCCGCACCGGTGAAGCCGGAGATGCCTACCCGGTCACCGTGGTTTACATGCTTCGCTGCCTCCTCTGCGGAAACAACCAGGTCCTTGTAATAACCGATACGCTCAGTCAAAGCGTGCCTCCTCATATCAAAAAGGTTGAAGTGTGCATCTCAGGCTCCCGGCACGCACACATCGCGCGCCCCGGTAGGCTGACGTTACGCAGACCACAATAGCGAATTTTTGTTATAGGGGCTAGCGATGAAGGAATTTGCCTGCAACCTGCCGGAAGTAGAGAATGTGGGAGTGAATGTGCGCATTGGAAATATCGAGCTAGCCTCCCCGGTCATCCTCGCCCCCATGGCCGGGGTTACCAACGTGGCTTTTCGCACGTTATGCCGCGAACAAGAGCTCGCCCGCACAGGCACTGTTTCCGGCCTCTATGTCTGCGAGATGGTCACCGCCCGCGCTTTGGTGGAGCGCAATGAAAAGACTCTGCACATGACCACCTTCGCTCCGGAGGAAAACCCGCGCTCCCTGCAGCTTTACACGGTAGACCCGGACTACACCTACCGGGCGGCGAAGATGATTGTGGACGAAAACCTCGCCGATCACATTGACATGAACTTTGGCTGCCCTGTGCCCAAAGTCACCCGCCGCGGGGGTGGTTCTGCCCTCCCCTACAAGCGGCGCTTGTTTGGCAATATCGTCGCCGCCGCGGTCAAGGCAACCGAAGGAAGCAGGGTCCCGGTCACGGTCAAGATGCGCATTGGTATAGACGATGAACACCACACCCACCTGGAGGCGGGCAGGATTGCGGTGGATAACGGGGCATCGGCAGTGACGCTGCATGGGCGCACCGCAGCCCAGCGTTACTCTGGCACGGCACGGTGGGAGGAGATTGCTCGCCTCAAGGAGCACTTGGCGGACACTGGCGTGCCGGTGCTGGGTAATGGGGATATTTTTCGGGCCGATGACGCGAAGCGGATGATGGACGCGACCGGTTGCGATGGTGTGCAGGTGGGCCGCGGGTGCCTGGGCCGGCCGTGGCTTTTTGCGGAATTGTCCGCCCAGCTGCGCGGCCTTCCGCTGCCTGCGCCGCCTACGTTGGGCGAGGTCACCCAGATCATCATTCGACATGCGGAGTTGCTGGCTGCCTATGATGGTGAGCGCGCGGCATCGCGGGACATCCGCAAGCATATTGCCTGGTACATGCGGGGTTTTCCGGTAGGCGGCCAGGTGCGTGCTCAGCTGGCGCAGGTTTCCTCCCTGCAGGCTCTGCGTGATTTGCTGGCCCCGTGGGCTGACTCCGATGCCGTGGCTGACGATGCCTCCGGCCCGCGCGGCCGCCAGGGGTCGCCGTCCAAGGTGGCGCTGCCCGACGGTTGGTTGGATGACCCTGAGGATGACACTGTGCCTGCCGGGGCGGACATGATGAACTCCGGGGGTTAGACCCACCCGGTTGGCCGCCATGGCATCCGACCACCGGCTGCACTGCACACTGGAGGTGCCGGAAGCGTGCGGGAGCATGCTCGAGCGTGCGGGAGCGTGCGGGAGCGTGCGGGAGCATGCGAGAACGTGCGGGGCGTGCGGGGCGTGCAAAAGGCGCTCGCACATTATAGGATTTGGGGCATGCGAGCGGCTTATCGTGAACACCTAGACAATTTCTCCCATGACCTCATTGTCATGTGTGACACCGTCCGCGACATGCTCACCCTAGCCTCCCAGGGACTATTGCATTCTGACCTGCAAAAAGCCGAAGAAACCCTGTCTTTAAAAGACGAGTTGGAAGAAACCCGCGCCCGCTGTGAGTCCCGTGCGGTCACTCTACTGGCCCTGGAAAATCCCATGGGCAAGGACTTGCGCCAAGTGGTGTCTTCCATCTATATCGTTGAAGACCTTTTCCGCATGGGCCAGCTGGTGCGCCACGTGGCCAACACTGCCCGGCGCCGCCACCCGGAGTGCGCGGTGCCGGAGGAGCACCGGGGATTTTTTGAAGAGATGTTCCGTATCTGCCTGCAGATGGTGGCCCAGACGCGCGACATCCTTATCGAACCGGACCCGGAAGTCGCCATCGCCGCGGCTAAGGATGATGACGCCATTGATGATATTAATGAGCACATCATCGGCTTGCTCACCATGCGCGAGTGGGGCCACACCACCCGCCAGGCCGTGGACATGGCACTGTTGTCACGCTTCTATGAACGCTTCGCTGACCACGCCGTTAGCGTAAATTCCCGGGTGGTCTTCTTGGTTACTGGCCTAGCCCCCGAGCAGTACCTGGCCAAGAAAGATGAAGACGCCCAGCATGATGCTTTCGAGGCCCGCTTCGAGGCCCTGGAGCGGCAATTCCGCCGCTAAGCCTGGGCTGATAGGTGTGTGGCCAGGAGGTCGGCCTCATCATCGGATCTACAGCCGCGCGAAATGCACCGGAGTGGTCTCCCAACCACCGGTCGGGCTGCGCCGCGCACTACGTCCGCTAGGGCCACTTTGCAGCTCAATCTCATAGTCGCGCAGCAGCCGCGTAAAGAAGGCCTCCAACTCACGCAGGGAGAGCTCCTTGCCGGGACACGCGTGCACGCCAGTGCCCCATACCAGGTTGGCGTCTGCATGCGCTTGCGAGTCGAAACCGGAAAAGACGCTCGGGTCCAGGTTGGCGCCCGTCCAGTGCAGCCGTACGCGCTGACCGGCGGGAACGTCTTGCCCGCCGATGCTCACCGGGCAGGTGGTGATACGCCGGTTGGACACAAACGGATCATCCATCCGCAATAATTCATTGGCTATAGCAGCAAACTCTTCTGCCGATGCCCCCTCCCGCAACCGCTCCTGTACCTCCCGGCGGGTGGCCAGGCCCTGGGCTATGACGATGATGCACTTGGCCAGCGAACGCAGGTCCCCCGCCGTCCAATTGCGCAGAATAGAGACGATCTCTGCATGTTCAAGGTCGTGGCTGTGGGCCAGGTGGTGAGTGACTGAACCCTTGGGAGCTGCCGCCACGGCCTGGGTGACTAGCTGGTCATACTCCTGCGCCACCGCTGCGGCAAGTTCCCGGTCCTTGACCGCCGCGAGCTGTTCACTTCGCTCCATCCAGTCCAGCAGCGGAGCCTCCAACGCGGCGAGCCAGCTTAGCCACCGCAACATGGCGCGCACTGCAAAAACATCCGCAGCCCGGGTGGGGTCTTGCATCAATTCGCCATCTGCGACTACCTCATCTGCCACGGCCGCAAACTTCCCGGCAAACTCCGCAACAACCTCTGGTGCCAAGTAGCTATCGACTAACGCGCGCACCCGCTGGTGCTCCTGGCCGTCCAAACCGTTGGGAAGCTGCAAGTGGGCAGAGACCGCGGAGGAAAACACCTGCGGATTCTGCGCTGCCTCCACCACCTCTTTGTGACCGACTATCACCAGCTCACGCTCTCCATCTTCGCCCTGGAGCGTCGCCCCCACCTTGTCTTGGTGGAGAGCAATGGCATACTCGCGGGGATCCTGCTGTGGTTCACGCTGGCATTCATGCTCGGGTTCATTCTGGGGTTCACGGGGGCGTTCATGGTCAGTCATGGCTCCTACGTTAGCCCTGCCAGAGGCGGGACAAACCCTTGGCCCCGCCAGGGATCTAGAGGGTGTCGCCGCCGGTGCCTTTGCGAAGCATGGGCACGCGCCTCGCCTGCCTGTCCACGCAAGCAGAAGCATCTGGCTCACGCAGCAGCAGAGCGCTTGCCACCAGGATTAATCAGCGGCAGCACTAGCGAACCGATGAGCTGCCACGCGTCAAGACTTCGCATTATGTATTGACCCTTCTAGCGGTTCAGCCTTGCCCGGCGGTCACGGACCCAAATGACCAGGGCGCAGATCTTCTGGACCGCCTTGCTAAAGATGAACGCTGCCAGCCCGATCCCTACGAAGGCCAACACCGTGCCGATGCCGTCTTGACTGGCCACAGAAGCGCGTAGTCCCAAGGAGAAAGCCAGGGCGAACCCGGTACCCATCATCAATGAATACAACGCGATGTCAAAGCCATTCTGCATTACTTTGAGGTTTAAGTACACGCCAAGCAGGCCTAACGTTACCCCACAGGCAACTATCTGCCACACAGGAAACTGCGTAGGCGCCCCGTAGCGATACGTGTCCCAAAAGGTGGTGGTGGAATTCCAGGACAACCAAACCACCGGCGGAATTAAGCCACACAGTGCAGCCTTTGCACTACCCACAAGCATGCGCCGTCGCGCGCCGGTGTCCCCGGTGCGATTGGCCGTCCGCAAAGCCCTGCGAACAACTGGTGTGCCAATCAACGCTAGCAACACCAGAGGAATAGCCATCTCCGCCAGAAACTGAGTCTCATGAAAGCCCACTACCCTAACTCCTTGCCGATTTAATAGGGTGGTGGCCAGCCGCCGCTATCCAATACGAATCTCGAGCCTTCACGGTAACTCCTAGGGATAGGGGACATAGTGTCTCCAATCACTATACGTCGCCGAGGAAAGGCGCGCAGCGACTTTAGGGCGAGATCAGCCGAAGAATTTTAGGGCGGGCCTAGCCGAAGGACTTTAGGGCGAGATCAGCCGAAGCGGCCGGAGATGTAGTCCTCAGTTTCCTTCTTGGCGGGGTTTTCAAAGATCTGCTTGGTGTCGTTGAACTCGACTAAGTGGCCGGGCTTGCCGGTGGCTTCCAGGGAGAAGAAGCCGGTCTTATCGGACACGCGGGCGGCTTGCTGCATGTTGTGGGTAACGATGACGATGGTGAAGTTTTCCTTCAACTCGTGAATGAGGTCTTCTACCGCCAGCGTGGAAATGGGGTCCAGGGCGGAGCAGGGCTCGTCCATGAGCAGGACCTCCGGTTCCACAGCGATGGCTCGCGCGATGCACAGGCGCTGCTGCTGGCCGCCAGAAAGCCCACCGCCGGGCTTGTCCAGGCGATCTTTGACCTCATCCCACAGGTTGGCACCGCGCAGGGAACGCTCAGCGACCTCCTTGAGCTTTTTCTTATTCTTCTCCCCCGCCAACTTGAGGCCGGCGACCACGTTTTCTTCAATAGACATGGTGGGAAACGGGTTGGGCTTTTGGAAGACCATGCCGATGGTGTTGCGCACGGAGACCGGGTCTACCTTGGGGTCATAGATGTTGTGCCCGTCTAGGAGGATCTCCCCGCGCACCGAGGCTCCCGGGATGACCTCATGCATGCGGTTAATAGTGCGCAGCACGGTCGACTTGCCGCAACCGGAAGGGCCGATGAACGCCGTTACCGCCTGGGCGGGAATGCGCATGTTCACGTTTTGAACGGCGTGGAAATCACCGTAATAGATATTGACATCGTTGAGGACCAACTTAGACACGGGCTGAGGCTTTCTGTGTGGGAGGCGAACGGGTGGCGGGTGACAGGGCCGGGGCGCTACTTCTTTACGGAGAACTTCGCAGAGATATAGCGCGCCGCGATGTTGAGCACCGCGATAATGAGCACCAGGGTCAGTGCCGCGCCCCAGAGCTTGTCCAGGACGGCGGGCTGGGCGCCGGCTTTGTACATGTCCAACATCATCAACGGCAGGGAAGACTGCGGGCCATGGAAGGCATCCCAGTTAATGGAGGACGACGTTCCCACCAGCACCAGCACTGGGGCGGACTCGCCCATAACGCGGGCTACGGCCAGCATGATGCCGGTGACTATGCCAGACAGCGCGGTGGGCAGGACAATTTTGGCGATGGTCTTCCACTTGGGAACGCCCAGGGCGTAGGAGGCCTCGCGCAATTCCATGGGGACTACGCGCAGCATCTCTTCGGTGTTGCGGACCACAATGGGGATCATCAGCAACACCAGCGCCAAGGCCACGGCAAAGCCGGAGCGTTCAAAGCCAAACAGCGTAATCCACAGGGCAAAGACGAAGAGGGCGGCCACGATGGACGGCACGCCGGAGAGCACGTCCACCATGAAGGTGGTCATGCGGCTGAGACGGCCACCGTTGGAGTACTCCACCAGGTAGATGGCGGTGAACACCCCAATGGGCACAGAGATAACCGTGGCCAACAGGGTTTGGACAAAGGTGCCGATCATGGCGTGGGCTGCGCCGCCGCCGGGCTCGCTATTGGTCACGCCGCGCTGGGAGATCATCCACCAGTCAGCGTTGACCAACGCGCCGTGGCCACGGGAAACCAACTCCCACACCACCCACAGCAGTGGAATTAGTGCCAGCGCCATGGTGGCCCACACCGCGACGGTGGCGAGGGTGTTGGTGGCTTTGCGGGTGGGCGAAATCTCCAGGAAGGTCGGCTGCTGGGGCGCGCCGGTGAGCTGGGTAGTCACAACAAGTCTCCTTAGTGCTTGCTCTTAACGATGGTCCGGGCAACAGCATTGACCACGAAGGTCAGCAGGAAGAGCATGAGGCCCGCAGCAATGTAGGCTCCGGCGCGCATCTCATTACCAAACTCCGCAGAGGCCAAGGCAATGGCCGTGGCAAAGGTGGTACCGCCATCGAAGAGGGAGAAGCGGAAGTCCATCAGTGGTGAGATGACCATGTACAGCGCCATGGTCTCACCCAACGCCCGGCCCAGGCCCAACATGCAGCCAGCGATATAGCCGGACTTGCCAAAGGGCAGCACCGTCATGCGGATGACTTCCCAGCGGGTAGCACCCAGCGCCAGGGCAGATTCAATCTGGCCAGGCGGGGTTTGAACAAAGACTTCGCGAGCGGTAGCTGCGATAATCGGCACAATCATCACCGCCAGCACAATGCCACCGGTGAAGATATTGCGGCCGGTAACAAATGACGGCGAGTTATCATGCAGAGTAAAGAGGAAGAACCCGCCGGCCCAGGACTCCAGCCAGGTGTAGAAGCCGGACAGCGCCGGGCCCAGCACCTGCCAGCCCCACAGGCCGTAGACAATCGAGGGCACTGCCGCGAGCATGTCCACCAAGAAACCCAACGGTTTGACCAAGCGCAGCGGCGCATAACTGGAGAGGAAGATGGCAATACCCAGGGCTACCGGCATAGCAATGGCCAAGGCCACCGCAGAAATGAGCACCGTATTAGCAAAAAGGGTGGGGATGCCGAATTGCATAGCGGAGGTATTGGTGGTGTCCCAGCGTTCCGCGTAGGTGAAGAAGCCCACCAGTCCACCCTCGTTTGCGGCCAATGCCGGCACCGCGCGCCACAGCAAGAAGGCGGCAATCGCGGCGATCATCACCGTGATCAACGTAGCTGAGGACGTGGAGAGGAATTCAAAGACGCGGTCCGCCGGGCGCTTAATCCCGCGCGCCGGGTCAGCAGCGCCAGCACCAGAACCAGCGCCAGCACCAGCGCCAGCGCCAGCACCAGAACCAGCAGCAACGGCACCGGGACCAGCAGCAACGGCACCGGGACCAGCAGCGGCGGCACCTGCGGCATCGGCAGACTCCGCAGTGCTGGCGCCTTGACGCAACAGCGCCTCTAGCTCCGCATCGAAGTCCTCATTGAGTTTATGGGCGGCCATGGGGCGTTCCTCTTTCGTGTGTAGGGGTTTAAGCGATGGCGTCTACTGCGTCGCGCAGGCGCTGCAGGTGAGTGCCGGTGACGGGAATGAAACCGGCCTGCTCCAGCTGCGCGCCCTGGTTGTCCAAGGCGGTGCTAAAGAACGCCTTGACCAGGTCAGATTGGCTTTGGTCGTAGCCAGCTGAGCAGACGATGTTGTAGGTGGTCAGAATCAGCGGGTACGCCCCTTCCCCACGGGAGGCAAACAGGGCCTCGGTGTCTACCACCATGTTGTGCGGGGAGTCGGTGTCCTTGAAGGCGAGGGAGTCCAGGGCGGCTTCGACGGTCTGGTTGTTTAGTTCAACCCGGCCGGAGCCGAAGTCGACGGTGGCCACGCGGATATTCTCGCGCCCCTGGGCAAACCCGGCCTCCACGTAGGTGATGGCACCGTCGATCTTCTCTACTTGGTCAGCCACGCCGGCAGAACCGTTTGCACCTTCGCCCACGGTGTCAGGAAATTGCTTGCCTTCGCTGTTCCAGGCGCCTGTGGAGGCGGCGAGGAACTTCTGGAAGTTGTCGGAGGTTCCGGACTCGTCGGAGCGGAAGATGATGGTGATGTCCTTGTCCGGCAGCGCCACCCCGGGGTTGTCGGCGCCGATAGCCGGGTCATTCCAGGTGGTGACCTCTCCGCTGAAGATGCGTGCCAGGTTCTGGGTGGACAAGTTGATGGTCTCTTCCACGCCATCCAGGTGGTAGGCAATGGCCACCGGGCCGATGGTCGACGGCAGGTGCCAAGCCGGGTTGCCCTCACAACGCACGGCAGCTTGGTCTACTTGTTCGTCCTTGAGGGCGGAGTCGGAGCCGGCGAAAGTGGCGGTGCCGTTGATGAAGGCCTCAATGCCCGCCCCCGAGCCGGAGGCGTTGTAGGACAGGTCCGCCTTCGGGTAGGCCTCGATGAAGGCCTTTTGGAACACCGACATCGCATTTTGCTGGGAGGATGCACCCTCGCCCACCAGTTGGCCGGTGATGTTATCAGCGTCAGCGGCGGTGGTGGCTGGGTCACTGGATTCGGTGCATGCCACCAGGGCAAGGGGGGTCAGCGCCACGGCGGCACAGGTCAGAAGACGGGGAATGACAGTCTTGGAGTAGCTCACACAGCTCACCGTATCCGCCCAGGGTTAAGCCCATAGGGGCACTTTGGTGAACTCTTGGTGAACTTTGCTCCAGATGGTGTTCTAGTCTGCCAGGCCTAGTCTGCCGATGCCCCCTCATCCGCAAACGTCGTATGGCGTTGCGCTACCCCAAAGCCCAGCTTTTCATAAGCGCGCACCGCAGGTGCGTTGTCGGCTTCCACATAGAGGATGACCCGGCGCGCCCCCTTGGCTAACAGGGCCGCCAACCCAGCTCGCAGCAGGGGTGCGCCCAGACCCCGGCCGCGGGCGTCGTTGGCCAGTCCGACCACATAGACCTCGCCGAAGTCGCCGCCAGTGTCGCCGCCACTGCTGTCATCCTGGCCGTCGCCGCCAGTTTCCTGCGCATGCCACTTGAGCCAGTGGAACCCAGCAAGGCGGGGTTTGTCGGCCTCCGCGGCGGTGTCCCACAGCAGCAGCACCAGTGCAGGGTCAAACCACTGTGCCTCCATACCGCGGCGGAGCCTGCCGATGTCCCATCCCCCTTGCTCTGGGTGCCACTCAAAGGCCTCATTATTAACGCGTACCCACTCGGACTCGACATACTCACGTCCCCACCGCGCCACGGCCTCCGGGTAGGACAGCAGGCACACTCCTTCGGGTAGCGCGGCAGCCTCGGGCTGGGCAGCGGCTGGTTGCGCGGCGGCCTCTGGTTGGGCGGCGGCTGATTGCGCAGCGGCTTCCAGGTGGGGAGAGCGCACCTCCATGACCAGCAGCTCGCGCCGCTGCTGCATACCGTGGGCCTGCGCTAGCGCCTGTGCCGACAGGAGGTTTCCGTGGGCCCACACCTGTAGCGGGCCCAACTCGGCGCGGGCGGCTTCCAGCAAGGCGGTGGCCACCCCACGTCGGCGCCACTGCGGGTCCACGGCTAACTCGACTACCGGGCCATCGGCGGCCAAGATGCCCACCACCTGCGGCGCACCCGGGACGGTGGCGAGGAAGTGACGGTGGGCAAGGCGGGCATCGGCAAGCCCTAGAAGATACTGCTCGGAGAAGGCGGCGGTGGAATCGGCAGACTCGACGCGCTGGAGCAACTGCCGGACGGCGGGCACCTGGTCTTGAGCCAGGCTCGAACTTATGGACAAATTAGTCATGGCGCCCCAGCCTAGCGGGAGTGCGCGGGGCGTGCATGGGGTAAGAATATAAGGATGAAGGGACGCAAAATAGTGTCAGCGGGCCTAGCCGTGGTGCTGCTGGGGGCCGTGGTGGACCTGGGCACGGCCATGCATGCCGAACACGCCATCTCCACCCAAGTGCAGTCCACCGCCAACCTGGAAACCCCGCCGAGCGTCTACGTGGGCGGCATGCCCTACCTGGCTGCGGCCGTGACCAAGGAGATTCCGCTGGTGGAAGTCCACTCTACTGACGTCGAAGTCCCCGTACTGGGTCTGGTCAATGCCTCCACCACCTTGCGCGATGTCACCGTAGAGCCCCAGCAGGTCTTAAGTGGGCAGCTTGCGGGAGCGCAGGCCTCGACGCTGTCGCGTTCCATCAGCCTGGACGGGGTGGCGCTGGGCAGACTGCTGGACATGACGGACCTGGACATTGCCCACCCCAAGAACATCTCCCCTGGGGGCGGCACCTCTGCCGAAGCCACCCTGACCGGTACCATTGCCGGTGATACTGAGCCCACCACCGTCGAAGTGGACCTGCGGCTGGTGGGCGAGCGCTTCTACATGCGACCTACCGACGCCCCCGATGAGCGCGCACGGGAAGCATTTTCGCTCTCCCTGGACACACGCAAATTGCCGCTTCCCGGCCAGGCCACCAAAGTTAGCCTGCGCGGCGGGACCATTTCCTTTGAAGTCCAGCGGCGGGATATTCCGCTGCACCTGGGGTTACTCTCCCCGCTGGAAATCGACGGGGAGTTTGACAGCAATGGCAAACAGGCGGGGGCAGGGACAGCAGCGGGCTAGGGGCAGACCGCGCGGCGCGGCGGCAGGGGCCTTTGGCACGGCGCGGCAGGGGCCTTAGCCGGGGCGGTGCTGGCGGGGAACTTTGGCACGGCGCGGCGGCAGGGGCATCGGCAAGCTACGGGGCAAAGACCTCAATGGCTTGCGGGATGGAGCGCAACACCACGTGGTGCAGGCGGCCCTGGGACTCGCCATCGGCCTGGAAGCGGTGGTGGCCGGGGACGGAAAGTTCGACTAACTGGGCATCGTCAAACTGCACCACGCGCGTGCGCGTGAAGTGGTGGGCGCCAAAGAGGTACATCAAGCCCGCCAGGCCGGCCGGCCCCTGCAAATCACTGACCCCAAACAGTCCCAGACCGTGGTCGAAGGAATTGCGGGGGTTGGTGACCATGGGCAACGGGCCCAGGAAAGACCACGGGTTAGTATTGGAGGCAAACAGCAGGGGGATGGCCTCGAGGGAGAAGGTGCGCGCGCCGTTATCAGCAAACACGTTAATCTGCGGCGGATTACGGCGCGCACGGTGCCACCCGCGCAGGGAAGCCCAAAAATAGCGCACCGGAGTCGCCGCCCTGCCCTGCTGGCGCGCCCGGTCCACCGCAGCGAGGATGTCCGCATCCAGACCAAAACCAGCATTGACGGCAAACCAGCGCTGGTTAAACGTACCCAGCCGAATGGAACGGCGCAGGTCATAGGCCATAGTGCCCGCCAGCGTCTGGGCCGCAAGCACCGGATCATGGTCAAAGCCCAGCGCACGGGCAAACACATTGGCGGAACCGGTAGGGATCACGCCGAGCACCGGAAGCTCCTCCGCAGGCGGCTGCGTACCCGGAGTGCCCAGGAGGCCATTGACCACCTCGTTAACGGTGCCATCGCCACCCAAAACCACCACCGCGGCGAAATCCTCCCGCCGCAAACCCCGCACCAGCTCCTCTGCGTGCCGAGCGCGATGTGTCAAGCGCACCAACAGCTGCAAGTCCGGGACCTTGCGCAGCTGAGCCACCACGGCGCGCACCAAAGCGTCCGACTGGGAGGTGGAGTTGGGGTTAGCAATGAGCATCACGCGCATGAGCTCCCAGCCTAGTAGGAAGCACGGGCTAGTGGGAAGAGCGGGCTAGTAGGAAGCGCGGCGAAATGGCAGGTAACCTAGATCCCCATGACGCAGACTCACCCAGAAAACGATCCGAACACCCTCAACGGCAATGATGCCGTCAACCAGGCCGCCGAAGCCTGGAAGGACGCCGCGGAGCGCAACATCCCCGCCATCGAGGTCGCCGAAGTCCCCGTGCCTGCCGATACCGCCAACCTGCGCCAAGGCCCCTCCCTCCACGATGGCCTGTTGGCTCTGCTGCCGCTGGTGGGCGTGTGGCAAGGCGAAGGCCAGGCCCACGGCAGCGATGGCGAGCAGTACTCCTTTGGCCAGCAGCTAGTCATTGCCCACGACGGGGAAAACTACCTCACCTTTAGCTCCCGCACCTGGAAGATTGATGCCGAAGGCCAACCGGTAGGCCCAGATGTGCGCGAAACCGGTTTCTGGCGTATCTCGCTCAAGGATGAAATTGAGATGACCTACACCTCGTCGAACGGTGTGGTGGAAATCTTCTACGGCGAACCCTTCAATGAGCGCGCCTGGTCCCTGCAGTCCGCCTCCACCATGGTTACCGAAACCGGCCCAAAGACCTTGGGCCCCGGCAAGCGCATGTATGGGCTCATGCCGAATAACAACCTGGGGTGGGTAGACGAGCGCCACGTGGACGGCGAGATGCGCCCGTACATGTCCGCAGAGCTCTCCCGCGTGGCGGGCTAGGCGGCGGGGCTAGGCCCACACTGCGGCGTTCATCATCTCCCGCAGCTGCGCCGCGTTATCCGGCTCCGGCAACACCGTGCCATTAAGGGCGGTGACCCGCACCGGCCCGCGGGTAGAAGACACCAACCATACGGAGTCCGCCCCCAACAAATAGTCCAGGTCCACGGCTTTGGCTTTGCAGCGCCACCCGGCGGCATCGGCAGCAGCAAAAATAGCCTGCTGGGTGGTGCCACGCATAACCCCTGGTGCCTGCGGCGTGCGCAACTTGGAACCTTTGGCGGTAATCACCGTGGAGCGCGAGCCTTCCAGCACCTGGCCGGCGGCATCGACATAGATGACGTCTTGCGCGCCGCGGGCCCGGGCGTAGCGCAGGGCCGCCATGGTCGCGGCATAATTAATGGTCTTGGCCGGAAACTCCTCCGGTAACTGCCAGGTGCGCTCCAGGGAGATGACTTCCACCCCGTGCGCGCGCTCGGCCAGCGTGGCGGCGTCGATGGCCTCCACAGTCACCCAGGCGGAGGCGATGCCGGTGCTGGCCCGCCCGCGGGTGTAGGTCCAGGTGCATTTGCCCTCGCCCTCGCCCCACTCCTCCACTGCGGCCAGGGTAGCCTCGCGCCATTTCTCCAGGTGCGGCTCCGGCAGCTCCATCGCGCTTGCCGATGCCCCAAACCTCTCCAGGTGGCGCTGCATATTAGCCACCCTCCCGCCGCGCACCAGGAATGTTTCAAAAATGCCGTCACCACGGGTAATTCCCAGGTCATCCGGGTATAGCAGTGGCAGCGCGTGGTTGTGGCGGCGAATAGACCCGCCATAGGGCTCGATCACGTAGGTAATCGGCGCGGCGGCGGGTTCGGTGCGGGGACTCATACTGGCAATTATGCCTTACCATGGGCGGTTATGAATTATGTTTCCCCGCTTCTTTCCCGCCCGGGGGCTACCCCACTGCAGCACCCCTCCCCCGTCGATGCCGCCGGAGTGGCCTGGCATTATGGCAGCCCACTGGTGGAGCAGCGCTGGGTAGAAACCGGCACGGTGGTGGTGGATCGCTCGCACCGGCGCGTGCTGCGCGTAGCCGGCCCGGACGCCGCGGAGTTCCTAAACAATCTGCTCAGCCAAAAGCTGGTGGGTGTTGCGCCCGGTTTCCACGCCGCTGCCCTGGATTTGGACATGCAGGGCCACATCCTGCATGCCGCAGAGGTCACCTGCACCGCGCCCGATGAGTTCTACCTGGACCTGCCCGCCGCGCAGGCCGCGACCCTGGCTACCTTCCTGCAACGCATGGTCTTTTGGTCCCAGGTCACCGTAGAAGAGACTGACCTGGCGGTGCTCAGCCTCCTGGGCGCTGGCCTACCCGAGCTTGCCGATTCCCCCGTCTACTCCCACCCCGTCCCCTGGCAGGGGTGCCCGCGCCACGACATAGCAGTACACCGGGGCCAGGTAGAGGGTGCGGTGGCATCGTTAGAAAAGCACGGTGTACGCCTAGCGGGACTGATGGCCTTTAGCGCAGAGCGGGTGCGCGCCCGCGAACCGGAGCTGGCCGCCGACCTTGACCACAAGGCGATTGCCCACGAGGTCCCACACTGGATTGGCCGCGGGGGTCGCGCCGGGGCCGTGCACCTGGACAAGGGCTGCTACCGTGGGCAAGAAACTGTGGCGCGGGTGGAGAACTTGGGGCGTTCGCCGCGCCTGTTGGTCATGCTGTACCTAGACGGCTCCGCGCCCACCACCCCGGAGCCTGGCCAGGACATCACGCTGGGCGGGCGCCGGGTGGGCCGCATGGGCACGGTGGTCGATGACTGCGACTACGGGCCCATTGCCCTGGGGTTGGTCAAGCGCTCTGCGCTAGCGGCCGGCACGCAGTTACAGTGCGGCGACGTGGCCCTTAGCGTGGATCCGGAGTACATTCCCACTGATGAAGGCCCCCAGGCGGGACGTGTCGCAGTCAACAATTTGCGCGGACGCTAGATTTTGGCACGCCCTAAGGGGGTGGTGAGGAATTTTTTCCGTTCACAGGCTATTGTGTCTAGGAGGAAGATACTGTCAACGATTAACGCCTTCATACACCTCAAGGGGGTCATGCACATGGGACGCGGACGCGCGAAGGCAAAGCAGACCAAAGTTGCCCGCCAGCTGAAGTACAACTCGCCTGAGATGGACCTGGACTCGCTCCAGCGGGAATTGGCCTCGCAACAGCCAAGCAGCGACTGGGATGATGACGACGAGGTGGACTACGAAGACACCTACGCGCAGTACCTCGATGATGAGGATGACGACTAACTCCTTCCCTACCCCGCCCGCAGCCCGGGCGGGGTTTCTTCCTGTGGGCTGAAAATTTTTCTGAGTTTTTGCCGGAAAACCCCTTGCGCGGGTGTCTGGGGCGGTTTAGACTGTGCGGCATGAAGCTCGGGGATTACTTAAAAGCACAGACCTGGGGTATCCGATTAGTGGCCCAATGCACCGGCATGACCGTGGAGGACTTCCAGGCCGCCGGTGCTGACCCCACCACGGCAACAGACTTAGCCACACTAGTACGCGTCTACTTCGGCCCTGTTCGCGCTGCCGATTCCCCCACCCAAGCCGCTGCGCGTGAGCACGCCGCTAACCAAGGCCACACGCTAGCCACACTCACCAACATCGAACGACTCGTACGCCCAATCACCAAAGACCACACCTGGCAACTACGCGCCTTACTCTGCTCCCTGCCAGCAGCCGAGCACGAAGCAGCCGCCGCAGACTTCCGCGGGCCTTCCAAACAATCCAACCCCGAGCGCGGAGTACGCATGACACGCCGGGCCAACGGCAACCACACCATGTCCATTACAGACACCCCACAAGCTGTAGCCGACATGTACGGAGTCCTCACCGCCCAAGCCCAAGCAGCAGCAGAGGCCCAAGCCGCAGCGGAAGCCCAGGCTGCCGCCGAAGCCCAAGCCGCAGCGGAAGCCCAGGTTGCCGCTGAAGCCCAGGCCCACGCCGCGCAAGAGTCCCTCCCCGGCCTGGACAACAACGCCGACCCCGGCCACAATGGCGCAGAACCCGACACCACTGGCGGCCAGGCCAACGCTGACCTTAACGGCAGCAACACCGCCGAGCAGAACGACGGCAGCAACACCGCCGACCACCATGACGGTGGCGATGGCGACAGTGGTCGGTTTGCGGGCAGGCCTTATCGGCCGAGTCCGGCAGACCTTGTTGATGCTGCCCACACCATCTTCTTCGGCACAGACGACAACGACGAATCTGTCCCGCATGCCGCAAGGCCCCAAGTGCGCACCAACGTCATCATCCGCCTTGAAGACCTCGACACAATCATCCACGGCCACGGCGAAGAAATCACCGTAGAGCTAACCAACGGGGCACGCATGACCGGTGCCCAACTTGTTGCCCGCAAACTAGCTGATATTGGACTTATCACCCTCGTCCACCCCTTTGCGGGCCCGGTAAATCTTTACACGGCTCGTTCTGCTTCTTACAAGCAACGCCTTATGGCGTGGGCAGAACACCCCACCTGTGCCTGGCCCGGATGCAACAAACCTGCCGAAGAATCCCAGATCCACCACATCCGCCGCCACAAAGACAACGGACAAACAGAACCGTCTAATTTGGTGCCACTGTGCAAGTACCACAACGGCACCAACGATGATGACCCCACCAAACCCACAGGCAGAGGCATCATCGACCGCATCAACGGCCGCATTGTCTGGTTCCCACCCTGGGGTGGGCCACCGTGGTATATCCCCAGCCCCGCACACCCCGACCCACCACCACCGGACCCGCCGCAACGGGAATAAACCGACCCCAGTCGGCCAGTCCGGCATGCCCGGGATCACCACAGCGGGAATAGACCGACCCCAATCGGCTAGTCCCGCACGCACACGGCCACCTTGGCAATAGGAAAAAGCACACCAGCTAGCTGGTCAATTCCGCACGCCCAACTCCACTGACAGACCGGACTGCCTCATCCGGTAAGTTCAGCATGCTTGGCGCCAAGGCGGGTTTACCCAGGTCACCAGTCCAGCATGCTCGCGGCCCTAAATGGACCTACTCGGCTGTGTGGTCTGCCATGCTCTGCACGCCAAGTGACGCCACCCCTGCGTAGACACTCGCACGCGCGTGGGGCTTCGGCATGCGCTGACGCATTTTCTCCGCAAACACGACATTGTGTTATGGGCGGGGAGGGGCTTCCGCGCCGAAAATGCGTCACTATTTAGGTCGGTGTAATGGCATACGATGTCGAGGCGCTTAGCCGGCAGCGCGCAGGGGCTTGCCGGGCGGCATGAAGCCGATTTCCCGGCGGTGCGGAAGCCCGGAACGGTGGCGCGCTCACACGAAAGCAGCGGCGTTAGCGCTGCCGAGCCGGGCACCCGAACCGCCGTTGGGCTGGAGACGGGAGCGGGCTAGGGCTGGGCTGCAGCTAGCTGAAGCTGGAGCTGGCTAGGACTGGAGCAGACCGCAGCTGGCTAGGACTGGGCTAGAGCGGGATGGGGCGAGGCTGGAGCTAGAAGCTCGGGTGCTCGCCCTGCATGAGGACGCGGGCGGGGGCATCGGCGGAGGCTTCGCGGATGGTGCCCAACTCCCAGGCGTCGACGTGGCGGGCAGTCAGCATAGCCAGCGCACGATCGCGGTCCTCGGGGGACACCACGGCAATCATGCCGACACCCATATTAAAGGTCTTCTCCATCTCCGGCAGGGAGACCTTGCCCACGGAGGCAATGGTGCGGAAAATTTGACCAGGGGTCCACGTGGAGCGGTTGACCTCGGCGGTAAGGCCCTGGGGAATGACGCGCTCCAAGTTTCCGGCCAGGCCGCCGCCGGTGACGTGACAGAAGGTGGACACGGAGCACTCCGCAGCCAAGGCCAGGCAGTCCTTGGCGTAGATGCGGGTGGGCTCCAGCAGTTCCTCGCCCAGGGTGCGGCCCAGCTCCTCTACATGGCCGTCCAACGGCAGGCCCGCCTGCTCCAGCAGGACGTAGCGCGCCAGCGAGTAGCCATTGGAGTGCAGGCCGGAAGACCCCATGGCAATCAGGACGTCGCCGTCGCGGACTTTGTCCGGGCCCAGCAGGCCCTCGGCCTCGACGACTCCCACGGCGGTAGCGGAGACGTCGTATTCTTCAGGGTCCATAACGCCAGGGTGTTCGGCGGTTTCCCCACCCAGCAGGGCACAGCCGGCTTGGACGCAGCCTTCGGCGATACCCTTGACAATCTCGGCCACCTTCTCCGGAACCACTTTGCCCACGGCGATGTAGTCCTGCAGGAACAGCGGTTCTGCGCCGCACACGACCAAGTCATCCACGCACATGGCCACCAGGTCGATGCCGATGGTGTCATGCTTGTCCATCGCCTGCGCCACCGCCAGTTTGGTGCCCACGCCGTCAGAGCCAGCGGCCAGGATGGGCTCTTTGTAGTCGCCCAGCTTGAACAGGCCTGCAAAACCGCCCAGGCCGCCCATGACCTCCGGGCGGGTGGCTCGCTTGGCGTGGGGGGCGAATAGGGTTACCGCGCGGTCGCCTTCCTCGATGCTCACGCCGGCGGCTGCGTAGGTGTTCTCACTCATGATGTTGGTTCCTTATGAAAGATTCGAAGGGGTAGCTTGCGGTCGTGCCCAGTTGGCCAATGTGCCTAGCTTGCCAACGTCCCTAGCTGGCTGGCTGGCCCTGCAGGGTCCGCACGGCATCGGCGTTGGCATTACCTGCGGGCAGGCCCAGTGGGTAGCTGCCGGTGAAGCAGGCGGTGCACAGCTCATGCGGTGGCTGCTCGGTGGCGGCGACCATCTCCTCGACGGAGACAAATCCCAGCGAGTCCGCGCCGATGGCGTCGCGGATGACCTCGGCTACTACTTCCGGGTCCTCCGACGGGGAGGCGTTTGCAATCAACTCCGCTGGCGAAGCGAAGTCGATACCGTAGAAGCATGGCCATTTCACCGGCGGGGAAGCAATACGCACGTGGACTTCGGCCGCACCGGCTTCACGCAGCATACGGATGAGCGCGCGCTGGGTGTTACCGCGGACAATCGAGTCATCGACTACCACCAGCTTTTTGCCCGCGATGACCTCCCGCAGGGGGTTGAGCTTGAGCCGTATGCCCAGCTGGCGCAGGGTCTGCGTGGGTTGGATGAAGGTGCGGCCCACGTAGGCGTTCTTGACTAAGCCGTGGGCGAAGGTGATGCCGGATTCGCGGGCGTAGCCCACGGCGGCGGGGTTTCCGGACTCGGGCACGGGGATGACCATGTCGGCGTCTTCTGCCGGGCAGCTGCGCGCCAACCTGCGCCCGATGTCCACGCGGGCCGCATTGACCGAACGGCCTTTGATGTCAGTATCAGGACGCGCCAAGTAGACGTATTCAAAGACGCAACCGTGGCGGGTGGGCTGGGCGAAGGTCTCGGAGCGGATGCCGGCCTCGTCAATTGCCACCAGCTCACCAGGCTCGATTTCGCGGATGAACTGCGCACCCACAATGTCGAGCGCACAGGTCTCCGATGCCACGACCCAGCCCTTAGCCAGCCTGCCCAGCACCAGTGGGCGCACCCCATGTGGGTCCCGGGCGGCATAGAGCGTGTGTCCGTCTGTAAACGTCAAACAAAACGCCCCCTTAACCCGCGGCAGCAGTGCCTGGGCGGAGGCAAAAACATCGGTGTTGGAGTCGACGCCATCGGCCAACAACATGGACAGGCACATCGAGTCCGACACGGACTCCTGGTTGGGCTTGATCAAACCCTTAGCCACAACCTCTTCGCGTAGCTCCAAATAGTTGACCAGGTTGCCGTTGTGCCCCAGGGCAATGTCTACCCCATTGGCGGCGGTGGAGAACATGGGCTGCACGTTGGCCCACTCTTTGCCGCCCGCGGTGGAGTAGCGGGTGTGGCCCACGCCCACGTTGCCGTGGAGGGAGGACAAGATGGACTCGTCGAAGATGTTGGCCACCAGGCCCATGTCTTTGAACACGACAATGCGTTCGCCATCCCCCACCGCGATACCCGCGGCCTCCTGCCCCCGGTGTTGCAGCGCGAAGAGGCCAAAGTAGGTCAGTTTGGACACTTCCTCCCCTGGCGCCCACACGCCAAAGACACCGCACTCCTCGCGCGGCTCCGTCTCCCCGTGGGTGTCCAGATCCACCGGCTGGGTGGCTACGGTCACCGGCTGCGCGTCCAGATTCACCGGCTGCGCCTCCAGGTCCACGGGTTCTTTTCCTGCTTGAGCGGCAAAGTTGTGGTCAATCACTTGCCCTATACTAGCCGCTTGCGGCCGCTGAAACTAAAACTTTCGCCCTGGATGCACCCGCAGGCCAGGCCAGGACCACTACCCCAGCGCAATGCGCACAACCGGCAGATACCGCGCCACCTCCCCGGCCCGCGCGCCGGAGACTGTCACCGACGGCATCAACACGGCTTCTGCCCAGCTCATGGCCCCAGTGGCCAATGCCAGCCACGTGTGCGGGTCCAACTCCACCACGTTAGGCGGAGTACCCCGGGTGTGCCGGGGGCCTTCTATGCACTGCACCGCAACAAACGGGGGCACCCGCAGTTCCACGCTATGGCCGGGGGCTTCGGTGGCGAGGGCGCGGGCGGTGCGGCGGACGGCATCGGCAAGCTGGGGCCGGGAAGGGGCAGGCAGGGAGGCAGAAGCTATCCACGGCGCCACAGCCTGCACGGCGGCGCGTGTGAGTGCGGGATCCTGGGCAGTACTCATAGCCCCCCAGGCTAGCGCGGTGGCTTAGTATTGTCCGCATGCCTGATTCTGTGAAGTCCCCGTCGATTACGCTGCGGTTTATGGCGGCGCCCACGGACGTCATTATCGCCGATGCCCGCGGCATTGGCGGCGGCCGCGTGCTGGAGTGGATTGACAAGGCCGCCTATGCCTGCGCCGCGCAATGGTCCGGCGCCTACTGCGTGACGGCGTATGTGGGCCACATTCACTTCACGCGCCCGATTCCTTCGGGCCACATTGTGGAGGTGCGTTCCCGGATTGCGATGACGGGCCGGTCCTCGATGCACATTGTCAACGAGGTGCTCTCCGCGGACCCGCGCGATGGGATTTTTACCCGCGCCTGCGATTGTTTGGTTATTTTCGTGGCGAAGGACCCGGCCACGGGCAGGCCCACCCCGGTGCCAGCGTTTGAGCCTGCCAGCGATGAGGAGGTCCGCGTGTGGAAGGCCGCTGAGTCGCGCATTGAGCTGCGTAAAGCCATCGAGGAGGAGATGGAAAAGCAGACCTATGACGGCCCGTCGGATGCCCCGCGGATGGTCAACCGTTTCCTGGCCAAGCCCACCGACGTCAACTGGGGCGGCAAGGTCCACGGCGGTACTGCGATGGAATGGATTGATGAGGCCGGCACGGCGTGCACCATGGAGTGGTCCGGGGCGCACACTATTGCCACGTATGCCGGAGGTATCCGCTTTTACCGCCCAATTTCTATCGGCGATTTGATTGAGGTAGATGCGCGGTTGATGCGCACCGACACCCGCACCATGCAGCTGTCTATCCATGTGCGCTCCGGCAGTCCCCACCAGGGCCGCGCGGCGCTGCAGACGGCGATTCATGCCACGGTGAGTTATATGGCGATGGATGCGGACTGGCAGCCTTTGGACGCCCGCCAGTTCACTCCCCGCACGCCGGAGGATATTCGTTTGGCTGAGCACGCCCACATTCTGCGCGGGCTGCGCGGCAAGTACTCCCCGCAGCCGCTGGTGGTGGCTCCGCGGGTGCAGCACATCGACTAGCTGTCTGCCCAGGTTGCTGTCCAGCTTGTATCCTATCTTGCCGCCTAGCTTGCCGATGCCCCGGTCCGCGCCACCACATGCACCTTCCGGGGGTTGCGGGCATCGCGCAAGACAAGGCCGACGTCCGCGGCAGGAGTGGCCGAGGTGGGAGCGGGTGAGGTGGCGGGGGTATCGGCAAGCGTGGTGTAGAGCGCCGTGGTGGTAGGAAGCAACACAGGAGCATGGAAATCAGCGGTGATGGTGACAGCGGGCGGCAGGCGGTGCTCGCCGAAAGCCACCATTCGCGCCAGCGTATACATGCCGTGGGCAATCGGGGCGCGGAAACCAAACAGCTTCGCGCCCACCGCGGAGACGTGGATGGGGTTCTTGTCCCCGCTAGCGGCGGCGTAGGCGGCAGTATTGGCACGGTCGAAGCGCAGCTGCGCGGAGGCAGTGTGGTGATAGTCCCACTCCGCGGCAGGCAGGGCGCGGCCGGAATCAAGGGGACGGTTGCGCACCTGGGCGGGGGTGGTGGCGTTAAACGCCGCGCCAACGGACAAGAAGGTCGAGACTTGGTGCCAAGCTGGGGTGCCATCGGCGGAGATGGTGGTGACCATGTCGATGAGTAGGCCCTTGCGGTGCGGGCGCAGGTTGCGGGCGTAAACCTCGATGTCCAGGGGATCCTCAAGATGCAGCGGGCGGGACTGGGTACAGGTGTTGGATACGTGCACCGCACCGACCGGGCGGAAGGGGAAGTCCGGGTGGTCCATTACCGCGATAGCCAGCGGGAAGCTCAGCACATAGGGGTAAAGCTGCGGCAGCTGCGAGTGCAGCCTAAAGCCGGTGGCCTGGCAGTAGGCCGCGAGGTGGTGCGGGTCCACGCGCACGCCGGGTACGGCGTAGCCCACGCGGGGATCGGTGACGGCGGGAGCAGGCCGGGTGCGCCGGGTGGTGCGGGTGGCGCTGCTGGACCGGGTGGTGCGGGTGGCCCAGGCGGCGCTGGTGGCCCAGGCGGCGCTGGTGGCCCGGCGCGCCGTGGAGAGCACCTGGCGGCGATACAGGGCACCTAGATCCGGAATGGCATCGAGGCGGTGGAGCTCGGGCGGGGTGGGGGTGTCGGTCATGGTGGTGGTGTTCGTGGTGCTCTGGTCTGTTTGCATGGCGCTAGGTTCCTTTTGCATGGCGCTAGGCTCCCATCATGTTTTGGCCGCACACGCGCACCGTGTTGCCGCTGACCGCGCGGGAGGCTGCGGCAGCGAAGTAGGCCACGGTCTCGGCCACATCCACCGGCTGTCCGGCTTGCTGGAGTGAATTGATGCGCCGGCCCACCTCGCGCGGGCCGGTGGGCATGGCGGCGGTCATCGCGGTTTCGATAAAGCCCGGGGCCACCGCGTTGATGGTGGAGTTGTGGGCGGCGAGGGGTTCGTAGAGGGCATCGACAAGCCCGATGATGCCCGCCTTGGTCGTCGCATAATTGGTCTGCCCGCGGTTGCCGGAAATCCCCGCCATGGACGACACCCCCACCACCGCCGCGCCGGGTGCCAGGCCGTCGGCCTCCAACAGCTGCTGAGTAATGCGCACCGGGGCGAAAAGGTTGACAGCCAGTACCTGGTCCCACTGCGTAGCATCCATATTGACCAGCAACTTGTCGCGGGTAATCCCGGCGTTGTGCACCAAGACATCGACTGCCCGGCCGTAGCGGTCTTGGGCGTGGCTCGCGATGGTGGCGGCAGCATCGGGGGCCGTGACATCCAAGGGCAGCGCGGTGCCTTTGACCCGATTAGCTGTGGCGGCCAAGTGCTCGCCCGCGCCGGGCACGTCAATGCAAATCACCTGGGCGCCATCGCGGGCGAGGACCTCTGCGATAGTCGCGCCGATGCCGCGGGCAGCCCCCGTGACCACTGCCAGCCGGCCGGTCAGGGGGGCGGGAGGGGCGGCATCGGCAGAATCGGCAGGCTGTGCGGGAGAGGGGGCATCGGCAAGGTCGGTGGAGCCTACGTGGACCACCTGGCCGTCGACGAAGGCAGAACGGCCGGAGAGGAAGAAACGCAGCGTGGACTCCAGGTGCGTGGCGGTGGTCTGCGGATCGACATGGATAAGGTTGACGGTAGCGCCCTTGCGCATCTCCTTAGCCAAGGAGCGGGTAAATCCCTCCAGCGCGCGGGCAGTTATGTGTGCCAGGGGCTGCGCCGCCGTGGTGGGCCGGGGGCCGATGACCAGCAGGCGCGCGCAGGGGGCGAGCTTTTTGAGCTGGGGGTGGAAGAAATCGTAGAGCTCTCGCAGGTCCTGCGGGGTCTCCAGCGCGGTGGCGTCGAAGACGATGGCGCCGCGGGGGGTATCGGCGGAAGCGTTCATGAGCTGGTAGTCAGACTCCAACAGCTGGGTCAGGTCAGCGACCAGGCGGCCATGCCCGCCCAAAACCACCGGATGCTCCAGCGGGGGCTGGCCCGGACTGTAGCGGCGCAGCGGGTAGCCCTGGGGCACCCCGGCCTTGGCGGCGAGTGGGGAGTTGATGAGCTTGTCCAAGACGGTGGGCTTGGGGGAGGTGGGCTTGGCTGAGGCGGACTTGGGGGAAGCAGGCTTGCTGGTAGACCGAGGCATGAGGACTCCTTTCCCGACGCGTCGGTGTGCTGTGGCTAGCTGGGGTTCGCTTCTGGCAGCGAGCCGGGGCTGTCAGCGGGCGGGTGCTACCAGCAGCGAGCCGGGGCTGTCAGCGGGGTTGCCAGCAGCTACACGACGTGCACGGATGTGTATAGATTCTGTCGCAACGACTGGTTAGGTGACAATGCATACACTACACGCTACGATGTGAGAATCAACATACGAATAGTTGTTAGCTGTAACCTTTCGAGCAGCTAAGCGGCACGGGGTCAACACCGCACCAAGTGAGGCCACAGCGCTGCCAAACGCTCTACACCCAAAGGAGTTTTGACCGTGACTACTGAATCCACCCCGCGATCCACCGCAGGCAAGAAGTCCCCCTCGCGCAACGGCGGAGGCAAACAGGCCGCCACCGGACGCGAGACTGCAAGGCGCGAAGCCGCAGGAGCACAAGCTAAGGCCGGGAAAGGCACCGGGAAGGCACGCCAACGCGTGGCCATCCTGGGTGGCAACCGCATCCCCTTTGCCCGCTCGGGCCGCGAGTACGCGCAGGCATCCAACCTGGATATGCTCACTGCGGCCATCGACGGGCTTGTGGCCCGCTACGGACTCCAAGACCAGCGGCTGGGCCTGGTAGCTGGTGGCGCGGTGCTCAAGCACGCCCGCGACTTCAACCTCACCCGCGAAAGCGTGCTCGGCTCTGCACTGGACCCCACCACCCCGGCGCTAGACATCCAACAGGCCTGCGGCACCTCCCTGGCCGCGGCGATAGTGGTAGCGGATGCGATTGCGGCAGGGCGCATCGACTCGGGACTCGCCGGCGGCACCGACACCGCCTCGGACGTCCCGCTGGCAGTCAACGACCGCCTGCGCCGCACGCTGCTGGCCGCCACCCGGGCTAAGACCCTGGGCCAGCGCGCCCAGCTCATCGGCTCCCTGCGCCCAGCCCAACTAGCCCCGGAGCAGCCGCGCAACGCCGAGCCCCGCACCGGATTATCCATGGGCGAGCACGCCGCGATTACCGCGCGCGAATATGGCATAACCCGCCAAGCGCAAGACGAACTCGCGGCTGCTTCCCACCACAACCTGGCCCGGGCCTGGGACTCCGGCTTCTTCGACACCCTGGTCACCCCATTCCTGGGCGTGACTCGCGATACCAACCTGCGCCCAGATACCTCCGTGGAAAAACTCGCGGCGCTAAAGCCCGTCTTTGGCACCCGTGATGCCGAACAACACCTGGCCCAAGCCACCATGACCGCCGGTAATTCCACCCCGCTTACCGATGGCGCCTCCGTGGCCCTGCTGGGCAACGAGGCCTTTGCCGCCCGCCACCACCTCGAACCCCTGGCCTGGCTAGTAGACAGCGAAACCGCCGCCGTCGATTTTGTCCACGGCAGCGATGGTCTGCTCATGGCCCCCACCTACGCCGTGCCACGCCTGCTAGAGCGCAATGGGCTCAGCCTGCAAGACTTCGACGCCTATGAAATCCACGAGGCCTTTGCCTCCCAAGTCCTGGCCACGCTGCAGGCATGGGAGGACGCGGGACTAGGGGGCATCGACAAAGCCAAGCTCAACCCCAACGGCTCTTCCCTGGCCGCGGGGCACCCCTTCGCCGCCACCGGTACCCGCATTCTGGCTACTGCCGCCCAGCACCTGGCCAACCGCGGCGGCGGGCGCACCCTGATTTCCATTTGCGCTGCCGGCGGGCAGGGCATCGCCGCCATCATCGAACGCTAACCCACACGCAACGTCAACCCACACGCCCGAAACAGAAAGGACCGACCCATGCGCAGCTCCAAGGCCTCTGCCAACCCTCACCCAGCCACTAACCCAGCCATGCAAGAATTTGCCCCCGGTGCCGATGCCCCCGCAGCAGCCACCGCCAAAGCCGAACCGCGCAGCCCCGAGCGTCTGCCCAGCACCCCCGACCCCGAGGTGACACCAGAAGTCACCGCCGCACTTCGGGCCCTGCTCGACGGTACCAATGCGGAGTTTCGCGCCAAACTGCGCGAATTTGGCGAGGACGCCTCGCTATACCCGCGCCCCGAACTAGACCTGGCCACCCAGCGCGAAGTGACGTTTAACAACGCCCAAAAAGTCCGCGACTTCGGCGGATTCCAGCTCGGGTTTAGGCCAGAAAATGGCGGACAGTCTCGCGCCAGGGAAGCCATGTCCACCCTCGAGGGCCTAGCGTGGATTGATGGATCACTGGCCGTTAAATCTGGCGTGCAGTGGGGACTATGGGGCGGGGCGCTCGACCAACTGGGCACCGACCGGCACAGTGAATGGGCCAAGAAAGCCGCCTCCCTGGAGATGCCCGGATGTTTTGCCATGACCGAGCGCGGACACGGATCCGATGTGCAGAACCTCGAAACGGTGGCCACCTATGACCCGGCAACGCAAGAATTCATCATCGACACCCCGCGGCCATCTGCGGTCAAGAATTACATTGGCAACGCCGCCGTGCACGGGCGGGCAGCCGCCGTGTTTGCCCAACTGATTACCCCCGATTCCGACGGGCGCAGCAATGGCGTGCACTGCTTCATCGTGCCCATTCGCGATGAAGAGGGCAACCCACTGCCCGGCGTGACCATCGGCGACCACGGCCCCAAAGGCGGCCTGGTAGGCGTAGACAACGGCACCCTCGCCTTTGACAAAGTGCGCATCCCCCGCGAGAACCTGCTCAACCGCTTCGCAGACGTGAGCCCCGAAGGCAAGTACCACTCCCCCATTGCCAACAAGAACTCCCGCTTCTTTACCATGCTGGGCACCCTCATCCGCGGCCGGATTTCCGTTGCCGGTGCCGCCGGAGGAGCTACCCAGGCCTCCCTGGACATCGCGGTGCGCTACGCCAACCGCCGCCGCCAATTCGAAGGAGCCACCGGGAATGAAAAGCGGCTGATCGAACACCGCGCACACCGGCGTCGGTTACTGATCCCCCTGGCGCGCACTTACGCCCTCCAACTGCTCTACAACCAAATCAACGACCGCTACCAAGAGCAACTGGCCCAGCAAGCCAGCGGCCAGTGGTCAGTTACCGAGCCCACCGAAGAGCAAAAATACGCCTCCCGCGAGATGGAGTCCCTAGCTGCCGCGATTAAGACCGCCGCCACCACCCACGCCAACCGCACCATCCAAGAATGCCGCGAGGCCTGCGGCGGTGCCGGATACATGGCAGAAAACCGGCTGAGCATCTACCGCGCCGACGCCGATGTCTTTGCCACCTTCGAAGGCGATAACACCGTGCTGATTCAAATGGTGGGCAAGAACCTACTCACTGCATACGGGCGGGATATGGCCGACATGTCGCCATGGGACATCGTCAAGTACGCAGCCAACACCGCCTCCGACGTGGTGCGCCGACGCACCGGATTTACCACCCGCCTGCAAAACCTGCGCGACCTGGTCGGCGACTCCGAATCCACCTCGCTGTTTGACGCCAACTTCCAAGCCCGCGTTATCGATGACCGCGCCCAATCCGTGCTGCGCTCGCTGGTGCGGCGCATCCAGCCCGCGCGTAAAGCCGACCGGATTCAAGCCGCCGCCATTGTTGACCAATGCCAAGACCACCTCATTGCCGTGGGCTGGGCCCGCGTGGACGCCCTGCTGGTCCAAGCTATGGTCGAAGCCGAACAAGAACTGGCCCCCGACTCCATGGAGCGGCGCGTGTTTGAACAACTGCGTCACCTCTTTGTGCTCAATACCATCGTCACCCACGCCGGCTGGTACCAAGAGCACAACCTCATCTCCGATGGCCGCATGAAAGCCGCCCGCGCCGCCATCAACGACCTGGTGGACTCCCTGGCCCCCTGGTCGCTGGTGCTCGTCGACGCCTTTGGGCTACCCAAGGAAGTCTCCAACGTGCCCATGCTCACCGGCGCAGGGGTAGACCCGGCCTAAAGCGGCGTTGGCAGGACGGCGCTGGCGGGCCGATGCCGCCAGCACCGGTGGCGAAGCGGCAGGGCGGATGCGGCAGGGCCGGGTGCGGCAGGGCCGGGGCACACGGGGCATCGGCAGACTAGGCACTGGTAGACAAGGCACTGGCCAGCTAGGCAGCCACCAGCCACACGGCCACAGCGTGGCTAATCGCGGCCGCCACCGTGGCAGAGTGGAAGTACTCGTGGTAACCAAACAGCCGAGCCTGGCGGCCGGGCCAGCGCGCGCCATAGACCACCGCACCGGCGGTGTAGATGAGCCCACCGGCTGCCAATAGCCACACCACCGCCGGGCCCGCACTGCGCCACAAGTGCGGAATAAGCGGCACCACCAGCCAGCCCAACACCAAGTAGACCGCCACCCCCAACCACCGCGGGTGCGTGGGCCACAGCAGATTGAGCGCCACCGCCGCCACCGCGCCCACCCACGCGATGGCCAGGATCCACCGGCCCATCGTGCCGGAATCCGTTAGCACCAACAACGGGGTGTAGGTCGCGGCAATGAACACCGCGATTGTCGAATGATCAGCCCGGCGCCACCACGCCACCGTGCGCGCCAAGCGCCACGGCACCAGGTGATACGCCCCCGAGACCGCAAATAG
This sequence comes from Corynebacterium lizhenjunii, assembly GCF_011038655.2. Taxonomy (NCBI): domain Bacteria; kingdom Bacillati; phylum Actinomycetota; class Actinomycetes; order Mycobacteriales; family Corynebacteriaceae; genus Corynebacterium; species Corynebacterium lizhenjunii. The sequence goes on from NZ_CP064954.1 coordinate 2,221,056, forward strand.
CGCCACACTACACACCGCGTACACATTGACCGCCAACGCCTGGCCGGCCGGCAACGTCACCCACGCGAAGATTCCCAGCACCAGCGCCGCAAAGAAGAATACCGCCGCCGCTACCGCGTGAATCCAGCCACGCAAGCGCGGGCGCTCTCCGCGCGCCGCCGGTGCCAGGCCAGGCCGGGGGCCATGCTGCGGGGAGCGGAGTTGGGACTGGGGTTGCAGCTGGGGCTGCTGTTGCGAGTGCAGCTGGGGCTGCTGCGGGCGGTGCAAGTGCGCGGCGGCCTGTGCGGTAGCTTGCGCGGCGGCCTGCGCAGCATCCTGCGTGGTGCGCGCCGCGGCGGCCTGCGATTGGGAATCCCCCGCCATACGGCCCGGGTGGGACATGGGTGCCTGCTTTCTACAGTAAGTGGCCGTGAAGCCAGAAGGGCCGGGGAGCTTGGGAAACACCCTTACCTACGTGCGCGTAAGTTTAGCACGGGAATTAGGGGCGCCAGCTGGCAGGCCCTAGAATCAACCGGATGAAAAGAATTCGCTCCTCTCTCATAGCGTGTCTCATGGCTTCTTCTCTGCTGGCTACACCGGTGGCCCACGCGCAGTCCTCAAACCCCTTTTTGCAACCTGCGCCCCTTCCACAAGGCTCCTCACAGGTGCTACCTGCCGTGCCGAACCACTCCCAGCCGCACACCGACCCCACCCAGGCCCACGTGGTGGCGCTGCGCCACAAGCACGACAACCTCTATGAGGTAGACATCTACTCCCCGGCGTTGCAGGAGACCATCACTAATAACTTGCTCTTGCCCCGCGAGGACACCCCGCGGCCCACCCTGTACCTAATGCAGGGCTCCGATGGCGGCCAGACCGGGTCCACCTGGCCGGTGAACACCAAGTACGAGGAGTTCTTTGCGGATAAGCACGTGCAGGTCATCTCCCCTATCGGCGGGCGCCGCACCTTCTTCACGGACTGGAAGTCCACCGGGCCGGATGGGCCGAACACGTATTGGAAGACCTACTTCACTAAAGAATTGCCCATCGTGATGGAACGCGACTTCAAGGGCAATGGGCGCGCGGCTATTGCCGGGTTGTCCATGTCGGGCGTGGGCGCGCTCAATGCAGCCATTGCCGCGCCGGAGCAGTACCAAGCGGTCGCCGCGCTGAGCACCTACCCGTCGACCACCTCGCTGCTAGGCCGCCTGGTGCAAACCCTGGTGGTCGCTGATGGCGGCGGCCAGGTCCAGAACCTGTGGGGTTGGTGGGATGATCCCGCCTGGCTGCGCAATGACCCCTACGCCCAGACCGAGCGCCTCCGCGGGATAAAGGTCTACACCTCGACCGGCAACGGCCTGGTCCGCAACTTTGCGGGCTTTAGCTTCGAGACGGTCAAGGAGGCCATCGGCGAGTGGGGCGCCCGGCTGATGACGGACCCCTGGGTCAATGATGCCCGCGCCAAAGGCGTGGAGGTGCACTACGACCGGGAGGGCTACGGCATCCACAATTGGGACTTCTTCGAAGAGCACCTCTATAAGGCCTGGCACACCACCCTGGGTCCGGCGCTCGGCGCCTAAGGTGCCAAGCTGCGGCTGAGCCCCACCCCAGGCCCAGAGGCTGCAGCTTGCCGATGCCCCCGCCGCACCAGGCTGCCAGTCGCGCCGGGTTGCCCGCACCAGGCTGCCCCGCGCCGGGCCCGGTGGTGTGGGACCCGGCGGTGCGGGCTAGTCGACTACCGAGTTCGCGCCCACGGCATGGCCGAAGAGATCGGGCAGCGTCGCGGACCAGGCCTCGACCAGCTCGGCAACAGCAACCTGGTCGTGTCCGGCGAAGGTGAACTGGCCGTCATCGGTGGTCTTGCCAATAATGGCAGCGGGCACGCCGTGTTCGGCGGCGCGAGCCAAGACGGCATCGGCACGGTCGGCGGAGGTGGCCACCACGGCGCGGGAGGCGGACTCTGCAAAGGCAGCCACAAAGGCGTCCTCGTGGACCTGGCTCAGGTCCAGCTCCACGCCCACGCCGGTGCGCTTAATCATCTCAAACACGGTCACGGCCAGGCCGCCCTCGGAGACGTCATGGGCGGCGGTGAGCAGCTCATTGCCCACGAAGAAGTCCGCCAGGCGGGCCTCGTTGGCCAGGTCCACGCGCGGCGGCATGCCGTTGAGGCCAGCGCCGGAGACCTGCTGCCAGATGGAACCACCGAACTCATCAAAGGTCTCACCCAGGGCGATGAGCACCTGCGGCTCACCCACCTGCGGCAGGGAGTTCTTAATGGTGTCCTCCACGTTGTCAATGACACCCAGCACGCCAACCACCGGGGTGGGCAAAATCGGCTCATCGCCAGTCTGGTTGTAGAAGGAGACGTTGCCGCCGGAGACGGGAATGCCGAGCTCCACGGCGCCATCGGCAAGCCCGTGCACGGACTCGCGGAACTGCCACATGACATCCGGGTTTTCCGGGGAGCCATAGTTAAGGCAGTTGGTCACGGCCACGGGGCGGGCGCCGGTTACGGCGACGTTGCGGTAGGACTCCGCCAGGGCCAGGCGGGCGCCGGTGTTGGGGTCGAGTTTGGTGTAGCGCCCGGAGGCATCGGCAGACACGGCCACGCCGCGGCCGGATTCTTCATCGATACGCAGCACACCGGCGTCGGCATGCTGGGCCTGTACGGTGTTGCCGCGCACGTAGCGGTCGTATTGGTTGGTGATGAAGTCGCGGGAGCACAGCGCGGGGGAGGCCACCAGCTGGCGCAGGGCACTGCCAAGTGGGGCCTGCTCAACGCCGCGGAACTGCTGGAGCTCATCTTGCCAGGCAGGGCGCGCGTAGGGGCGCTGGTACTCGGGGGCCTCATCGGCGATGGTTCCCGCCGGGGCGTCGACCACGACCTCGCCCTGGTGGCGGATGACCAGGTGCTTGCCGTCAGTGACCTGCCCAATTTCGGCGCAGGTTACGTCCCAGTGGGCGCAGATTTCCTTGAATTTCTCCACGTTGTCCGGTGTGACCACGGCGCACATGCGCTCCTGGGACTCAGAGGCCAGGATTTCTGCCGCGGTCATGTTTTCTGCGCGCAGCGGCACGGCGTCCAGGTTGACCTCCATGCCTCCGTCTCCCGATGCCGCCAGCTCCGAGGTCGCACACGCCAGGCCAGCTCCGCCCAGGTCCTGGATGCCCACGACCACGCCCGCCTTGTATAGGTCCAGGCAGCATTCAATAAGGACTTTTTCTGCGAAGGGATCGCCAACCTGCACGGCGGGCAGCTTGCGCTCCGCGCCGTCTTCAAAGCTGTCCGATGCCAGCACCGAAACACCGCCGATGCCGTCCAGGCCCGTGCGCGAGCCGAACAACATCACCTTATTGCCCGTGCCGGAGGCAAAAGCCAACTTGAGGTCTTCAACCTTTAGGGTGCCCACGCACAGGGCGTTGACCAGCGGGTTGCCGGCGTAGGAGGCGTCGAAGACGGTCTCGCCGCCGATGTTGGGCAGGCCCAGGCAGTTGCCGTAGTGGGAAATGCCGCCCACCACGCCGGGCAGGACGCGTTTGGTATCGGGGGCATCGGCAGGCCCAAAGCGCAATTGGTCCATCACGGCAATCGGGCGCGCGCCCATGGCCATAATGTCACGCACAATGCCGCCCACACCCGTGGCAGCACCCTGGTGCGGCTCCACGTAGGAGGGATGGTTGTGGGACTCCACGCGGAACGTCACCGCGTTGCCGCCGCCGATGTCAACCACACCGGCGTTCTCCCCAATGCCGGCGAGGATCTTCTCCCCCATCTCCGGGGTCATGGTTTCCCCAAAGTAGCGCAGGTGCGTCTTGGAGGACTTATAGGAGCAGTGCTCCGACCACATCACCGAGTACATGGTCAGCTCCGCGTCCGAGGGGCGCCGGCCCAGGATCTCCTTGATGCGCGCGTACTCATCATCCTTAAGCCCCAGCTCGCGGTAGGGCTGGACCAGGTCCGGGGTGGCCTGGGCGTTAGCCACGGTGTCATTGTGAACGGCCCCCGCAGCGCCAGCAGCCTTGTCGGCGCTGGCAGCGGCCTGGCCAGCAGCCTTGTCAGCAGCGTTATTAGTCACAGGTCCTACTCCTTAGACAGATGCCGTCACGGCATTGATTGCGGACACGAACAGGCCCAGGCCATCCGTGGACGGGCCGGTAAGCTCTTCCACGGCGTGCTCCGGGTGCGGCATCAGGCCTACGACCCGGCCGGACTCATTAGTCACCCCGGCAATGCCGTTGAGGGAGCCATTGAAGTTATCTGTGTAGCGGAAGACCACCTGGCCTTCGCCTTCGAGGCGCTCCAGGGTCTGGGCGTCGACCTGGAAGCGGCCCTCGCCATGCTTGGCGGGGACGAAGATTTTATCGCCCTGGTTAAACTGCGTGGTCCACGCGGTTTGGGCGTTGGTTACCTCCAGGTAGGTGTCTACGCAGTGGAAGTGCAGGCCCTGGTTGCGGGTCAAAGCACCAGGCAGCAGGCCGGCCTCGGTCAAAATTTGGAAGCCGTTGCAAATGCCCAGTACCGGCATACCACCCCGGGCGGCATCGATGACCGAGCGCATAACCGGCGCCAGCGCTGAGATAGCGCCGGTGCGCAGGTAGTCGCCATAAGAAAAGCCGCCGGGCACCACCACGGCGTCTACTCCGTGCAGGTCTGCATCCGCGTGCCAGAGGCTTACTACCTCTGCACCGGCTAGGCGGGCTGCGCGGGCGGCGTCAACATCATCCAGCGTGCCGGGGAAGGTAATGACTCCGATTTTCGCAGCCATTTACTTAACCTCCGCGCTGACTACCTCGTAGTCCTCGATGACGGTATTAGCCAGCAGCGTGGCGGCAACTTTGTCCAGGTCCGCGGCCGAAACCGAGTCATCTACCTCGATTTCAAAGCGCTTGCCCTGGCGGACGTCTGCCACCCCTTGGACCCCAATGCGCCCCAGGGCGCGAACGACAGCCTGGCCCTGCGGATCCAAAATTTCCGCCTTGGGCATGACATTGACAACTACACGAGCCATGAATTTTTGCCTTACTGTACGTGAGTGTTAGATGCCCGCCCAGTTTAGCCCGCTAACAGGGCTATCTCCTAACTTGCCCAGCCGGGGCCTACTCCTCCAACCCGGTGGCTTTGTTAATGCTCCAGGCGTACTCAAACGCGCTTTGCCGCCACTTATCGTAGCGCCCGGAGACACCGCCGTGCCCGGCCACCATTTCGGTCTTGAGCAAAAACTTCCCGCCGGTAGCTACATCGCGCAGCTTGGCCACCCACTTGGCTGGCTCCACGTAGAGCACGCGCGTGTCATTGAGCGAGGTAATGGCCAAAATGTCCGGGTAGTCCTTGGCCTCAATGTTCTCATACGGCGCATAGGACTTCATGTAGTCATAAACTTCCGGATCATGGTACGGGTCGCCCCATTCGTCCCATTCGATAACCGTCAGCGGCAGCTCCGGCATCAAGATGGAGGTCAGCGGGTCCACAAACGGCACCGAAGCCTGAATGCCCACAAAGCGGTCCGGCGCCATATTGGCCACCGCGCCCATCAGCAGCCCCCCGGCAGAACCGCCTTCGGCCACCAGCTGCGCTGGGGTGGTTACCTGGCGGGCAATCAGGTCATCAGCGACATCAATAAAGTCCGTAAACGTGTTCTTCTTCTGCAGCAACTTGCCCTGGTCATACCAGTTGCGCCCCATTTCACCGCCGCCGCGCACGTGCGCCATGGCATAGATCATCCCCCTATCCATCAGGGACAGGCGGAATACGGAGAAGTACGGGTCCAGGCTGGTCTCATAGGACCCATAGCCGTAGAGCAGCGTGGGGTTGACCTGCGTGCGGTCCAGGTCCGCCCGGTGCACCACGGACACCGGGATCTGCGCCCCGTCGCGCGCCTGCGTCCATATCCGGTAAGCCACATAATCATCCGGGTTGTACCCGCCGGGTACTTCCTGCTCTTTGAGCAGCGTGTACTCCCCGGTGGCCACCCGATAATCAAAAAGTTGCCCCGGTTGGATAAAGGAGGTGTAGCTCACCCGCAGCACCGGCGCGTCCCACTCCGGGTTGCCGCCCACGCTGACGGTGTAGAGCTCCTCTGCGAAGTTGAGTTCCTTGAACTCACCCCAGTGCCCGCCGTCAAGGTGCATGATGGCTACCTTGCCGATGCCCCCGTGCCTATACCCCACCACGATCTGATCACGGTAGGTATCCACGCCTTCAATGCGGGTGCTCTCTGCATGTGCCATGAGCACTGGCAGCTCCCGCAGGCCGGGAAGGTCATCGCCGGCCACAGCTGGGCTGTAGGCGATTTCAAAGTTGACCCCGGTGGCGTTGTGGGTAACTATCCACAGGTCTTCACCGTTTACCACGGCGTGGTCCACGTCGTATTCCACCCCGGATTCGCGCTGCCACAACCGGCGGAACTCGCCTTCGGGGTTGTCTTGTTCGAGCACCCAGAACTCGCTAGTCACCTTCGAGGCCATGGAGATAAACAGATACTTTTCGCTGCGGGAGGCCCCCACGCCCAGCGAGAAGTGCTCATCAGCCTCATGGAATACCTTCACGTCCTCCGATTGCGGGGTGCCCACGCGGTGGCGCCAGACGGTATCTGGCCGCCAGGCATCATCAACGGTGACGTAGAAGATGTAGTCATCGCCTACCCAGAGGGCGCCGTAGAAAATCCCCTCCAGGTGGTCGTCTAGCAGCTGACCGGTATCAATGTCCTTGATAAACAGCTCAAAGCGCTCATCCCCGGCGTTGTCCACCGAATACGCCAACAGCTTTCCGGAGTCTGAGACTGCCTGCGCCCCCATGGCAAAAAACTCCGTGCCTTCCGCCAACTCATTAGCGTCGAGCACCACCTGCTCCCCATCCAGGGTGCCTTCTTCCGGCACCACTGGCGCTACCCACGGGTCTGCACCCGCGGTTACGGGTACCCGGCAGGACATGCCATAGTTCTTTCCTTCCTCGGTGCGCCCGAAGTACCAGTAATTCCCCCGCCGCACCGGCACGGACATATCCGTTTCCTTGATCCGGGACTTGACCTCTTGGAAGATGTTTTCCGTCAGCGTCTCCAGGTGCGCCGTCTGCGCCTGCGTGTACTCATTTTCTATGCGCAGATACTCCAGGGTCTCCGCAGATTCCTTATCGCGCAACCATTCGTAGTCATCCACAAAGTCCCGTCCATGGAAGGAGCGAACCACGGGTCGCTTCGGGGCCACTGGGGCCCCTGGGACCACAGACTCTACAGGTGCAGCATGCTTTTCACTCATGGCGCCCCAGTGTACGCGCCGTCACCCCCGACCCCGGCACCCGGCCGCTAAGCTACCGGCCATGGAAGAGAAAAAGTTATCGTCATTGTTTTTCGGCAATGTCGTTCTTGAGTCGCACAGTGTGGGCGCGGACGTCCGGGTATACGGCCCTGATATGCGCGGGTATTCCATGCACCCCACCCCGGATATCACCCTTTCTGCTCCATTGAACGAACTACAAGGGAAGCTCAGTCAAGACCATGCGGAAGCTATAGCCAAAAGGGTATTTGTATTCGTTGCCGAAGAACTCAACGAAAACTACCCAGGAGGACGCGAGCGAGCAGAAAAAGAGTTAATAGACTGGTTCATGCAAGGGCGGTTAATGAACACTGCAGAGAAGATGAACCAATTCTGCATGCTACCGGCCATGGAAGAGAAAAAGTTATCGTCATTATTCTTCGGCAATGTCGTTCTCGAGTCCCACATTATGGGTACAGACATTCGAGTATTCGGTCCTAATATGTGCGGGTATTCCATGCGCCCCACCCCGGATATCACCCTCTCTGCTCCATTAAATGAGCTGAAAGGGACGCTCAGTCAAGATCATGCTGAAGCTCTAGCCAAAGATGTATTCAAATACGTTGCCGAAGAAGTCAACGAAAACTACCCAGGAGGACGCGAGCGAGCAGAAAAAGAATTAACAGATTGGTTCATGCAAAGCGGCTAATGGACTCTTCAGTCCCCACGCAGCGCGCAATCCCCGCCCAATACCCACCATCACCTAGGCACTCGGAACACACTCCGAGCACCCGGTGGGGGCACAGGCACACGGTGACACGCGAAAGTGGCTCAAGTACTGCCGCTAGCCCAGAAAATCTGCGAAGGACTTTCCGGAAAGCCGTTCATAGGCTTCCACGTAGCGTGCCCGGGTCGCTTCCACAACTTCTTCCGGTAGTTGCGGCGGGGTGGACTGGCCATCCCAGCCGGACTCCTTCGCCAGCCAATCCCGCACGTACTGCTTATCAAAAGAGGGCTGCACCTGGTCTTCCTGGTAGCCTTCTGCTGGCCAGTAGCGTGAGGAGTCCGGCGTGAGCACCTCATCAGCCAACACCAGCTGCCCATCGTCGTCTAGACCAAACTCAAACTTGGTATCTGCCAGGATGATTCCCTTGGCCTCTGCCAGCGCGGCGGCCTCAGAGTAGATTCGCAGCGTAGCCTCACGCAGCTCTTCCGCACGCTCGCGCCCCAGCCGCTCTACTACGGCATCGAAGGACACATTCTCATCGTGCTCCCCCTGCTCCGCCTTGGTAGCCGGGGTAAAGATCGGCTCCGGCAACCGGGAAGCCTCCACCAACCCCTCCGGCAGCTCAATGCCACACACAGTGCCATCAGCCTGGTATTCCTTGAGCCCTGATCCCGTCAGGTATCCGCGCGCCACGCACTCAAAGGGCAGCATGTCCAGCTTCTTTACCACCATCGCGCGGCCCAGCACCGCCTCCGGGATCCGCTCATCATCCAAAGGCCCCGCCAGGTGGTTGGGGAAATCAATGGCATCAAAGAAGAACTGCGACGTTGCCGTGAGCACCCGCCCCTTATCCGGAATAGCCGGGTCTAGGGAGTAGTCATAGGCAGAGATTCGGTCAGAGACCACCATCAGCAGCGTGGACTCATCAACGTCATAAATGTCGCGCACCTTGCCAGAGGCAAGGTGGGTGTAGCTAGATAGTTCAGGGCGCATGCCTTCTAGCTTAACTGACTGCCCACCTGCCTCCCGCAGCTGCGTGCCCAGACCTTCCAGCCCGGCGGCCAGGGCCCATCCTAGCCCCAAACCCAGGCCCCACCCCTAGCCCAGTGCCCGGGCCCTACGCCCTACAGAATCTCCCCCGGCGTGTAGTTAGCTGCGTCAGGGTGCTGGTCCGTCAGGCGCTTAATCCGGCCCAACACCTGCGACACCTGGGACTCCGCCGCGCCAATGAACGCGTGTTTATCGTCCAAAACCCGCTCCAGGTCCTCTTGGGTCATCGGCAGGCGCTCATCGGCAGCCAGGCGCGCAATCAAGTCCTGCTCCCCGGCGTTTTCGCGCATATTCAACGCCACTGCCACCGCATTTTCCTTGATCACCTCATGTGCAGTCTCCCGACCCACGCCGGCGCGCACGGCCGCCATCAAAATGCGCGTGGTAGCCAGGAACGGCAGGTAGCGCTCCAGTTCGCGGTTAATCATGGCCGGGAATGCCCCGAATTCATCCAGCACGGTCAAGAAGGTCTCGAACTGCCCGTCCAGCGCAAAGAACGCGTCCGGCAACGCCACGCGGCGCACCACGGAGCAAAACACGTCGCCCTCGTTCCACTGTTGGCCGGCCAGGTCTGCCACCATGGTCAGGTAGCCGCGCAGGATTACCTGGAACCCGCCCACGCGCTCACACGAGCGCGCGTTCATCTTGTGCGGCATGGCTGAAGAGCCCACCTGGCCTTCCTTGAAGCCTTCCGTCACCGTCTCATTGCCTGCCATCAGTCGGATGGTGGTTGCCAGCGAAGACGGTGCGGCGCCCAGCTCTACCAGCGCAGAGACCACATCAAAGTCCAGCGAGCGCGGGTACACCTGGCCCACAGAGTTAAAAATCCGCCCAAAGCCTAGGTGGTCTGCAATGGAGGTCTCCAGCGAGGCCAGCTTGTCTTCAGAGCCGCCCATCAAATCCAGCATGTCTTGGGAGGTTCCCATGGGTCCCTTAATTCCGCGCAGCGGGTAGCGCCCCAGCAGCTCTTCTACGCGCTCGATGCCCAGCAGCATCTCATCGGCCGCCGAGGCAAAACGCTTGCCCAACGTGGTGGCCTGCGCTGCCACGTTGTGCGAACGCCCGGCCATCACCAGCGATTGGTAGTTGGCCGCGTGCCGCCCCATGCGCGCAGCGACTGCAATGGCCTTGTCGCGCACCAGGGTCAGTGCGCGCTGAATTTGTAGCTGCTCCACGTTTTCCGTCAGATCCCGCGAGGTCATGCCCTTGTGGATGTGCTCATATCCGGCCAGCGCATTAAATTCCTCAATGCGCGCCTTGACATCATGGCGCGTCACCCGCTCCCGCTGCGCAATGGAGTCCAGGTCCACCTGCTCTACTACCGCTTCATAGGTCGCGATTGCCTGCGCGGGAATGTCCACCCCCAGGTCCCGCTGCGCCTTCATTACTGCAATCCACAGCTGGCGCTCCAGCACAATCTTGTGCTCTGGCGACCAAATCTGGTTCATCTCTGCCGAGGCATAGCGTGAGGACAGTACGTTGGAAATTTTCTTTACTTCAGCCACGGCGTTTATTATTCCACGCCCACCCCGCATTTCCCTAGGCTGGCCCTTGCTTGCTCCAGCTTGGCAATGCCCTAGCTTGCCGATGCCCCCCTCCCCTCTCCCACACCCCTGCTCGTTGCCCCCGCAGGTTGCGCGGAAGAATCTTGCGCCGTTACGCTTGTCGTAGAATTTCTACGACAAGCGACAAACACTAAAGCTAAGGAGGCGAGGGTGTTACTGTCCTTTACGTTCGGCAACTGGAAGTCCTACCAAGATCAGGTCGAATTCTCGATGTTGGCCACGCGCGAGCAAAAGCACGGTGATCGCCTCGCTCGAATCCGCCGTTCCCGAGTACTGCCGGTTGGGGCGATTTACGGCGCCAACGCCGCAGGAAAATCCACCCTAGTCGGAGCAATTGCCGCATTGCGGGACATCGTCACGGGTGCACGACGTCCTACCGCGCTCCTTCCCGTATCCCCCAACCAGCCCCACGGAACAGGACAGCCTTCGACTTTCACCGTAGAGTTCGTCGCGGGCGTGGATACAGGGAATGGGACGCTCAAGGATCAGATCTTCATCTACGAGCTAACCTTGGATAAGCGCAGCATCCACCATGAGGCGCTCTTGATTCGTCGCTCTACCAAAGAGGACTTCTTCTTTGAGCGCGAAGGACAAACAGTCACCCTCTATGGGGCCCTCGAGTCTAATTCCAGGGTCCAAGCTCATGCTTCCGTCGTCGCCCCCAACGCGACAATCCTGGGCGCCATTGGCTCCGACCAGTCGGTCCAGGATCCCTACCTTCACGCAGCCTACGAGTGGTTTGCCAAGCAGCTTACAGTGATCTATCGGTCTTCCCAGTTCATCCACCTGCCGGCTCGCTTCGATACGGACAAGCTGTTTGCTCAGGCCATGAATGAAGGACTCACGCGTGCCGACACAGGAATCACTGCCCTCAAACTGGAGGAAATGAAGGTAGACGCCCTGCCTACTGAGGCTGACGTGCTGGACCGTTTGGTGGAAATGCTCTCTGACAAGGGCGGCACTTTTGTCATCGGTGGCGATGCCGGGGATTACGCTGTTCTTGACATTGAGGCTGACCAACTCAGGGCGCGGCGTCTAGTGGCCGAGCACGCAATCTCCATAGGGCCAATGGAAGATCCTCAGACTTTCACCTTGAATCTGCGGGATGAGTCGGATGGAACTCAGCGCTTCATGAACCTTCTACCCGTTTTGTTCCAGTTACGCGAGGAAGATGCTCGTGCCGTCTTCCTGGTAGACGAACTCGAGAGCTCCATGCACCCGAAACTGACGGAAGACTTCATCCGCAGCTTCCTAGAGGATTTGGATGGCGACGCTCGTCGCCAACTCATCTTCACTACCCATGAGGTTCAGCTCATGCGCGCAGACCTACTCCGGCGTGATGAAATCTGGTTAGCGGAAAAAGTTTCGGGACAGTCTCAGCTGGTGCGGGTGTCGGACTTCTCCGACATCGGAGTGCGTAAGGACGCCGATCTGCTATCCTTCTACATGTCCGGACGCCTAGGGGGCGTCCCCAGGGTCTAAGGGGAAGTTGTGACCACCAAAAAAGTTCACTGCATGAAAGGTACCCTCAGAATTTTTCCCGAAGTTCCTCGGGGACAGAAACCGTCTCCCAGATCCCCGAGTTCATCGCTTTCCTAGACGAACGAGCCCGCAAACTCGGATGGGCCCCTAGGCAAAGCCAGACTAACTGATCCCTCCGTGCGGGTGTTCAAGACTGTTTGTAGCTCCCAAAGTCTGACTAAAATGACCTAACTCGGCTTTCATTACTGCAATCCACAGCTGGCGCTCCAGCACAATTTTGCGCTCTAGGGGCTCCAGATTTGGCTCATCTCTGCTGATGCCCGAGCGTGCCGATGCCTCCTCTGCCCACTCACCGCTCCCACCCCACTGCCCACAGTGAGGCCATGGGACCTTGCGCTTACGCGAAGTCCTGATACACTTGTGGGCAACAGTTTGGTTGCTAGCAGCGGCTAGGCTGGAAAATGAAGGAATCCCCAGCCAACCGGTATTGACTGAGGATTCCCCGGACCTAATGGCCCGTGTGAAGCATGGCGTTAACCAGCTCCACAATTGCGGTCGCAAGACCAGTGAGCTCGCTCACCAGCTTGATCTTTGCGGGATCGCTGGGGGCGAGTTTCTTCTGCTCGCGACCGGGCATGCGCCGTGGGCGCTTCCGCTTGGAATGCTTACCCATGTTGCACCTCCCTTCGTCGGGGGTTGGTTCCCTCGCCAGATATGGCGCGCGGAAACATGGCCCACGAAGACGCGCGGACCTACCGCGCACCGACGAGGAAGTCACTCCTACTTAAGGCTTAAAGGTCGTGGGACCCCCAAGCGCACCGTGTTTGTGAACCGTCTCCTAGATTAGTGGTGCTCTCTTCGGTTGTCGAGGGGCGGTAATGCCTCCGGGTGATTCGTGTGGGAGGCTTGCACTTACGCACAGTCCTGATACACTTGTGGGCAACAGTTTGGTTGCTGGTCGCGGCCAGGCTGGAAAATGAAGGAATCCCCAGCCAGGGGTTAGCTGACTGAGGATTCCTCGGACCTAACGGCCCGTGTGAAGCATGGCGTTAACCAGCTCCACAATTGCGGTCGCGAACCGCGTCAACTCGCTCACCAGCATTAGGATTGCAGTCCAGCTGGGGGCGAGTTTCTTTTGCTCGCGACCGGGCATGCGCCGTGGGCGCTTCCGCTTGGAATGCTTACCCATGTTGCACCTCCCTTCGTCGGGGGTTGGTTCCCTCGCCAGATATGGCGCGCGGAAACATGGCCCACGAAGACGCGCGGACCTACCGCGCACCGACGAGGAAGTCACTCCCACTTAAGGCTTAATGGCCGTAATGACCCCCAAGCGCACCGTGTTTGTGAACCGTCTCCTAGATTAGTGGTGCTCTCTTCGGTTGTCGAGGGGCGGTAATGCCTCCGGGTGATTCGTGTGGGAGGCTTGCGCTTCTTTGTCGTCACGTTATACTGGGGTCAACAGTTTGGGTGCTAGCAGCGGCCAGGCTGGAAATGAAGGAATCCCCAGCCAGGTGCGAATTGACTGAGGATTCCTCGGACCTAACGGCCCGTGTGAAGCATGGCGTTAACCAGCTCCACAATTGCGGTCGCAAGACCAGTTAGCTCGCTCACCAGCTTGACCTTTGCCGGGTTGCTGGGGGCGAGTTTCTTCTGCTCGCGACCGGGCATGCGCCGTGGGCGCTTCCGCTTGGAATGCTTACCCATGTTGCACCTCCCTTCGTCGGGGGTTGGTTCCCTCGCCAGATATGGCGCGCGGAAACATGGCCCACGAAGACGCGCGGACCTACCGCGCACCGACGAGGAAGTCACTCCCACTTAAGGCTTAAAGGTCGCGGGACCCCCAAGCGCACCGTGTTTGTGAACCGTCTCCCAGATTAGTGGCGCTTTCCTCTGTTGTCGAGTGGTAGTAACGCCTCAACTATCGCTGTTGCGAAACGAGTTAACTCGCTCACCAGCTTGATCTTTGCGGGATCGCTGGGGGCGAGTTTCTTCTGCTCAGTGATGACCTAACGGTCAAAAAGCCGGCCCCCGAGTGGGGGCCGGCTTCTATGGTTGCGGGCGCTGGATTATGGCCCGCAAACTAGACCCAGCAGATTAAACGCTGCACATTAAGCCCTGCGTCGCAGTGCGTATGCGCATCCGGAGACTATCAGTGCCAGCGATGCCGCCAGCGGCAACCCAACGCCCCATCCGCCAGTTTGCGGCAAGGTACCAGTTTGGTCCTGGACGTCGGCGACCTTGATTATGCCCACCGTGTTGTTAGCACCACCAGCACCAGCGGTGATCAAGGTGCTGCCACCGTCGAGGATTCGCACCGCGGCCACATCCTGGCCGTTGCGGGTCTGCCACGCCGTGGTGAACTTAATAGGCTGTGAGAGCAGGCTCAGCCCAGCCGGTGCTTGGGTTTCCACCAACCAGTAGGTGCCCGGAGTCTTGAGCTCCACACTGAAGGTGCCCTGACCGTTGTCGTTCAACGCAACCGGCTCGGTGTTGGCCATGTCCAGCTCACCGGTCTCGGAGGCCGGGTAGACCGCGAAGTCAGCGCCGCTAATCGGGGTGGTTGCGCCACCTGCTTGCATCTTCACAATCTGGACCTGCATGTCCTTCGGTACCTCCGGCGGCGGGAAGTCCACACAGCCTTCATCCTCAAAGCCATCAACGGCCGCCTTGTTCAACAAGCCCTTGGTGTTGCCGGTACAGGTGCCCAGGTCTGGGTTCTTCTCCAGCTTGTCCTTGTCGGCGTTAAACTCCACTTCGACCCGGTAGGTCTCGGAGCGGCCAGCTTCTAGCACGCGTGGTCCGCCCAGGATGTAGGCACCATTGGTCGGCTCAAGGGTGCTAAAGCCAGACTCGCCAGGGCGCTTGACCTTGAAGCTATTGACCGTAAAGGCTTCGGAGAACTGCGGGGTGTCCTTGACCTGGTTATAGGAGGTCTTGACCCGGCCAGTATTGGTGACCTTGACGTCATAGGTCACCTTGTACGGGCCGTTTTCACCAAGGGCTTCGACGTCCTTGCTATCTACGGTGCCGTCACGGTTGATGTCCACGGCGGACTTTTCTACCCGCACGTCACAGCTAGACGTAAACGTATTGTTATTGGCATTGGTGTCGTGCTCATTGTTGACTACCGTGGCGGTATTAGCCACGCACTGCCCTCGGGCTTGCGCCGTCAGCTGGGCACTTACACGCACGCTCACCTGCGGGCGGGTATCGCCTTGGGCTCGCGCAGGCAAGTTACCGAACTCTAAGGTCAAGCCGTTGGCGTAGCGCTTTTCCACGAAAGGAATGTTGGTGCCGGTGTTATCCACCACCTCTTCCCTGCGCAGGTCAGTAAAGCCAGCTTCCACGGTGTCGTGCAGGCTAAATCCGCTCAGGCCATCGGGGCCGTTATTCCAGGCGTCGATCCACCAGTAGATCCGTCCGTCCCTGATTTCCTCACGGCGCTTGACAATCTCCAGGTCAGTCTTGAACGTAGGCTTCGGCATGTTGTAGCCGTTAGAAGTACCGTTGGTGTTGTATGCCGCTGGTGCATTTCGGTCCACGCTGGCCAGGGTAAACCTGGGGTTCGCACTCGTCGGGTTCTCCACCCGAATACGGATCACGTCAGAGGACTGTCCACTAGAACCGGTACCAAAGCCCAGGGTGCCATCACTGTATGTCCATGCCTTCGACCACTGGTGGTTCAGGGGAATCCTTGCACCATACCTGGTGCTCAAGCTCGTGATGTCCCACCGTTGGCTCTGTCCGTTATCCAAATTGATGCGTTCGATATAAACGGATCGAGCAGTTGTTGGCCGGGTGTTCATATCCAGATTGGAGTTCCACCGGTTGATAATGCCCCACGCATAGTTTCCGGTATCCGGAAGCATGGCGTAGTCCTCGGAAGCAGTGCGGTACCGCTTGCCATAGTCACCGGGAGCACGCGGTGGCTCGGAGGAAGAGAACTGGTAATCCGTGCGGGCAGAGACACTGTTCAAGTCCACGCTGTAGAGCGCACCCGTACCAGACAGCGATCCATTGGTCACCCAGTAACGTCCGTTAGCATCGAAGAAGCCGACGTTGATACCGCCCCACAGGTCATTGGGCCACTTTTGGCCGTACTCACCTTGGAATCCGTACCCATTGTGGGTAGGAGCAGAACCGCCACCCTTGGTCACCTTGCCCAGGTCGTGGACCTCGCCAGTTACCGGATCGATTTGCAGCAGGTGGCCGGCAGGACGGCAGGGATCTTCATAGAACAACGCGTTTCTGACATCGGTAAACGCCGTCGTGTCATTGCCATAAAAATCTTTACCAATGCGCGGCTGGCTAATTGCATACAGCCAGTTATCCTGCTGGTTATACGCCAAGGCGTTTACCACCCACGTAGTGGACTGTCCAACGGGTACGAATGCACCAGAGACAGCGGTCTGCAGGTAGAGCTGGGAATGATCGCGCCCCTGATCGCTAGGCTGGGATGCCGTGACGTAGACGGAGGTACCGCGCTGGCGTTCCGCGTTGGTCAATTCGCGGGCAGGCTTACGCGAAACCACCTGGGAGCCTTCACCAACGCAGACCTCTGGCGGAGAGCCCAAAATCTGGTACTGGATCTGGCCAGGACCTAACGGGGAGGGAACCTCCGGGCACGGGCGGGCATCGCCAGTGTTGGTAAATTCCATGGTGACTTCAATCTTCCAACCAGGTTCTACCTTCTGGGCGGCCCCGGTGTGCAAAACGCCACCGCCATTGCCTTCGCCTTCCACAGCTTCGCGGATAAGCATCTGGCTACCGGCCCTATCACTCGGCACGACGGAACGGATGTACCTCTGCACACCACGGGAGTCCAAAAGCCTCACTCGGACGGGTCGACGAGTATCCAGCTGATAACCATTGCGGTGCTGAACTTGCGCCAGAATGGGTCCGCGCAAATCTCCAGTGCCCCTAACTTCCTCCGTCATGGTCATCACCACATTGGTACGGGTATTGGAGACTACCGTGGTTAGGTTTCCGCGGGTCCACCGGAAGGTGTTGTCCCTAAACTGGCAGCGTTCAAAGTTATCGTCAGCGCGATTGTCACCTTCGGTGTTCCCACCAGTTCCAGGGCCTGCGCCCTGGCCTGGGTCAGCCGGGGGATTCTGGTTTTCACCCGCGCCGGGGTTTTCGCCCGCGCCCGGATCCTCGGTACCCGGAGTCTCCGTCCCCGGATCGTCAGTGCCCGGCACCTCAGTACCCGGGTCCTGGTCCTCATCGCCGCCAGGAATCTCTTCCTCGGGAACGCTATTTACCTGGCCGATGGCGGTAATGCTATTCGGCCTAGCACCAAGACCCGGATCATTAATAAACGTCATTGACACCAGGTCGCCCCTGGTGACAGTCTTTCCGCCAGGAATGTTGAGGGTATAGGAGAAATCACCCCGTCCACCTTGGAATTGGACACCATTGCGCGTATAGGTTTGATCGCCAACCCGCACTGTGACTTGTCGGTTGCCTGGTTGTAATGGTGTCCGGGGGTTGTTATAGGTGAACCTGAAGGTAATGCTGGTGATCGTGGCGTCGGCTTGCACCGTGCCCGAATAGATCATCGGACGACTAGGACCATTGCTAACTATCCCGTCAACAGACACCGGAACAGTGCCCTGCGCCTGAGCTTGCGGGGCGTTGCTGGCGGCATAGGACGCCAGGCTCAGCGCCAGCAGCGCCGCAGCGATGAAGGCGAAGAGTTTCTTCATCGCGCCAAGTGCTGCTGGGTGGGCCGGGTCCGCAGCTGCGGAACGGCTGTGAGAGGTGTTGCCATGTTTCACGTTTCGCATTACTTATTCTTTCGCAGAGTTGAACGCAGCCAGAGGCCAAGGACTAACAGAACCAAAAGGGCGGCGGCAAGAAATGCCCACATCCACCATTGCCAGTGGAAGCCAGAGTCTTCAAAGACTCCTTCTTCCTCCGGGTCCATGGGGACCCGTTCGGCATGCACCAACAAGCGGTGGGTGTTAATGCCATAGGGGGTACAGGTGACCAAGGTGATCAGGTCTTTGCCTTCTACCCGCGCCAGGCTGTCGACTTCCTCAGGCAAGACGACATCAATGTCAAAGACCTGATACTTCATCTTCTGCCCGGCCACGTGCAGGTAGACGGCATCACCCACCGCAACGGTGGAGAGATTGTCAAAGAGCGTGGCATTTTGCAGTCCCGTGTGCCCGGTCAGAGCCGCGTGGCGGTTCTCCCCGCCCACGGGCAAGTCCGTGCCAAAGAGGTGACCCACGCCGCGCTGCAAGACCTCATGGCTGGTGCCGTGATAGATGGGCAGATTGATGCTGGCCTTGGGGATAGCAATTCTGCCCATCGCCTCATAGTTGGCCAGCTGTTGCTCATAGGCCTGGTATTCGGCATTGTGGCGGTCTTGTGTGCCGGACCACGGGTCGCTCAGCGTTGCTTGGCCGCGGGTGGCGTTGTACTCCAGGGCATCGGAAAGCTGCTGGTCAATGACCTCCGGGGCTTGCGTGCTTTCAAACTGCGCGTAAGCATCTGCCACCCGGGTTTGCTGCCAGTTATTCCACTGGGTGGCCACCACGGGGTATAACAGCACGCACAGCCCGGCCAGCACCAACAGCACAGGGATGAGGACGTTGGATCCCTTGCGCCGCTTCTGCCCCTGGCCTGCGGGCGGCCCGGGCGGGCCCAGCGGTCGGTTGGTTGTTTCCACCGTCATGCTAGCGGCCTTCCTGGCCAGGTTGGTCCGCGTCACGCTTGCGCCGGGCCAGCAGCGCACCCGCAAGTATCAGCACCGCAGCTATGCCAACGATTCCCAGTACAGACGCACCGGTAGAGGCCAGGCCCGGGCGCTGCGAGGTGCCAGATTGCGGCGGCGTGGTCGCCGGGGCCGTCGGCTCGCTCGGCCGGGTGGGGGTCTGGGTTGGCGTCGGCGTAGGCGTTGGGGTGGGTTCCGGCCGCAACGTTGGCGGATTAAAAGGCGGGTACGGCGGGCGCGGCGGAGTAGACTCCGCGGGCGGCTGCGCCGGGGTGGACTCCGGCGGGGTGTCCATCTTTGCAAACACCTTCGGGGAACAATCCCACCCAGACTCGCTTCCCACCGGCAGGGTCAGCACAAAGTCCTGCGGGGTGGCATTGCGCCCATGGGCAGGCACAGTGGCACTGACCAGATAGGCGCCTACCGGCAGGTCGTGGAAACGAGCATCGCCCGCGGCATCCGTGGTGGCACGCCAGGTGCCCTCGGTGCGAGCTTGCGCGGCCTTGGCAGCATCGAGCTCGCCCACAGCATCCCAGCCGACCTGGGTGCTCAGGTCAATGTCTGCCAGCTTGGCCAGGGAAAACTCGGTGCCAGCTATGCCTTCTTCCCCGCTGGGTTGGATGCTCAGCGTCAGGTTCGCGCTCTTACACTGGGCCACCTGCGCTACCTCTAGCTTGCCGATGTCCCCCGTGACCACCTTTGCCTGCACCGGCAGCGCCCCTAGGCCGGCGACCATGCAGGCCGCTGCCAGGGCAAGGCGGGTAGTTGCCTTCTTCATCACTGTTTGCCTTCCTCGCTACCGTTGGGAGATTCGCTGCTATCAGATTCGTTGGGGTGGTCTTGGCCCGGGCGGGTGGCGCGGTGTGCGTGCAGGGCGCGCCATAGCCACGCTGCCAGCAGCAGCGCTACCAGCACGGCACCTGCCATAAAGGCCCACATCCACCACTGCCAGGCAAGGGCTGGGGAGGCATCGAAAGCTTCCAAGTCCTCGTGGTCTAACTCCACGCGATGGCCGTGGACCAACAGGCGGTGGGTGTTGATGCCATAGGGGGTACAGGTAACCAACGTGATAAGGTCCTGCCCTGCCTGCGGGCGCAGACTGTCTGTCTCATTTGGTAGCACCACTTCGATGTGATCCACCTGGTACTTGAGCTTTTCGCCGGAGACCTGCACATAGATGGCATCGCCTTCTTTGACGTTGGTGAGGTTGTCAAAGAGCGTGGCGTTGGGAAGGCCCGTATGCGCAGTAAGCACCGTATGGGTATCCTCGCCACCAACCGGCAAGTCCGATCCATAAAGGTGACCTACACCAATTTGCAGCGTGTGGTGGTCCGTGCCGTGATACACCGGCAGGTTGACCCCTGCGGCGGGAACCAGCAGGCGTGCCATGGCATCGCCATAGCTGAGCTGGTCCGTATAGGCCTTGTAGTCACCATTGTCCTTTTCCACCTGGGCCAACCAGGGGTCCAGGATGGGGCCAGTGGAGCGGGTCTGGTTATACTCACGCGCCAGCTCTATGGCGGTATTAAGTTGTTCGGGTTCGACACCTTTTTCCAAGCGGTCATAGGCCTGCGCGGCGCGCTGTTGGCCCCAGTTATTCCACTGGGTGGCCACCACGGGGTAGACCATCACCGCTAGGCCCAGAACTACCAATAACGTGGTGACCAGGATGGTCTTGCGGTCGTGGTGTTTCTTTGCCCGGCGCCGGGCTGAATTTGGCCTTGGTTGCGTACCCACAGTCATGACAGTCACCCAGCAAGAAGTCTTAGAAAAAGTGCGAACTAAATACTCTGCGCGCAGGGCGCGGGGGTTGCCCCGCCCTACGGCAGTAATGCGGCTAAGAAATTAAGCCGTCTTGGTGTTGCGGCGTGCGTAGAGAGCTCCAGCACCGATGAGCACTGCAGCAATCGCAGCCAGGATGCCAATACCAGCACCACCGGTCAGCGGCAGCTTCGGAGTGGTGTCCTTCAGGTTCTTCACCGTTGCAGTCAGCTCATAAGCCTGGGCGTTGACTTCCGCCTCAGCACCATCACCTGCAGTAGCAGTGAATGCGGTCTGGTCAGTCTTCTTCAGCTGCAGGGTGATCGGCTTGGACAGCAGCTCGTAGCCAGCCGGGGACTTGGTCTCCAGCAGGCAGTAAGCCTTGAACTGCTCTGGGCTTGCCGCAGAGTTGTCGTCGAAGTCGTTGACGTGCAGGCCCTCGATGGTCACGGTGCCATCAGCAGCGGTAGTCCACTTGTCCTTGCCCTTGACGGTGAGCTTATCGCCGTTAAGATCCGCAGCATCACAGGTCTCATTGGCAGAGCCGTAGACCTCGAACTCAGCGCCCTGGAGGTTGACATTCGCGTCCTCGGCGTCCTTCTTGACGATCTTGACGTTGGCCCAGTAGGACTTGGTCTCATTGGTCGGGGTGGTGGTGTCGGTGGTGTCGCCGCCACCGGTACCGTTGTTGGAAATCACGGTAGCCTTGTTAGCCAACTCGCCATGGGCGTTGACCGTCACGTCGAAGCTCAGGCGCAGCTTCTTACCGGTCGTCTTGTAGCCATCGTTGAACTTCTTCAGGCCGGCGTCAGTCAGGGTGACCTCGAGATTCTGGGTAGCCTCGGTGTGGTTGACGGTGAAGTCGCCAGCAGCCAGAGCGGTCAGAACTTCGCCATTTGCACCCAGGATCTCCACCTTGGTGGTCTCCCCTGTCTTGTAGGCGACCTTGGCCTCATCCAGGTCATCAACGAAGCTGAATTTGGTCAGACCATTGACCGGATCCAGACCACCCGGGACATCACCGGTAATAGAGAAGGTGATGTCCTGCCCCACCTGCTTATTGGTGTCTTCAACGGCCTTCTCAGCGCGGGACTGGTAGTTCTTCGGGTAAGCGTGAACGTCGTAGTTCCACTCGGTGCCACCGTCGGCAGTGTTGCCCTTGGTCATCGGCACAAAAGCAATGAACGGGGATGCCGGAGCAAAGCCATCCTTCGGGGTGGTTTCCACCACGTAGTAGGCACCGATGGGCAGG
Organism: Corynebacterium lizhenjunii; assembly: GCF_011038655.2. Taxonomy (NCBI): domain Bacteria; kingdom Bacillati; phylum Actinomycetota; class Actinomycetes; order Mycobacteriales; family Corynebacteriaceae; genus Corynebacterium; species Corynebacterium lizhenjunii. Next base: position 2,242,847 of record NZ_CP064954.1, read on the forward strand.
TCCGAGAGCTTGATCTCACCAGCGGCATTGGTCTTTTGTTCTTCCCCGTACTTGGTAGCACCGGCAACCTGACCGTTTGCGAGGGTGAAGTTGCGAGCATCCAGGTTAGCGGCTGCAGCCAGACCAGCGTTGGTGTTCAGGTTCACGGCGTCGATCTTGAAGAAGGTAAAGCCCACGCCGTCCAGCGGAGTACCGGAAACGTTCGGGTCTACTTCACCGGTGGGGGTACCGGTGGTTTCCGGGTTGGCCTTCTTGTGGATGGTCAGGGTGCCGGTTTCCTGGTTGATGGTGGCAGCGTTGCCAGCCGGAGCAGCGGTGCCGGCAGGCTGGCCGCCTTCTTGTGCCACGGCACCCGTAGCGCCCAGGCCCAGGGACAGGCCGATGACGGCGGCAGCGGAGACGCTGCGGAGCGCGATTGCATTTTTAGCCATGTGGTAATTCCTCACTGGTGACTTGTAGCACCCGAACGTCGCTGCCGGGAGCTGATGAAACGGAGATGGCGCACCGGGAGTCAGGCCGGTGGCAGCTATTCCGGCGGCTAGACCACACTGTCAAACCGGGGGTAAGACCGGGGGTAACCGATGGAACAGCCAACCGGACCAACCAAAGCCCGGATACGTCTAAGGGTTCTGCTCCAAGATTCGCTTGAAGCTTAGGGTCACCATAACCCACAGAATTTTAAATACATAGCCCAAGCACTACAGACAGGAAACCTTCCGAGGACACCCCCCCCCCGCGAGTCTTTGACCTGCGGAAATAATAGAATCTTAAGGTTTAGTGAGATTCGCCACAGGGTACTGACAGGAGCCTTAAAGTAGATTTGCCTGAAATGTATAGACAAATACCAGGAGCATTCGAAGCCAATTCTGTCTGTACCTTAAATAATTTCGTGGCCTTGTTCAGCCGCTAAACCAATGTCATTGCGGTGGAAAACCCCGGCATGGCGACCTGATCCAAAACGGCGTGGGCGGCCGCGTGGGCATCGGCAAGCTGGGGTCCCTTAGCCGGGGCAGCCGGGTAGCCCTGCGCAGCCAGAACCACCGCCGGGCCCTACGGAAGCCTTTTGGGAACACAGCCCCTCACGGCCAATCACTCCTAGCGAGGTACTGAAGTCCCTCCAAGGGCAATGGCCAGATTACGGGTCACTTCTCGCAATCGTCAGAGCTCGCCTTGGAACGCGCGAACGGACAGTACAGCTTGAAGTTGCTTGAGTAAGCCCAGCTTTTCTTGCAACCTTCGAGTTACACATTCGATGCCTTGGATAGTAGCTGCCAACGCGAGTTGCTCGATGGAACTCAATTCGGGGACTTGGATCTGAAGAAACGCAGATTGGGTTATATTTTTCATACTCCCACCGCTTCCCATCGCCTTCGCACTAATCCGCGCTCGGACTTGCCTGTGCTGAAGGATCCCCACTAATGCGCTCGGTTCAACTGTGTCCTTCAGTCCGAGACGCCACAATTTGTCTGGAAGATATAGGTTCGAGAAATCTCCCTTTACCAGCGCCGACGCTCCCACTAACTCCATAGTGTTAGCGCGGCTCACCAGAATATCACCCCGGTTCACGGCATGGTGCGGAGCCGGCTCATAGTCGTCAGGCAATGGCTTGGATTCCTCCGGCAAGAACTCGCCGGTAGTCACCGAGCTTACTTTAAGAACTCGATTTTGAACGTTATCCGAAGCGGCCTCTTTAAGACTCTTTCCAGAACTTATGTCCTCAACGTAGTGCGACAGCGGACACTGGGGCTTTCCGAGGATAAATCGCTCAATTTCTGACTGCTTCAGTAGAAGGATACTCGATAGTTCATTCTGCGTCGCCTGTACATTCTGGGCAGCCTCATCAAGTAGTAATGCGATGCGGTGTTGTTCCTCCAGCGGTGGGAGGGGGAATGGAATCGCTTCAAAGACTGTCTTTCGAATTGATGGCACGGAGGTAGTTGATGCGTATTGGTAAAAGTCAATGCTCCGCGACCAGGACAGCAGAAATGAAGAATCTACAAGAGTAGATGGTAAGAATGCGAACAAGTTGTTATCTATACATGACTCTTGAGCGACGAGTGCGCGCCGATTAAGTCTTATTGCCTCGCCAATTTTAGCAAAAACCAAAGATCCACATGGAATGACTTTAGCTTTGAGTTCTTGGGAAATATCTTCATTGATGTAGTCAGCCGCAACAGTGAGCTGCCCTCTGAAATTCGCGTTCTTAAGACTCCCAACTTTGAAAAACGGATACCTTCCCTGCTCTATTCCTTGGTAACGCTTAGGGAAGCCCATTCCACCTACAAATGTCCCCAATGACCCCCACCGAACCCACTTCCAGCTTTCAGGTATCGAATGCGGCTGCTCATTCTTAGGCACGAGTGCCTTGTCAGGAATCCTGTTGAAGTCCTCAATACGTGGGTAAATTCCATTGCGTGCCATTACTTGCCTTCCGTGAGCATGGCCTTGAGCTTAGCCAGGCCAGCTGTGATGTCGTGGTCGAGGGTTTCGATCTCGGCGATGATTTCTAGCGGGTCCCGGGTCTCAGTAGCCTCCAGAACAATTTCTTTGTACCGGTTCATCGACAAGTCATACCCAGCCCGCACAATCTCTTCCCGGGGCACAGTAAACGAGTACTCGGTGCGTGCCCGGTCCCGCTCCGTGCCGGTGCGTTCATGCCAGCGGGCCACCACATCCGGCAGGTTGTTCACCTGCGCTTGCTCAGCAGTCAGGACCACCGGGTGGGGGTCAGCAGCACACTGCGGGTCATCATAATCCTGAACATGCGAAACCGGTGCAGGACCCAACAAACGCGCCTCCAGCAACGGGGTGCGCTTATCATCCAACGAGTACCCATCAGCGGTGACGTCATAAAACCACACCTGGTCCGTACCACCAGAATCAGTACGGGTAAAACACACAATGGCAGTCGAGACCCCGGAGTACGGCTTGAACACCCCGGAGGGTAGTTTGATGACTGCATCCAGGCGCTGGTCCTCAACTAAGTGTTGGCGCAAGACTTTGTGTGCCTTGGTGGAACCAAACAGCACACCCTCCGGAACAATCACCGCAGCCCGCCCACCAGGCTTGAGCAGTTGCAGAAAACGGTGAAGGAATAACAGCTCAGTCTTCTTCGCCGTGGTAGCAGATTTCAGTGCTGGGTCGATGGCGTCTTTATCCAAGCTTCCAGCAAAAGGAGGATTAGCCAAAATAAGGTCATAGGCCCCAAAATGCTCGGCATCAAGATGAGTTAAGGAATCTTGATAGGCGATGGCAGGCTCATCAAAACCATGCATGAACATATTCATCGCTGCGATACGCACCATGGTTTTATCAAAATCAAACCCCGTTAGCCCCTGCTCCAGGAAGGTATCCCGGGTGGGTTTATCAAACAACTGGTCCTGGTGATGGGTCTTGATCCAATCATTAGCTGCTACCAAAAACCCTGCGGTTCCACAGGCCGGGTCAATAATGCGCAGGGACGGGGTTGGGGCCATAAGCGCTACTAGTAGTTCGATGATGTGGCTAGGGGTGCGAAACTGCCCATTGGTACCAGAGGTAGATAGTTTGTCCAGCATGTATTCATAGAGGTCGCCGGCGATGTCTTTGTTGGCGAACTCTAGGGCGTCGATAAGTTCCATCACTCGGCCTAAGGTGGCCTCTGATTCGATGTCGAAGGAGGCATTAGCCATGTGTTGTTGGAAACCATGCCCGCCCATGGTTTTGATAAACGGGAAGACCTCTGTAGTGATGGTGGCTTTACGCCGAGCCAAATCCGCGTCCTCAATCAGGTTGCGCCAGCGCAGGTGCTGCTGGGAAGCATTAAAAATATCGCTGGTGGCGGTGGGATCACCAAGGTTGCGGCGGGTATCAATATAGGCCTGGCGGGTATCCAACTCCCGGATAAACAGCAGGTAGGTGAACTGCTCGATCACCGAAATCGGGTTAGAAATACCCCCAGACCAAAACGTATCCCAAATGCGGTCAACGCTGTTCTTCAATGCGCCAGTAATCATGCCTATAACCATAAACGCAGGGGTGGACATGAAGGGGATAAACGGTGCGGAATATGGACGGTGCGGAATTGGGGGCATCGGCAAGCTGAGGCAAAAACGCCACAGCCGGCCCCTGGGGAGGGACCGGCTGGAGAGGCTAAGCCCTGCGGCGCACAGCGTAGGCACAACCGGCAAGGAGCAGCCCTAGCGATGCAGCCAGCGGCAACCCCACACCCCAGCCGCCAGTCCGCGGGAGGGTGCCGGTCTGGTCTTGGACGTCGGCGACCTTGATTATGGCCACCTTGCCAGCAGAACTATCTTCCGTACCGGCGGTAATAAGGGTGCTGCCGCCATCGACAATCGTGGCCGAAGGCTCCTCAGTGTCACCCTTAGTCACCCACTCCGTGGTGAACTTCACCGGCTGCGACAGCAAACTCAAACCCGCCGGGGCCCGGGTCTCCAGCAGGAAATAAGTGCCCGGGGCCTTGAGCTGCACGGTGAAGGTACCGCTGGCGCCATCCTTCAACGTAATCGGCTCGGTGGTGGCCGTGTCCAGGGTGCCGTCCTCAGTAGCCGGATAGACCGCGAAGTCAGCGCCCGAGATAGGCGAGGTTTCCGGGGAATTGGCCCGCATCTTCACAATCTTGACAGTCATATCCTGCGGCGTGGGGAAATCCACGCAGGCGTCATCCTCGGAGCCATCTACGTTTACCGCGTTGAGCAAGCCCTTGGTATCGCCCTCGCAGGTGCCTAAATCCTTGTTTGCCTCCAGCTTTCCCTCATCAGCCTTAAACACCACCCGGACCTGGTAAATCGCTGAAGCGCCCTTATCCAAGACACCCGGACCGCCGAGTGTATAGGAGCCGCCCTCCGGTGCTGCGTCTTCCTCACCCTTGAGCACCTCAAAGCCTTGGGCACCCGGGCGCTTGACGGCGAAAGTCTCCACCGCAAAGGCCTCAGAGAACCGCGGCGTATCCACCACGCGGTTGTAAGAGGTCTTCTCCGTTCCCTTATTAGTTACCTTGACGTCATAGAAGACGGTGTACTTGCCGTCCTTATCCGGGCCTTGGACATCCTTGCTGTCCACCTCGCGATTGTTGTTGGTATCCACCACCGACTTCTCCACAATGATGTCGCACGTGGAGGTGAAGGTGTTGTTATCGATGTTGGTGTCCTTTTCATTGTTCACCACCGTGGCAGTGTTGCTTACGCACCGGTCCGGGGCATCATCGTTCAGCTTGGCGCTGACCTTGACGCTAACCTGTGGGCGGTCATCGTCTGCGGCGCGGGCAGGCAGCTGGCCAAATTCTATGGTCAAGCCATCTGGGCGCTGCTGCTCCAGGTAAGGAATGTCGGCTTTGGTGTTAAAAACCACCTCTTCCTTACGCAGGTCAGAGAAATCCTGCGTCACCTTATCGCGCAGGCTAAAGCCACTGATGCCATCCGGGCCGTTATTCCACGCATCAATCCACCAGTAAATACGACCGTCCCGAATTTCTTCGCGGTGCTTGATAATCTCCAGGTCGGTGTCAAACGGCGAGCTGTAGCCGTTACTGGTGCCGTTCGTGTTGTACGCCGTGGGCGCGTTTTGGATCACGCTAGCCAGCTCAAACGTGGGCTTGTCCGCCGTCGGATTGGTGACGTGAATGCGAATCACATCAGAGTTTGCACCACTGGAGCCAGTACCAAAGCCCAGGGTTCCATCACCATAAGTCCAGGCCTTACTCCACTGGTTGCCCAAACGGATTTTCGCACCATATTCAGTCTGCATATCGGTAATGTTCCACCGCTTGCTTTGACCCGTTTTCAGATCAATCCGTTCGATGTAGATGCTTTGGCGGTCATCGGAATTCCACCCGTTAACAATGCCCCAGGCATAGTTGCCTGCACCCGGCAGCACTGCGTAGTCCTCAGAGGCGGTGCGATGGGCCTTGCCGTAGTCGCCGCCCTTTCGAATCTGGTTATCGAAAGAATACTGCGTCTTGGCGGAAGCATTATCCAGGTTCACGTTATACAGAGCACCGGTACCCGAAAGGGAGCCGTTGGCAACCCAGAAGCCGCCGTCTGAGTCGAAAACGCCAACATTGATGCCGCCCCAGAGATCATTCGGCCAAGCCTGGCCGTACTCACCTTGGAAGCCGTAGCCTTTGGAGTTTTGTGCGGTGCTGCCTGCGGTTTTGGCCACCTTGCCCAAGTCGTGGACTACCCCACTAAGCGGGTCAATCTGCAGCAAGTGGCCAGCCGGGTAGCACGGGTCCTCATAGAACAATGCTTGCTGGCCGTTAATGGCCCGGGTATCCAGGCCTTTGGCATCCTTGCCGATGCGCCCCTGGCTAATGGCGTACAGCCAATTGTCTGCTGGGTTGTACGCCAGGGCGTTGACCACCCAATTATTGGGCTCCCCCACGGGCACGAAGTCACCGGCAACACTGGTCTGCAAGTAAAGCTGTGACTTATTGCGGCCCTGGTTACGGGGCTCAGATGCCGTAACATACACCGAGGTTCCGCGCTGGCGTTCCTCATTGCTCAGCTCACGTGGAGGTAGACGACGCTCCACCTGCGGACCACCAGCCTCACAGCGCGTGGGCATCGGCTCCATAACCCGGTACTCGATGGAGCCAGGACCCAGCGGAGACCTCACACTGGGATCTTTACGGTCTCCATCGCGATCCCCGAAGGGCAGCTCAGCCACGATCCGGTAGCCGGGCTCCACCTGAATACCTTGCTTCTTCAATCGGTCATTGTTGTGGATAATGCCGCCCCAGCTTCCCTCACCTTCCAGGGCAGGGCGAGTCCACATGAGGTCGTCATCAGCATTCGGCTTGGCAGAGCTGGTATAAACCACGCGGCCCGAGCGATCCAGGACCTTAAACGTAACGTCCTTGCCGCCTTCGATGTCGTAACCATTCTTATGCTGCACACGAGCAAAGATTTGTCCGTGGAGCAGGCCAGACCTGTCGATTTCCTCCGTCATGGTCACCAGGGAACTGCTGCCCTGGGTTGCAGTAGTAGTGAGGTTGTCGAGTTCCCATTCTTGCGGGGGCAACGGCTCGGTAATCGTGTACGTGATGGAGCCGGGACCCAGCGGAGACCTCACACTGGGATCTTTACGGTCTCCATTGCGATCCCCGAAGGGCAGCTCAGCCACGATACGGTAGCCGGGCTCCACCTGAATACCTTCTTTCAACCGGCTATCGTTATTGATAATGCCGCCCCAGCTTCCCTCACCTTCCAGGGCAGGGCTAGTCCGCATGATTTTGTCACTGGCGTTCGGCCTGGCAGAGCGGGTATAGACGACGCGGCCCGCACCATCCAGAACCTTGAAGGTGACGTCCTTGCCTCCCTCGATGTCGTAACCATTCTTATGCTGCACACGAGCAAAGATTTGCCCATCGAGCCGGCCCGAACGATCTATTTCCTCCGTCATGGTCACCAGAGAACTGCTGCCCTGGGTTGCTGTGGTGGTGAGGTTTCCGCTAGCCCACTCCTTAGCCTCTTGCACCACCTCTCCGGTAGCGGTGATGGAGTGTCCGGTGTTTGCTACTCGATAGCCACCACCACCGACGCCGCGCTCATCTCTGAAGCTTAAGGAAATATCCTGATCCTTAGTAACGTCTTGGCCACCCGGGATCGTGTACGTCAGGCGATACGTCGCACCGCTTTTCCTCAACGCGCTTGCTGGAGACTGATAGGCCCGGCCACCAACCTGGATCCGCATAGGACTAGAAATAATCGGCGCAAATCGACCGTCGCCGTAATTAAACTGAAAGGTCACACTGTTCAGCCTTCCGGTAGCGCCAATCCTGCCAGACTGCCGAATTTGACCACGAGATTGGTCCACGCGCTGATCGTTGACTGGAATAGTGCCCTGCGCCTGGGCTTGGGGGGCGTTGCTAGCGGCATAGGACGCCAGGCCCAGGGCCAGGAATAGCGCCAGGATTGCGGCCAGGATTTTCTTGCCCGTGGTGTTGAGGGCGGTGGCTTTGCCTAGATTCACGTTTCGCATTACTTATTCTTTCGCAGGGTTGAACGCAGCCAGAGGCCAAGGACTAACAGAACCAAAAGGGCGGCGGCAAGAAATGCCCACATCCACCACTGCCAGTGGAAGCCAGAGTCTTCAAAGACTCCTTCTTCCTCCGGATCCATGGGGACCCGTTCGGCATGCACCAACAAGCGGTGGGTGTTAATGCCATAGGGAGTACAGGTAATCAAGGTGATCAGGTCTTTGCCTTCTACCCGCGCCAGGCTATCGACTTCTTCCGGCAGGACTTCTTCGATGTCGAAGACTTGGTATTTCATCTTCTGCCCGGCCACGTGCAGGTAGACGGCATCGCCCACGGCGAGCTTGTTCAAGTTGTCAAACAGCGTCGCATTTTGCAGGCCCGTGTGCCCGGTCAGTGCCGCGTGGCGGTTCTCCCCGCCCACAGGAAGGTCCGTGCCAAAAAGGTGGCCTACACCGCGCTGCAAGACTTCATGGCTAGTGCCGTGGTAGATGGGCAAAATGATGTTTGCCTTCGGGATGGCGATCCGGCCCATGGCATCATAGTTAGCCAGCTGCTGGGCATAGGCCTGGTATTCGGCGCTGTGGCGGTCCTCCTCACCGGACCAGGGATCCGAGATGGAGGCTTGGCCGCGGGTGGCGTTATACGCCAGGGCATCGGAAAGCTGCTGGTTAATGACCTCCGCCGGCTGCTCAGACTCAAAGCGGGAGTAGGCATCCGCCACGCGGGCCTGCTGCCAGTTATTCCACTGGGTGGCCACCACGGGGTATAACAGCACGCACAGCCCTGCCAGCACCAACAGCACCGGTATTAGCACGTTGGAGGCCTTGCGCCTGGTGGTACTCGCTTCCGCCATGCTAACGGCCTTCCTGCCCGCTGCCGTTGTGCCCGCGGTTGCGGCGCTTCAGCAGCACACCGGCCAGAATCAACAGCGCGGCAAGGCCCACCACGCCGAGTACGGACGCACCAGTGCGCGCCAGCCCGCCAGGTGGCGAGGGGTTGCTCGGTGTCGGGGTGGTGCCAGGCTGGGAAGGCACCGAGGTCCGCGGGGCATCGGCAGGCTGCGACGGTGTCTCGCGCGGAGTTGGGGTCGGCGTTGGTGTGGGCTCCGACTGAGGCGTGGGCGGCACAAAAGGTGGATATGGTGGGCGCGGCTGGGTAGTCTCCGGAGTATCATCCGGGGTCTTGACCTTGGCGTGGACTTCCGGCGCGCAATCCCACCCGGTCTCGCTTCCCACCGGCAGGGTGAGCACAAAGTCCTGCGGACTAGCATCAGCATTAGCAGCAGCCTCAGCGCTCACGAGGTACGCGCCGACTGGCAAGCCCTGCAGCCGCGCGTGGCCCGTGCTATTCGTGGTCGCACGCCAGGTGCCATCGGTAGGCAAACTAGCAGCGCTACGAATATCCAGATTCTCTACAGCATCCCAGCCTGCCTGCGTGTGCAGGTCAATATCAGCCAGCCTGGTCACGCTAAACTTGGTGCCCGCACCACCGTCTTCCACAATGAGTGTGAGCTCTACCGTGTCACACTGGGAGACGTCTGCTACTTCTAGCTTGCCGATGTCCCCCGTAACCACACTGGCACCAGCTGGCAGGGCACCCAGGCTGACAGCCACGCACGCTGCGGCTATCCCCACACGGGTAGTTGCCTTTGTCATCATGGTTTAGTCTTCCTCGCTGTTGCCAGTAGGTTCGCCGTCATGGCTTTCGCCGCCACTATCGTCTGCCTTGCGCAGGGTGCGCCATAGCCACGCTGCCAGCAGCAGCGCTACCAGCACGGCACCTGCCATAAAGGCCCACATCCACCACTGCCAAGCAAGGGCTGGGGCGGCGTCGAAAGCCTCCAAGTCCTCGTGGTCCAACTCCACGCGATGGCCGTGGACCAACAGGCGGTGGGTGTTGATGCCATAGGGGGTACAGGTAACCAACGTGATAAGGTCCTGCCCTGCCTGCGGGCGCAGGCTGTCTGTCTCATTCGGCAACACCACTTCGATGTGATCCACCTCGTACTTGAGCTTTTCGCCTGAGACCTGCACATAGATGGCATCGCCTTCTGCGACATCTTTCAGATTGTCAAAGAGCGTGGCATTAGGAAGTCCCGTATGCGCAGTAAGCACCGTATGGGTATCCTCGCCCCCAACCGGCAAGTCCGATCCATAGAGGTGACCCACACCAATTTGCAACGTGTGGTGGTCCGTGCCGTGGTACACCGGCAGGTTAACCCCTGCAGTAGGCACTACCAGACGCGCCATGGCATCGCCATAGCTGAGCTGGTCCGTGTAGGCCTTGTAATCGCCATTGTCCTTTTCCACCTGGGCCAACCACGGGTCCAAAATGGGACCGGTGGAGCGGGTCTGGTTGTAGGCCCGGGCGTCCTCAATAGCAGTATTTAATTGTTCCGGATCAGCCTCCTTCTCCAACTGGGCGTACGCATCCGCAACACGCTGCTGCCTTAAGTTATTCAGCTGCGTAGCTACCACCGGGTAGACCATCACGGCCAGACCCAAAAGCACCAACAGCGTGGTCACCAGGATGGTTTTGCGGTCATGGGAGCGCTTATCGCGGTGCCGCCCGGCACCGGGTGCAGGTTGCGTACCCAAAGTCATAAATCTCACCCAGCAGAATGAAGAAGCTAATCAAAAAGTCTGCACGGTGGGACGGCCCCAGGCCATCCCACCCAGCTCTCAAGCGACTAAGAAATTAAGCCGTCTTGGAGTTGCGACGTGCGTAGAGAGCTCCAGCACCAATCAGTACTGCTGCAATCGCAGCCAGGATGCCAATACCAGCACCACCGGTCAGCGGCAGCTTCGGAGTGGTGTCCTCCAGGTTCTTCACCGTTGCAGTCAGCTCATAGTTCTCCGCCTTGACATCGGTAGCACCTTCGCCAGCGGTACCAGTGAAGCCAGTCTCCGGAGTCTTCTTCAGCTCCAGCTTGATCGGCTTAGACAGCAGCTCGTAACCAGTCGGGGACTTAGTCTCCAGCAGGCAGTACGCCTTGAACTGCTGTTCGCTGGCGCCAGAGTTATCATCCCAGTCGTTGACGTGCAGGCCATTGATGGTCACCTGGCCCTTGTCGTTGGTGGTCCACTTTTTCTGGCCATCAACTTCGATCTTGTTGTCTTCGACCAAATCAGCCTCAGTGCACTGATTGTCTGCAGAACCGTAGACCTCGAACTCAGCGCCTTTCAGAACCTTCTTCTCGTCTTCAGCGTCCTTCTTGACGATGTTCACCTTCGCCCAGTAAGACTTGGTCTCATTGGTCTCGGTGGTGTAGTCACCACCACCGGTACCGTTGTTAGAAACCACGGTGGCCTTGTTGGTCAACTCACCAGAGGCCTTCACAGTAGCGGCGAAGGACAGACGCAGCTTCTTACCGGTCGTCTTGTAATCCTTATTGAACTTGGCCAGGCCATCCTTGGTCAGCTCAGCGGTCAGCTTCTGAGTGCCTTCATCCACTGCAACGGTGAAGTCGTCTTTGTAGGTCAAGGTCCCCAAAGCATCAGCGGTTGCATCTGCACCCAGCACCTCAACAGTAGGAGTCTGGCCTGCCTTGTAGGTGACCTTGGTTTGATCCAGGTCATCGCTAAACACAAACTTGGTCAGGCCCTTGTCCCGATCCAGACCACCCGGAACATCACCGGTAATAGAGAAGGTGATGTCCTGACCCACCTGCTGATTAGTATCTTCAACAGCCTTGGTTGCAGTGGACTCGTAATTCTTCGGATAAGCGTGAACATCGTAGTTCCACTCAGTGCCACCTTTGGCAGCGTTACCCTTGGTCATCGGCACAAAAGCAATGAACGGGGATGCCGGAGCAAAGCCAGGCTTCGGAGTGGTTTCCACCACGTAGTAAGCACCAATGGGCAGGTTCTCGAGCTTGATCACACCATCGCCATCAGTGGTCAGCTCACCTTTGACGGCATTTTTATCCTCGTACAGGTCAGCGCCAGCGACGGCACCGTCGGCATAGGTGAAGTCACTAGCCTTCAGCTTCGCAGCTTTAGCCAGACCATCGTTGGTGTTCAGATCAATGTCTTTGATCTTGAAGAACTTGAAGCCCACGCCCTCCAGTGGCGTGCCGGAAACGTTGGCGTCTTCCTCACCGGTGGGGTCGCTGGTGCTCTCCGGGTTGGCCTTCTTGTGGATGGTCAGCGTACCGGTGGTCTGGTTGATGGTGGCGGGGTGAGCGGGGTTGCCAGCCGGAGCAGGGGTGCCGGCAGGCTGCTCGCCATCCTGCGCAGCAGTGCCAGCAGGCTGCTCGCCATCCTGGGCCACGGCACCCGTAGCGCCCAGGCCCAGGGACAGGCCGATGACGGCGGCAGCAGAGACGCTGCGCAGCGCGATAACATTTTTAGCCATGTGGTAATTCCTCACTGGTGACTTGTAGCACCCGAAAACACTGATCGGGCCTTAAATCGGACATGGCGTACCAAGGGTTAGGAAGTGGACCAACCCTTATTCAGATACGTCTTAGGCAAGTGCTCCAAATAGATCGAAGCTCAGGGCCACCGTAACCCAGGCTGAATGGAATTAACAGTTTTCGGTAGTTCACTGGAGAAATAAACCCCGAAAAGCCTTACCCCCCCCCGCGATTACCTGCACAAATACCCGAGCATCACATGCAGGTGAGAATCATCACAGGTAAATCTCAACTTATTCCAAGCGCACCCGAAGCTAAGGAAGCTCCTTAGAATCGGGCGCGGATTGCAGTTAAGAAATGGACCTTAAACGGAGATCTGGCCCTCCGCGGCGGCTAGACCAATATCACTGCGGTAGAACCCACCAGGCATGTCCACCTGGTCTAGTACGGCGTAGGCGGCCGCGCGGGCATCGGCAAGCTGGGGCCCCTTGCCCAACACATTGAGCACCCGGCCCCCACTGGCCACAAAGCCCTGGCCCGCGGCGGCAGTGCCAGCGTGGAGAATCTTGGCGGTATCGCCCAAGTCAGGGGAGGTAATCTGCGCGCCCTTAACCGGGGCAGCCGGGTAGCCCTCTGCCGCCAGAACCACCGTCACGGCATAACCGTCCTCCCACTCCAACGGCGGCAACTGAGCCAGGGTGCCCGTCGCCGTGGCGTGCAGCACCTGCGCCAGCGGGGAGCGCAGCAAAGACAACACCGCCTGCGTCTCCGGATCTCCAAAACGGCAGTTGAACTCCACCACCGCCGGGCCCTGCGGCCCCCACGCCAGGCCCGCATACAGCAGGCCGGAATACGGAGTACCCCGGCGCACCATCTCCCGGGCCACCGGCACGCAAACCTCCTCTACGATGCGGCTGACTCCATCAGCTGGCAACCACGGCAACGGCGTGTACGCCCCCATACCGCCTGTGTTAGGGCCCTGGTCACCATCAAAAGCCCGCTTGTGGTCCTGGGCGGGCAGCAGCGGAACCACCGTCTCCCCATCCACCAGGCAGAACAAAGAAACCTCCGGGCCCTCCAGGAAAGACTCCAACAACACCGGATTACCCGCCGCCAACACCGCGTCCACATGGGCACGCGCCTGGGCGCGATCCTGGGTGACCACCACACCCTTGCCGCCTGCCAGGCCATCATCCTTAACCACAAAATGCGGTCCAAAGCGGTCCAAGGCGGCCTCAATATCGCCGTCCTGGGCACCCGGGGTCAGCTGCTCCGCGCGGGCAGTGGCCACTCCCGCAGCGGCCATGACTTCCTTAGCAAACTGCTTCGAGCCCTCAATCTGAGCAGCAGCCTGGCTGGGGCCAAAGACTGCAAAACCCTGCTCACGCAGCACATCCGCCACACCCGCCACCAGGGGGACCTCCGGACCCACCACCACCAAATCCGGGGAAATAGCCTGGGCCAGCTCCAACATCCGGGCAGGATCGTCCACCTGCGAGTACTCCGGGTGGACAGTGGCCAGCTGAGCAAAGGCGGCGCTGCCAGGTGCTGCGTGAAGCTGAGAAACCAACGGATCAGCTTTCAGGCCTTTGAGCAGGGCGTGTTCACGGCCGCCCGAACCAATAACAAGAATTCGCATGCCATCTATCTTAACTGCCGGTAGGGTAAGACCCATGTCTTCTGTATTTACCAAGATCATCAACGGCGAACTGCCCGGACGGTTTGTCTACCGCGACGATAAAGTCGTGGCTTTTTTATCCATCGAACCACTGCGCTACGGGCACACCCTGGTGGTGCCCGTTGCCGAGGTAGACAAGTGGACCGACCTAGACGCACAGACCTGGGCGCACCTCAACGAAGTAGCCATGAAGGTGGGCAACGCCGTCAAGAACGCGTGGGATAGCCAACGTGCCGGCTACATCATTGCAGGCTTTGACGTCCCGCACACCCACATCCACGTCTTCCCCACCGACAAAATGGAAGAATACGACTTCAAGCGCTGCTATGCTGCCGATGCCACCGATGCCGCCGCCATGGACGAGGCCGCCACCCGCATCCGCCAGCACCTGGGCACCGATACCGACGGCTACGTAGTGCAGGACTGAGGGGCTCTAGCTAGGGGGCGCTTGCCGGGGGCTCTAGCTAGGGGGCGCTTGCCGGGGGCTCTAGCTAGGGGCCTGAGGGGGCATCGGCAAGCTGAGGCTGCTCAAGCTTAGGCAAAGCCACGGTGAAGGTAGAGCCCACGCCCTCCTCGGAGACCAAAGTGATCTCCCCGCCGTGCTGCTCCACGATGGACTTAGTGATGGCCAAGCCCAGGCCAGAGCCACCAGTATCGCGCGTGCGGGAAGTATCCGCACGGTAGAAGCGCTCAAAAATATGGGAGGCAACATCCGGGCTCATGCCCCGGCCATTATCCGTGACATCAATACATACGTGCGTGCCCACCTCGCGCAAATCGATGCTGACCTCCGCGTCCTCGCCGCCGTGGCGTAGACCATTGCTGACCAAGTTCAACAACACCTGGTGCAAACGGTCCGGGTCGCCATTAACCAACGGGATTCCCTTGGACTGATTGTGAACCTCCACCTTGCGGCCCGGAAAAGCCGCCCGAGCAGAGGAACCAGCAGACAGCGCCAACTCCAAAAGGTCTACCGTGCGCAACTCCAGGCGATTGCCCTCCGCGCGAGTCAGCGCCAACAAGTCCTCTACCAGCAACGACATGCGGGTAGATTCCTCATTGACCTTCTCTAACACGCGGTCCACATCATCCGTAGCGCCCGAACGGTACAGCTCCGTGTAACCGCGCAAACTAGTCAGCGGAGTGCGCAGCTCATGCGAAGCATCCCCGACAAAGCGGCGCATCTGCTCCTCCTTATTCTGCGCAGTCTCCACCGAACGCTGAATCTGCGCCAACATGCCGTTAAGCGCCTGGGACAACTCGCCCACCTCCGTGCGGGCGTCCCACTTAGGCACACGTTTGTCCAGGTTGCCAGCCGCGATTTCCGATGCCGTCTTTTCCACCACCTGCAAAGGGCGCAAGGCCCGCTGGATACCCCAATAGCTGACCAAGCTGATAATGACCAACACGGCGAAAGAAATGAGCATCTGGATAGCCGCCAGGCCACGCAGCTGGTTATTCTCACGCTCCACCCGCTTGGCCACCACAATGACAGTGCCGCCGTATTCAGTGGCAATCGCGCGCCACTGGGGGCTGTTCTTAGGCGAGGTGGCGCGGGTGCCATCCACCGGGGTGGCGTCCACCGTCTGCGGCGGGCCGTCGATGACCAAGTCCTCCACCTTCGGCACCGCCGACGGCTCCAAGTTGAAGTACTGCTCGCGGCCATTGGGCTGAAAACTAATCAGGGAGTACTCACTGGGCGGGTGGCGGGCGTTATCATCGCCCAACAACTCCTCATTGCGCGCCCAACCATTGACCGCGGCGCGCAGATCCTTATCCACCTGGCCATAGACAGTCTCCCGCATGATGGTGTTTACCGCCAGCGAGCTAATGCCCAAACCCAACGCAGATACCACCACCACCATGACCATCAAACTCACGCGCAGCGGCACTGACGTAGCCAGCCCCGAAGTCAAGCGGGAATGCATAAGCTAACTGCGCGGCTTTCGCAACACATAGCCCACGCCGCGCACCGTATGAATCAGCTGGGTCTCCCCCGTATCAATCTTGCGGCGCAGATAAGAAATATAGGACTCCACCACGTTGCCGTCACCACCAAAGTCGTAGTGCCACACGTTATCCAAGATCTTTGCCTTCGACAGCACCACCTCCTTGTTCTGCATGAGGTAGCGCAAGAGGTTGAACTCCGTGGGCGAGAGATCAATGATCTCACCAGCCTTGGTGACCTCATGGGTGTCATCATTCAGCGTCAAATCCGCATACGTCATGGTGGCGTCCGCGCGGCCATCATCTGCCAGCTGGCCACGGCGCAAAATCACCCGCAGCCTGGTAATGACCTCCTCCAGACTGAAAGGCTTAGTCACATAGTCATCCGCCCCAATAGTGAGCCCATGTATACGCTGGTCCACACTATCCTTAGCCGTCAAAAACAGCACCGGGCCATCCAAGCCCTCCTGACGCAACTTGGTCAGCAGCTCAAAGCCGTCCATGCCGGGCATCATCACATCCAAAATGTAGGCGTCCGGGTTAATCTCCCGGGCAACCCGCAAAGCCTCATTACCCGAACCAGCCGTATGCACCTCGAAGCCCTGAAACTTCAAGGACACCGTGAGCAACTCGACGATATTGGGCTCATCATCAACTACTAGGACAGTGACGTCTTTTTCTTCCACCAGAAAGCCTTCCTTGGTATGGGTTGGGGGTTATGGGTTTTGGGGTTAAAGGGCTAAACAACTTCAATTACAAGGCAGTATGCCATCTAGCCTATAGGAGGTTCTTCCCAGAAGCTGTCAGAATGCTGTGAAGGGGCGGCTGGGGCGCACGAAAGAGCACACGGAAGCGGGCGTAAACAAAAATGAACAAACATCATTAGAATAGTCAGCCATGAGAACCCACCGATGGACTTTCTTCGCGGTCATTTCCATTGGCCTGCTGATGATTGGCCTTGATAATTCTATTTTGTATACCGCGCTGCCTACCTTAGCGACCGAGCTGGACGCCTCTGATACTGAGCAGCTGTGGATTATCAACGCATATGCACTGGTACTGGCCGGACTACTGCTAGGCACCGGCACGCTGGGCGACAAGGTGGGCCACCGACGCATGTTCCTGGTGGGTCTCGCGATTTTTGGTCTATCTTCCTTGGCGGCGGCCTTTGCGCCTTCGGCATGGCTATTGGTCGCCGCACGCGCCTTCCTGGGTCTGGGCGCCGCGGTGATGATGCCCGCGACGCTGGCTTTGATCAGGCATACCTTTCCCGATGAAGTCGAGCGCAACACCGCCATCGGCATCTGGGGTTCCGTGGCAGTCACCGGTGCGGCGGCCGGGCCGACCGTCGGCGGGTTTTTGCTAGAACACTTTTGGTGGGGATCGATATTCCTTATCAACGTTCCGATTGTCGCCGTGGCCTTTCTGCTGACCTTGTGGCTGGCGCCGCCCAACCAGCCGAACCCAGACAAGCACTGGGACCTGCCGTCGGCACTATACGCACTGGTAACACTGACTGCCCTGGTGATGGTGATTAAATCCACCGCCAGTGCGCACTACGGCACCGCGGCAATCACACTGGGAGTGACCGTGGTGGGCGCGGTCGTTTTTGCGCTGCGGCAACGCAAACTGGACGATCCTCTGCTGGCGTTTGAGATCTTCCGTTCCCGGATTTTCAGCGGCGGCGTGCTGGCAGCCGGCGGGGCCATGTTCGGCCTCGCCAGCCTGGAGATGTCTACC
The DNA here is from genome assembly GCF_011038655.2 of Corynebacterium lizhenjunii. Taxonomy (NCBI): domain Bacteria; kingdom Bacillati; phylum Actinomycetota; class Actinomycetes; order Mycobacteriales; family Corynebacteriaceae; genus Corynebacterium; species Corynebacterium lizhenjunii. Next base: position 2,260,547 of record NZ_CP064954.1, read on the forward strand.
ACCCAGAAGCTACAACTGGTAGACCAATTCACTCCCCTGGAGGCAGGCCTAGTGATCTCCGCCATGGCTATCGCGGCCCTGCCCACCTCCGTCCTGGGCGGCGCTGTGCTGCACAAAGTTGGCTTCCTGCCGCTGATTAGCGGCGGATTCCTGTTGATGACGGTATCCGCCGCCACCGTCTGGTGGGCCGGCGGGCGGGATAGTTTCACTGTCTTCGTCGTGGCGATGATCCTCGGCGGGCTGGGCGCGGGCCTGGTAATGTCCGTGTCCTCCACCGCGATTATCGGCGGCGCTCCCCTCCACCGCACCGGCATGGCCGCCGGCGTGGAAGAAGTTTCCTACGAGTTCGGAACCTTGCTGGCCATCGCCATCACCGGCTCTCTGGTGCCTTTCTTCATGGCACGCCACACTGACCTGTCCACCGATGCCCTCCACCAGCCCGACCTCCACAGCCTCGCCGCCCCCGCCTACAACAGCGGTTACCTGACCACCATCGGCCTCATGGCGCTGGTGCTGCTGACCATCACCGTGATTACCGTCTGGTGTTTCCGCGACAACCCCAAGTCCGGATCACACGCGGTGGTGCACTAGTAAACGGGAGCTAGCCAGTGGCCGGGACGCCTAGGATGATTGGCCTAGACACCCCGGCGCATTGACGGGATGCTGTTCTTACCTTCGGGGACTATCGTTCTTCCGCCGATGCGTAGCCCCTCTTCCTCCATGCGTAGCCCCTCCTCCTTAATACATAGCCCCTCTTCCCTAACGCGCGGGCAACCGGTAGAGTGTTGGGTGGTTCACAAACACGATTGACTCGGGGGTCCTCGGATTAGCCGTTAGGCAACCACGACGCTCGGGAAAAGAAATGGATGTGACTTCCTCGTCGGTGCGCGCCAAAGCCCGCGCCAACGTGGGCTAACTCCCGCGCTCCAAACGGGCGAGGGACCAACCCCTCCGAACGAAGGGAGGTGTGTAATGGGCAAACACTCACTGAGCAAGCGCCCTAAGCGCACACCCGGTCGCGGAAAAGAGAACTCCACTGCCAGCTGGGATGCCATCCTTGAGCTGGTCAGCGGAGTAATCTACTTCGCGGCTGCGATGGTGGACTTGATTAGTGCCATCATCCACCTGGGCCGCTAGGCCCAAGCGTCCTCAGCCGAAATCTACGGAGGCTGGGGACGCTCCATTTCCAGCTTGCCCGCGCAAACGGCCAAACTGTTGCCCACAGTCTAGCACCACCAGCCAACAGCGCAACCCCCAAATTCTCGGTCAGAGAGACCTGCTCAAGACTAAAACCTCACCCTTCGCAGGGGGCCTAAAAGTCCTTCCCGCCGACACAATCAACAGGTATAGTGTTGGGTGGTTCACAAACATGCTTGACTCGGGGGTCCTCGGACTAACCGCAAGGTAACCACGGTGCTCGGGAAAAAATGGATGTGACTTCCTCGTCGGTGCGCGCCAAAGCCCGCGCCAACGTGGGCTGACTCCCGCGCTCCAAACGGGCGAGGGACCAACCCCTCCGAACGAAGGGAGGTGTGTAATGGGCAAACACTCACTGAGCAAACGCCCTAAGCGCACACCCGGTCGCGGAAAAGAAAACTCCACCCTCAGCTGGACACTCAAACTTCAGCTGACGGGCGGAGTAATCTACTTCGCGGCTGCAATCGTGGAGTTAGTAACTGCACTGCTCCACCTGGGCCGCTAGGCCCAGATATCCTCAGCCGAACTACCACGTGGCTGGGGATATCCCATTTCCAGCCTGCCCGCACAAACGGCCAAACTGTTGCCCCACAGTCTAGCACCAACAACCAACAGCGCAACCCCCCCCAAATTCCCAGCAACCCCTACTAGAGGTCGGAACTTCGCCTTTCGTCGAGCCTTTGGCTCCCTTCCCTCGCTGCCGAACAACGAGTATAGTGTTGGGTGGTTCACAAACACGATTGACTCGGGGGTCCTCGGACTAGCCGCAAGGTAACCACGACGCTCGGGACAAGAAGATGGATGTGACTTCCTCGTCGGTGCGCGCCAAAGCCCGCGCCAACGTGGGCTAACTCCCGCGCTCCAAACGGGCGAGGGACCAACCCCTCCGAACGAAGGGAGGTGTGTAATGGGCAAACACTCACTGAGCAAACGCCCTAAGCGCACACCCGGTCGCGGAAAAGAGAACTCCACTGCCAGCTGGGACACCATCCTAACGCTGGTCAGCGGAGCAATCTACTTCGCGGCCGCACTGGTGGACTTGATTACAGCCATAGTCCACACGGGCCGCTAGGCCCAAGCGTCCTCAGCCGAAATCTGCGGAGGCTGGGGACGCTCCATTTTCCAGCCTGCCCGCACAAACGGCCAAACTGTTGCCCCTCAGTCTAGCACCACCAGCCAACAGCGCAACCCCCAAATTCTCGGTCAGACCTGCTCAAGACTAGAACCGCACCCTTCGCAGGAGCCTAAAAGCCCTTCCCGCTGGCGCAATCAACAGGTATAGTGTTGGGTGGTTCACAAACACGATTGACTCGGGGGTCCGCGGACTAACCGCAAGGTAACCACGACGCTCGGGACAAATGGATGTGACTTCCTCGTCGGTGCGCGCCAAAGCCCGCGCCAACGTGGGCTAACTCCCGCGCTCCAAACGGGCGAGGGACCAACCCCTCCGAACGAAGGGAGGTGTGTAATGGGCAAACACTCACTGAGCAAGCGCCCTAAGCGCACACCCGGTCGCGGAAAAGAAAACTCCACTGCCAGCCGGATTGCCGTCCTTGAGCTGGTCAGCGGAGTTATAATTCTCGCGGCCGCACTGGTGGACTTGGTTACAGCCATAGTCCACACGGGCCACTAGGCCCAAGCGTCCTCAGCTGAAATCTACGGAGGCTGGGGACGCTCCATTTCCAGCCTGCCCGCGCAAGCGGCCAAACTGTTGTCCCACAGTCTAGCACCAACAACCAACAGCGCAACCGAAGCTGCCCCAGGTCGATAGGACAAGCCCTACTTGTATAAGTCGCGGGATAGTTTCGTATCCAGGTGACCCGCCGCCGGTTGCGTTTTCCCAGGTCGCATTGCGGGTTCGCGGCTACTTGTATAAGTCGCCGGGTAGTTTCGTATCCAGGTATCGCGTGGGGCGGATGGTACTAGACACCAGATGCTTCAGCCTGGCATCTCGCCTTACGACGCACGCCGCGCCGTTTCGATGCAGCGCACCCTCCTTGTCTAATTCGCCAGACAGAGGCTATGGAATTAGCGCCAAGGAGGGTGCGAGGGCCAGCAACAAGATCCCGCAGGGTAAGACCAAAGTAGTCAAACCCCGAACGGGCGTGGGAGGTTAACTAGCGGCCTTCTTGCGGGTCCAGGAGTAAATGCCCGCGATGGCGACGGCGAAGACCACCACGCCGAGGACGCTGGCAGCGGTGCCGCCGGGGAAAATCTCCAGCGGGCTGGCGCCGCCAGAGGCCGCGATGATAGCCGCGTTGACCACGCCGAAGAGGGACTCGCCCACAATCAAGCCGGTGGCCAGCAGGGTGCCGGTACGCTGCTTGAACTCGGGGTTCGGTTGGCGGGCGGCCCAGCGATCATAGAACTTACCCAGGATGGCGCCCAGCGGAATGATGATCGTCAGGGATACCGGCAGGTACATGCCCATGCCGACGGCCAGCGGGGACAGGGAGTACTTGTCAGTGGTGGCGCGGAGGACCTCATCAATAATGATGAGCACCGCGCCAATGCCCATGCCGGTGAAGATGAGCGACCAATCCAGCGAATTATCAAAAATACCGGAGGCCACCGAGGACATCAGCGCAGCTTGCGGAGCAGCGAGTGCGTCCTCGCCGGCGCCCTCCATGCCCTGGAAGCCGAAGCCGGTGAGCATAATTTGCAGAATCGGCGGGATAACCACGGAGCCAAACAGCACGCCGATAATCAACGCCACCTGCTGCTTCCACGGGGTGGCGCCCACCAGCTGGCCGGTCTTAAGGTCCTGGAGGTTGTCGTTAGAAATGGTGGCGATGCCAAAGACAATGGCGGCGGTGAACAGCGTATATGCCACCAAGGACAGCGGCTGCGCGTCGGTGCCGCGGGTGACGGCAGCAATCAGCAGCGAGACCGCCAAAACGGCGATAATGCCAATGGAGGAAATAGGCGAGTTAGACGCGCCAATCAGACCAGCCATATAACCACACACAGACGCAATGACCAGGCCCAAAACCAGGGTAAAGAGCACCGAAATTGTGATAAGGACTACCTTGTGTTCCTCAATATCAGTACCCGCGACAAAGTTCCACAACAGCCCCGCGATAGGCACCATGAGCAGCACAATCGTGCCTGCCACATACGGGAAAGGAATGTCGCGCTCTTCTACGGCGACTTCCTGGCCGGACTTACGGTTGCGCGAAGAAGCTAAGGACTGGGCGATGCCGCGCCCAATCGGCCCGGCAATTTTGATCAAGGTCCACACTGCGGCGATGGCCATGGTGCCCACGCCGATGAAGCGGATTTCGGAAGAAAAGACGGTATCAACAATATCTGCCAGCGCTGCGGTGTCCGTCGCGGCCGCTACCTCCCCCGCGTTGCGCAGCGGCAGGAGCACGAAGAAGGAAATAAACACGCCCACCAACATGGCTATACCGACGGGCAACCCCACCAGGTGGCCAACGCCAATCAGCGCCATGGACAGCGAGGAGCCCAGCGTGGTAGCGCCCGTGCCAAACTTGAAGTAGCCCGAAACCGAGGAGGCAATGGCCTTGGTGGCCGCCAGCAGGGAGACTGCGGCAGAAACCAGGCTGCCTACCAGGATTACCCGCAAGCCCTTGGCGTTTTCGGCGGCAGGGTCGGCGGGCGCGGCACCGTCGGCAGACCTGGCACCGGCGGCGGAGGTCACACCGGCAGACCTGGCGCCATTGGCGGCATCGGCAAGCGAGGCGTCGGCGGCATCGGCAGACATGCCGGCGGAATCGCCGACCTTGAGCACCTCGGCGGCGGCCACACCTTCGGGATAGGGCAGGTCAGAGCCGGTGACCAAAGCGCGGCGCAGGGGGATGGAGTACATCACGCCCAGGATGCCGCCGATGGCGCACACCGCAGTAGTCTCCCAGAAGCTGAAACCGGTCCAATAACCGACCATCACCAGACCAGGCAGGACGAAAATGATGGCGGACAAAGTGCCGGCGGCAGACGCGATGGTCTGCACGATGTTGTTTTCTTTGATATTGTGGCCAGCAAATTTGCGCAACACGGCCATGGAAATCACGGCTGCGGGAATGGAGGTAGCAAACGTCAGGCCCACCTTGAGACCCAGGTAGACATTTGCGGCAGTAAAGACAAGCGTGATCAGTCCGCCGATGATGACGCCGCGCAGCGTCAGCTCGCGCAGCTCGGAGTGCTCGCGTGTGCCATCCGGGGCTAGTGGGGTAGCCATGGAAGACCCTTTCTATTGACTAATAGTGAACACTCGAATGGTAGTCCCCGCGCGCGGAAATGCCACATCGAATATGCACATCACCGCACGTTTGGGGGATAGAGTGGGACGCATGAGTTCTTCTACTACTGATACTGCCCAGGCCGTGCGCACCTTTATCGAGGCTGACCGCGAGCGCATCTTTAGCCAGCTGGCGGAGATTGTGGCCTTCAACTCCGTACACAACGAGCCCGGCTGTGAGGCCGACAATGCCGCTGCCGCGCAGTGGGTGCAGGACCGCCTGCGCGAGGCCGGGTTTGCAGTGGAGGCCATTGCCACCACCGATGGTTCCACGGCCCTGCTGGGCACCAAGTCTGCCGATGCTGCCGATGCCCCCACCGTCCTGCTCTACTCCCACTACGACGTGGTGCCCGCCGGGGACCACGCGGCGTGGGAGTCGCACCCCTTTGAGCTCACGGAACGCCCAGGCGCGGCGGGCAACCCGCGCTGGTACGGCCGCGGGGCGGCGGATTGCAAGGGCAACCTGGTCATGCACCTGGCGGCGCTGCGCGCGGTGGAGGCCGCTGGGGGTACGCGGGTGAACGTGAAGGTGCTCATCGAGGGCTCGGAGGAGCGCGGTGGTGAAGGCCTGAGCCACCTGATTGCCACCCGCCCGGAACTTTTTGCTGCGGACGTCATCTTGATTGCCGATGCCGGCAACGCCAAAGCCGGCCAACCGACCCTAACCACGTCCTTGCGCGGCGGTGCGCAGATTGAGGTCCGCGTGGACACGTTGAGCGCAGCAGTGCACTCGGGCCAGTTTGGTGGGGCCGCGCCGGATGCCGTCAAGGCGCTGATGCGGGCGATTGATTCGCTGACGGATGACTACGGCCGCACCGTCATTGACGGCGTGGACTGCGCGGGCGTATGGCCTGGCCAGGCCTATCCGCCGGAGGACTTTGCCGCCGATGCCCAGATGCTGCCCGGCACCGAAATCATGGGCGCCGGGGACCCGGCCGGTGCCACCCCGGTGGCGGATATGATTTGGGCCCGCCCCGCGATAAGCGTGACTGGTTTTAGCTCCACACCGGTGGAGCAGGCCGTCAACGCGGTGCCGGCGACGGCCGCGGCGAACCTGAATCTGCGCACCCCAGCCACCATGGACCCCCAGGCCACGGCGGAGGCCGTGTGCGCGCACTTGGAAGCCCACGTGCCGTGGGGCGCGAAGCTGAGCTGGAGCATCAAGGACGCCAACCGTGGCTTCGAGACCGATCCGGACAAGCCCGCTGCGAAGCTGCTAGCCGAGTGTTTGGCAGACGCCTACAGCGCCGGGCAGGACTCCGCGCAGGACGCCGGTCGTTCCGTCGGGCAGGGATCTGCGCAGGACGCGGCACCCGTGAGCGTCAGCGCACAGGGCATGGGCGGGTCGATTCCCCTGACGGTGGAACTCCAAGAGGCATTCCCGGAGGCCGAAATCGCGCTGTTCGGAGTGGAGGAGCCGCAGTGCACTATCCACTCCGCAAATGAATCGGTGGATCCGGAGGAGCTCAGCGCCATCGCCATCGCTGAGGCGCTGTTCCTCACGCGACTCTAACCCCGAAGGCGCAGCCCCTCGGAAGCCGTTGGCGGGAGCAAGCCGGCAGCCGTCGGCGGGAGGAAGCCGGCAGCCAGCGGCAAATGCGCGGCGACGGGCAAGGCCCGCCCCTTTACGCCTCTTACGCACCTTTACGCAAGTGAAAAAATTACGGTACTGTGGTACCCGTTCACTACAGGCTTTAACTAAACGAGGGGTCCGCCACTGCCGTGCTGCTTTTGCTCATCGCCTTGCTCGCCGCATCTGTTGCAGCACCCGCGCTCATCTATTATCTAGGCCGGCCGGCCTTTGGACTCATCGCGCTGGTTCCCGGCGCGGGATTCTTCTGGGTCCTCAACCTCTTCCATACCGGGGCGTTCGCCAACGGCGCCGCCTTGGAGGCCACGTACCGGTGGATGCCCAGCGCCCACCTGGAGTTTGGCTTCCGCATGGACGCACTGGCCGGCCTGTTTGCCCTGATTATTTTGGGCGTGGGCACGCTTATCCTGTTGTATTGCTGGGGGTATTTCGACCACACCCCGCGGCGCCTGACCATGTTCGGCGCCCAAATGTCCGGCTTTGCCGCCGCGATGTACGGGCTGGTTATCGCAGATAACTTCCTGCTGCTCTACGTCTTCTGGGAAATCACCTCCCTGCTGTCGTTCTTGCTGGTCAGCTACTATGGGGAGCGCGCGAGCTCCCGGCGTTCGGCGCAGCAGGCGTTCATGGTTACCGTCCTGGGCGGCCTGGCCATGCTGCTGGGCATGATTGGCTTTGGCCGCCAGACTGGGGTGTGGAACTTCAGCGGGATCGCCACCCTGGATGTTGATATCACCGCCACGCCGTTCATCACGTCGTCGATTGTGTTGGTCCTGGCCGGCGCGCTGACCAAGTCCGCGATTGCCCCGGCGCACTTCTGGCTGCCAGGGGCAATGGCCGCACCTACACCGGTTTCGGCTTACCTTCACTCCGCGGCGATGGTCAAGGCAGGCATCTACCTTATTGCCCGCCTGGCCCCGGAGTTGCATGAGGTTGCCACCTGGCATCTGGTGGTAATCCCGGCCGGTTTGTTCACCATGCTGCTGGGCGGTTGGATGGCCCTCAAGCAGCGCGATCTGAAGCTGGTGTTGGCCTATGGCACGGTCTCGCAGCTGGGCTTCATCATGTCGGTCGTGGCCATCGGCTCGCGCGAGGCTATGCTCGCGGGCTTGGCGCTGACCTTCGCGCATTCCCTGTTCAAGGCCGCCCTGTTTATGGTGGTGGGCGCGATTGACCACGTGACGGGGACCAGGGACATCGGCAAGCTTAGCGGCCTGTGGCGGCGCGCGCCCATCCTGCTGGTGATTTCTGTGGTCTCCGGGCTGTCCATGGCTGGCGTGCCCCCGCTGCTGGGTTTTGTGGCTAAGGAGACGGTGCTGGAGGCCGTGATGGCTGAGGAGCTGCTGGTGGGCATGCCACGCAACATGATGTTGGTGGCCATTGTGCTGGGCTCCATGCTGACCATGGCTTATACCTTGCGTTTCCTGTGGGGGGCGTTTGCTACCAAGTCTGCCGATGCCCCCAGTGGCTCCACCGAGCACCCCGGCCTGTCGCCTGCTGTGGCTGGCATGCACGCCGTTGGTCCGCTGCTGTGGATTCCCCCCGCGGTGCTCACGGCGCTGACCATCTTCTTCGGGCTTAACCCGGGCCCGCTCAGCGGCGCCATCAATGCGCACCTGAACAATATCTTCGGTCCAGACGCGCACGGCTACCTGGCCTTGTGGCATGGATTTACCCCGGCACTGGGAATCTCTGTGGTCATTATCGTGGCCGGTTGTGTGCTGCACTGGCAGCGCGACCTGCTGGCCAAGGCCCAGTTTGAAACCCCGGCACTGGGCTCTGCGGATAACGCCTATGACTTTGTGTTGGCACAGCTGCGCACGTGGTCGCTGCGCATTACTGCGTCCACGCAGCGCGGTTCCCTGCAGGCGAGCCTGACCACCATTTTCATCTGCTTCATCCTGATTACCACCATCGCGCTGATTAGTGGGGACCTCACGGATGTGCGCATGATCATTGCAGATAACCCGTGGCAGGCTATCGCGGCGTTTATCATCATCGCCGCTGCCGTGGCCGCGACTGTCATGCACAACCGCCTCTCCGCAGTGCTGGTGGTTGGCGTAACCGGCTACGCGATGGCGGCGATTTTCGCCCTGCACGGCGCACCGGACTTGGCGCTGACCCAGCTGCTGGTGGAGACCATCGTGGTGGTCATCTTCATGCTGGTGCTGCGCAAGATGCCGGCCAACGTAGACTGGCGCCCGGAGCCCTCGCGCAATCGCCTGCGCGCGTGGCTATCCGTGGCCACCGGTCTAGCCACCGTGCTAGTGGGCTTGTTCGCCATCAATGCGCGCGTATCCCGGCCCATCTCGGAATACATGCCAGAGCTGGCCAAGGAGATAGGCCACGGCGCAAACGCCGTCAACGTGCTGCTGGTGGACATGCGTGCATGGGATACCTTTGGGGAAATCACCGTATTAGTCATCGCCGCCACCGGCGTGGCCTCCCTGATCTACCGCACCCAGTCCTTTACCCGCGCCTCGCGCCGGCCCACCCTGCAAGTCACCGGCCGGCGCTGGTTGGCTGCCGGATCCGAGTCCGAGCAGCAACAAAACCGCTCCCTCATGGTGGACGTGGCCACCCGCGTGCTCTTCCCCTCCATCATGGCGCTATCGCTGTACTTCTTCTTCGCCGGCCACAACGCCCCCGGCGGCGGATTCGCCGGCGGCCTGGTCGCCGCCCTGGCGCTCACCCTGCGCTACCTGGCCGGCGGGCGCCAAGAACTCGAAGAGGCCCTGCCCATCGACGCCTCCCGCCTCCTAGGCAGCGGGCTTATCATCTCCGCCATCGCCGCCATAGTGCCCATGGGCTTTGGCCACCCGCCGCTAACCTCCGGCTACACCAGCGTGGACATACCGCTTATCGGCGGAGTCTCCCTGCCATCTGCCCTGGTCTTTGACGCCGGCGTCTACCTGATTGTGGTGGGCTTGATTAAACAAATCCTCGACTCCCTGGGCATCAAGCTCGACGAGGAAGAAGAAGCCCGCAAGCAGCGCGCTCGCGACCGCAAGCGCTCCCTTGCCCGCCAACAACAACGCTCCGCAGGGGTTAGCTCCACCCGGGAACCGGTGGGGGTGCGCGGCGGTGGGGCTGCGGGGGCATCGGCAAGCTCAGGCACCAGCCCTATCACCGGAACATTCCGGGCCATCCCCACCCACCACCAGCCACAGGAGGAGACCAATGGAAGCTAACCTCATGCTGCTTCTGGCCACCGGCGCCCTGGTGGCGGCGGGCGTGTACCTACTGCTCGACCGCGCGATGACCAAGATGCTCATGGGCATCCTCCTCATCGGCAACGGGGCAAACCTACTCATGCTACAAGCCGGCGGACCGCCCGGCTCCCCGCCAATTATGGGCCGCGATGTTGCCCCCTACGGCGAGCGGATTGCAGACCCGCTGGCGCAGGGCATGATACTGACGGCAATTGTTATTTCCATGGCGCTGACCGCGTTCATCCTCACCCTGGCATACCGTCAGTACCGCTACCGCTCCGCGGACATTATCGAAGACGACACTGAGGATGCCGCCATCGCCGCCATCGCCACCAAGGCCCCGGCCAGCGCCAGCGCAGACATGGACGCCTCCGCGGACCCAGCCACCGGGCGCGCCACCAAGCAAGGCGATAGCTTTGGCCCGCGCTTTTTTGAAGGCCCCGTCGAAGACGCCACGGGAGGCCAGCGATGAGCGACTCCCTGCACCCCTTCGTAGACGCGCTGCTGCCGTGGGTCAGCTACCTGATCCCGCTGCCGATTCTCATCCCGGCCGTCGCCGCCGCCCTGGCGCTGCTGCTGGGGCGTACTCCCAGGTTGCAACGCGTGCTGGCATTCTTCTCCTTGCTTGCCAATGCCGTGGTGGCCGCCGCCCTGATTGTGATCGCCGACGTCGCCGGCATCCAGACCCTGCAGCTAGGCGGATGGGACGCGCCCATTGGCATCACGCTGGTCGCTGACCGGCTCAGCGCCATGATGCTCTTTACCTCCTCCGTCGTGCTCTTTAGCGTGATGTGGTACGCCATCAGCCAGGGCCTGCGCGACGGCGGCAAAGAAGACCCCGTCGCCGTATTCCAGCCCACCTACATGCTGCTGAGCATGGGCATTAACGTCTCCTTCCTAGCCGGAGATTTGTTCAACCTCTACGTCGGTTTCGAGATTTTCCTGGTGGCCTCCTACGTGCTGCTCACCCTAGGCGCCTCCCCACAACGCGTGCGCGCCGGCGTGGTCTACGTGATGGTCTCCATGGCCTCATCCCTGGTCTTCGTGCTGGGCCTGGCCCTGGTCTACGCCGCCGTGGGCACCATGAACATGGCCCAAATCGGCCTGCGCATGGAAGAAATCCCGGCCGGCACGCGCACCGCCATCTTCGGCGTGCTGCTGATTGCCTTTGGCATCAAGGCGGCCGTGGTGCCGCTGGATGCCTGGCTGCCAGATAGCTACCCCACCGCCCCGGCCCTGGTCACCGCCGTCTTCGCCGGCCTGCTGACCAAAGTGGGCGTGTACGCAATCATCCGCATGCGCACCTCCGTGTTTAGCGACGGCAGCCTAGATACCCTCTTTTTGTGGGTCGCGCTCGCAACAATGATCATCGGTATCTTAGGCGCCATGGCGCAAACGGACATCAAACGTATCTTGTCCTTTACCCTGGTCAGCCACATCGGATACATGATCTTCGGCGTGGGCCTAGGCTCCGCCCAAGGCCTTTCCGGCGCCATCTTCTACGCCATCCACCACATTCTGGTCCAGACCACCCTCTTCCTGGTCGTCGGCCTGATTGAGCGCCAAGCAGGCACGTCCTCCCTGCGGCGCCTGGGCTCGCTGCTCTACTCCGCCCCGCTGATCGCCATCTTGTACTTCATTCCCGCCATGAACCTGGGCGGCATCCCGCCGTTCTCCGGCTTCCTGGGCAAAGTCATCCTCCTCCAGGCCGGCGCCAACGAGGGCTCCTGGCTGGCGTGGGTGCTTATCATCGGCGCCGTGGTGACCTCCCTGCTCACCCTCTACGTCATGGTGCTGGTGTGGGCCAAAGGCTTCCAGCGCGACCGTGCCGATGCCCCCGAAGGCCACCTGGCCCAAGCCCGTCCCGCTCCCCTGGGCGATGTCACCGACGAAGTCGAGTTCGACGAGCGCGCCGACGTGGGCAAACTCCCCTTCGGCATGGTGGCATCCACCACTTTGCTGGTGGTGGCATCACTATCCATCACCGTACTGGCCGGGCCCATCTCCGGCGTGACCTCGCGTGCCGCGGAGTCCGCCCAAGACACCCGCAATTACCGCGAAGCAGTCCTGGGCCCCGACTTCGACGCTGCGGCTGGCTCGGCTGGCCCGGCAGGCAGCAGCGCGGCCGGCAACGACGCAAACGGCAGCGCGGCCGGCAGCGGCGCGGGCAGCCCGGCTGGCGCTGACAGTGACGGTGACGGCGGCATCGGCAAGCAAGAGCGCAAACCCGGGCGCACGCTGGATGCCCCGGAACAAAACACCGGCGGCAGCGACAGCCTGGACCGCCGCAGCACCCCGCTGCCAGACCCGGCGCCCGGCATTTCCACCGCACCCGTGACCCCCTCCCCCACCCCGGTTAGCACCGCGCCCGCGAAGGAGGACCTCCATGGCTAAACTCAGCGGCCTCAAACACCGCTTCCACCCGCTCTTCGTCCTGTGGCTCACCATCATGTGGTGCCTGCTAATGGGCGAGGTCTCCGTAGCCAACATCGTGGGCGGCATCCTCGTCGGACTGGCAGTCACCATGGCGCTGCCCCTGCCAGCCATGCCGCTATCCGGCCTGGACATCTCCTGGGGACTGCTGGCGCGCTTCATCCTGGTATGGATTGGCGAGTTCTTCCAAGCTTCCGTCAAAGTTGCCTGGCTGGCGCTACGCCCGGCCGCCCCGCCGAAGACCGCGATTCTCACCGTCCCCATGCGCGTGGACAGCGAATTTGTCCTCGCCCTGTCCGTCATGCTCTACAACCTGCAGCCCGGCGGGGCTGTGACCGACATCGACATCGCCTCGCGGCAACTGACCGTGCACATACTCGACGCAGACAACCCGCAAGCAATCGCGCGCGAACTCGCCGCCATCGCGCGGCTAGAAAAGTCAATGATCCACATCTTTGAAAGGACGGTTTAGATGGACCCCAGTTTGTACAACATCGGACTGACAGTGGCCGCGGTGCTCATCACGGTGTCCTTTCTGATCACCACGTGGCGGATTATTGTCGGCCCCAACTCGCTAGACCGCCTGGTGGGCATGGACGGCTTCGTGGCCATGTTCCAGTGCGCCATGGCCACCTACATCTGCTACTCGCTCAATACCACCGTAGTCAACGCCATGCTGGTGGTGGCCCTTTTGGGCTTCATCTCCACCGTGGCCGTGACCCGCTACCGCCGAAGGGACGTGCAATAACCATGCTTGCCGATGCCGCCTCCCTAATCTTCATCCTCACCGGCGCCCTGCTCATTTTCGCAGCCGCCGTAGGCGTGGCCCGTTTCCGCGACACTATGTCGCGGGTGCATGCCATTTCCAAACCGCAGACCATCGGACTGGTGCTGTGCCTGATTGGCGCGTGTATACGGGTGGTGTTCCACCCCGATTTTGATGTGAACCACCGTTCTGATTTGGGCATCGTGGTGTTGTTGGGGCTGTTCGCTCTGATGACGGCGCCGGTGACCGCGCAGCGTATCTCGCGTATCGCGCGCCGCGAGGGCTTGTACGCGCCGGACATGTCGCGCAACGACAGGCCGCGGGCGCGGCGGCGGTAGGCAGTGGGCTAGCAGGCGCGCGGTCGGCGCTGCAGGCGTGCGGCGGTGGGGTGGCCGCCAGCACGCGCGGCATCGACAGACACGGCGGCGCTAGACAGTGGGGCAGCAGGCGCGGCAGGCGCGCGGACAGCGTGCGGCGGTGGGGTGGCGGGCGCACGCTAAGATGAAGCGCTGTGAAGAGACTTTATGGTGTGCCCACGGTGGCGGCGTTGCTCACCGCCTTCGTCGCGTGGATCTTGTGGCTGATTCCGCAATCGGATTTCCCGCACGCCCTGCACTGGCGCATCCCTATCGACCTCAAAATCTACCTGCTGGCCGGCCAAGAGGTGGCCGCAGGCGGCGACCTTTACGATGCCCCCTACATCGGCGACCTCCCCTTCACCTACCCGCCCTTTGCCGGGGTAGTCTTTAGCTGGCTGGCCGGTTTAAGCGACAACTGGATCATCTCCGTGTGGCAGATCGGTACCGCCCTGGCGCTATGGGTAATCCTGCTGCTGGTGCTGCGCAATCGCGACATCGCGCTGCGGCCGCTGACGGTGTACACCGCACTGGTCTTTTCTTTGGCGTCGCTGGCCATCGAGCCGATTCACGGCAGCTACTTCTTTGGCCAGATCAACGTCTGGCTCATGCTGCTGGTCAGCCTGGATTTGCTGCCTAAGCGCTGGCGGTTGCCGGGCGTGGGCATTGGCCTGGCTGCCGGTTTGAAGCTCACCCCGGCCTACCTGGGCTTGGTGTTGTTGTTCCAGCGGCGCTGGTGGGCTGCGCTGGGCAGCGTGGTCACCTTCGGTTTTACCGTCTGGTTGGGCTTGCGACTGATCCCCGACGCGATGGTGTTTTGGACCGATGCCATCTTCAACTCTTCCCGCGTGGGCGAGCACCTCAACCCCGGCGCGATGGCCCTGCGCTCCTTCCTAGAGCGCGAGTACGGCGTCGAAGGCGGCCCGCAGTGGATCATGGCGGTTGTGGTGGTGGGCATCCTCAATTGCGCCGCGGTGTTGGTGGCCATGTGGCGGGGCAACACGGCGCTGGCCATGTCGTTTAGCGGCCTGGGCGCCTGCCTGATTTCCCCGTTTAGCTGGTTCCACCACTACGTGTGGCTGGTGCCGCTGGCGCTGTGCATCTTCATTGGGGCCAACCAACTGCTGGGCCGCTGGCTGGTGGAAAGCCCCCGGTCCTTCCCCGGCGCGGGCCAGCTCACCGGCGCGCTTTCGCTGCTGGTCGCCATGGCCTCCATGGTGCCGTTTGTCTCCCAGACGGTGTGGCCAGAAGTCGCCTACCGCTCCTCGGAGGACTACCAGAGCATCTGGCCGCTGGGCCAGGAGTATTTCATTGGCGCCTGTATTCTCTACATGGCGCTTTATGCCCTGAGCGGCTTTGCCGGCAAGTCTCCAAAGTTGTTTCGCTCTAACTCCGCACAGGCCAGGTCCACTGCGGATTCCCACTGGCCGGTCTCCGCATAACGGGCCCGCTGGCGCTCATAGCCGGCCCCGGCGGCGATAATTTCCGGGATAATATCCAGCTCCTGCGCGCACCCCAGCTCTGCAGCCAGCGGGCGCAGCTGCTCCACCAGGTCCGCTAGCTCGTCTTTGACCCAGCGCTCCTCGGTGTCGCGGGAGGTGATCACCAAAGCGTCTAGCCCGTAGCGCGCCGCGCGCCACTTGTTCTCCGCCACGTGCCACGGTTGCAGGCTGGGCAGCTCCTGGCCGGCATCGATCATCCTGTCGTAGTGCACCACCAGGCAGTGCGTCAGTGCCACCACGGCGGATAGCTCGCGCAGGTTAGAGGAGGCATCGGAAACCCGCACCTCCACCGTGCCCCACTTTGATGCCGGGCGAATATCAAAGTGCATGGACCCAGTGTGGTTAATCACCCCGGATATCGCCTGGTCACGCATGTAGTCTTGCCACTGCTGCCAGGTTTGGAATTGGTACGGCAGCCCCGCGGTGGGCAGCTGCTGGTAGAGCATGGTCCGGTTCGACGCGTAGCCGGTGTCAATCCCCTGCCACCCCGGTGAGCTTGCCGATACCGCCAGCAAATGCGGGTACTTGGTCAACAGCGCATTGATAATCGGCCACACCCGGTCCTCGTGCGAAATGCCCACGTGGACGTGCGTGCCCCACAGCAGCATCTGCTTGCCCCAGTATTGGGTGCGGTTGATAATCTCCTGGTGGGATTCCTTATCCCCCACCGGGTTGTCTTGGTAGGTTGCCGTGGGGTGTCCCCCGGAGGCCCACAGCGCTAGCCCCAGTTCCCCGGCGGCCGCCCGCACTGCGTCCAGGCCGTGCGCTAGCTGGCCGATGGCCTCCGGCACCGTATCGCACACCCCCGTCACCAGTTCCACGGTATTGAGCAGGAACTCCTTTTCCAGGTGCACCTCCGGGGCGCGCTGGTGGACTAGCTCAATAACTTCCGGCCCACGGGAGACCAGCTGGCGCGTGCGGGGGTCTACCAGGCAGATTTCCCACTCGACGCCCAGGGTCGGCCGGGGCGAGCGCGCAAAGATTTCAGGGGTGGCGGCAACGTTCACGCCTGATAGTCTACTGGTTGACCAATACCACCGTGAGCGCCCGCCCCTGTTGCGGCAGCCCGTCGATGTTCTCCCGCGCAATGCCACCCAGCCGGTCCGCGAGTTCGCGGGCGCGGGCCTGGGCATCGGCATCGCCCGCGGGGAAGAACACGGTGGTCTGGGGCAGAATTTCCTGGTTGAAGTTGCCCACCTCGCCCACTGCGTAGCCGTCCGCCTCAATCTTTTGTGCTTCCTGCGCCGCCAGGCCCGCCACCGTGGAATTGTTCAGCACGTTGACCACCAGCTTGTCTGCCGATGCCCCCTCCCGGCCCCGCTGCGCCCCTTCCGCGCGTCCTTGCGCCCCGGCGTCGGCTGGCGCGCCGTTTTCTCCGGGGCCGTTCGCACCGCCCGGCGCGCCCGCACCATTCGCACCTTCCGGCGCGCCCGCACCGCCAGCACCGTTCGCACCACCCGGCGTGCCCGCGCCTTTCATGGCACCCGGCGCGCCCGCACCGCCTGCGCCATTCCCGCCGTGTTCGGGGCCGGTGGCGGCGGGGTTGGAACCTGCGGGGGAATCAGTATCGCGGGTCAAAGCGTAGAGACCCCACAGGGCCAGGGCTACCGCAACGGCGATGAGCACCATGGCCAGGCCGCGCAGGGGCAGAGTGGGGCGGGTATCGGCAGACTGGGCCTCAGTGGACTGGACATCGGCAGGTTGGACATCGGCAGACTGGGCAGCGGCAGAAGAGTTTTCGGGATTCACACGCGTAACTTTAGCTATCAGCCTCCTCAAGGGGCGGTGCGGCGCGCCGAAGATCCGCCCGGCGGTTGCGCAAACGCCGCAACCGGCCCACCAACACCGGAGCGGCAGCCAGCGCCGCCGGATCATCGACCAACTGGTTCAAACGCTGGTGATACCGCACCGGCGACATATCCAGTTGCTCGCGAATAGCCGCCTCCTTCGCCCCCACCGCGCGGGGGGCGTGGGCCTCAAAATCGAGGATGGCGACATCAAGCTCAGACAACTCAGACATGCCACCACAGTAGGCGCCCCGGGCACGGCTTAGACTATGAGCCATGACTATTCGCGAAATCGTCATTCACGGCGACCCCGTCCTTCACAATCCCACCGCACCCGTCACGGAGCCCATCAGCTCCCCGGAGCTCCAAGAACTCATCGCGGACATGTATGAAACCATGGACCGCGCCCACGGCGTAGGCCTGGCAGCCAACCAAATAGGCGTAAGCAAACGGCTATTTGTCTACAACTGCCCGGACACCGACGGCCCCGACGGCAGCGAGCTGCCCGGCGGCGGCATGCGGCGCGGCTGCGTGATAAACCCCGTGCTCGAGACCTCCGAGATCCCCAAGACCATGCCCGCCGACGACGGCTCCGACGACGAAGGCTGCCTATCCGTCCCCGGTGAAGGCTTCCCCACCGGCCGCGCGGACTGGGCGCGAGTCACCGGCGTAGACGAACACGGCGAAGAGGTTTCCATCGAAGGCTACGGCTTCTTCGCGCGCATGCTCCAGCATGAGACCGGCCACCTGGATGGCTTCGTCTACACCGACGTTCTCACCGGGCGCTACAAGCGCGCCGCCAAGAAGACCATCAAGGCCAACGGGTGGACCGAGCCGGGACTAACCTGGCTGCCCGGCGAGGGCCCCGACCCCTTCGGCCACGACGACTAAGATGAGCTACATTTTCCGTTCCGATGCCCCCGCCGTCGGCGACCGCGTGGTGGTGCGCCGCCGCTTCACCGTACCCGCTCCCACGACGGCGGAAGCTGGCGCAGATCCCAGCGCCGGGGCTGGCGCAGGTTCAACCGCGAGCGCGGAAGCTGGTGCAGATCCCAGCGCCGGGGCTGGCGCGGGTTTGGGCGCGGGGGCTGGCGCGGGCGGGTCGGTGGTGCACTCGGATGTCATCGGGCATGTGCTGTCGACTGACCCGCTCGTGGTGCGCCCGCAGGAAATCGGCGGCTACCCCTCCAACCTGGAGGCGGTAAAAATCCCTGCGGAGCAGATTCAGATCATCAAAAAGCTCTCCCCACGCATGGTGCGCAACTCCGATATCCGCGCCGTCGAAACCGCCACCGCAGCAGCCTTCCCCGGCAAGGAACACGCGTGGACCAGCGACGGCCAGTGGCTCATGCGCGCCGGCGACGGCGTGACGGAACGCTCCAACTCCGCCACCCCCCTGGGACCATCGGCCGGATTTAGCCCCGTGCCGCTAGACGAGATTCGCGCCTTCTACGCCCGCCACGGGCTGCCGGTGCAATTGGAGATCCCGGAGCGCATCGGCAAACCAGCCGAAAAACTCGTAACCCAACCCGGATGGCAACTAGGCCCAGAAATAACCGTCATGGTGCGATCACTGACCCAGGAACCGCCCGCACCGGCAGAGGCGGAACGGGACGGGGACGTACCGGAAGGGGCGGCATCGGCAAGCACGGTAAAGGACAGCACGCCCTGGCGCTTTGAGATTACAGACCAGCCGGACCCAGACTGGCTGGAGCTATACCATTTCCGCGGGCAAGCCCTGCCAGCCGAAGCGCTGCGGTACCTGCGGCAACGCATAGACGGGACCATGGGGTTCGGGCGGCTGCTCGACGCCACCGGGCGCACCGTCGCCATCACCCGCGGCACCCTGACCGAATCCGGCGACGGCACCTGCTGGCTCGGATACTCCGCCGTCGAAGTCGCCGCCACCCACCGACGCCGCGGACTGGGAACCGCCCTCGGCCTGCACATGCTGGACTGGGGACGCAACAACGGCGCACAACGCGCCTACCTGCAAGTACTCAGCAGCAACATCGCCGGCATTGGCCTCTACCACAAGCTGGGATTCATCGAACAACACCGTCACCGCTACGCCACCGAAGTAGCGCCACGGTAACCTGGTCTTCATGCGAATCGCGACGTGGAACATCAACTCCGTGCGGGCGCGCACCCAACGCGCCATCGACCTCATGGCCAAGCACAACCTGGACGTGATGTGCCTCCAAGAAACCAAAGTAACCGACGGCAAATTCCCCGCAGCCGCGTTCCACGACGCCGGCTACCACGTCGCACACCACGGGCTCAACCAATGGAACGGCGTGGCCATCATCTCGCGCGACGAACCCGAAGACATCCGCGTGGGCCTGCCCGGCCAGCCCGGGTTCCACAAAGACCCCACAAAGGAGCAGACACTAGAGGCCCGCGCACTGGGCGTACGGCTGCGCGGAGTCGACATCTGGTCTCTCTACGTGCCCAATGGGCGCGAACTGACAGACCCACACTACCAGTACAAACTGGCGTTTCTTTACGCAGCGGCGCGGTATGCGGAATCTCACTCGCGCGGCAAACTGCTCATGGCCGGGGACTTTAACGTCGCGCCCACGGATGGCGATGTGTGGGACATCGGGGCGTTTCGCGGCAAGACGCACGTCAGCGAACCGGAACGTGCGGCCTTCGACATGCTGCTTGAAGCCGGGCTGCGCCCGCTAGAGCACACGGAACCGTACACGTACTTCGACTACAAAGGCGCGCGCTTTGAACGCGGCCAAGGAATGAAGATTGACTTCCTGCTGGCAAGCGCGTCCCTGCCGACAGGACAGGCGTTTGTCGATGTCGCCGAACGCGCCGCCGAAGGCACCTCCGACCACTGCCCGCTAGTCGCCGAACTAGACGTCACCGACTTTGACTCGGTGCGCTGACACTGATGGATATCCATATTGATTTTCCCGCCTGGCAAGGTGTGGCGGTAACCATTGATTACGCCATTAAAGCCATAGCCGTCGGCATGGTGCCCGAAGGCCGGCGCCCGTCCAGCTCCACAGCGTGGCTGCTGGCTATTTTGCTGCTGCCCTTCGTCGGCTTGCCGCTGTTTTTGCTCATGGGCTCGCCCTACATCAACCGTCGGCGCCACAAAATCCACAAACAAGCCCAGGCCGCGATTCAAGACGTGCAGGCGGAACTGCCGGACCACCCTTCGGACAGGCTACCGGCGGAAATCGAGTCCATTTTGAAGCTCAACCGTCGCCTGACGGGCTTTCCCGCCATGGACGGCGAGCGCGCCATCATGCACGCGGACTACAACTTGGCCATAGAGGAAATGGCGGCGGCCATCGACCGCGCCCGCAGTTACGTCTACGTCGAGGTCTACATCCAATCCTGGGACGAAGTCACAGACGTCTTCTACCGGGCGTTGGAGCGCGCCGCCGCCCGGGGCGTGACGGTCAAATTGCTACTAGACCAAGTGGGCAGCCTGAAATACCCGGGCTATTTTAGGCTGGGCAAACGGCTGACCGCGGCTGGCCTCGACTGGCGGCTGATGCTGCCCATCCACCTCCACCGGCTGCGTTTCCGCCGGCCGGACTTGCGTAACCACCGCAAGATAATTGTCATCGACGGCCAGGTGGGCTTCATCGGCTCCCTGAACCTGATTAAGCGCCAGTACAAGACCAAAGACCGCGCCTGGGTGGATTACATGGTCGAACTCCACGGACCGATTGTGACGTCCCTGGAGACCATGTTTGGTATCGACTGGTACACCGAATCCGGCGAGGTCCTCGAATTCGAGCTACCCGAGCTGGAAAAGAACAAAAGTCCTGAAACCAACTACCTGCAGCTTATCCCCTCCGGGCCCGGCTTCGACACTGAGCCGAACCTGCGCATGTTCAACTCCGTTATCCACCACGCCAAGCAGCGGCTGATTCTGGCGTCGCCGTATTTTGTGCCCGACGAGTCCATGCTGGAGGCCGTGACCACCGCCTGCTACCGCGGCGTCGAGGTCGAACTGTTTGTCTCCGAGGAAGCCGACCAATTCATGGTCCACCACGCGCAGTCCTCCTATTATCAGGCCCTTCTGGAGGCCGGGGTGCGCATTTACCAGTTCCCCAAGCCTTTTGTGTTGCACTCGAAGTTCTTGCTCGCCGACCCCGCCGACGACCTCGCCCTGTGCATGTTCGGCTCTTCCAACATGGACATGCGCTCCTTTGGTCTCAATTACGAATCCACCATGCTGGTCGCCCAGGGCAACTTGATAGACAAGTTCAACACGCTTGCCGATAACTACCGCGCCGTGTGCTACGAGCTCACCTTGGAGGAATGGAACCGGCGCGGTTTCTTCCGCCGCTACATCGACAATGTCATGCGCCTGACCTCCGCTTTGCAATAGCTTGCCGATGCCCCTCCCCGCACCCCTACCACTCCCTTGCCCGCGCTTCTAGCCCCTCCGGCTGCCTGTTTTCGGCTGCCGTGGGGCTGGGGTGCTGCGCTGCGTCGCAGGTGGCGGGACGCTTCCTGGCGCGTTGCGCTGCTTGCTGCGCTACTCGTTGCGCAGCCTGTCGCGTCGCGCTTGGCGTGCTGCCGGCGCTGCGGGCACGGGGGTTAGTTGGTGGGGCTAGTCGGCACCGGGACACCACCACCAGGTGACTGCCACGCCACCTGCCCACCAACCCTTACCATCCGACCCCGCCGGACGGGCACTCCTCCTGGCGGGTGGTCTTCATTGGCACCATTATGATGCGGGCATAACACCGTGAGATTCCTGATGTTGGTTTCCCCACCATCAGCCCACGACGTGATGTGGTGGACTTGGCACTTATCAAACGGCACGTGACAATCCAACCACGCACACTCAGGGCTCTCCGCAGCAAGCAGGAGGCGCTGCTTGTCGGTGGCAAAGCGTTCCATACGGTAAACATCCACCGGACCATGCACCCGGCTAAGGATTGCGACAAACCCGTGCTTGAACAAAATGCGCTCAGCTAGTTCTTTCCCAGTCATCCGCGCCCCATTATTCGCCCGAACAATAATGTCGCCAGCTTCCCCCGCGCCGCCTGCGTTAGCACCGCTGGTGTTGGCATTGCCTGCGTTGGCACTGCTTGCGCTGGCACTGGTGTGGGTGTTGCCCGTGAGGTCTGCACCGGTGCCGGTGGCACTGGTGTGGTTGCATTCGTTAACGGCGAGCAGTTTGGCGAAGGTATCTAGCTGGAGGGTAATCATGGGGATGTAGTTCAACCGCCCGGCACCACCTTCACCACGCACCAGGTTAAAGAAGCTTTCTGCCGGGGCATCCTGATCGATAGCATCGTAGACATCAGTAATGTCCACATCGCGAGCAGTAATCGACATGGTGGCTGTGCCATTGGCGTAGCGACGTATAGAGACTTTTTCTACCGGGGTGTCATCCTTCGGGTTCCATTCCCGGCGTAGTTTACGCGCCACAGTAGTGAACTGGCCTGCAGGTGTGGCGCACAGGTGTTGGCGCATCCTCCACTGCTGGGTGGTTTTGGTCTTGGTGACTTCGCGTTCTATTTCTTGCATGGCGATAAGCCCATGTCCGTGGCGCTGTGCCCCTTTAATAGCGCTCCTTTGCCTGCGGCTAGGCTGGCCAGGCCCGCAGTACAGCTGGTAGAGGCGCACCAGGAACTCTGCGGTATCTGGTGCAACACCTAAGCCCTCCAGGTCTGTGGTGGTGGCACGCGCAAGCTGAGGCAGTGCGTCGATGACGCTGCCTAACAGGGCGGCGATGTTGATCTCGTTCATGGTGTTGACGCTAAGGCGATTGTGCAACCCCGCGCAAGGGGAATTTTGGGAAAACCCGAAATCTGTGGATAACTCGGCGAAAATGTGCACTCTATTAGACAATTGTCGAAGAATTCCACAGGGAGAATGCCACAAACGTGACATAATCTAGCCCCGCACGGACAAACGGGGTGCTGACTCAGCCTGGGCCGGCAATAAAACAGCGGCGCGCGCACGCGGGGCGGGGCCGCAAAATGGGTTGCGTGGAGAACGGGCAGACTGTGGCGCGCGCACGCGGGAAAGGGCCGCGAACTGCGTTGTGCGGCGCACGGGCGGATTGGGACGCACGCGAGAGGGAGCAGCGGCAGACTATTGCGGCGCGCAGGGAGGGAACCCAGCCTAGCCCGGTAAGGGGCTGAGGCGGGTGAGGGAAAGGGGCATCGGCAAGCTAGGGTGTTGCGCGGGCAAGGGCGCGAACGGACCAGAAAGCAGCGACAGCGGCCAACGCACCGCTGCAGAAGATGCCCAGACCCATAGTGGCCGGCGGGTAGGAGCCGAAGCCCATCAGCGGGGAGACCGCGCCGCCCAGCAGGGACTGCACGCAACCCATGACGGCAGAAATGGAGCCGGCGTAGGGGCGCATGTAGCCGGTGGCCAAGGCGGTGGAGTTGCCCATGATGACGCCTACGGGGGCGGTAGCGAGCATCACCAGTGGAAGCACCACGGCCGGGCCGGCGTGCAGAGCGGTGGCCACAGCGGCACCCGCCCCGCCACAGACCATAAGCACCGTCCCGGCGCGCAGCATGGTGGCCGGGCCAACACGGCCGACAAGACGCCCATTGACCACGGTGGTGGCGAAAATCCCCAGGGCGTTTAGCGCGAAGAGCAGCGAGTAGACCCGCGGGCTAAACCCGTAAACGGACTGCACCACAAAGGAAGAGGCGGAAATGTAGCTAAACAGCGCCGCGAACGCGAAAGCAACGGTGAGAATAAACCCCCACAGCACGGGGGTGCGCAGGACGCGCGCGTAGTTGCCGGCGACGGTGCGCACCAGGCTGCCGGTGCGCGCAACGCCGCCGCCGGTTTCAGGCAGCAGCCAATACGCCAGCACCAGTTGGAGGGCGTGCAGGCCCACGAGGACCCAGTAGATGCCGCGCCAGCCAATTGGCTGCGCAAGCAGGCCGCCTAGAATCGGCGCGACGGCCGGGGCCAGAGCGCCAATGGCCATGAGCAGGGAAAACGCGCGGGCGGCGGCCTCACCGCTGAGCAGGTCCGGCACCACGGAGCGCGCCAGCACCGCGCAAGCCCCGCCGCCCAGGCCTTGGAATATGCGCGCCGCCACTAGCGTGCCGATGCCCGGTGCCATCGCCGCCACTGCCGATGCCCCAAGCGCCACCACCGCCCCCGCCAACAGCAAGCGGCGCCGGCCCACGATGTCTGAGACCGGCCCGATAAGCAGCTGCCCCATGGCCATGCCCACAAAGAAGCCGGTCAGGGTGAGTTGGACCTGCGGTTGGGTGGCGCCGAACTCGTCGGCAATCTGCGGCATGACCGGGAGGTACATGTCAGTTGCAAAAGGCGCTGTTGCGGACAACAGCGCCAAGACAAACAACAAGGGGGCAGAAATCATGCGTCCCGTTTTACCAGGCTGACTACTCCTAGGATCCATAGGGCTAGCCCCCAGCCCATGAAGACGAAGAGGTAGCCCCAGACGTTGCCTTCGAGGGGGCCATCGGCGGCGGGGATGTCGCCCAGCCAGCCGCGCAGGGCGTAGAAGGGGGAGAAGTGGACGGCGTCGGAGCCGATCTTGGGGATCAGCTGAACCATGGTGTCAATGCCCCAGAAGAGAATAAGGCCCACGGCAATCGAGCCGGCGGATTGGCGCAACAGCAGCGCCAGGCCTTGGGAAAAGAGCACTAGCAGTGCGGTTCCCAGGGGGAATGCCCACAGGGCTCGCTGTGCGGCGGGATCGGAAAACAGGGTGGTGTAGCCGCCGTGGATTTCATCGGCAAGCAGGCCGGCCAAAAGCAGGGCCGCTGCTAGGCCCACCAGCATGATGACTGCGGCGACGACAGCGTAGAGCAACAGCTTGGCGGCGGCGACGACCTCGCGTTTTGGCGTGGCCAGGTACACCGGGACTTGCAGGTTGTAGCGGTATTCGGTGGTGACCACCATGATGGCCTGGATCATCAACACCGACAGGTTGAGCCACTGGAGGCCGGAGACCAAGGCGGCGGCGTCAGCGATGGCGGGAGCTCCCTCGAACAGTGACGTCGCCGTGGTCACCAGCCATGCCCACACCAGGGTGAAGACGAAGAACAGCGCGGTGGTCCACCAGAAGGACTTAGTTGAGGTCAGCTTGGACCATTCCGCGCGCAGAACGTTAAGCAACATTGCCGTCCCCTTTCGTGCCGGCGTGGTACTGGACATCATCTTTAGTCATGTGCATAAACGCTTCCTCCAGGGAGGCCCGGCGCGCGGTGAGTTCGGCCAGCGGCACGCCCACAGAGTAGGCCAATTTGCCCACGTAGTCGGTGGTGGTATCCGGCACCACCAGGCGGGCACGCCCTTCGGCGTCGGTGTCTTGGGTGGCGGAAAGGCCTTCGGCGCGCAGGGCATCGGCAAGCTCGGACAGATGTTCGGCACGCACCAGGACGGCTGAGGCGGCGTGGTTTTGGACAAACTCGCCCACCGGCTGGTTAGCAATCAGGCGCCCGCGGCCGATGACCAGCAGCTGGTCCGCGGTCTGCGCCATCTCTGAGAGCAGGTGCGAGGAAATCAGCACGGTGCGTCCCTCAGCGGCCAGGGAACGCACCAGGGTGCGCACCCAGTGGATGCCTTCTGGGTCTAGACCATTTACTGGCTCGTCCAGGAGCAGCACTTCCGGGTCTCCCAGCAGCGCGGCGGCTAGGCCCAGACGCTGTCCCATGCCCAGGGAGAAGCCCCCGGCGGGCTTGCCGGCGACATCGCTAAGCCCCACTATGCCCAGTACCTCATCAACCCGCCGCAGCGGAATCCCGTTGGAGTGCGCTAGCCACTTCAAGTGATTCGCGGCGCTGCGCCCGGAGTGGACCGCTTTGGCATCCAGCAGGGCGCCGACTTTGCGCAGGGGTTGTTTCCATTCGGCGTAGGGTTTGCCGTCAATGAGCGCCTGCCCGGCGATGGGCCGGTCCAGGCCCAGAATCATCCGCATGGTGGTGGACTTGCCGGCGCCGTTGGGGCCGAGGAACCCGGTGACTTGCCCGGGGGTGACCGTAAAGGTCAGGTCATCTACTGCGCGGACTGACCCGTATTCCTTGGTCAATCCTTGTACGTCAATCATGCGCACTACCCTACCGGCAAATCTCGCGCAGCCGGGGCAGTGCTTGGGCAAAAGGCTCCAGCAGGTCCAGTCCGGTGGTTCCGGCCCACAGCTGGGTTAGCGGAACCCAGCGCAATTCTACGGACTCGGCGTTGGCTTGGGTTTCTAGCTGGCGCGGTGCGGTGGCTATCACGGTGGTGTATGTCCAGCCGCTGGGCCCGGGTCCGGCGGTGACTTCCTGCGCGACGACGGTGACCTCGCGGCTGTCAATGCCGCATTCTTCCACAGTTTCGCGCAGCGCCGCGGCCTGGGCGGATTCCCCGGCATCGCGCGCGCCACCGGGAATGCCCCAGGTCCCGCCCATGTTGGTCCAGGGTGCCCGGTGTTGTAGCAGCACCGCGCCGTCGGCGATAAGAAACAGCCCGGCCGCCCCAAAGCGCCCCCACACCGGCTGCCCGCTGGGCCCCTGTGCCCAGCCGTCGCCGCTGCCTTGCTTGCCGATGCCCTGCCTACCTGTAGCCATGCCTGCCATCCTAGCGGGGAGGGGGCATCGGCAGGCTAAGTGTGTATTCTGAAGCAATGACTAAGCCCGCACCGACTGATGGCGTGGTCACGGACCATTGGCTGGATGAGGTCACCTCGCCCTCGCAGCCGCTGTTTGACCGCGCGACGCACCGCGCTATGGCGTGGTTTGCGGGGCCGGCGCGTCTGGTGCGGCAGGCCTACGGGTTTGTGGCAACCACGCCGGGCAAGCTGACGGCGCTAACATTGGTGCTCACGGTGGCTATTGGGGCGGCGGGGCTGTCGATGGCGAATTTTTCTTCCGTACGCCACGAGCGCCTGGATGTGCTGCTCAATTCGACGGAGCCGATGAACTCCGCGGCGCACAAGCTCTACACCTCGTTGTCTTTGGCAGACACGGTAGCTACTACGGGGTTTGTGCAGGTGGGGTTGGAATCGGCGGACTCGCGGGCGCGCTACCATGCCGCGCTGGACCGCGCTACGGTGGCGGCGACGGAGTCGGTGCTGGGCACGGACTCGCAGGATAGGGAGATCCGCGAGCTGGTGGTCTATATTCAGCGCCAGTTGCCGGTGTATGCGGGGATGGTGGAAACGGCGCGCGCGAACCACCGGGAGGACAACGCGGTGGCCGTGAATTACATGTCCAATGCCTCTGCGCTGATGCGCGAGGAGATTCTTCCGGCGGCCGCCGAGCTGTTTCGCCTGACCGGCATCAAGGTCGAACAGCAGCAAAACGAGTTAACCTCACCGCAGTGGGTGCCCATTTCCGGGTTCTTGGCGGCATTGGCGTTGTTGTTGGCGGCGCAGTGGTGGCTGTGGCGGCTATCAAGACGGCGCTTTAACCGCGGCTTCCTAGCGGCCACGGCACTGCTGGTGATTGCGCTGGCCTGGGTAGTCACGGCTAATGTTTTGACGTGGACGGCCGGGTCGCAGCGCTTTGAGTCCACCGCCGCGCCGTGGGAGCAACTGACCAATGCGCAGATTGCCGCGCAGCAGGCGCGCACCACGGAGACGTTAATGTTGGTCTCCCGCCAGGCGTCCTTAGAGTCTACCGGTGGGGTGGGGTTTGAGCAGATGCTCAGCCAACTGCACCAGGCGTTAGATGCCTATGAGGACGCCGAGTACTTGGAGCGTTCGCAGCGCTTTGCGGTGTATACGGCGCGGGCAGCGGCCGATAATTGGTCTACCGCCCACCACGCGCTGGTGGCGGATTTGAGCGCCGGGCGCTACGACCGGGCCGTGGCGCATACCACCGGCATGTCGCAATCCGGCAAGCCGCTGGGAGCGGTGTCCGCCGCGGAGTCTTTTAATAAGGTAGACCATTCGCTAACGGAGTTGATTGCAGATACCCGCGATGTCATGCGCTCCTTCATCCAAGACGGCGTGCGGGCCAACCGCGCCCTGGGCGGCGGCGTGGGCGCACTAACGGTACTGGCTATCATTTGCGTGTGCTTGGGCATTCGCCCCCGGCTTCAGGAGTATCTGTGATGAGTATGTGGCACTGGTGGCGCGCCCAGGCGGCAGCGGGCGCGCTGTGCATCGCGGCTGTTTGCGCTGCTGGGTGCGCTTCTGCGCCCGAGCCTGCCGACGGCTTCATCTCCTCCAACGATGCCCCCGTGGGCCGGCCCCTGCCCGCCGGTTCCGAGCTCCTGCCCGCCGCGGAGTTCGCGGATAGTTGGTCCCCCACCGAGTACGCGGACTTGCGGGGTTCCCTGCGCCCAGATGACGCAGC
The DNA here is from genome assembly GCF_011038655.2 of Corynebacterium lizhenjunii. NCBI lineage: Bacteria > Bacillati > Actinomycetota > Actinomycetes > Mycobacteriales > Corynebacteriaceae > Corynebacterium > Corynebacterium lizhenjunii. The sequence continues at coordinate 2,288,919 of NZ_CP064954.1, forward strand.
GCCGCAGCAGCGCGTGGAGTCCATCCACCGGCGCGGGCGGATAATCGTGGGCGTAGACCAATCCAATAACCTTTTGTCCTACCGGGACACCCAATCTGGGCAATTGCAAGGCTTCGAGGTGGACCTGGCCCGCGAGATTGCCCGCGACATCTTCGATGACCCGGACAAGGTGGACTTCCGGTTTGTCACCTCCGCCGAGCGTGCCGATGCCCTCCAAAGCGGCCTCGTGGACGTCATCATCCGCTCCATGAGCATTACCCCGCAGCGCCAAGAAGAACTCGAGTTCTCCCTGCCCTACCTGGCCACCTCCACGCGGCTGCTGGTGCTGAAGAACTCCGGGATTACCGGCGTGGAAGACCTGGCTGAACGCACGGCGTGCGCGGCTGCGGGGTCGACGTCACTGGGCATCGTTGGGCAACGTGCCCCCGGCGCCACCGCCCTGGCCACCCGCAACTGGGGCGATTGCCTGATGGCCCTGCAGATGGGCCAGGTTGATGCCGTGGTTACCGACGACGCCCTCCTCTCCGGCATGGCCGCCCAAGACTCCTCCCTGGAACTCGTCGGCGTGCCCCTGTCCACCGAGTATTATGGCGTGGCCGTGCGCAAACCGGACCACCATTATGATTCGCGCGGGCTCATCCGCCAGGTCAATTCCACCCTCGAGCGCGTGCGCCGCGACGGCACCTGGCAGCGCAGCTTCACCACCTGGTTTGGCCCTTACCTGCAACCTACCCCGCTACCCGCGCCCAATTACCGCGAGGAGGATAACTAGCCATGAGCAACCCCCGCCCCAATCCGCGCACCCAGTCCGCCGATGCCCCCGCCGCGTCCACCTCACCCGCCGCTTCCGGTTCGCCCAGCACAGGCGGCGCGTCCAACGCAGGCGGCGCGACCAGCGCGGGCGGCGCAGGCGGCGCGACCAGCGCGTCCGAGCAGGAGGCCGCGACGGAAGCCGCCTTCTTCGACCCCTTCGCCGACGACCTCGACGACGACCTCGCCGACGGCGGGGCCGCGACCAGCGGGGTAGCCTTCGACCCCTTCGCGGACGACCTCGATACTGACGACCTCGATACCGACAACACGAGCACCAGTGCAGTCGCCTTCGATCCGTTTGCCGATGACCTCGACGCCGACACTGGCACCAGCGCTGTCACCTTCGACCCCTTCGCGGATGAGGACCCGGACGAGGACAACATCGCCGCGCTCATCGAGTCCCTGTCCAATTTGCGGGACAACAACCCCACGCAGTCTTCGCGTGAACAGGCACTGAACACCTTCCGCCAGCGCCGCTCCGCCGCGCGCACCGACCGCGAGGTTGCCGATGGCATGGTCTCCCTCCCCTTCGTGGTCCCCAATGATCCCCTCGACGCGCTCATTGACCCCGAAACACAAACCGGCAGCCGCGCAAACCCCGTGCCCGCACCTCAGCTCCAGCCCGGGGACATGGTGGCTAGCCAATACGAGATTCTAGGCGTCATCGCCCGAGGCGGCATGGGGTGGATCTACCTGGCCAAGGACCATGTGGTGTCAGGCCGCGTTGTGGTGCTCAAGGGCCTGCAATCCCACAAATCCGCCGAGGAAGCCGCCGCAGCCGCAGCAGAGCGGGAGTTTTTGGCAGACATTACCCACCCGGGCATCGTCAAGATCTTCAACTTTGTCGACGATGCCAGGGTGCCGGGCGGCTTCATCGTGATGGAGTACGTGGGCGGGCCCTCCCTGCGCGCGCGGCGCAACCTGCAGCCGGGGCACCTGCTGCCCATCGACATTGCCATTGCCTACCTGCTGGAGGTCCTGCCCGCGCTGGACTACCTGCACTCGCGCGGGGTGGTGTACAACGACTTGAAGCCGGACAACATTATTGTCACCGAAGACCAGGTCAAACTCATTGACCTGGGCGCCGTGTCCGGCATTGAAGCCTACGGCTATATCTACGGCACCAAGGGATTCCAAGCCCCGGAGGTCGCCACCCAGGGGCCGTCAATTGCCAGCGATATATATACCATCGGCCGCACGCTCGCGGCGCTGACGCTACAACTGCCACGCGACGAGGACAACATCTATCTGCCTGGTATTCCCTCGCCCACCGCCGAGCCCATGCTGCGCAAATACTTGTCCTTCTACCGCTTCCTGCTGCGCGCCACCCACCCCGACCCGGAGCAACGCTTTAGCACCGTCCAGGAAATGCGCATTCAGCTCTACGGGGTGTTGCGCGAGGTCATCGCCCTGCGTGATGAAATCCAGCACCCCGCCCAGCACTCCGCCTTCTCCCCACAGCGCACCACCTTTGGCACCAAGCACCTGGTGTTTCGCACGGACCAGCTCATCGACGGCATCGAACGCACGGTGCGCATCACCGCCCCCGAGGTGGCCGCGGCGCTGCCCTCACCGCTGCTGGACCGAAGCGACATCGGCGCGCCCCTGCTGCAAGGCTATTCCTACACCGAGCCCCAAGAGGCCCTGGAAACCCTGCGCCAAGCCATGCAAACCCCCGAGTACGCCCAATCCGTAGAAATCCCCTTCGGCGTGGTGCGCTCCATGATTGACCTGGGCTTTATCGGCCAGGCGCGTTCCTGGCTGGACTCCATCAAGGAGACCCAGGGCGATAATTGGCGCTACTATTGGTACTCCGGCCTGACCGAGCTGCTGCTGGACCGCTACATCCCCGCGCAGGAATACTTTGCGCAGGTGCTAACCATTTTGCCCGGTGAGGCCGCACCCAAGCTGGCGATTGCGGCTGTGAATGAACTCATCCTCCAGCAGCAAGGCTTTAACGATGCCTCCCTGCTCACCCCCGAAGTCTCCCGCGCCGTTTCCGGTATCAACACCTCCCTTGCAGAGCTTCCCGATACCGCCTTCGAAGACCAACCCGGCATCTGGGACCATGTGACCACTGATCCGGCCCTGCTGCGATTTAACTCCATGCGGCTCTACGCCGTAGTGTGGGCCACCAATCCCACCACGGTATCCTCCGCCTTCGGGCTGGCGCGCCAACTGCGCACCGAACACCAAATTGAGCTGGCCGTATCCACCTTGGACCGCGTGCCCAATGCTTCACGCCACCATCGTATGGCGCGGCTGACTACTATTGTGCAGCTAATCGCCCACGGGCTCTCAGAGTCCCGGGTGCGCCGAGCCGCCCGTCGGCTCGAGGAAATCCCCACCAACGAGCCACGCTTTTTGCAGATTAAGGTTGCCGTCATCTCTGCAGGACTAAACTTCCTGCGCAACTCCGACCTGGACCACGCGGCTTCTCCCAATGACCTATTTGAGTACCCATTCTCCCAGCGGGGCCTGCAGCGCGGCCTGGCCGAGACCCTGCGCGCCCTCGCCCGCCAGGCCCCTTTCAGCCGTCACCGCTACGCCCTAGTCGACCTGGCCAACCAAGTCCGCCCGGTTACCATGTTCTAGGCCGGTTACCATGTTCTAGGCCGGTTACCATGTTCTAGGCCGGTGACCATGTTCTAGCTGGCCTTTCGTGGTGCACTTGCCGAGGGTCTGGGGCTGCATGTTTGTCCCGGGTCTGGCCCCCAGTCCTAGCTGGCCTTTCGCGGGCCCGACAGTCAATCTGTCGTGTACCGGCGCGGTTGCCGCTGGTCGCTCGCACAACGGTCCGCGCAGCACCGCATCCACCGCCTGGCCACGCAGACTACGCTGACCACGCAGGCCATCCAACCCGCCCGGACAACACAGACCGCAACCCCATCCGTCACTTCAGCTACCTGGATACGAAACTAGCCCGCGACTTATACAAGTAGACAAATTCAAAATCCGCGACCTGGGAAAACCCTACTGTCCTTTCGCCACCTGGATACGAAACTTTCCCGCAACTTATACAAGTAGACACCACTGGAGCAAGACGCATTGCCAAGACCCTCGGGACTGAGCAATCGCCCACCACCCACAAAAGGCAATGAGTTACTGTCTTACATCCACCGCCGTACAGTCTGCACAAACTCCACTGGTCGTTGAAAAAGTTCCCCCGGAGAGAAGCGGAGCACGCGGTACCCTGCGTTTTGAAGACGGACTTCCCGCCGGCGTTCATCGCGTATCATTTCGTCAGCGCTGCGACCGTCCCAGCTGTTGCTGTATTTGACCTCGCCGTCGATTTCAACCACCACACTCTTTCCAACTAACAAGTCCACCCGTATTCCCTCCAACACATTGACTTGCTGCCGGGCCGAAATCCCCTCGTAATGCAGTAATGCGTATGCAAGGGCTTCATATGGAGACTCAGACAAGCCGGTCGCCAGCTTCAGAACTCGCCGAACCTCACCGCGGCCTTTGACATTACGCATGCAATCTAGAATGTCTTGTACCCCTTGCAAGCTCTCACCCCCGTGCAGATGACCTTCGGCCGCCACAAATCCGCGGATCCACCCGCTGAATCTGGCGATGTCAAATATTGTCCGGTCCACGGTGGTCGCTCTAACGCCGCACACTGTAGTCACTGCTCCTTCAAGCCGCATTCGTCGGTACTCGGTTTGCGGTGGCCAATTCGCCTTCGGAGGAAGGCTGCCCGAGAACGCCGCTAACATCACCGGCGCAGGCTGCTCCCTGGATGGCAGGACCCACAGGTTGTGAACACTGCCTGCCGATTCCCCCACTAGCACCGCCCTGCGCAAACTTAGGGCTTGTGCAAGGCAGCGAAGGCGATATTGTTCGTGTCGTTGAAGCTTCTCGTAGGCTGCGCGGTCTACGCCATAGCCGCGAGCCAATGTCACCGAGTGGGCGGTATCCCCCGAGAGCTTCTGTATGCGCAGAAGTTCCATAGGCACTAGCCCACCACATTTCGCCCCGCAGCGCAAGGGGTTAGCCCGGGAACGGACTCAAGGGGTCCCGGCAAGATTTCCTCTAAAGCAATCCGCCATGGACAAACAGAACCAATCAATGCCCGCGAAGGAAGCTGGGCTTACGAAGAGTCCACCCTGGCCGCCCCGCAGGAGCAACTCTTAGGCTTCTACCAGCCGTTATGCGGAAGCGCGCTTAATGTCCAGGGTTCCTGCTAATCTCCTTTTCACCTTCAAGAATAAGGAGATTTCACCATGACAGCCCAACAACAAACAACTGCAGCGCAGCGATTAGCCGACTCCGTTTTCCCCACAGCCATTAGCTCAATGCTGGGGGTTGTACGTCTTGTGGTCATCATTATCGCGCTAGGCTCCCTGACAGCAGTCACCCTAGCTCTAACGGCCCTGCTTACCCACTCGAGTATGGGAACAATCGTCGCAGATTTAGCGACCTATCAAGGACCGCTAGTGGGTGCCTTTGCCACCTTACTTACTGCTTCCGTGGCTCTAGATGCCGTTGGCCAAAAGATGCGCGCCGACCATCGCGAGGAGTTCCTGGCCAAAATGAAGTGGGCCGTTGAGCTCACCTTACAGACTGGCAATCCAGACCACCAAGCACTAGGACTTCAACTAATTTCCAGCAGCATGCAACCGCCAACAAATCGGTATTCTGACAAGACTCTATACTATCCACTCCGTTGGTTTACCCAGCAGATCACGCACGTGCTCCCTGCAAAACAGCCGGATTCCTCATCGCTGGATGACAAGGCACCCGCAGGCCCAGGCAACCTTGTAGACTGTGAACAGGAACGCCACGAAAGTGAGGAACACTAAATGTCTTCCAAAAATGCGAACACGCAATGGGACCATCTCACCGAACAACAACTCCGCAACTTAAGGGAAGCAGCGGAAGAAGCTGTCCGCGCCATCGAGGCAGCTTATCCATTTGATCCCAACAAAAAGCGCACGTGGAAGCAGGTTTTCGTCGACGCTTACCGCTCCGCATAAACACCCACTACAACAGCTACTTCGGCGGCAATCCGGGTTATTGGCGGGCACCGCTCGGGGGACGGGCCAGGGCCCACTTAGGAGCGACCCCACTAAGAAGAGGATTGCCTAGGGGCGCCCGCCAGCGAGGGGAACGCCCTACCTAGGGGGAGGCGCCAGCCAACGAGGGGAACACCCTGCCTAGGGGCGCCCGCCAGCGGGGGAGGCGCCGGCCAGCGGGAAGAAGAGGGGATCGGGGCTAGTAGAGGCCCTCCGCGCGGGCTTGGGCAGCGACGGCCGCGGACTTTTGGGCGATGGCCAGCTCCTCGTTGGTGGGGACCACGAAGACCTTCACGGGCGAGTCCGCGGTAGAAATCATGCGGGGCTCCTTGGAGCGGACCAAGTTGGCCTCCTTGTCGAAGTGGATGCCGTACATGTCCAGGTTGTAGAGGGCGTCTTGGCGGACCTCGGTATCGTTTTCGCCGACGCCGGCGGTAAACGTAATCGCATCCACACGGCCCAGGGCGATCATGTAGGAGCCAATGAATCGCCGCAGCTGGTGGATGTATATGTTGTAGGCCAGCCAGGCGTCTTGGTCTTGTTCCTCAATGCGTTGGCGCAGCAGACGGAAGTCGTTGACTCCGGCGATGCCCTTGACACCGGATTGCTTGTTCAGCAGATTATCAATCTCATCAATCGACATGCCCGCCTGGCGGACCAGGTGGAAAATAATGCCCGGATCTATATCTCCGCAGCGCGTGCCCATGGCCAGGCCCGCCAAAGGGGTCAGGCCCATGGAGGTATCGATAGGCCGGCCGTGGCGAATAGCAGCAGCTGAGGCACCATTGCCCAGGTGCAAGGTAATTTGGTTGACGGTGGCGGGGTCCTTGTCCAACAGCTTTGGCACCTGCTGGGACACGAACTCGTGGGACGTGCCGTGGAAACCATAGCGGCGCACATCGTACTGCGAGGCCACCTCGCTGTTAATGGCGTACAGCGCGGCAGCCGGCGGAATGTGATTAAAGAACGCGGTATCAAACACCGCCACGTGCGGAATATCCGGCAGCATGGCACGGGCCACCCGAATGCCGTCCAGGTTGGCGGGGTTGTGTAGCGGCGCGAGAGGGATCAGGTCCTCGATCATGGACTCGATTTCATCGACAATCAACTGCGGCTCGGAGAAGAGCTTGCCGCCGTGCACCACGCGGTGGCCAACGGCAATGACCTCAACATCGGTAGGCCCCACGTTGTGCTCGCCCATAATGGCAAAAGCACGCTCCAGACCGAAAGAATGCGTGGGGATTTCCAGCTCTTCGCGGTGTTCCTGCCCACCCACGGTGACACTGACAGCACCCATGGGCTCGCCCACTTGCTCCACCAGGCCGGAGACCAAGGGGGCATCGGTAGCCTCGCCAGCGGGGTCTACCAGCTGGAACTTCACAGAGGAAGAGCCAGAATTCAGCACCAATACATACGCCATTTACTTTGCTCCTGCCTGGATAGCGGTAATTGCCACAGTATTGACGATGTCCGGGACGGTAGCGCCCCGCGACAAATCATTAATCGGCTTATTCAGCCCCTGCAAAATCGGCCCCACGGCTAGGGCGCCGGCGGTGCGCTGCGCGGTCTTGTAGGCAATGTTGCCGGCTTCCAGGTCGGGGAAGACGAACACGGTTGCCTGGCCGGCCACCGCAGATTCGGGGGCCTTCTTAGCGGCTACACCAGGGTCGCAGGCGGCATCGAACTGCAAGGGCCCATCCACCTTTAGATCGGGGTCCAGCGAGCGCGCGGCAGCCACCGCGGCCACCGCCCGGTCCACATCTGGCCCGGCCCCGGAGCTGCCCGTGGAGTAAGACAAAATAGCCACCCGTGGGTCTATACCAAATTGCGCGGCCGTGCGCGCGGAGACCACGGCAATCTCCCCCAGTTGTTCTGCGGTGGGGTTGGGGTTGACGGCGCAGTCCCCAAACGCCCACAGGCGCCCGCGCATGACCATCAGGAAAATCGAGGACACCACCGAAGCCCCAGGCACCGTCTTAATAATCTGGAACGAAGGCTTGATGGTGTGCGCGGTGGTGTGCGCGGCGCCGGAGACCATGCCATCGGCTAGACCTTTGTGCACCATCATGGTGGCGAAGTAGGAAATATCCTCCATGGTCTCGCGCGCCTGCTCCAACGTGACCCCCTTGGACTTGCGCAGTTCCGCGAAGTCGGCCGCAAATTCTTCCAATAAGGGGGAGCTGCGGTGATCGATAATAGTGGCATCGGCAAGCTCAATGCCCAGCTCGGCAGCACGCCCGCGAGTGCGCTCGGGGTCTCCCAGGATAGTCAGCTTAGCTATGCCCTTGGCCAGCAGCTGCCCGGCGGCCAGCAAGATGCGGTCATCGTCGCCCTCCGGCAGCACAATGTGCGCGCCCGCGGCCTTGGCCTGCTGCAACAGCTGCGCCTCAAACACGGAGGCCGACATCACCGGTGCGATGGGCCCCTGCGGCGCAATGGCTGCCGATGCCCCCGCCACATCCGCCACCTTCACCGCCGTGGCCTGCAGTTCCTTGGCGTGGCGCAGCGCCAACTCCGCAGCCTGGCCCTGCCCAATAATCAACAGCGGCACCCCCAACGCCGCGGCCGCCAGGGCATCAAAGTGCACATCGCCCGTCCCACGCAGCAGACCCTGCAGAGACTCCCGCGACGCCACCACCTCCGGGATTGTCGACACCGTAATGTCCGTGACCTGCCCGGCACCCAGCTCCTTAGCCAGCGCCGGCAGGTCCAGCCCCTCAAATCCGCGGCCAGCAACGGTGACAAGCGCAGGATTAGCCATATTCGCAGCCCTTTCCATCCTCTTCTGCTCGCACCCGCCCGCCAGTGACGCGCAGCACGCAGCATTTACATAGTGACCCAGCTATTCTACCGGCCCCCGCGCGCCTTTACCTACCGAATGCCGCGCCCCATAACGAGATATATCCCACGCCGGGGCGGCCGCGGTCAGGGTCGTACCGCCTGCCAGCCCGGCGCTCGCATTGCTCCGGTGGTACCACATGCAGTACCATACGGGTGTGGGAAAGAGTATTGGCACCATCGTCCGGGACCTGAGGCGTTCGCCGAAGAATGTGCGGTTTGCCGATTTGGCAAAAGTCTGCGATCACTACTTTGAGCGTCGACCTTCCCAAAAGACCTCGCATCGCACCTACAAGAAGGAAACGGAGTAGCCAACATGGATATTAACAAGTTCACCTATCAAGTCTCCTGGTCTGAAGAAGACCAAGAGTTCGTCGCAACCGTGGCCGAGTTCCCCTCCCTATCGTGGCTGGCCGCGGACAGGCAGCAAGCTGAACAAGGCCTACTTGACCTCGTAGCCGAGGTCGTGGAGGACATGGAGGCCTCCGGCGAAGACGTGCCCACCCCGTTGGGAAGCCGTAGCTATTCGGGGAAGTTCAACGTGCGCACGTCCCCGTCATTGCACCGAAAGTTGGCTATCCGTGCCGCGAGAGAGGGCATTTCCCTCAATGCGTTGGTTAACCAACAACTCGCCGCCATCTAGTCGATGAAGAACTGCCCCGCACCCGCCACGTAATATGGCCCCATGGAAACCACCATCACCACCGCCCCGATAGCCCACCTGAGCAGCATGGATGTCCATGACATTTACAAGCTGCGCGTGGAGGTCTTCGTCCACGAGCAACAGATCGCCTACGCTGAGATTGATTCCACCGACGCCCACCCGGACACCCGCCATCTGCTCGCCCGCGCCGCCGATGGCACCCTGCTGGGCACCTGCCGTATCTTCCCCACCACCGTCAACGGCGAGCCCGCCATGCAGTTCGGCCGCTTTGCCCTCCACCCTTGCGCCCGCGGCACCGGCGTTGCCCAACAGCTGATGTCCCACTCCCTGGACCTGTGCCAGCAACAGCTTGCCGATGCCCCCGTCTACCTCAACGCCCAAGCCCCTCTGGCCACCTACTACGCTCAATACGGTTTCCAAATCTGCGGCCCCGAGTTCGACGAGGAAGGCCTCCCCCACATTCCCATGCTCCGGCGGGTGTAGAGGGCTGCGGTTGCTGTCGCTACTCCGTCGCATATTCTAAAGGCGGCAAGTGGCTTTCTTCTACAGCCGCCAGCACTCGCGATAGCAAGGGAAACACTTCAGAATCGCGAGCCCTTTGCCCCAACATGCTATTCACCTGAGTCTTCTTCATACTCTCAATAATGAGGACATCCACAGGGCTTCGCGCAGCATCGAGGCGAAGCACCATCACGCCTCATAGTTTCATTTGAACTCTGCCGAAAATGGCCTGTGGCCCACGCCGGTCAATTACCAGCTCTCCCATCCATTCTGAATCATTAATAGCGACGGAGCGAAAGCGACCGCGACCCGCCTCCCATCCCGCTCGCTCGGGCGTAGCAGCCACAGTACCGACAATTGAACCATCAGCGGATAAATTGAATCCCTATGCAGACTGTCGACAGATTGATATAGTGGGACTTATACCCTAGTCCGGTTCAGCGATAGAAAGAAAGGCGTGCTTAACAAAGCAACATTTGACCATGAAGAACATAAAACTCAGCCCTGCAGACTCAGACAAGCTCGGCTTGGTACTATCTGGTGCCTTGAACGACTTCAAAGAGCAGTATCAAGTTGACGAACCCTTAGACACTACATTTGAGGCGTTCGTTAATCTATTGGCATGGTTCTCCCAGACTAATGAGGAGCCTGAAATACCCGAGTTCTATGGACATGGAGCAGAAAACGGAATTGATGGCGTCTTCTTCTTTGTCGATGACTCCCCAGCCGCCACAGCAGATGAATTCATCCATTTGACAAAGAGCAAAAAGAGGCAGCCTGAAGTCACGATAATCTTCACCCAAGCTAAATCAGAGACTTCCTGGAAGAAGGGAGGGATTACGACTTTCCATACAGGAATCGCGGATTGGCTATCCCCTTCGCCCAAAATGACATGGTCAGATTGGCACCACGAGAAGCGAGAGGTCCTAAAAGCAATCCTCAGCAATGCCACCAATATTCGAGACGGAAAACCCAAGGTACAAGCAATCTTCGCAACTGCGACGCGAAATCCCCGCCCGGACGACATTGAAGGAGCTCGCAGCGTCCTTGAAGACATGCTCGAAAACTTCGACATGTTCGCCGAATGCAAAGCCACCCTATGGCAAGAAAAAGATCTGGTCAATCATTGGAACGGCCTATCGGCCCCAATAAAAGCAAATAGCCCCATCGTGGATAGCATGGATTTTGGCCCAATGCCCGGCATCGACACCGGCCACATCGTTCTCATTAAGGCAAAAGACTACGTCCATCGAATACTTTCGGACGACGAGGGAAATCTTCGTAAATCCATCTTCGACGAAAACGTCCGCGACTTTCTCGGCGAGGAAGAGGCTGTAAATTCAGAAATCGTAAAAACTCTCAACATGGACGAGAGTCAATCGCGATTCGGTATCCTTAATAATGGAATCACAATCATTTCACCAAATGCAGCAATCCAATCTCGAAACCTTCAATTGGAAAACTTCCAGATCGTCAACGGATGTCAAACGTCGAACGTACTCTGGGAAAAGCGCGAGCTAATCGGAGACGACGCAACACTAGTGCTTAAGGTTATCGTCTCCAGTGACGCTGACATTGTGGCTTCGATAGTTAAGTCCACCAATCGTCAATCTCAGGTTGACCCGACTCAGTTCATGGCTATATCTGAGTACTCGAAGAATATCGAACGGTACTTCATAGAGCGGACCCACACGGAGACCTCTCCAATGTATTTTTCCCGCCGGACGCAACAATACCGCGGAAATCAAGACGCGATCGCCTACCGAACTTTTGACTTCAAGGCTCTCGGCCGGTGCACAGCCGCCCTATTCTTCACGCTGCCACACATCGCGAAACGCTACCCCAATGAACTGTTCAAGGTCGTTGACGGTAAGGAAAAGAGAAGTTGGGCGGAGATGATCTTCCACCAAGATAACAGAGAGGAAATTTTCTACACTTCGGTCTTTTGTTACAACAAGTTGCACTCTTTCCTTCAAAATCAGGAGTTCAAGGAATACAATCCTGCAATCTACCACCTCATGGCCGGCATTCGACAATACGTGATCAAAAAGCCCGCGCAGCCGTCCAGTAAGGAGATCATAAAAGAATGTAAAGAGCTAGAGGAGTTTTGCAGAAATCTGGGGTCCAAAAACCGTAAGACAATGAACTTGATTTGCCAAGCTCTAGGCGACATGGGAGAAATAAACAGTGATAAGCTCAAGAGCGATTCTCTGACCGGCCAATTTCTCGACAAAGTCAGAACAATCCGCGAAGCCGCCCGGAGCTAGACTCCAGCAATTTCGCTCAACACCGAGTTCTCTCCCCCTGATCCTGAGTCACTAATTCATCTCGAGCTCAGGATAAGGGGAAGAGCTGCCGAGGTAAACGCTGCATTCTCCCTGGTCTTCAAGGATCCATAGGCCGGGCTAGCTTTTCGTGGTATCTCACACTGCTACTACCCCTCACCCCCGGTAAGTCGCACTTTCCCCGCCGCCAAGGCTGCCTTGTCCTGCGCCTCTGCGACAGTCTCGGCGGTAGTCACGACTAAGCCCCTGACACCCGCGCCAGACTCCCCAAATACCCTAAAGTCAGTTTCTGCATAGGCCAAGGCCTCAGCCAACCCCGACAAGGCCATCCCGTCCGAGGCTGTCCCTGACGTCGCAGCCGCCGACGAAGCACCTCCAAACAAGGCGCTCCCAGAGGACGCAACCGCACCCAAAGCGCCACCGTCCAAAACACCCCCATCCAAATCCGCTACAACAACCGCAGCCCCGGGCGAGGTCAGCGTAACGTCAATGGGATACCTCAGCGCGGCACGCGCGTGCAGTTGGTATTGACTCAATCGCTGCGTGTAGCTGGTCAGTATTCCGGTATCCAGCGGCCGCGGGGTCACGGCGGAGAAATACACGTCATCGCCGGCCACAAATAGTTCCACACCGTATAGCCCCCGGCCACCTAGCTCGTTAGATATGCGCGCGGCTACGGACCGCGCGTTCTCCAGGGCGCGTTGGCTCATCTCTAGCGGCTGCCAGGCCTCTGCTAGTTTGCCGCCGGCGTGTTGGTGTCCTATGGGTTCACTAAACCAGGTGGCCAGTGCTCCGGTTGCGGGGTCGATGGAGCGCACTGCCAGCAGCGTCATCTCATAGTCAAAGTCCACGTACCGTTCCGCAACCACGGTCAGCTTGTCTTCGTTGGGGTGCTGTAGGCTGTGCCATGCTTTGCCGATGCCCCCTTCGTCCCGCACCAAATACTGCTCACCGTCTGCTGTGCCGCTGTTGCGTTTGACCATGCAGGGGTACCCCAGTTCCGCAACGGCGGCCTCCAATTCTTGCTCGCTGGAGGCGAATTGGTGCGCAGCGACTGGCAGGCCAAGGGATTCTGCGGCTCGGTACATTGCTTTGCGGTCGCGGGTGCATGCGCAGGCGTGGGCGCTGGGGATGACGGTAATGCCGCGTTCTTCGAGTCCGCGGAGAGCGGAGACGGAGACTCTGTCACTCATGGGGAGCACAATGTCCGGCTGGACTTCAATGCAGTGGTCCAGGACAGCGTGTTCATCGCACCCCGTAGCGGTGTACACGTCTACCCCGAGTCGGCGAAAAGCGATAACGAGCTCGTCGCCTAGTTCGTTGGGGCCCAGCAAGAGTACGCGCGGGGTGCGCGAGTGGCTTCCGCCGGCGGGATTGGTGTGCGGCGCGGCGGTGTGCTCAGTGGTCATAGTGGGCTCTCCTTGACAGACGAATGGGACCATTATCCCATATGCTTGCCAGATTCCTTTCCCGCCGCTCGACGAGGGAGACCGCGCGGTTGCCTGAGGTAGGTGAAAAGGGACAAAGACCGTGGGGAAGTCCCACGGTCTTTGTATAAGGGGTCAGTTAACGGACTGTGCCGGAGCGCTATCCCCTAACTGTGACCAATAACCTTAGTTCTTGGTCTTGGAAGACCCTGCGGAGGAGCTGTTGCCCGGGGTGCAGGAGTCAATCAGCCATGCCAGGGCGAGCACACCAGCGGCCACCAGGGCAACGCTGCCGGCTACGCGGCCAGCATCCTGGCCGAACTTGCCCAGCTGAGCGTTGATGCCGTTGAGCGGGCTAGCAACGTCGGCATTGAAGATGCCCAGCTGACGCTGCAGCTGAACGTTAGCCTGTGCAAGTTGGTCGTTGACACGAGCAATCTGAGCACCCAGGCTGTCCTGCAGCGGCTGCAGACCCGGAATGTTTACCTGGCCAGCCAGGCCAACCGGAATCAGGAACAGCAGCGGCAGACCAACAGCCAGACCAGCTGGCACGCAGCGGGCCAGGTCAACCTTGGCACCGGTGTTAGAGCTGTTGAAGCTGTTGTTGGAGGAACCACCATTGTTGATGATGGAGGAGCCACCAGCGTTGGAGGAACCGTTAGCCTTCTTCTCCACGGTGACAGTGGTCTTGACCTCGTCCTTGGAGCCGTCCGGGTAGGTCACCACAACGGTGACATCCTTCTTACCAGGCGTGGTGGTATCCACAGGATCCTTGTACTCAATCTTGGTACCTTCAGGCAGGTCACCGATGTTCTCGATGTTGCCCTTCGGATCCGGGGTACCGCCGACCTCAACCTTTTGGTCCTTGCCCTTCGGGTCGTACTTGTCAGCATCGGACTTGTCGGAACCGTTGTCGTCGCGGCCCTTCTCGTGGCCGGTGACAGGAACCTCAACCTCAACCTTGCCACCCGGCAGATCCGGATCCGTGATGGTCACGGTAATCGGACCATCAACATCGGTACCCGGGGTGACAACGACGTGACCGTTCTCGTCAATCTCAACCGGAACGTCCTTGCCGTCCTCATCCTTAGCAGAGACCTTGGTGTCATCATCCTTGTTGGTGACAACAATACCGGTGTCCTGCTTCTGGTCGGTCGGATTAACAGGCTTGACATTGTCAGTGTTGACGGAGGTCGGGTTCTTCTCAGAACCATTGTCGTCGCGGCCCTTCTCGTGGCCGGTGACAGGAACCTCAACCTCAACCTTGCCACCCGGCAGATCCGGATCCGTGATGGTCACGGTAATCGGACCATCAACATCGGTACCCGGGGTGACAACGACGTGACCGTTCTCGTCAATCTCAACCGGAACGTCCTTGCCGTCCTCATCCTTAGCAGAGACCTTGGTGTCATCATCCTTGTTGGTGACAACAATACCGGTGTCCTGCTTCTGGTCGGTCGGATTAACAGGCTTGACATTGTCAGTGTTGACGGAGGTCGGGTTCTTCTCCACGGTGATGGTGGTCGTGACCTCATCCTTGGAGCCGTCCGGGTAGGTCACTACAACAGTGACGTCCTTCTCACCAGGCGTGGAGGTATCCACAGGATCCTTGTACTCAACCTTGGTACCTTCAGGCAGGTCACCGATGTTCTCGATGTTGTCCTTCGGATCCGGGGTCTCGCCAACCTTAACGGTCTGGTCCTTGCCCTTCGGGTCGTACTTATCGGAATCGTCCGGGGTAACGGTAACCGTGGTGTCCACGGTGTCCGTGGAGCCATCAGAGTAGGTCACCTTGACGGTCACCGGCTTCTCGCCAGGAGTAGAGGTATCCGGAGTGGTGACGTACTCGAACTTGGTGTGTTCCGGCAGATCCGAGACGTTAGAGATGTTCTTCTCCGGATCCGGAGTTTCATTCTTCTTAACGTCCTGGTTCTGGCCGGTCGGATCATTCTGGTCAGCCAGGGTCGGGTCCTCGACAACCGTTACGGTGGTCGTGACCTCATCCTTGGAGCCGTCCGGGTAGGTCACTACAACAGTGACGTCCTTCTCACCAGGCGTGGAGGTATCCACAGGATCCTTGTACTCAACCTTGGTACCTTCAGGCAGGTCACCGATGTTCTCGATATTGCCCTTCGGATCCGGCTGATTGCCAACACTGACAGTCTGGTCCTTGCCCTTCGGATCAATCTGGTCAGCCCAAGACGTAACCGGAACCTCAACCTCAACCTTGCCACCCGGCAGATCAGGATCCGAGATGGTCACGGTAATCAGGCCCTCAGTATCCTTACCAGGCTTGACGATGACCTTACCGTCCTCATCAATCCGGGCAGGAACATCCTTGCCATTCTTATCCTTGGCAGTCACCTCGGTCTTATCGTCATTGTTCGTGACGACAATACCCGTATCCTGATCCTCACCATTCGGCTTCACAGGATTCACATTCTCGGAGTTAACCTCGGTTGGGTTCTTCTCAACCTTCAGCTTCGCCTCGACCTCGTCCTTGGAGCCGTCTGGGTAGGTCACCACAACGGTGACGTTCTGCTCACCAGGCTTAGAGGTATCCGGGGTTCCGCCCTTGTACTCAACCTTCGTACCCTCAGGCAGATTCAGATCATCGAAGTTCTCGATGTTCTTCTTCGGATCCGGAGTCTGGCCAACCTTGACAGTCTGATCCTGACCCTTCGGGTCATTCTTGTCAGCATCGGTCTTGTCGGAGTCGTTGTCGTCGCGGCCCTTCTCATGGCCGGTGACAGGAATCTCAAACTCAACCGAGCCACCAGGCAGGTCAGAGTCCTTGATGACCAGAGTGATCGGACCATCAACGTTTTCGCCCGGGGTGACGGAGATCTTTCCGGTCTCCTTGTCAACCGTTACCGGGACGGTGTTGCCGTCCTCATCGGTAGCGGTGTACTCAGTCGAAGGATCCGGGTTGTGAACGACGATACCGGTGTCCTGAGAATCGTTGGTCGGCTCAACAGGCTTAGGCTCGCCGCTCACGGTAGTTGGGGTGTCGGACGGATCCTTCGGATCGTGGCCGGACTTCTTCTCGTCCTCGTCGTTGACGCCGTCGTTGTCGTCGTCCTCGTCGAGAACATCCGGGATGCCATCGCCGTCGGTGTCGAGGTAGAAGACGGCGGTTGCTTCGTCATCCTCAGCGCCATCGTTGTAGGACACGACGACAGGGATCTCGACGATCTCCTCGCGAGCGCCATCCTTACCAGCAGGAGCAACGGTCACGGAGACCTTGCCGGTCTTCTCATCGACTGTGATCTCGTAGCCCTTAGGAACCTGGAAGCCTTCCTTCAGCTTGTAGGAGGCAACGCCGTCACCAGGCTTGTTCTCCTCGCCGCCTTCCTTTGGCTTGTAGACCACATCAGCGGTGGAAGTCTTGCCGGCAGGTGCCAGATAGCCCGGCTTGTCGGTGGTCTTCTCCTCGCCGCCCTGAGGGGTGTGGGTGAAGTTCTGACCTGGGTACTCAGGGTTGTAGTCAGCTGCTTCCTCGGACACAACGAAGGTTGCGTTCGCGGTACCCTTCTCACCGCCAGGCAGGGTCATCGTCACTGGAACGTTGAACGTTCCGGTGAATGGAGTTTCCTCATTAGTTACCGGATCCGTCATGGTTTCCGGAGCGATGAAGGTAACCTCACCCGACTTCGGATCAACATTCACGGAGTAACCGAAGTCACGGACATCCTCACCGATCTTGTAACCGGAGATGTTGCCCTGACCGTCCTTAATTGGCTCAGCGCCTTCCGGCAAAGCCAGCTCAAAGGTGGTGCCTTCCGGAACCTTCTCCTTCTCCACCTCAGGGGTTTCGGTGTTGTCAACGCCCTGAACCGGGGACGTTGCAGTGCCGCCGGAGGTGACATCAACAGGATCGTAAACAGGAACCTTTGCCACCTGAGCGATGAAGTCATCGCTGGCAATCGGAACAGTAGAACGCTGGCCATTGTCGGCAATCGGGTACAGCGTTGCCGTGAACACCGTAGACTTCTCGAGGTTCTTCGGAACAGTGATGGAGCACGATGGCAGCAGGCCCTTTTCATTAGGAACAACGTGCTTACAGGTGCTCTTGTCTGGATCCAGCTTCAGCGCTTCACCAGTAGCAACATCGGTAGCGGTCCATACCACGTCGTACTTGATATCGCCTAGGGCCGGGAATCCGCCACCCAGAGTGTCAACCTTGTCGCCAGGCTTAGCGAAGTTGGAAATCGAGTCATAGTCGACCACCTGGAAGATCGGCTCGCTCAAGGTGTGAACGAAGTCCACGTCGCGCCACCATGGGAAGTCTGCTGGAGAATAAGTGGTGGCTTCATGCAGAGTGTAGTTCTGCGGCATGAAGTGGCGCCTATCGCTCAGCTCGTGATTGGTGTACAAGTTCAAGAACGCTGTTCCCACGCGACCAGACCAGAACCCACCGCGCCACGGATCAACCAGACCTGCACCCGGGACAGGACCCAAAGTGCCATCTTCCTGAACCGGGGTGACCATCATCCATTCCCAGTTAATGTGCTTGGACTGAGCATTGGTGGAGATAGTACCCAAACCTTGATGGAATCCGCCGGACGCAGGAGAAGACGCAACGTTGCCAGCGAAGTTTTCCTGATTCGGTGACGTCTGCTTTTCCGGAACGTTACCAGCCTGGTCCCACACATGGCCGTACGTACCGTTGAACTGAACCACGTACTTGCCGTCCTGGTCCGTGGTAGTCACCACAGATTCAGCAATCCACGGGGTAGGGCCACCATTGTTTTCACGAATCTGCTGCTTGATCCACTCCTGCAGCTTCTCTTCGTACTCGCCGGTCCAACCATCACCGCGGAGTTTCTTGCCACCAAAAGCGGTGTTCTTGTTTTCTTCGTAGTACTTCTTGATCTGTCCCACAGCGTGGTCAGTCAGGTACGACGCAACGATCTTCTGTCCGCCAATTCCCCGGTCTTCCCTCTCACGGTAGGAAAGATTGTTCTTCCAACCGTTGACTGGCTTCGGGTGGGTAGGTCCGCCGAACTCCCAGTACACGCGGCCCGACAGCTGGCCCTGCCCATCGGTACGGCGCTTGTCGTCATTATTTACCCACTGGTCAGCGGGCTTGTGAAGAACAGGCTTTTCTTCCTGCTTGTACTTGGGGAAGAGGAACTGATCAGCGCCCGTGAGCTTCTCTCCACCCCAGTCAGCACCAATGGATTCATCGAGGGCGTAGTCCTGCGGCCCTTGGATGTTGAGGTAGCCCCAGCCGTAGTTGTACTTATCCTTCAGCTCATCAGGAATCTCTACCCAGATACGAACCTTTTCGCGCCAGGTCTCCGATCCGATATCAACGTTTGCACTGAAGATACGCTGCTTACCCGCGAAATCGCGGAAGTTTTGCATTTTAATGTGGTAGTTGCCCTGAGCATCAGAGATCGCGTAGTAGATCGGCGACGTGGCAGGCTTACTACCACCATGACCATCCACCCACTGGGCGAAAACCTTCACACCCGGAACACGAACGTCTGGTCCAGTGTTCTTTACGTAGCTACTGGAGGAGGTGCCATCGTTACCACGCTCACCCCAGACTGTTCCGGAGACAGTGTTGCGATCGCCTTCCTTAGCAGGCGAGTAGATAGCTTCTTTACCGTCCACAGTAGTGATATCGCCCTGCGCCTGCGGTGATGCAGAAGCGCCGAGGTCAAGGCCGGCATCCTGCGCGGAGGCCACCGCAGCAGTCTGCGGGGAGAGCACAGGATGCACGAACGGTGCGACCAAAGACACCGACAGTGCGGCGGCCGCGATCGTGACACCGCGGCGACGACCAACCGCCGCGGGCTTTGCAAACTTCTTAGCCATACTGAAGAAGTCCTTTCATTTCGTGAATACGGAATAGCTCGAGCCCACTGACGCGCCAACAATGCTGGAAAACAGAAGCCCGTACGCTGTGGCCGAAGCTTACACCCACGAGTAAGAAAACTCAGAAAGCTTGGACTTAGAACTCAGGTAAACATCAGGAAAATATGGCCAGAAATTTGGCGAGATTGCAATTGCACCTTAAGCAAACCGTTTAGTGCAAATGGTTTGCAGCAAGGTTAATCGGTATTACGGTGCACTTATTCAGCCAACCGACACCACCAAAATTATTAGCCCATGCAACTGTCACGTGCTCGATAATGCAAAATTGTGATGCTCGACTCACTCGCCCATCTAGGGGTACCCACCCGGGGGAAGCCGAGGAAAGAAGCAAGGGTGAGGCGAGGGGGCATCGGCAAACTTTGCAAAGAGCAAACTTGGCAGAAAACACCAAAAAGGCCGCGGGCAAAACCCACGACCTTCCTAGTCGGTTACCTTAACGAGACGAGCCGTTAGAAGAACCCGTACCCGGAGTACAAGAGTCAATCAACCAACCCAAAGCCAGCAAACCAGCAGCAACCAGAGCCACGCCGCCGACCACACGGCCAGCATCCTGACCGAACTTGCCCAGCTGAGCATTAATGCCGTTCACCTGGTTAGCCAGAGCCGGGTTGTAGAGACCTAGCTGACGCTGCAACTGAACATTAGCCTTAGCGATCTGGTCGTTGATGCGGTTGATCTCCGTGCCAAGCTGAGCCTTCATCGGCTCCAGACCAGGCACGTTCACCTGACCAGCCAAGCCAACCGGAATCAGCAGCAACAGCGGCAGGCCAACAGCCAGACCAGCCGGGATACAGCGGGCCAGGTCAACGTTGCCGGAGTTGGAGCTCAGACCATCCAAGATGGCGGAGCCGTTGTTGTTCGACGAAGCCCCGTTGTTGTTGGAGGAACCGTCGTTGTTCGAGGAAGCACCGTTGTTGTTCGAGGAACCGTTGCCGTTCGAGGAACCACCGGTAGAAGGCTCTTTGATGGTTACCTTAACGGTGTCGATGACGTTGCCATCCTTATCGGTGACAGTCACAACAATCTCGTCGCCAGGCTTAGCATTCTCATTCGGAGTGACAGTGATGGTGCCGTCCTCACCGAGAGTTGCGGTGCCCGGACCCTCAACGGAGACGGTCTCCCCACCGGTCAGCTTGCCACCAGTGTTCGGGACCTTCACTTCCTTACCCGGGGTGGTGGAAGCGTCATCCCACTTGGGGTTCTCGGCGATGGTGACCGTAACGGTGTCGATGACGTTGCCATCCTTATCGGTGACGGTCACAACAATCTCGTCGCCCGGCTTCGCGTCCTCGTTCGGGGTGACGGTAATGGTGCCGTCCTCACCCAGAGTTGCGGTGCCCGGACCCTCAACGGAGACGGTCTCCCCACCGGTCAGCTCACCACCAGTGTTCGGGACCTTCACTTCCTTACCCGGGGTGGTAGAAGCATCATCCCAAGCCGGGGACTCAGCAGCAGACGGAGCCTCATCGATGGTCACCTCGACCTTGTCGATCTCCTTGCCATCCTTGTCCTTAACGGTCACAACGATCTTGTCGCCCGGCTTAGCATTCTCATTCGGGGTGACGGTAATGGTGCCGTCCTCACCCAGAGTTGCGGTGCCCGGACCGGAGACCTCAATGGTCTCATCGCCAGAAACTGCGCCGCCAGTGTTCGGCAGCTTGACCTCGGTGCCCGGGGTGGTGGAATCATCATCCCAAGCCGGGGACTCAGCAGCAGACGGAGCCTCATCGATGGTCACCTCGACCTTGTCGATCTCCTTGCCATCCTTGTCCTTAACGGTCACAACGATCTCGTCGCCCGGCTTTGCATCCTCGTTCGGGGTGACGGTAATGGTGCCGTCCTCACCGAGAGTTGCGGTGCCCGGACCGGAGACCTCAATGGTCTCATCGCCAGAAACTGCGCCGCCAGTGTTCGGCAGCTTGACCTCGGTGCCCGGGGTGGTGGAATCATCATCCCAAGCCGGGGACTCAGCAGCAGACGGAGCCTCATCGATGGTCACCTCGACCTTGTCGATCTCCTTGCCATCCTTGTCCTTAACGGTCACAACGATCTTGTCGCCCGGCTTTGCATCCTCGTTCGGGGTGACGGTAATGGTGCCGTCCTCACCCAGAGTTGCGGTGCCCGGACCGGAGACCTCAATGGTCTCATCGCCAGAAACTGCGCCGCCAGTGTTCGGCAGCTTGACCTCGGTGCCCGGGGTGGTGGAATCATCATCCCAGTTCGGCTGCTCAGTGACGTTTACCTTAGCCGTGACCGTGTCCTCAGAACCGTCCGGATAGGTCACAACCACGGTGACGTTCTGCTCGCCCGGCTCATCAGTCTTCGGAGCCTCGAAATACTCAGCCTTGGTGCCTTCCGGAAGCTCGCCAAAGTCAACGATGTTGTCCCTGGCATCCGGGGTCTCACCGACCTTAACGGTCTGATCCTTAGGCTGCGGATCATAACGGTCAGCGTCGCTCTGGCCATCCTCTGTCAGCTTGAAGGAAGCAACAGCGTCGACCGTGCTGGTGATCTCGCGCTGCTGACCAGTGGCAGGGTCATTGATGGCCTTGCCGTTGGCATCAACAAGCTTCTCGGTGTAGGTGACCTTCAGCGGGACGTCAATGATGTCATCCTTCTTGCCCTTGGGGTTAGTCAGGGTGACAACACCGGTCTCCGGGTCCACGGAAGCACCCTCGGGAGCACCTTCACCTAACTCAAAGCGTGCTTCGACATTTTCCGGAAGCTCAACGGCAGTGGTGGATACCTCAATAGAACCGTCGCGCTTCTTCTCGGCCGTCTTCTGCTCGAAGGTCGGTTCCTCAGAGGAAGCGCCGTCCTTGCCGGTCTCCGTCTCAGCGTACTTCGGCTCCGGGTAGCGCTTGATGATCATGGAGTCGGAGCTGACTGCGTTATCGCCTGCATACAGAATTGCGGTGACAACATCGCCATCGTTGAGTGGGTAAGTTTCCTGATCCAGCTCTAGCGTGCAATCCTTGGCCTGGTTCAGGGACGTCAAGTTGTCGCAAGTCTTGATCGGGTTGTTCAGATCACCGTTGACAACCCACACAATCTTGTTCTGCAGCGGAGACAAGGTCACGCCCTCGAGCGCGATCTCTGCGGTATCACCGATGAAGGCCGGGGTGTCCGTGGTGTTGTACTTGAGGATGTCCAAGTCAACCTGGGTGTTAGGCACCACAGCAAAGTTCTTGTTGTAGGTGTTGCCAAAGCCGCCCTTAGCAGGAGCGGTCTGCGGTGCCCAAGTGTTGTGGCTGGTGTTGCCAAAGACCGGGTTTACCCACGAGTTGTAGGAGTGGACGGTCTTACCCTCCGGATCCTGGACAAACATGTAGAAGCCGCGGTCGGTGTTGATCAGGCGACCCAGGGAACCTTCAGGAACGCGGACGGTGTAGCGACCTTCAGCATCCGTGTAGGCGTAACGGGTGTAGGCAATGTACTCCGGGTGATCCGTGAGCAACCGCTTAGCTGCAGCCGCCTGCTCAGCCTTATCCAGGTTTGCCACCTGAGCTTCGTAGGCAGAGTAGCCTTCCGCAGTCAGCTGGGAGACGACCACGCGGTAGCCAGCAGCTGCGGGGTCCTTGGAGTTGTTGTTAGGGCCAGTAGCACTATTGGCATAGTCACCAGCACCGGTTTCCAGCCACACGCGACCGGAGATGGACTGCTTGTCAGCTTCAGTAAAGCCAATCAGGCCGGCAGGACCCGACAGCGGTCCAACTTCGTCTTCTTCCCACTCGGACTCAGGACGGGTCATGTAATCGCCCGGCTTTTCACTGAGCAAGACACCAACCTTTTGCATGTTGGCGCCGATCAGCGGGAACTGCCCCAGGTTAGAGCCAGTAACGGAGTTAACCCAGGAACCTGGGTAGAAGCCACCGTTTTGGCGCAGCATGGTCACCGTGTTGCCAGAATTAGGATCCTCGTAATCCTGGATCCACAGACGGTAGTACTGGCCCGAAGTTGCGCGGTAGACATGTTCCTTGCCCTTAAGGTCGGTCCAGCCGCGGCCGACAACCTTACCCCCTTCATCCGTGGCAATTTCACCGTCGATGTCATAGCGAAGATCGAAGGCGAAGTCACCGCCGCGGATGTTGTCACCGTTGACATCAACTGTTGACTGGGTCTTCGTGGAGTAGACCGGAGAAACCGCACCGTCAGTGTCCATCCACTGCATGTAGACCACAGTGCCGTCCGGAACCGGGATATTTCCGGAAGCAAAGGATTGCGGGTTGCCCTCACGGTTAGCTACCAGCGCAACACCCGAAAGAGTCTGTGCAGCGTTGGTGGCGTCCGTAGCACTATCAATACGGCCATTGGCTACAGCGTCAGCCTCGATGACACGAACGCCCTGAGACGCAGCCGGAGTGGCGGCATCGTTAGCAGCAGCGGCATCGTCAGCAGTCTGGGCCAAGGCGGCAGCAGACAGGGACGGAGCGACGACCGGCTGCACGAAAGGTGTAACCAGCGCCATGGACAGAGCCGCAGCTGCAATGGTGGTGCCGCGACGGCGACCAGCTGCAGACTTAGCAGTCCGATTAATCATTCCTAAGATGTCCTCTCAACTTGCAGGAGTTCTATTGGTTCTGGCGTGCCGGGCGGCGATGGATCACTGCCGAGCATGCCCGAACACTTGACAACCACGTTACAGGAATGACTAAACAAATGAGAATTTTCTAAGAGTGCATACAGGCAATAATCAGATAGTTCACCGCTAATAGGACCTAAGCCGCTGGTCGAGGCAGTTTTTTAGGGCGATCGTGAATCTTGACACACCTGCACTTGTAAACCCTTTTCAGGTCTACTCAAATAGGCAAACAAGTCCGTACGGACACTCAGGCAAAATACTGCATGTCCAGCAGTTATATATACTTCTCACCCAACAGAAAAGGTCCAGCGCACCAATCGCACTGGACCTTAAGGAGTTGCTAAGAAGAGCTAGGCGTCGCCCTCCAAGACGTCATGCCGGACAATCGTCTGATCCCGGCCCGGACCAACACCAATGTAGGAAATACGGCAGCCAGACAGCTCCTCCAAACGCAGAACATAGTCCTGCGCAAGCTGCGGCAACTCCTCAAAGGTGGTGCAGCCCGTAATGTCCTCCTCCCACGCCGGCATGGTCTCATAAATCGGCGTCGCGTGGTGGAACTCGGACTGCGTCAGCGGCATCTCATCATGGCGCACACCGTCGACGTCATAGGCCACACAAATAGGAATCTCCCCAATACCTGTCAGCACATCCAGCTTGGTCAGGAAATAATCCGTAAAGCCATTCACGCGCGTGGCATAGCGCGCCACCACCGCGTCATACCAGCCACAACGGCGCTTGCGGCCAGTGTTCACGCCAATCTCCCCGCCGGTAGTCTGCAGGTACTCGCCCCATTTATCATCCAGCTCCGTGGGGAACGGCCCCGCACCCACGCGGGTGGTATAAGCCTTGATGATGCCCAGGGCGTGCGTAATGCGCGTAGGCCCAATGCCAGAGCCTACCGATGCCCCACCAGCCGAAGGGTTCGATGAGGTCACGAAGGGGTACGTGCCATGGTCCACGTCCAACATGGTGGCCTGGCCGCCCTCCATCAGCACATGCTTGCCGGCATCCAGGGCATTATTAAGCTCCAAAGTGGCATCAATGACCATCGGCCGCAACCGGTCCGCATACCCCAAGAAGTACTGCACCATCCGCTCGACCTCTATGGCCCTGCGGTTGTACATCTTGACCAACATCTGGTTCTTAATATCCAGCGCAGAGGTGATCTTCTGGCGCAAAATCGACTCATCAAACACATCCTGCACCCGGATGCCAATACGCGCCACCTTATCCGCATACGTCGGACCAATCCCGCGCCCCGTGGTACCAATAGCGCGCTTGCCCAAGAAACGCTCCTGCACCCGGTCCAGCGTCTGATGGTACGGCGCCACCAAGTGCGCATTAGCAGAAATTTTCAACCGCGAAGCATCCGCCCCACGCGCCTGCAAACCATCAATCTCCTCAAACAAGGCCTCCAGATTAATCACCGTACCGTTGCCCAGCACCGGCACCGCATTCTCCGACAAAATGCCCGCAGGCAGAAGCTTCAACTCATACTTCTGCCCACCAACCACCACAGTGTGGCCAGCATTATTACCACCATTGGGCTTGACCACGTAATCCACGCGCCCGCCCAAAATGTCCGTGGCCTTGCCCTTACCTTCATCGCCCCACTGGGCACCGACAATCACAATAGCTGCCATCGGTTCAAGTCACTTCCTCAAGTCTGAAGTCAAATACCCATTCACAATACCCGTCCACAGCCTCCCACCCACAGGAAACACCGCCACAACGGCGCAGAAACTTCAGCAAAGGGTGAGGTGGCGGGGGCATCGGCAAGCTAAGCAAAGTTCAAAAAGCCCAAGATAATAAACAAATTGGTGAAGTCAATAAACATCCCGCCCACAATCGGCACCACAAAAAACGCCAACGGCGAAGGCCTAAACTTCGCCGTCACCGACTCCATATTCGCCATACCATTAGGCGTAGCGCCCATACCAAAACCCACCTGGCCAGCCGTGAGCACCGCGGCATCATAATTGCTACCCATCACGCGGAACGTAACAAAATACCCCCACAGAGCCATCAGCACCACCTGGCCCACCAGCAGCACCAACAAAGGCACCGCCAGCTCCGCAAGCTCCCACAGGCGCACATTCATCAACGCCATAGCCAAGAAGATATTCAGGCCCACGTTGCCCACAATCTCCACCTCCTGCGTGGGCACCAACTCCTGATACTCCGGCTGCTCATACTTATCATTGAGGTAGCGAAACGCGATAGCCACCAACATGGTGCCCAAATACAGCGGGAAAGCAGCCTTATCCGTAAACGACGACACCCAGGCATTCAAGGCATCCGTGATGAAAGAGCCAATGAACATGGCCAACAGAATCATCACAAACGCGTGCAGAATCCGGTCCTGGCGCAGGCGACGCTGGGAATGGGCCAAGATGGAGGCGTCGATGTGGACCTCCTCACTGGCCTGGTGGTGCAGGTTGCGCTTAAGAATGAGCCGGTTAGCCAGCGGGCCGCCCATAAGAGAACCGGCCACCAAGCCAAACGTAGCGGCAGTGTAAGCCACCGTTTGCGCGCCAGTGACGCCGAAATCCTCCACCAACGGGGCAATAGCACCCGAGACCCCGTGGCCGCCCGTCATCGACACCGAACCCGTCATCAGAGCCAAATCCTTACTCACGCCCACCAACGGGGCCAACAAAACCGCGACCAGGTCCTGGAAGAAACACAACACCGTAGACAGAATTAGGAAGACCATTACCTTCGGGCCGGCAGCCTTGAGCACCTTAAACGACGCCCCATAGCCGACGGAGGTAAAGAACATGACCATGAAGAAACTCTGCAAAGTGACGTCGAACTGGACATCCAGAACCTCCGTCTGGCGCAGGGCGAGATTGATGAGGGCAAACAGAAAACCGCCAATCACCGGCGAAGGGATGGCGAAGCGCTCGAAGAAACGCACGCGGCGGCGAAGCCACGCGCCGGTAAGCAGGACGACCACCGCAAAGCCGGCGGACTGGATAAGATTGAGCTCTAGAGTCACGGGAGGGGTCCTTGTCTGATGGGGTGATGTCTGGTGGGGTGATTGCCGGGCGCTGTGCAAAAGCGCTTCATTTAATCACACCTAGCGGCGGGCGGTACAGTGACGGGCATGAAGTACCTTGTGCTGCGGTGTGGTTCCGCATGGGCGCCGAGTAGTGAAATGTTGGCCAAGTTGGGCTCGGTGCAGATGCACGAGGTGGGGGCGGTACCCAGCCGGCAAGAGCTGCGAGTACTCGATGCCGCCGCCCGGGAAATCCTGCCTGTTGACCCCACGCCGTCGCTGGATGAAATTGCCGCGCGCCCGGACGTGGCGCACTTGGGGGCGCCGGGGTTTGCCCCGCAGCCGGTGCCGGAGCCGTTGCGCGTGGTGATCTGCGGCAACGATGCCGCCCTCTCCGCCGTACTCACCCGCGCCATGCGGGCAGATTACCTGTGGGTGGAGTTCGCATTTGTGCCCTCCGGCGAGTCTACTGCGGCACAGAACTGGGGGCTTCCTACCGATGCCGCCGAGGCCTGGGCGTTAGCCGTCGCAGGCCAGGTGCGCCCTGCCCCACTGATTCGCAACGATGCCGGCCAAGCCGTCGCAGGCTCCGCCACCATCACGCAGTGGGAAGACGAAGCCGGCCACACCGGCGAAATCACCGGCGAAGTAATCGTAGACTCCACCGTCCTCTTGCGCCACGGTAAAGGCTCTGGCGCCCCTAGCGTCCGCAGCGGCGAGCCTACGTACGGCGCCAAATTGGTGCCCATGCTTGACGCCCCCGGGATAGTAGCCGCCCGCGCTACCGGCCCGATATTCGGCACTCCCCCGCCACCGCGCGGACTGCGTGCCAAACTCCAGGCCCGCATGCGCCCAGTGCGGCCGGGTGCGCTTGACGATGCCTCGGTGCTCACCGGGCGAGCCGTCCAAGCCGGCGGGCCAGCGCTGCGCGTCGTGGTCGATGGCGTCTCCAGCAAGCGCGCCGTCAAGCGGGTGACCTTCTACCGGCATCTACGGGACTTACAAGTCGTGCGGCCATAGCCCGCCACCGCACGACATAGCCCGCCGCCCGGTCATAGCCCGCCACCGCGCGGTCATTCCCTGCGCCGCCCGGTCATAGCCCGCCACCGCACGACATAGCCTGCTGCCGCGCGGTCGTAGCCCGCCACCGCACGACATAGCCCGCTGCCGCCCGGTCATAGCCCGCCACCGCACGACATAGCCTGCTGCCGCGCGGTCGTAGCCTTGATGGGGACGTTATGTCACCAATTTTGCTCTATATTTAATGGGCCTGCTGCGCGAAAGTTATCCACAGGTCCGTGACGAAATGCCTACTCTAGTGTGCAACCAGGCTAAGTTATCCACAGGTTGGGAAAACTCTCCTTGCGGGCCTTGACACCACGCGTTTAGCGTAAGCGGCATGAACCTCGATACTTTCCTTGCCGCACACGGCACCGCGATAGACCACCTCGCGCTAGCCGCAGGGTGCAGCGCTGCGGACCTTGCTGCCCGCGGCGCCTCCCCGCAGGCAGCAAGCCACATCGAGCACCTCTACGGCGTCTACTACACCGGCACCAGTTTTACCGGACGACGCAGGCGCTCGATTACCGCAGCCCGCACCCAAGGCCACGGCCTGTTCGAGCTGATGCTGATCGAAGACTACGTCGCTAAAGTCGGCACCACCAAGCGCGAACAGCGCAGCTGGCTACTACGCGAAGAACTCTGCGCAACCCCTTCGGCCAAGATTGACAAGGTTGCCAAGAAACGCTTAGCCACCTGGCGTAAACCACGCGCCCAACCGCAACCTAAAGCCACCTTAACCCGGCATGCCAACGGCAACGCCACACTGACTATCACTGGTAGGGACGTGGAGTTTACAGAGGTCTTTAACAGCATCGACCAAAACAGCCCCGACCAGAGCTTCCTCGACCTAACCCGCGGCAAAGGCGGGCTGTCCCAGACCCACTACCACGCCCAGGTGGTAGTCCAACTCGATGACTTCGCCGCCTTGCACGGGCGCGCCCAGGCCGCAGCCTGCACCGCCGCCAACGAAAGCGCTGGCGCCACCAGCGAAAGCACCGGCGCTCCTGGCGCTGTTAGAAGCGTCCATGCAAACGCCACAGATGCGGCCGGTGTTGATGCCTTCCCCGGCGCTGGCGAAGGCGCTTGCGCTCCCGGCGCTGATGTCGGCGCCGATGCTGGCGCGGGTGGTTATGCGGCGGAGGGTAATCCTTCGGATGCTGATGTTATCGTGCGCGCGACCAACGGGGTGCGTATGAGTGGCGCGGAGCTGCTTCAGCGGGTCTTTCTCGACCGTGGGATGATAGCCCTTGTCAGCCGCGAGCATGGCCCGTTGGACTTGTACCGCTTTGAGCGCTTTGCTTCTGATAAGCAGCGTGCCTTGTTAGCCGCTGAGGGTCCGGGCTGTAATTGGCTGCACTGTAATGTCGCGTTTGATAAGTGCCAGATTCACCACCTGACCCCGTGGGTTGCTGGTGGGCAGACGAACATCAGGAATTTGGCGGTGTTGTGTGAATACCACAATGGAGTCAATGAGGACAGTCCTCCCGGTGGGATCCCGCAAAGTCGCGGGCGGATGGTGCGCGTTAAAGGCCGGGTGGCTTGGCAAGGCCCCGGCGGCGGGCCACCGGTACCCACCAGCCCCACCAACTAACCCGCCCCGCACACAGCGCAGGCGCCCAGGAAGCGCAACAGCCCCACGGCAACCAGAAATGGACCGCCGGAGGGGCTACAAGCGCGGCGGCTATGAGGCGGTAGCAGGGCCCGCAGGTGGGGCGGGGAGACGGTGAGGCGGTCTGGCCGGAGGCGGTGAGGCGGGGAGACGGAGAGTCGGTCTGGAGGGAGGCGGAGGGGCATCGGCAGACTAGCGGAGATCGCGGGGCAACTCCGGCGGGTAAGCCGGGTGCTTGGACGTCGGGGCCAAGGCGGCGACGGCGGACTCGCGGGACATCCCGCACACCATGAGCAAATCGACCACGATGGAGCGGGTCTGAGCCAAGATGGCATACGCAGACAGCAGATGATCCTCCTCGACAACCGACATCTGCGCGCGGGCACCCACCACGCGCAGGCGGGCGACCAGCTCCGGAATCTCCTCCGCCTCAGAAAGGCGCTTGGCCTTCGCAGAGCGGGAATACATTTGGGACAGGGTGTGGCAGACATCGGCAAGCTCCTCGATGAGCTCCAACTGCGTGGCCGACACGTGGTCACGGTCCTCCACCAACACCAGTGCCCTGCGCGCCAACACACGCACGCCGCGTACCGCATTATCCACCGGGGCCAGAGTTCGCTCCAGAGAACGAATACTGCGCATAGAACCCCACAACAGCGGATTGACCTGCGCGGTCTCCTTGCCGGACTTCGCCGCAGCCAGCAGTGCATTGATATCAGCCTGGGAGCCGCGCACAGCCTCGCGGGCGTCGCGGATAACCTGGGGATCGCGCTCGCGGAGGCCGGAGGCGACATCGGAAAGCACGGACGAAGCCAGGCCCAGGACCTTAGAAATCTCGCGGCGGCCGGCAGAAAGCGGCGAAGACGGGATGAGCGCAATCATGCCAATACCAATAACCGCGCCGATAATCGCGTCCAACGCACGGCTGAGGCCGCCCATCTCCGCCGGGGGCAGGATGGTAGAAATCAAGATGGCGCCGATGGTGATTTGGTTGCTGACCAGCTGGGAACTAGTCATAAAAGAGGAAATCAGCAGCGACAGCCCGATGATGATGGTCATGTGGATGGCGCCGGTGCCCAGGGTATCGACTAAAAAGGTGCCCACTACCACTCCGACGATGCCCCCGAGCGAAAGCTCCAGCGCCCTCTGCAGGCGGTCACTGCCGCTGAGGCCCAAAATGATGACCACGGACATTGGCGCAAAGAAGGGCTGGGCGTGGCCGAAGATCTCATGCGCGACGTAAAAGGCCAGGCCGGCACCGAGGGTGGCCTGCAGAATGTAGACCAGCCGGGAGCGCACGCGGCCGAGGCGGGCCTTGAGGGACTTGTCCACGTGACGGAGTTGCTCCGCGGTGGTCATGCGCACCCGCGCGGTGGCCGTGGTGGCGGCCGGGTGGGTGGCTCGGGCGTTGTCGGCGGGGTTGGGTTGCTGGGCAGAGCCGGGAGCCGGGGCAGGAACTGAGGCGGCATCGGCAGGACGGGCTGCGGGGTCGGGGATGGGATTGTGGGTCATGATGCCTCCCAACATATCGCAAGACAAGAAGAAGCCCGCCCGGGGGTAAACGGGCGGGCGGGGTGTCGCGCGAGTCCGGGGCGCGGGGCTAGGCGGAGCCGGCAGCGGCGGGGGCGGTGCCAGCAGCGACGCGCGCAGGGGGCGGGGGCGGAGCCGGCAGCGACGTGCGCGGAGAGCAGTGCCCGGAGCGCGCCAGGAGCGCGCCAGTCACAAACGCGGCGGTGCGGACTACTTGGAGACGGACTTGCCCACGGAGTGGAGGTCCTGGCAGGCCTCGACGACGCGCTCGGACATGCCCTGCTCGGCCTTCTTCAGGTAAGAGCGCGGATCGTAGACCTTCTTGTTGCCCACTTCGCCATCGATCTTGAACACACCGTCGTAGTTAGCGAACATGTGGCGGGCGATGGGGTTGGTGAAGGCGTACTGAGTGTCGGTGTCGACGTTCATCTTGATAACGCCGTAGGACAGAGCCTGCTCGATCTTATCCTTCTCCGAGCCGGAGCCCCCGTGGAAGACGAAGTCGAAGGGCTTGGAGCCGGCGTCCAGGCCCAGCTTGGCGATGGCCGCCTTCTGGCCCTCATCCAGCACCTCCGGGCGCAGCTTCACGTTGCCCGGCTTGTACACGCCGTGGACGTTGCCGAAGGTAGCGGCCAGCAGGTAGCGGCCCTTCTCCCCTACGCCCAGGGCGTCGACGGTCTTTTCAAAGTCCTCCACGGAGGTGTAGAGGTTAGCGCCAGCCTTGGCTTCCACGCCATCCTCCTCGCCGCCGACGACGCCGATTTCAACCTCCAGGATGATGTTGGCCTTGCGGGCCTTCTCCAGCAGCTCCTGGGCGATCTGCAGGTTCTCATCGATGTGGATGGCGGAGCCATCCCACATGTGCGACTGGAACAGCGGCAGCTCGCCGCGGTCCACGCGCTCCTGGGAAATGGCGATGAGCGGACGAACGTACTCGTCGAGGACTTCCTTCTGGCAGTGGTCCGTGTGCAGCGCGACGTTGATGCCGTAATGCTTGGCGGCCTCGTGTGCAAACGCGGCCAGGGCCTGGGCGCCAGCGACCTTGTTCTTCACCGACAGGCCAGAGCCGAACTCCGCGCCGCCAGTGGAGAACTGGATGATGCCGTCTGATTCGGCCTCGGCAAAGCCGCGCAGGGCGGCGTTGATGGTCTCGGAGGAGGTGCAGTTGATAGCCGGGAATGCGAAACCACCAGCCTTGGCGGTGTCAAGCATCTGGTTGTAGACCTCAGGGGTTGCGATAGGCATGGAACCATCCTTGTAAATCGGGCCTTGAGACGGGCCGGGTCACGTACGTCTACTAGTATGCCCCGGCCCTCCCGGCCATGTCGAGGTTATTTCTGTGACGTTGCTTGTATTCGCGGCCTGTATTCGCGCCCGAACGGGCACCGGGAGCCGTGCTCACGCACGCGCGGCACGGCGAGCAAGCGGGCAACGCAGCGGACTGGAGCGCGGCGAGCACGCGCGGCACGGCGAGCAAGTGGGCGGGGTGGCGGGCACGCGGCCCGACAGGCAAGCCGGGAGCGCGGCGGCGCGGCGAGCACGCGCTGCACGGCGAGAACGGCGGCTCGGCGGCGGACAACGCGCGGCGCGCCGGTCAGGCGGGTGGGGCGGCTCAGCGCTCACCTCTAAGTGGTACCATAATCCTGTACTACTATTTCGTGTGAAGATACTTCACGTAGAGAGGTCCCGAACATGTCCATCAGCGCAAGCCAGGCCCGCAAGACCCTATACCCACTCATCGAACGCGTCAACGAGGACCAGGACGCCATCGAGATCGTCTCCCGCAAAGGCAACGTCGTCCTCATGCCGGCCGACGAGTACGCCGCGTGGCAAGAGACGGCGTACCTATTCCGTTCGCCCACCAACGCTCGCCGCCTCCTCGACGCCTATGACCGCGCCCTCGCAGGGAAGACCCACGTGCACGAGCTCGACCGCTCCGACGAGGACTGCTAAGTGCGCCTGGTCTGGGACGAGTCTGCATGGGAGGACTACAAGTACTGGCAAACGGCCGACCGGAAGGTCCTCAAGCGCATTAATTCGCTCATCGACGCATGTATGAGGGATCCTTTCTCCGGAATCGGCAAGCCCAAACAACTCAAATACGGAGCACAGGGGTCCTGGTCACGGCGAATCACAACCGAACACAGGCTCGTCTACCTCGTCAACGGCGAAGACCTCGTGATCCTGCAGGCCCGCTACCACTACTGATCCACGGAGCAGGTCGGGCGGGTGAAGCGACCAGGCGCGCGGGTGGAGCGGGGCGCGCAGGACGGGAGTGCGGCGTGCCCCGGCCAGGCGCGCGGGTGGAGCGGGGCGCGCAGGACGGGAGTGCGGCGTGCCCCGGCCAGACGCGCGGGTAGAGCGGCCCGGCGCGCGGGTGGAGCGGGGCGCGCAGGACGGGAGTGCGGCGTGCCCCGGCCAGACGCGCGGGTAGAGCGGCCCGGCGCGCAGGAGGAGCGGGGCGGAAGGGAGCGGGGCATCGGGAAGCTAGGTAGCGGGGGCGTCGTGGCGGAAGACGCGGGCGACGGCCTCCAGCAACATCCAGCCGGAAAGCTGCACAGACAGGTCGCGCTCGTCGACGCGCACCAGGCCCACGCGCTCCGACAAGGACGTGGAGCCGAAGCCATAGTTGTGCGGGAGGCGGGCATCGGCAGTCCAGTCGGTGCCGAAAATCGGCAGGCCGTCGACCTCCAGGCGGTGCTCCCACGCGGCCTCGGCAGAGGCAGCGACCAGGCGTGCGGCGAGCTTCTTGGTGGCCCGATTGGCGGGGGAATCGCCGGGGAGGCGCACGGCGACATCGGCAAGATAGCGCACCAGAATACCCTTGAACAGGCCACCATCACCGTCGCCAGTGCGCGCGTTGAGCACCCCCGCGGGCGTGGCTTGGTGCGAGGCCACCGCCTGCACCAGCCCGCGGATGCGGGTGACGAAACGCATCATCTCCTCCACCCGCTCAGCCTCGTAGACCGACTCAATATCCTCTAGCTTGCCGATGCCCGCCCGCTCCCGCAACGCCAGCACAATCTCCAGGCACGCACCCAGCACCACCCC
This sequence comes from Corynebacterium lizhenjunii, assembly GCF_011038655.2. Lineage (NCBI taxonomy): Bacteria > Bacillati > Actinomycetota > Actinomycetes > Mycobacteriales > Corynebacteriaceae > Corynebacterium > Corynebacterium lizhenjunii. The sequence continues at coordinate 2,323,192 of NZ_CP064954.1, forward strand.
CTGGCAGTAGGGGTGAATGTGGCGCACAATCTCAGGGCCATCCATGCGCATGCGGATGCCATCCATGATGAGGCCGCGGTCGTCGACAAGGTTGTCATAAATCCAGTCCACCACTTGGCAGGCCTGCTCGATTTTGCCCATGCGCGCCATCATGATGGCGCCCGGACCGTTAGAGGGGACGTTGAGGAAGGTCTCGCCCTCGCGCCACGGCAGGACGCCAAGGTGGGGGTCCAGGCCGGAAATGATATTGCTTTGCAGCGCGGGCAGTCGCTTGTGGGGTTTAAGGGATTTCAGCTCCCCGGCACGCGCCATGGCGAGGGCGAGCCACGCCTTGTCATCGTAATAGCGGTTCTTTGCCAGCGGGCCCAGATTGCGCAGGCGAATACCCGTGACCGTGTCCGCGATACGACGGCGGCGAATCTTGGTGTTATTGCGCCAGGCGGCGTCCACCAAACAATCCAAGTAGTGCGCCTGCCACCAATAGTGCCAGTGCACAAAGACCTTTTCTTTAGCCGTTGGGGGCCACGACACCACAGCCAAATTGGTGCGCGGCAGCCCCCACAAACGCGCAGCGTGCCGCTCGTTAATCGCGGTCTCTGCTAGGTCGGCGCGGTGCGCCCACTTTTCTATCACAATTATCGCTCCACAGGGCCTAAACCATTAGCGTTAGCTGTCACGCGGCAGCCAACAGGCCATATTCTATAACGCCGCCTACCACGCGCGGGACAAATCTGCGTGCTGCCGGATCCAGGCGTGCATGGCAATACCCGCCGCCACCCCAGCATTAATCGAACGCGTGGAGCCAAACTGCGCGATGGAGCACGTCATCACCGCGCCTTGTTGAGCTTGCTCGCTCACGCCGGGGCCTTCCTGGCCAAAAAGGAGCAGACAGTCCTGCGGCAGCTGGGCGGTCTCTAGCGGCACGCTGCCCGGGGTGTTGTCGATGGCCACCACCGTCAGCCCCTGAGTGTGGGCCCATTCGAGCAGCTGCTCCACTGTGTCGTGGTGCAGCAAGTGCTGGTAGCGGTCCGTGACCATTGCGCCACGGCGGTTCCAGCGGCGCCGGCCCACAATGTGGACGGTGTTCACCGCGAACGCATTCGCCGTGCGCACCACCGTGCCGATATTAGAGTCGTTCTCAAAATTCTCAATCGCGATGTGCAGGCTATGGCGGCGGGTATCAATGTCGGCGACGACAGCTTCGCGCTTCCAATACCGGTAGGCGTCGACGACGTTGCGGGTGTCGCCGTGCTCGAGCAGCTCCGGGTCGAAGTGCTCGCCCTGCGGCCACGGTTGCGGGTGCGGGCCCACTCCGTGGCGGCCTTCCATCCACTCGGTCGGCCCGCGGTGTTCTTCGGCGGAACCCACCGCGCCCGCAGCAGAAGGCGGCGCGACGACAACACCGGCAGCCGAAAGTGCCTTCACTGAAGGCCCCTGCGCCGCAGCGCTGCCAACCGCGTTGGGTTGTGCCGAAGAAGGCGCACCTGCAACGGGGGTTGATTCGGAGCCCTGCGACTCAGGTGCGGGAGCGGGAGAAGGATCGGGTGGGGTGGCGGGGGCATCGGCAGGCTGGGCGGAATTAGGCAAGGCCCAAGTCCTCCAGGCCCAGCAGGTAGCGGTACTCCAGGCCCTCGGCGGCAATGACGTCGGCTGCGCCGGTAGCGCGATCGACCACCGTGGCCACGCCGACCACGTGGGCGCCGGCCTCGCGCAACGCCGCCACCGCAGTCAACGGGGAATTGCCGGTGGTGGTGGTGTCCTCCACGACCAGGACCTTCTTGCCCACCACGTCAGCGCCCTCGATACGGCGCTGCATGCCGTGCTTCTTGGCCTCTTTGCGCACCACGAATGCGTCAATCGGACGGCCGTCCGCGTGCATGATGGCCGTAGCCACCGGATCCGCGCCCAGAGTCAAACCGCCCACAGCGTCAAAATCCCAGTCCGCAGTGGCCTCGCGCAGCAGCGCACCGATAAGCCGCGATGCCTCATGCTGCAGCGTCGCGCGGCGCAAATCAACGTAGTAGTCCGCCTCCTTGCCCGAAGACAACGTGACCTTGCCGTGGACTACCGCCAATTCCTTGACCAGTTGTGCCAAACGCTCGCGCTGTTGGGTGGACGGTGCTTGATTGTTCATGGGTTCCTCTCCAAGTTGGGGTTCTCATAGATTACTGCGTCGGGCGGCCGGGCCCGGGGTTCGGCGCGGTGCGACGCGAAGGCGGCAAGGGCCGGCCAGCGCGGGACGGGGCGGGGCGGCTAGGCGCCGTCGTCAAAGAGCGACGAGCCGCCATCCAGGCGGCGGCGCATGCGCGGGGTATCGCCGTCAATGTGGGGGCGCTCGGTGCCGTCTGCGATGGCATCGACTTCGTCTGCGCCCAGTGCATGCTGCGCCATAGTGCCGTGGACCTCCGCGCCGGTGCGTGAAGGCAACTGAACGGGCTCGTCAGGACGCTGGACGGGCGGGTGCACAAACTCGTCCTGCGGCGGTCCCACCAATGTCGGCCCCTGTGCCAGGGCAGCCGCCTGTGGCTCAATGGCGCGGGTGGGATCCCCTGCGCTGGGATCAAACCCCTGCGCCGCAGCGGAGCGTGGAGGGAGGACCCGGGCGGTATCGGCAAGCAAAGCCAACGGAGCCTGCATCGCATCCCAGTCGAGGGTGCGGGCCTGCTTGGTCATCTGCGCGAGAACCCACTCGGATTCCATCCACACCGCCGTGACCACTGCGGGCATGGCGTCGAGCGCGCTGCGCACCCGCGGGTCCACCAGGCGCTCGACCACCGGCACGTGCGTGGAATAGATGTGGAAATCGGCGACGTCGAAGGCCGGGACCAGGTCGTCGCCGGACTCCACATCCAGGGCGCCCTCGCGGCGGAAGTCCACCACCACGTCCGATGCCGCCCCCGTGCGCATAGCCATCACCGCTACACTGCCGATGTCCATCAGCAGCATCTCATGGCCCAGCACTTGACCTGCGACGATGTCGCGGGGTTCCGCGCCGGCGGCGGCTGCACCGCGGGTGAACTCATCGACTAAATAGGGGTCCTGCTTGTGAAACTCATAGCCGCGGTGTTGCGCCCACTCGCGGCGCTCACGCAATACCGCGCCCGGCAAAGAAGAGCGCAAAGTGCGTCGGCTGGGCAAAAGCCCAGAGCCCGGCTGCAGCTTTGGTACCGGGCCGGTTGCGTTCGAAGGTTCCTGTACTGAGTCTAGTTCAGGTTGCGACGCCGGTCGCGGTTTGTGGTCGGACTCAGGCGTGGGCTCCAGATCCTGGTCGGCGGTGGGAACTGAGCCAGATGGCAAAACGGAGTCGGCGGCAAGCGCTGGTTCCACGAATGGAGCCGAGTCCGGGGCGGAGCCAGCAACGGAGGCGGGGTCCGGGTCGGAGTCAGCAGCGGGAGCGGGGTTGGGGTCGGCGGGGGCATCGGCAAGCTTGGCAAGATGCAGCAGATAGAAACCAGCGGCGCCGATGGCCAGGGCAAGCAGGATGAGGAGGTAAGCCATGCTAGTCGCCGCGCTCGACGGGGTTGCGCGGGTCCGCCGACCACTGCGACCAGCCGCCCACAAAGTGGCGCGGAACCGGCAAGCCGGCCCACTCCAATGCGGCAATGGCCAAGGCAGAATGGTTGCCGGAGCCGGAGTAAATGATGGCGCTTTCCAGCTGGGCGGCGGTGATACCGGCCTCGGCGACCAGGTCGCGGACCTGCTCCGGGGACTTCCACGTATGGTCCGGATTGTGCAAGTGACGCTCCGGCAGATTGACCGCGCCCGGAATGTGGCCGGCCTTCAAGTCCAGATTCTCGCGGCGGCCGGCGAAGCGGTTAGGCTCACGGGTATCGATGAGGAGGCCGGTGTGGGCTTTGACATCGGCAAGCGTGGCCGTGGGCATGGAACCCGGGCGGACCTCCATGTCCGCGCCGACAGAAATGTTGCCCGGGCCCGTCAGGGTGGGCAGGCCCTGCTTGCGCCAATTGGCCAGGCCGCCATCGACAATGCGGACATCCTCCACACCCGCCCAGCGCAGAATCCACCAAGCGCGACCGGCGAAGAGACCACGCTGCTCGTCGTAGACCACCACCGGGCGATCGCGACGCAAACCCCAGCGCTTGAACCACAACGCCAGCTTGTCCGGGTCCGGCAACGGATTGCGGCCTGCCTGCGAGCCGGGGAGGCCGGCGAGAGCGCCCGCGGCATCGCAAAACTGCGCCGTAGGGATGTGCAGGGAAGAAAACTGGTTGAAAGCCGCGCCCTCCTGCGGCTCCCACAGCGACGCCAGCACCGTAAAGCGCGCGCCCTGATGAATGTCCTCATGCAACTGCCGTGGAGAAACCAAAATGCTCATGCCCCTCATCTTAAGGGCATGAGCACGTTTCCGATGGTTGGGCGCGGGGTGGGCCGCAGCTAGTTCCGCGTTAATCCCCGCTAGTCATGCTAGTCGCGTTAGTTGCGTTAGCCGCGCTAGCCGAGTTAGTCGCGCACGGGACGCAAGACCAGACCGTCCGCCGCGCGGGTGGCGGGGGCAGGCTCGGCAGCGGCCTCGGCGGGAACGGAGGCAGCAGCGGGGCCTGCCGGGGCGGAGTCGGCAGCGGTCCCGGCGGAAGCGGAGTCGGCCGGGGCGGGGGCATCGGCAGACTGGGCAGCGGTGCTGGCGGGGGCATCGGCAGACTGGGCAGCAACGTCCACGGCAACGCGATCGCCATCCACAATTTCCCCGGCGAGCAGGGCCTTAGCCAGGCTGTCGCCGATGGCCTGCTGAATCAGGCGGCGCAGCGGGCGGGCGCCATAGGCCGGATCGTAGCCGCGCTGGGCCAGCCACGCCTTGGCCTCCGGGCTGACCTCCAGGCGCAGGCGGCGCGAGGCCAGGCGGCGGGAAAGGGCGTCGAGCTGAATGTCCACAATGCCCTGCAGCAACTCCTGGGACAGCGGCTCGAAGACCACCACATCATCCAGGCGGTTGATGAACTCCGGCTTGAAGGCGTGGCGCACGGCCTCCATGACCTCCTCGCGCGTGCCGCCCGCACCCAAATTGGAGGTAAGGATGATGACGGTGTTGCGGAAGTCCACGGTACGGCCCTGACCATCGGTCAGGCGTCCCTCATCCAAGACTTGCAACAGCACGTCGAAGACGTCCGGGTGGGCCTTTTCAACCTCATCGAAGAGCACCAGCGAATAGGGGCGGCGGCGCACGGCCTCCGTGAGCTGGCCGCCGGCATCGTAGCCGACGTACCCCGGAGGGGCACCGACCAGGCGGGCAACCGAGTGCTTCTCACCGAACTCCGACATGTCGATGCGCACCATGGCAGAGTCATCGTCGAAGAGGAACTCCGCCAGCGCCTTCGCCAGCTCCGTCTTGCCCACGCCCGTGGGGCCGAGGAAGAGGAAGGAGCCCGTCGGGCGGTTGGGATCCGCAACGCCGGCGCGGGCGCGGCGCACGGCATCCGATACCGCCACCACGGCGTCCTTCTGGCCCACCACGCGGCGGCCCAGCTCAGCCTCCATCTCCAGCAACTTCTGGGTTTCTGCCTGGAGCATCTTGCCTGCCGGGATACCCGTCCACGCGGACACGACCTCCGCGATGGTATCCGGCGTGACCTCCTCCACCAGCATGGTGTTGCGCTGCTTATCGGCGGCCTCTTCGGCCTGGCTGAGTTCCTTTTCCAGCGGCGGGATTTGGCCGTAGTTGATCTCAGAAGCCTTGGCCAGGTCGCCGTCGCGTTCGGCTATTTCTGCCTGGCGGCGCAGGTTCTCGAGCTGTTCCTTGATCCGCTGGACGTCATCGATGGACTTCTTCTCATTGGCCCACCGGGCTTTGAGTTCGCCCAGCTTCTCGCGCTCGTCTGCTAGCTCCTGGCGCAGTTTGTCCAGGCGCTCCTGGGAGGCGGCGTCGCTTTCCTTCTGCAGGGCGAGCTCCTCGATTTCCATGCGGCGGACTATGCGCTCGAGTTCATCGATCTCCTGCGGGGAGGAGTCAATTTCCATGCGCAGGCGGGAGCCGGCCTCATCTACCAGGTCAATGGCCTTGTCTGGCAAGAAGCGGTTGGTGATGTAGCGGTTAGACAGCTCTGCGGCCGCCACCAGGGCGGAGTCCTGGATGCGGATACCGTGGTGGACCTCGTAGCGTTCCTTAAGGCCGCGCAGGATACCCACCGTGTCCTCCACACTGGGTTCTGCCGCGAAGACCTGCTGGAAGCGGCGCTCCAGAGCGGCGTCCTTTTCAATGTACTTGCGGTATTCATCCAGGGTGGTCGCTCCCACCAGGCGCAGCTCGCCGCGGGCCAGCATGGGCTTAATCATGTTGCCTGCGTCCATGGAGCCCTCACCGGTGGCGCCGGCGCCGACAATAGTATGCAGCTCATCAATGAAGGTGATGATTTGACCGTCGGATCCCTTAATCTCATCCAACACAGCCTTGAGGCGTTCTTCGAATTCGCCGCGGAACTTCGCACCAGCCACCATGGCGCCCAGGTCCAGGCTGATGAGCGTCTTACCCTTCAGGGATTCCGGGACGTCACCTGCCACAATACGCCGGGCCAGACCCTCCACGATGGCCGTCTTACCCACGCCCGGCTCGCCGATAAGCACCGGATTATTCTTGGTGCGTCGCGAAAGCACCTGCACCACGCGGCGAATTTCCTGGTCACGCCCGATAACCGGGTCAATCTTGCCCTCCCGGGCGCGCGCCGTTAAGTCCGTGGCGTATTTCTCTAGGGCCTGGAATTGGTCTTCCGGGTTCTCGCTGGTCACCTTAGCGGCCCCGCGCACGGAGGGGAAAGCGCCCTTGATCACGTCGTACGTTGCGCCGCGGCTCGTTAGCAGTTGGGCGGCGTCGGTCTTGGAGCCTGCAATCGCAGCGAGCAGAACCTCCGTGGATACGTATTCATCTCCCAGCTCCCCCGCCAGCTCCTGGGCACGGGTGAGGACGTTAAGCGCGTCGCGGTTAAATTGCGGGTTGGCCATGCCCGTGCCTTCGGCGGTGGGGTAGCCGTCGACTAGTTCGCCGGCCTCACGGGCCACCGTGGCTGGGTCTACACCCGTCGCGCGCAGCACCGGTACCGCGATACCGTCTTCTTGCAAAAGAATCGCCTGCAGCAGGTGGGCCGGGCGAATATCCGGGTTGCCCTTTGCCGATGCCTGCTGCATGGCGGACTGCAAAGCTTCCTGAGTCTTAGTGGTGGGGTTAAAGGCGTTCATGGTTCTCCTTGTGTGTTTTCTGTGTTTGTTTCCGTACGTGGGCTCTACCCACTGTAGGTGTTTCACTGCCCACAACGCACCCAAAGTTGAGTCTATTCCGCTCAAGGTAAAATTTCTTGAGCCCAGCCCGCTCAACTTGCCGATGCCCCCTACCGGATTGCCTAGCCTGCCTACACACCCAGCCTGCCGATGCCCCTCCCCCATCCTGCTGGCATGAATACCTCAGCCCCGCACGCACTGGTTCACGACTCGGCAAGACTCAAATCTGCCACCCCCTTCGGGGCCGGCTGGCTATAAGGCCTTGCAAGAGTTGGGCAAGCTGCTAAACTCGGGACTAACAGTCGGATTACGGCAACGCAATCGGACTGGGAAAACAACGAAACCAGCCAACTGCCATTGACTGGTTCCGTCGGGCCTAAAGGCCTCCGTGAAGTATTTCGTTGATTAGCTTCACGGTTTCGGTCGCTAATTTCAGGACCCCGTTTGCCACATTGAGAATGTTATCCCACGTGGCAGCGGGGTTTTGGTTTTCACGACCGGGTGTGCGCTTGGATTTGCGACTCAAAGAGTGCTTACCCATTGTGCACCTCCCTAAATCAGTAGGGTTTTCCGCTCGCCCAACAGGCGCACAGAAAGCCCACGCAGACGCGCGGGCCTGCCGCGCACTGACGAGGAAGCCACATCCCCCGAAGGGATTTTCGTGGACCACCTCACATCCTAGCAAGCACCGACCCGCCAAGGAATAGACATAAGCCGTTGCAAGGGTTGGGCAAGCTGCTAAACTCGGGACTAACAGTCGGATTACGGCAACGCAATCGGACTGGGAAAACAACGAAACCAGCCAACTGCCATTGACTGGTTCCGTCGGGCCTAAAGGCCTCCGTGAAGTACGAGGTTAATCAACTTCACGAGTTCGGCCGTGAGTTTCACAACCCCGTTCGCCAAGTCCAGGATGTTATCCCACTTGGCGGCGGGGTTTTGGTTTTCACGACCGGGTGTGCGCTTGGATGTGCGGCTCAAAGAGTGCTTACCCATTGTGCACCTCCCGTGACGAGGGCCGCCAACCGCAGATTTTGCATCTCGCCCCACTGTGGGATACAATCGGCAGTGACCTGATGAGACTCTTCCCATAGGTCACCTCCTTTCTAAAGAGACCGCCCCTCCTCGTGAGGGGCGGTTTCTTTTTTCTGCAGCACTCCGCCTGGGGATTGTTGGCCTAATGGTGGCCTAATGGGGCCTAATGGTCGGAATGTGTTGGTGGGGGTTATGGGCCTAATGGTCAAAATGTGTTGGTGGGGGTTATGCGCCTGGAACCCCGGCCTAGCCGAGCGGCCTATACTTGGACCCCATGACTGCGAAGCGCCCAGCACCCGAAACCTGCGACTACGCGGCAGTCGCCCACGCGCTGCGTACCCACGCAGAGGACTACCGGCGGGAAGTCCATGAGCAACTCTTCGCGCAAATTCTGCCCGCACGTGACCTGTTTCCAATGTCGGCGGCCAGCGCGCATCAGGAGTTGGTACCGGCACTAGCGTGGTATTTCGAACAGTGCGCAGCGAACGCGCCGGTAGCGCACACCGAGCAGCACCTGGCTGACTTGGCGAGGGAGCATCGCCGCCACGGCTTCCCACCACAGGTGTACACCACTTTTGTCGAATGCCTGGTATCCGGACTGGACACGCTGGAACTCAAGCCTGCCGATGCCACCGCAGCCGCCGCCCGCCTCCACCACCTGGCCCGCGTGATGGCAGATGCTGCGGAAGCTGCGGACCTGGCGGGAACTGCCCCCGCACACCGGCTGCATGTGGTAGGGGTGCGCAGGCCGAATAGACAGGTGGGCATCGTCAAGCTCAGCGCAGGGCTGCCCACCCAGTTCGCCCCGGGGCAATTCTTTGCGGTGACCACCCGCCACCTGCCGGGGACGTGGCGGGAGCTTTACGCGGCCGCGCCACCGACGGCGGCAGGCGAGCTGGAGTTTCATATCCACGCCACGGGGCCGGCGTCGCAGCTGTTGCGAGCAGCGCGCGTGGGCGATGAATGGACGGTGGGTAGCCCGCGCGGCGAGTTCGCCCAGGGGCTGCATCAGCACAGCTCAGCCGATGGTGTTTACCCCGTCCTGCTGTGTTTTGGCACCGGCTGGGCCCCGGCGCGGGCGTGGCTGCTGGGCCTGGTCGATGCCGCCGTCGCGGCCGGGCAGGCGCCGGATATTGAGGCATCGGTGTACGTGGTCGCGCCGAGCCCGGGGCACCATTATGACGTGGTGGTGCAGGAGAATCTGGCCGCGCTCAACCCGGATATGCGCATGTATTTGCTGGTAGATTCCGCGATGGACCCGCAATTGCTGGGCGCGGAGCCCCCGGTGGTGGAAATGGATTTTGAGGTCAGCGCGGACCCGGTGAGCCTGATGCTCGAACGCGAGACCACCCGCGGCAACCGTTTTATCCTGTGCGGGCCGAGCCAGCGGGTGGCGCAGGCGCAGGCGCAGCTTCTGGCCGCCGGGGTGGATGCCGTGGATATTGAGGCGCATCCCTTTGACCGTGCGGGGTTGTGGGAGTTGAACTAGGCGCGGCGTCGCGCCCGGCGGGCTAGAGCGCGCGCGGCGGGATCGGGACCCAGGCGCGAGCGCGAGGCAGACGCGCCTAGCCCAGCACGGGCAGTTGCTTGCGCACGGCGGCCACGCGCTCGATGTCCAGGTCGGCGTAGATAATTTCCTCGCCGTAGCCGGCCTCAGTTAGACGTCGGCCGGTGGGGTCAACCACGACAGAATGTCCAATCCCCGTCGGCCCCGAATCCTGCCCTGCCTGCTCTTGACCGCCGGGGCGCGCCTGGCCGGCGGCAACGAGGTAGCTGGTGGAATCTAGCGCCCGCGCCGCGGACAGCAGGCGCCACTGCTCGAGCTTGCCGGGGCCATCGGCCCAGCTAAAGGGCACCACAATCACCTTCGCGCCCGCGCGGGCAAGCTCGCGGAATTGTTCCGGGAAGCGAATGTCGTAGCAGGTGGCCACGCCGATGGTCACACCGTCGACATCAAAGGTGCACAGCTGGGTGCCAGGCTTGACGGTGTCAGACTCGCGGTAGGAAAAGGCATCATAAGTATGGATTTTGTCGTAGCCGGTGTGCAGGTCAGGGCCGGTAATCAGGGCGGTGTTGTAGACCCGATTGATGGTTTTGCCGTCGCGTTCGATGGTATCGGCGGGGCGGAATGTCCCGGCCACGACTGTCACGCCCAGGCGGGTGGCTTCCGCGCGCAAAGCGCTTGCATAAGAGCCTTCTAAGTTTTCTGCTTGGGTATCCAGGCGTCCGGTGCCGAAGGCTTGGGAGGCTGCCTCGGGCAAAACTACCAGGCGGGCGCCATTTTCTGCCGCAGCACGGATGCGCTCCAGGCAGGCTTGCATGTTGTCTTTGGTACTACCAGTTGCTAAGAATTGCACAGCTGCGATCTTCATAATTGCCCAATGTAGTGTGCAACGCGGCAGTTATCCACAGGCCCGCCGTGCCCGCCCTTGCCGCCGCGTGCGCCGAGTGCCACGATGGGCGCCATGAATTCGATTAGCTTTAGCCATCTCGCCCCCGCGCTGCTGCGCCAGGCCCGCAACCGCCGCGTGCCAGACCCTGCCGCTTCTCCCCCGTTGCTTGCCGATGCCCCTCGCACCCACCGCACCCTGCACACCATCCTGTCCACGTGGTCTGCTCAGCTTGCCGATGCCGACTCCCAACTCCACGCTCACCATCACCGCCTGGAGGCCCTGGTGCATACCATCGTCGCTGAAGACGCCGCGCTTGCGCGGGCGTTGGATGCGAACTTAGACGGTTCATCGACGCCGGTGGCTGGGATTCGGCCATGATCCGGGCTGGGGTGGACCCGGGGCCCGGTACCGGCGTGGGCGCGGCTGCTTCCCTGCGTGGTGCGGCGGCACAACTGCGCTTAGCCGCCGGGGACCTGGAGGAGTTTATCGGCGACAGCCATCGGCTGTGGGTCAGGCTTTTCGCCGACTTGGAAGGACCAGCTGCCACAGCTGGGCGAGCAGCGCTAGAAGACACAGCGGGAAGGATGGGAAGCACCGCGGGAAGCATTGCTGCGGCGGCGGAAGTCCTGGAACGCTACGCGGTCCTTTATGCGCAACTGCACCGGGCCGCGGCGCTGGGCCAGGTCTCTGCAATTGCGGAAACCCTGGCCACCGTAGGCGCAGCAGTGGATTGGATGTGCGCGCGCGAGCTGGTACTGCTGTGCACGCCAATTCCACCGCCGCCGCCACAACGGCTGGAGGACTTCGATGACTTGCCGCTGGCGAGCATCGACGCCATTCAACGCGCTACCGCCCCTCCAGACATTCGCTTGTTTCTCGAAGCCAACCCAGACCTCATCGTCCTGGAAGCCAGCCCGGGGAGGTTGGTGGCGGTGGTGGATGGGGGCATCGGCAAGCTAGGGCACAGTGGGACGGCACCGGCAACGGTGACGACTTTTGTGCCCGGGGTGGGATCGAGTGAGGCGTCGAATTGGAACGGGCAGATTGAGCGCGCGCGGAAGCTGGCGCAGGCCACGGGCGGGCCAGCGGTGGCCTGGATGGGATACACCGCGCCGAGCAGCGTGCCGCGCGCCATTCAGACCGCGCCGGCAGAGGCCGGCGGGGCTGAGCTCGCGCGGTTTCAAGCCGCGATGCGCAGGCGGTGGCCGAACACTCGGCAAATTGTGGTCGGGTATTCCTATGGTTCCGTGGTGGCCGGGCACGCGGCAAGCCGGGGTATGCGGGCCGATGATGTGGTGCTGGTGGGATCACCCGGCGCCGGGGTGACCAATGCGCGAGCGTTTGGCGGGCGGGTGTGGACGGCGACCAACCGCGGGGACCCCATCGCGCTGGTGCCCGGCGCGCGCGGTGGGCCGCATGGGCCGGACCCGCGAAGTCGCAGCTTCGGCGCGCGTTCCGCACCGGGAGCGGGCAGGCGACCGGGCGACCACGGCTCTTATTGGCAGGACGCGGCGTTTGTGGACGCGGTGGGTTCCATAGCTCGAGGCCGCTGCGTGCCCGGGGACCGCGGGCCGGTGTAGGTTTCATGTGCGAGCGGGCTGCTCATGGGCTTTCAGGCAAAGGCGGGTGGACGGCTAGCTTGCTGGATCGGACGGCGGGCAGAGCCAGCGGGCGTACGGCTAGCTTGCAGGTGCAGACGGCGGGGTGACCGGATCGTGGACAATGTCGCGAAGCGCCCGGGAGGCAAAGACTACGGCAAGGCTTGCGACGCCCAACGCTACGGCAAGCAATATGGTGATGCGCCAGCCCACATGATCCAACAACACACCAGCTAAGCCGGCGCCGAGGATAGGAGTCAGGCCGATGATTAACCCGAAGGCGGCGCCCACCCGGCCTTGGAGGTTATCCGGGGTGGCGATCATCTGGCTGGAGCCCAATACGGCGTTGCTGGCGATTGTCGGCAGGGTCCATACTGCAAGTAGGGCGCCAACGACCATCCAATGGTCCATGATGCTCAGGCATGACATGACCACTGTGTTGACCGTGGCAGCCAGGATAAGGATCCGGTGGCTTGAGAGTGCTTTGCGTAGTCGCCCCGAAATAAGACCGCCGCCCACCATGCCAACTGAGAAACACGCGAAGACTGCGCCCACATGCCATGTAGGTTGGTCTGAATCCAAGATATTGAGCTCAACGGCGTTAATCACCAAAAAAGAACTCAGCCCGTCGAGTGTCCACAGCGCTAATATCGCGCGTATGCCGGGGTGGCGGGCTACCCACCGCAGTCCAGCGGTGCTGCGCTCCCAGAACTGCTTCAACGTATTGGCCACCCCGGGGGCTGCGTCATCGCTAGCCTCCGCTTCTAAGTCACCATGGATAAAGCGCGCGCCGATAGCGACGATGGCAAAGCCCAGGATGTCCACCACAAAGGGCAGCGCCCGCAACGCGGTAAAAAGGAATACCGATAACGGCGCGGCGGCGATCTGGATGATTGAATCGCGGGTTTCGTTGAGCGATAGGGCCTCGTTGAGCTCGCGATCATCGACAATGAACGGCAGGATGGCATTGGTGAGGTTGCCAAAGATTCCCCCGATGGCGCCGTACCCTACGGCCACTGCCACCAGCGCCACGAAACCCATGCGGTCCGCGAGCAAAAGCCCAACGGTGAGGACGGAAAGCACTATGCGGCACAGTGCATTGATAACCATCAGGCGACGCTTGGGGTAAAAGTCAACCACCCATGAGCCGCCAAGCATCGCGACAAAGCGCGCCAGGGCCATCAGCGCGGCAACGAAGCCGGTCTGCTTCACATCATTGGTCACAGAGTAGGCCAGCAGCGTCATCGCCGCGAACACAATCTGCCGGGCAATCTCCCCCGACATGTCCGCCACAAACCAGCTGCGGTAACTGGGGTTGGTTCTAAATAGTGCCAACGTGTTTGAGCTTTCTCTCAGGGCTCTTTCCGGGGCTGAACTCTAGATTCGCTCACTCTACCGGAATTGCGAACCACGATAGGGCGGGGTGCTGAAGACAGGATATGGGGATGATACCAGATATAGAGCACCCCAAAAGCTAGAACTGAGGGGGTGACGAACGACAGAGTCAGCTAGCGCGCAGCGCAAGCAGACGTGCAGCGCAAGCAGGCGTGCAGCGCAAGCAGGCGCGCAGCGCAAGCAAGCACGCAACACAAGACGGCGCGCAGCGCAAGTAAGCGCGCAGCCGCGCGGGGTGGTGGGGCACCCCGCGGGTTCGCGAGATCGCGGCGAAAGCGCGTTAGCGCTCGCGCTGGCGGCGCGGCTTCCACATCACCACCGAGGTCGAGCGCGGGACGTGGACCAGCTCGCCGCCGCGAGCACTGCGCGCGGCCTGAGCATTTTGGGCAGCTTGGGCGAGATCACGGCGCAGTTGGTGGACTTCTTCGAGCAGGGCATCGCGCTCGGCGGCGAGCTGGTCGCGCTGCTCGCGCAGCTGGATAATTGCCTTGATGCCAGCTAGGTTGACGCCCTCGTCTTGGGAGAGCTCCTGAATTTTGCGCAAGGTCGCAATGTCGCGCTCCGAATAACGGCGCCCGCCGCCGGAGGTGCGTGCGGGGGTGACCAGGCCCAGGCGGTCATAGGTGCGCAGGGTCTGCGCGTGCATGCCAGAGAGCTCCGCGGCGACGGAAATGACGTACATCTTGGAGTTATTCATGCTTGCCTCCTACTGGTTTCGCGCCCCGGCCCAGCCGGCGCGGGGGCTAAAGCCGGATTCCTTCTCCGCTTGCGCATAGGTGCGCAGGGCACTCATCGCACCGGCGTCCAGGCGCTCGGGTACGGTGACCTGCACTGTTACCAGCAGGTCGCCCGTGGTGCCGCCGCGCTTGCCGATGCCCCTTCCACGCACCCTTAGCGTCCGCCCGTCAGGGGTTCCAGGTTGGATTTTCAGCCGTACTGGCTGGTCCAGGGTGGGCACAGTGATGGTGTCGCCGAGGGCAAGTTCGGCAAAGGATACAGGGACGGTCAGCAACAAGTCATTGCCGTCGCGCTCAAAGAGCGGATCGGGTTTAACGGTGACGGAGACGAAGAGGTCGCCAGCGGGGGTGCCGTTGGGCCCGGCTTCGCCTTGGCCGGCAAGGCGAACCTTTTGGCCGTCTTCGACACCGGCGGGGATGCGCACGGTAATCGAGCGGGTGCGGTGCACGGTGCCGGTGGCGGAGCACTCTGGACAGGGGTCGGTAATTTTGTGCCCGGTGCCGTCGCAGTCGCTGCACGGTGCAGAAAAGCCGAAAGCGCCGCGGTTTTTACTGGTAAAACCGGAGCCGTTACAAGTTCCACATGTGCTGGGTGTGCCGGAGGTGGAGCCTGAGCCGTGGCAAGCGGTGCATGGGGCGTTGCCGCTTAGTTGGAGCGGGAGCGTGGTTCCTTTCGCCGCTTCGCGGAATTCCAGGGTGACGTCCGTTTCGACGTCTGCCCCCCGCGACGGCCGAGCTGCGTGGCCACTACCAGCGCCGCGGTTGAAAACGCCACCGAAGATATCCCCAAGACCACTGCCTTGAGCCGCTCCTCCAGCGGCGCCGAGAATGTCGGAGAGGTCGAAGTCCCGCGCGCCGCGCCCCGACGCCCGAAACCCGCCGGGAAAGCCGGCGCCTCCTGCCCCAAAGCCGCCGCGCGCAATCATGGCTTTGAATTCGTCGTATTCTTTGCGGTCTTGCGGATCCCCGAGGACTTCGTAGGCTTCCGCCACGCGCTTAAAGCGGTCCAGTTTGGCTGGATCATCCGGGTGGGTATCTGGGTGGTTATCGCGCGCTAGCTTGCGGTAGGCGCGTTTAATCTCATCTGCGGACGCTTTTTGGGAGACCCCCAGGTCCGCGTAATAGTCCTTTTCAGCCCATTCAGGTTTTGCACTCACTGGGCATCTCCCCCTTTCAGTGGAGTATCGGGAAAACTTTATGGCTAACTAAAATAAATTTATTCTAAAAAGTATGGCGCCGGGAGGCTCAGGGCCCGCCCGGCGCCGCTAACGGAGTTGACCGTCAGAGTCGACCGTAAGAGTCGACTGTCAGAACCAACCGCCGGGTGGGCTACTGCTCGCTCGGGGTTTCGACGCTGGCAGCAGGTGCATCAGCGATAATGACCATCGCGGTGCGGATGAGCTTGTCACCCACGCGGTAGCCACGGCGCAAGATGGTGCCCAGCACCTGTTCGCCGCCGGAGGAGAGATCCTGGACGGCCTCGTGAATCTCCGGGTCGAAGGCGTCGCCCTCATCGCCGAAAGACTCCACATTCTGGCCACGCAAGATGGCGCTCAACTTATCCGCAATGGCCTTGAGTGGGCCCTCATCAAGGTCGCCGTGCTGGCGGGCTAGTTCCAAGTCATCGAGGATGGGCAGGAACTCGCCCAGTACCTTAGCCTTTGCAGTTTCCACCACTGCCTGGCGCTCGCGTTCAGTACGGCGGCGGTAGTTGGTGTATTCCGCATTGAGGCGTT
The DNA here is from genome assembly GCF_011038655.2 of Corynebacterium lizhenjunii. Taxonomy (NCBI): domain Bacteria; kingdom Bacillati; phylum Actinomycetota; class Actinomycetes; order Mycobacteriales; family Corynebacteriaceae; genus Corynebacterium; species Corynebacterium lizhenjunii. The sequence goes on from NZ_CP064954.1 coordinate 2,339,310, forward strand.
GGAGGTCCTCGGTGCGCTCGGCAAGCTGTGCCTGCAGCGCGGCGATAGCGTCGGCCTCGGCGGCGTCAGCTTCGCCTGTCTCAGCCGCGTCACTAGCAGCGTCAGCCCCAGCGACGGTGGCGTCGCTAGCGGCGTCGGCAGCGGCGTCAGCCGCTGCGCCGGTAGCAGAGTCAGGGAACTCGGCGTCGGCCAGGGCGGCCTCGAGGTCGGCCTCCAAGGTGGGGTCAAGCTCGGGCTCAGAAGGAGCTCCAGTGCCGGGCTCGGCGCCAGGAACCTCGGCGCCGGGAGCCTCGGCACCGGAAGCGGCATCGGCAGCTTCGGCAGCAGAAGCAGCGGCTTCGGCCTGCTCCGGGGAGGTAGCCTCCGGGTCTGTGTTATCCGGGTGGCCCGGATCCTGCGGGGTAGTCATGGAGATTACTTCTCTTCCTTGGTCTCGCCGTTGTCGGCGTCGTCCTCAACGACCTCGGCGTCAACCACGTTGGGGTCAGCGGCAGCACCGGCGGCGCCAGCAGCGGAGGCATCGGCAGCAGCCTCGGCAGCCTGGGCCTCATAGATCTGCTTGCCCATCTCCTGGGACTCGGTGTTGAGCTTTTCCACCGCAGCCTTGATGGCCTCGATGTCTTCGCCCTTGAGGGCCTCATCCACCTCATCGGCAGCTGCGGTGACCTTCTCCTTAACGTCCTCGGAGACCTTGTCAGAGTTCTCCTCCAGGAACTTGCGGGTCTGGTAGGCAGCGGACTCAGCCTGGTTGCGGGTCTCCTGCTCCTCGCGGCGCTTCTTGTCCTCCTCGGCGTGGGCCTCGGCGTCCTTGATCATGCGGTCGATCTCCTCCTGGGAGAGACCGGAGCCATCCTGGATCTTGATGGTGTTTTCCTTGCCGGTGCCCTTGTCCTTCGCAGAGACAGACACGATGCCGTTGGCGTCGATGTCGAAGGTGACCTCAATCTGCGGCACACCGCGCGGAGCCGGAGCAATGCCGCCGAGCTCGAAGGAGCCCAGCAGCTTGTTAGCCGAGGCCATCTCGCGCTCACCCTGGAAGACCTGGATCTGCACCGAAGGCTGGTTGTCCTCAGCGGTGGTGAAGGTCTCCGACTTCTTGGTGGGGATGGTGGTGTTGCGCTCGATGAGCTTGGTCATCACACCGCCCTTGGTTTCAATGCCCAGGGACAGCGGGGTGACGTCCAGCAGCAGCACGTCCTTGACTTCGCCGCGCAGCACGCCTGCCTGCAGGGCGGCGCCCACTGCCACGACCTCATCAGGGTTAACGCCCTTGTTCGGCTCGCGGCCGGTGAGCTCCTTGACCAGGTCAGACACGGCAGGCATACGGGTGGAGCCACCCACCAGGACCACGTGGTCAATGTCGGACAGGGACAGGCCAGCGTCCTTGATTACCTGGTTAAACGGTGCCTTAGTGCGGTCCAGCAGGTCCTGGGTGATGCGCTGGAACTCGGTGCGAGACAGGGTCTCATCCAGGAACAGCGGGTTCTTGTCAGCATCAACCGTGATGTACGGCAGGTTGATGTTGGCGGACTGGGAGGCAGACAGCTCAATCTTTGCCTTCTCTGCGGCCTCACGCAGACGCTGCAGGGCCATCTTGTCCTTGGTCAGGTCAATGCCGTTCGCAGACTTGAACTTCTCTACCAGCCAGTCCACAATGCGCTGATCCCAGTCATCGCCGCCCAGGGCGTTATCACCAGCGGTAGCCATGACCTCCACCACGCCGTCGCCGATCTCCAGCAGGGAGACGTCGAAGGTGCCGCCACCCAAGTCGAAGACCAAGATGGTCTGCTCCTGCTCGCCCTTTTCCAGGCCGTAGGCCAGGGCGGCAGCGGTGGGCTCGTTAACAATGCGCAACACGTTGAGGCCGGCAATCTGGCCAGCTTCCTTGGTGGCCTGGCGCTGGGAGTCCTCGAAGTAAGCCGGGACGGTAATCACGGCGTCCGTGACGTCCTCACCCAGGTAGGCTTCCGCGTCGCGCTTGAGCTTCATCAGCGTGCGGGCGGAAATCTCCTGGGAGGTGTACTTCTTATCATCAATATCAATGGTCCAGTCGGTGCCGATGTGGCGCTTGACGGAGCGGATGGTGCGGTCCACGTTGGTCACCGCCTGGTTCTTGGCGGACTGGCCCACCAGGATTTCCCCGTTCTTTGCAAATGCCACCACCGACGGGGTGGTGCGAGCACCCTCCGAGTTGGCGATAACAGTGGCCTCGCCACCTTCAAGCACGGAAACTACCGAGTTGGTGGTACCAAGGTCAATGCCTACTGCGCGTCCCATAATGTTCTCCTTTGTTGTCTGGGATTCGTGTTTTTGTTCAGCCACCCTTGCGGCGGCCTTGACTGTAGGTGACTCAACTTCCGCCGAGCACGTTGGCCACTCTAACAGAAGTCCGCGCCGCAGTTCCACAAACCTGAGCGCGTGCCACTCAACCCTTATAACGGCACTCCTTCCAAAGTTGTTCCCGGTACGCTCAACTTTTTGCTTGCCGATGCCCCCTTACCCCCATCCCCGCAGGTCATAGGCCCGAAAATTTTTCTGCCGGAAGTGGTGGAAAAGGTGAAAACCTGCGGGAGGGGGAAGGGGTGGGCTGGAGGCGAAAACCTGCGGGAGGGGGAAGGGGTGGGCTGGAGGGGGCATCGGCAGACTAGGGCGGGACGGCGGCAAACTTGGAGCGGCCGACGGCAAACTAGGAGCGGCCGACGGCGCGGCCCAAGGGGACCGAAGGCGCAGCGCGGGGCGAGGAAGAGGCATATTGACGCGGGGGCGCAAACGGGATATTTTTTAAGCGGCCTAAAGGTAATACGGAACACGTTTCCGCAGCAGGATAACTCAAGTAACCTGGGCCGTACCGGAACACGAACGCACAGGAAAGGGCACCCGCCGCGATGAATGCCGCAACGCATATGGCAACGCATATGGCTGAAGCGACACTCGCGCGCACCCGCCGCCAAGGCGACCGACCCCCGGTAAACCAGTACCTACAAGGGCGCACGCACCCGTGAGGCCCCCTCAAGTGCAGCCACTGCCCCGCCGCTAACGCGGCGCGCGGCAGAGCCAACTCTTACTGTCCCAATGCCCCAAACCACCACGGCCTGGCACGCCAGCCAGCAGCGTGGTGCACGTTATGGAGCTTTGAAAACCATTCCAAGCGCTTGACCGGCAACCGGGTACCGGAACGGGAACCGACACCGGGCGGCGCAACACTGTAGAGGTACGAACACCAATGACTGAACCCGCATACACCCGTCTGCCAGAATCCGACGACATGGACGCCATTGTTGAAGCCGCCGTAGAGCGCGCCCACAAGTGGCTCGCCGCCAGCGACGGCGAACAAGACAAAGGCACCGAGCAGCTAGCGGACCTGCTGCGCGACGAAGACGGCGTGAAGTTCACCATGGACTTCGTCGACCGCGTCATGCGCCCCGAAGACAACACCGTGGCCGCCAACGCCCTGCGTGTAGTCACCCAAGAATTTGATCCCTCCTTCCTGGGCCTTATCAACGGCACCCTGGTGGGCCTGGGCGGCTTTGTGGGCCCCATCCTGCCCAACCTGGTCATGCCGCTAGCCCGCCTGCGCATGCGCCAGATGGTGGGACACTTGGTGCTCGACGCGGAATCCGACTCGCTAAACAAACTGCTGGACAAGGCAGCAGAATCCGGCGAGCACCTCAACCTCAACCTGCTGGGCGAGGCCGTGCTGGGCGAAGACGAGGCCCGCTCGCGCGCACAGCGCACCCTGGACCTGATCAAGAACCCGCGCGTGACATATGTGTCCGTGAAGGCCTCCTCCATGGTGGCGCAGCTCAACCACTGGGACATCGACGGCTCCGTGGAGCGCCTGAAGGAGCGCCTGCGCCCGCTGTACGAAGAAGCAGTCTCGCGCTCCCCGCACGTGTTCATCAACCTGGACATGGAGGAATACCACGACCTCCACCTGACCATTCGCCTATTCAAGGAACTGCTGTCCGAACCGGCATTTAAGAACCTGGAAGCTGGCATTGTGCTGCAGGCCTACCTGCCGGATACGTTTGAGGCTTTGCAGGAGCTGGCGGAGTTTGGTGTGCAGCGCGTGGCAGAAGGCGGCGCGCCGATCAAGATCCGTATTGTCAAGGGCGCGAACCTTTCCATGGAGCACGTCCAGGGCGAAATCCACGGCTGGCCGGTGGCCACCTACACCGACAAGCAAGAAGTAGACGCCAACTACTACCGCCTGCTGGACTTCATTGTGCGCGAGGAGTACGCCGACGCCGTGCGCATTGGTGTAGCCACCCACAACCTGTTTACCGCCGCCACCGCCTACGAGCTGGCTAATAAGCGCGGCGTGGTGCGCATGCTGGACTCGGAGATGCTCCAGGGCATGTCGCCGGCCCAGCAGGCAGCCGTGCGCCAGGTCTACGAGGGCCGCCAGATCCTCTACACCCCCGTGGTGCACAAGGAAGACTTTGACGTGGCTGTGTCCTACCTGGTGCGCCGCCTGGAGGAGAACTCGGCGACGCAGAACTTCCTCTACGCGCTGTTTGCGCCGGAGGAAAAGGACGCGCTGAACGACAATCTGACCCCGATTGAGCAGCAGGAGCGCGTCTACCGCCGGGCGGTGGAGCGCCGCTGGGAGACCTTCGCTGGCCCCAACCGCACCCAGGACCGCGCCGCTGAGTCTGAAGCCGGCGAAGGCCGCCAGGCGCCGAAGACCGGGCGTTTTAGCAACGAGCCGGATACCGACCCGGCGCTGGCCGCCAACCGCGCCTGGGGCCTGGCTGCACTGGCTAAGGACCCGGGCCACCACGGCATCGACGAGGTCACCGACCCGGCCGAGGTAGAAACCGCCGTGGCCAAGGCCAAGTCCCTGGCCGCCGACTGGGCCGCCAAGTCCGGTGACGAGCGCGCCCAGGTGCTCGAGACCGTGGCCGACAAGCTGGCAGATAACCGCGACCGCCTGATCAACGTCGCCGCCTATGAGGCGAATAAGACCATTGACCAGACCGACCCGGAAATCTCCGAGGCCATCGACTTTGCCACCTACTACGCAGCCTCCGCCCGCCTGCTGGATGAAGCCCGCTCCGTGTTCACCCCGCACGAGGTCACCGTGGTGACCCCGCCGTGGAACTTCCCCATCGCCATCCCGGTCGGCGGCATGCTCTCCGCTTTGGCGGCTGGCTCCACCGTGATTATCAAGCCCGCCCCGCAGGTGGTGCACTGCGCCAAGCTGGCTGTAGAGTGCATCCATCTTGCCCTGGAGGAGCACGGCCTGGACCGCGACCTGGTGCAGCTGGTGCTTACCGATGAAGGCGAAGCCGGCAAGGCCCTGATCTCCCACCCGGATGTCGATGCCGTGATCCTCACGGGTGCTTCCGACACCGGCGCGCTGTTCCGCTCCTGGCGTCCGGAGATGAACCTCATGGCGGAGACCTCCGGTAAGAACGCCATGATCATCACTCCGGCCGCTGACCCGGACCTGGCCATTGCGGACCTGTACCACTCCGCCTTTGCTCACTCCGGCCAGAAGTGTTCTGCGTCCTCCCTGGTCATCTTCGTGGGTGCGGCTGGCACCTCTGACCGTTTGCGCAATCAGCTTCTCGATGCCGTCAAGACCCTCAAGGTTGGCCCCGGCTACGACATCACCACCACCATGAACGGCCTGGCAGAGGCCCCTGGCGAGAAGCTGCTGCGCGGCCTGACCACCCTGGAGCCGGGCGAGAAGTGGCTGCTCAAGCCGGAAAAGCTCAACGAGGAGGGCACCCTGTGGTCCCCGGGCATCCGCGATGGTGTCAAGCCCGGCTCCTGGTACCACCTCAACGAGTGCTTCGGCCCCGTGCTGGGCATCATGCACGCCGAGACCCTGGAGCAGGCCGTGGCCTGGCAAAACTCCACCGGTTACGGCCTGACCGGCGGCATCCACTCCCTCGACGACGCTGAGATCGAGTACTGGATCGACAACGTGGAGGTGGGCAACGCCTACGTCAACCGCGGTATCACCGGCGCGATTGTGCAGCGCCAGTCCTTCGGCGGCTGGAAGAAGTCCGTCATGGGCCCGGGCGCCAAGGCCGGCGGGCCTAACTACGTGGCCCAGATGGGCACGTGGTCTGAAGGCGAGCTCAAGCCGCGCAACGTTGACATCCAGGCTGCCACGGCCAAGAAGCTGCGGGGTCTGAGTGAGCGCCTGCGCGATGCCATCAGCGAAGAGGACATCGCCTGGCTGTGGCGCGCCGCTGAGCTAGACCAGCTGGCCTGGCAGGAAGAGTTCGGCCGCGAGCATGACCGCACCGGCCTGGTCTCCGAGGCCAACATCTTCCGCTACCGCCCGCTGCTGGACAAGCTGCGCATCCGCATCGGCGAAGGCTACGCCCTGCGCGACATCGCCCGCCAGGAACTGGCCGCCGCCATTACCGGCACCGCAGTGGAGTTCTCCGCCCCGGCTGGCATCGCTGAAGAGCTGAGCAAGCACGGCTTTAACGTCCGCACCCTGGACGCGGAGGCTTTTGCCCGCGAGCTCTCCCGCGCGGCTTCCTCGCGCGTGCGCGCCCTGGGTGCCGTTGAAGACGAAGCCCGCCTGGCTGCCGTGGAGTCCAACTCCGTCATCCTGGACCAGCCCGTGCTTGCCGATGGCCGCCGCGAACTGCTGCCCTACCTGCTAGAGCAGGCAGTGTCCATCACCATGCACCGCTTCGGCATCATTCGCTCCGTCGCCGGCATCGAGCGCTAAGCCCTAGCGCCCCGGCCGGGTTTCCGCCCGGTCGGGTTACTGGCCTTGCCGGGTATCTGGCCTTGCCGGGTTTCTGGCCCGGCCAAACCCCAGCCCCGCCACCCTCCGCGCCCCGGCCCGCGGGTGTTTACCCCGGGGGACTACTCCTGCCCAACCGCCGCGAATGCTTCCCCGCCGGCAATTTGTGCTGCCGCACCGCCAACCGCCCCAGTCATCGAAAACAAGGCGACGATCTCGGTTCTGTTTTCATCCCGTCCAGCATCGTATTGACTGCCCCACGCAACCACAGTGCTCGCAGTGAACGCTATCTGGTTCGCGACCAAACACAGCATCATAACGGCCACGAACACAAGGGTATCCCCCGTATGCTGCATTGCAACACCCACGAGCATGACGTTTGCCATGCCAAGAAAAGTGGCCAGCACCAGGACTATCCGGCCGGGTAGTCCTGAGAGCGAGAACTGGTAGCGGCGAACCAGGCTTCCCGAGGAAGCATTGACCGCAATTCCAGCGATAGAGGAAAACGCCAGCAACCAAGCTGCCCAAGCCCCGGCATCACTGACCACATACGGAACCATTGCTGGGCCGATTCCTACGACACCGAACGTAGTCAAAAGCAGCCACCACCTCCCCCACTCGCGCCGGGACAAAACGTTGAAAAACGGCAACGCACTGCAGCCCGATGAGCGAACAGAGTCATAAGTGCGAACTGCACCAGAGGCGGGAACCCCCGCAGTGGATGGCAAAGCAACTGTAAAGACACTACACATGCCGTACGCAGCTACTCCTACTACGGCAAGCGCAATGCTGACATTAACCGGCAAGGCTACAAGAACCCCAACCGCCAACGCGCCGAGGAAAACAGCCGACAGAGTTGCGGTGCGAAGCTTGGACTTAAAGCCTAGGAGCTCGTCCTTGGCCATTAGCGCCGGTGGCAGCGCACCGCGCAACGGCGAGACCAACCTACCGAGGAAAAATATCAACGCTATCGGGAGCGAAGAGCCGGGGACGCTAAAGTCCCCCACGCCAAGCAGCCCGTGGGCAAAACCAAGATAGACATAGCCGAGTACCTGGAGAGCTTGTATGAGACGGAGAGTCTTAACAATACTCACTCGATCAGCCAGCCGCGCCAGCAATACAGACGCAAACACCCCGGCCAGAGCGCTAATACCCACAACACGCATAGCCGTACTCGCGTCCAGGGCGGGACTATCCCCGATCAGAAATCCAATACTACCCACGAACAGCGATGTCGCAAAAGCATCCACTACGACGATAACCGCTATCAAGGCGGGGTACCCGACCATAAAGTTTCGAGCAGTCATGCCGTATCCTGCGGCTCATCCGTGTGAAGTACTCGGATCCAAATCATAGTTTTATTTACAATATAAGGTATCGTACATGCCGAAGATCTCACCCACAATTCCCACACCCAACAGACCCGCGCCCCACCCCTTCCACGCCGGAAATCTCAATAAGAAGATCCCGGTGCGCTAAAGCTGAAGCCGCCGGTTTATGGCATAGTATTCGACGTGATTTCGAATACGCCTAAAACCGCGAACGCGAACCGCAAAGAAGCGGTAGCGCAAGAGTCGCGTACCAACTCCGCGGACTTCCAACGCAAGTCCCGCGCCAGCCTCAACCAGCCGATTGTCGCGCAGGATAAGGAAGGCATTGGCTCCGGTGTCGCCGGCTCCGTCAACCGCGACCACAAGTCCGCCATCCTCGCCCAAGACTCGCGCACCATGGCCACAGTCGCGGCACGCTTCATCCTCATCGTCGTTGCCCTCGGCATCGCCGGCTACCTGCTGCGCTTCATCTGGACCGGCCTGCTGCCCGTCCTCCTTGCCCTGCTAATGACCACCGCCCTCTACCCCGTCACCGCCTGGATCCGCACCCGCCTGCGCTTCCCCGCCGCACTGGCCGCGGTAAGCACCCTGCTGGTGTTCTTCGGCGTCATCGGCGGCATCTTTACCGCCATGGCCCCTACCGTGCGCCGACAGGGAGCAGAACTGATAAGCCAGGCCGAAGGGGGCATCGCCCAGCTAGGCGGCATGCTGGACCAACTGCCCATCGACATCGAGGGCGACCAGGTCCAAAACGCCCTGCAGGACCTGACCAATGTGGTTAAGGGCCAGGCCTCCAACATCGCCACCGGCGTGATGACGGGCGTTTCCACCGCGTCGTCCATCATCGTGTGCGTGGTCATCATGTTCTTCCTGTCCTTCTTCTTTATCAAGGAAGGCGAACGCTTCCTGCCGTGGCTGCGCAAGTACACCGGCGCGACGGCTGGCTGGCACATCACCGAGCTGTGCAACCGCATTTGGAAGACCCTGTCCGGCTTCATTCAAGCGCAAGCGGCGGTGGCTATGGTCGACGCCGTGTTTATTGGTCTAGGCCTGTGGGTGCTGCAGGTGCCGCTGGCGTTTGTGATTGCGGTGATTACTTTCTTTGGCGGCTTCATCCCGATTATCGGTGCGGTGGTTGCCGGCGCACTGGCCGTGATTATCGCCTTGGTTTCCAAGGGGCTGACTACCGCGCTGCTGGCGTTGCTGGTGGTCATCGCCGTGCAGCAGCTGGAAAGCAACGTGCTGCAGCCGATATTGCAGTCCAAGGCCATGGGCCTGCACGCCACCGTGGTGCTGCTGTCTGTGACCGTGGGTTCGGCGCTGGCGGGCATTATTGGCGCGTTCCTGGCTGTGCCGGTGGCGGCGACCATTAGCGTGGTACTGCGCTACGGTGCGCTGACTACGGCCCTGCGCGCCGGCGAAGTGGACCCCTACACCGCGGAGATTATTACCGGCGCCCCCAAGGCCAGCCGCCGGGACCGCAAGGCTGATAAGGAATCCGACTTTGCCGATGAAGCCGCCCGCACCCTCCGCGAAGGCGCCACCGACGTTGCGGAGCTGGACCCCAACTCCCCGCGCGGCAAGATTCGCGAGCTCTACATCGCCATGTCCCCGAAGCACTGGCAGGCCCCTGAGCCTCCTGCAGAGTCTGCCGATGCCGGGCCTGCCGATGCCGCCGCAGCCGCCGCCGGGCCTGCTGGTGCCGGGTCCGCCGGGCCTGCTGGTGCCGCCGGTGCCGAGGGATCCGACGCTGCCCGCTAAGCGCGGGTGCTCGGGGTGGGGGTGATGAAGCCGGAGCGCACGCAGGCTTCTAGGAGCTCGCGCGCGGCTCGGCTCAAGGCGCCGTCCCAGGCGCCCACGGAGGACTCATTGGCGGGGTCGGAGACTTGTTTAAGCAGTGTCACCGGCACGTCAAAGCGCTGACATACGGCGGCAATGGCATAGCCCTCCATATCGCACAGGCCCCAGTCGCGCGCTAGGCGAGTGCGCGTGGCGGTATCGGAGACAAACATGTCGCCGGTGGCCAGGCTATGCGTGGGGTGGTCTCCGCTGGTGGGCAACATGATGGTTCGCGGTAGTAGGTAGCGTTCGATGTCGGAGAGCACTTGCAGGTGAAAGTCGTGCTTGGTCACGCGCTCGATTTCAAAGACACCATCGAGCCCATCGTGTAGGCCCCCAGCCGTGCCCAGGTTAACCACCCGCTGCGGCAGGGTGTTCTGCGCGCGGGCGGTGCTGAGGTATTCCGTTAGTGTTATAGCCGCCGGCAGCGTGCCGATGCCTGTTATTAGCCGCCTGGCCCCCTCCGGCAGGCCGGCGACCTCGGCGTCTACGGCGGCGACGAATAGGATGTCCGGGTCTGCTTGGTAGCTGGGTATGCTCACGTGCGGCTCCTTTGCTGTGGTGTGTATGGGTGCATTATAGGGCTGCCATAGGACATGCCCCAGCTTGCCGATGCCGCCACCCCTCCCGGTTTCCAAGCCCTGCCGCCTAGCTAAGCCCCGCCGCGCGGTTCAGTTCCTGCCCTGCCAGTTCCTGCCCTGTCAGTTCCTGCGCTGTCAAAAAGGGTGCGCCACAATAGTAGTGCGGGGCCCACACTGTCAAGGGTGCAGATTCTTTGCCTGTGGATAACTCCCAAAATCCGTCCCAAACTCTCGAAGTTATCCACAGATTTGGCCAATTCCAGAAAAACCTCTTGAAAGCCTTACGCAACCCACCTAGCGTCTGAGGGTATGAACAGCAATACAACCATTGACGCCTTCCTTGCAGGCCTAGGCCCTGCCATGGACTACCTCAGACTCGCAGCCGGGCTTAGCGCTGCCGAGCTAGAGGCACGCGGGGTATCACCTAAGACGGCTGCCGACATAGAACGCCTTTGCACGATGTATTTCGGGCAAACCACTTTTACCCGCCGGCAACGCCGGGCCATAGCCGGAGCACTCGCCCACGGCCACGGACTAGCCGAATTAGTACTCATTGAAGACGAAGTCGCCAAAGTCGCCGCCAAACTAGGCCAAGCTAAGCGCTGGGAGCTGCGCGAAAAACTTTGCCGCACCCCTTCCAGTGAGATTGAATCCGCCTCACGGACAATCCGCAGGCCCTGGCGCACTAAGCCAAAACCACCAGACGACAAGATCACCATTAGGCGCCACGCTAATGGCAAAGCCACCGTCTCGCTTACCGGCCCGGATGCACAAGTCACCGAGTTTGCTGCCTGCCTCAACCCAGAAGACCCTGCAGGCAGCCTGCGCGAAGTATTGGACGGCAACGCCGCAATCCCGCGGATACTGTACCTGCCGCTGATTACCTTCCGCGTGGAGGACTACTGTGAGCTGCTCGGCCGGCTCAAAGCGGCCGGGGATAACCCCACCGATGCCGATATTGTGGTGCGCGCCAGCAACGGAGTGCGGCTTACCGGCGCAGACCTAGCCGAGCGGTTGATTACTGACCGGGGGCTTATTGCTGCGGTAAGCCGGGAGCACGGGCCAGTGGACTTATACCGCTTCCAACGCTTTGCTAGTGCCAAGCAGCGTGCGATGTTAGCTGCCGAAAGCCCGGAGTGCTCCTGGTTAGGATGCACGGTGCCTTTTGATAAGTGCCAGATCCACCACCTGCACGCTTGGGCAGATGGCGGGGACACCAACGTGTCTAACATGACCCCGCTGTGCCCGCATCACAACGGAGCTAATGAGGACAATCCGCCCGGTGGTATCCCGCAGCACCGCGGGCGCATGGACCGCCTAGGTGGCCAGATTGCTTGGCTGCCACCCGGCGGCGGAGACCCGGTATTTACCAGCCCCACCACCTAAGTCCCCAGCACGGCACTGGTCGGCAGCAGCACCCGGGCCAGGCAGGCCACACAAGCCACCGGCAGACTGCGCGTCAGCGAAGCACGCCCACCAGACGCGAGCGGCACCGGCAAATGCTGCAAACAAATAGCCCCACGGCGCCCACAAAAAGGGCAGGCCGTAGGGGCTAGAGGCGCGGGGTAGGTGCAACCAAAGCCGCGACGCGGCGCGCGGGCGGAGGAATTAGCGCAGGCGCTGGCCCACAAAGCCCGCCGCCAGGGTGTTGCCCGTGCCCGGATCGATGAGCAAGAAATTACCCACCGCGCCGCGGGCGGCGTAGTCCTCGACGGGAAGTTCCAGCTGGGTTTGGATAGTCACGTGGGCGATCTCATTGAGCGTGGCCTTCTCCGGCGCCAGCGTATCCGCCACGCCGTCCAAGTCGAGGATGCGGTCCACGCTAGTAATACGCGCCTTGACCTGCGCGGAACCATAGCGCAGCGTCAACACCGCGCCCGGGACCAAGTCCTTTTCCGTAAGTACTACCGCAGTGGCGGCGAACTCGCGGCTTTCGGCCGGGCGGTCGCTACCGGCAATCAGGTCGCCGCGCGCCAAGTCAATGTCATCTGCCAAGCGCAAGACGATGGAGTCACCGACGGTAGCGGGGGCATCGGCAAGCTCACCATCAGAGGTATCAATGTGCTCCACGGTGGAGGTGCGCCCGCCGGGCAAGGTGACGGTATCGCCCACCGCCACCCGGCCGGCCTTCACGCGGCCGGCGTACCCGCGATAGTCAGAGGCGTGCTCGCGGATAACGTACTGCACCGGGAAACGGAAGTCCAGGTCCTCCGCGCGGCCGCCGCTCACCGGCGTGGTTTCCAGGACCTCCAGTACCGTGGGGCCGGTGTACCACTCCATATTGGTGGAACGCTCCACCACGTTATCGCCCTTGAGCGCGGAGATGGGCACCACCGTGGTATCAGTGATCTCCAGGCGGGTGGCAATACGCTGGAACTCCGCCTCAATCTCGCGGAAGACCGACTCCTGGTAATTGACCAGGTCAATCTTGTTTACCGCCAAAATCACGTGGCGCACGCCCAGCAGTGCCGCAACGTTCAAGTGCCGGCGGGTTTGCTCGACAACGCCGTGGCGGGCATCGATAAGCAGCACCACCACCTGGGAGGTAGACATGCCTGTCACGGTGTTGCGGGTGTACTGGACGTGGCCGGGAGTATCAGCAAGAATGAACGTGCGCTTGTCAGTGGCGAAGTAGCGGTACGCAACGTCGATGGTGATTCCCTGCTCGCGCTCCGCGCGCAAGCCATCCACCAGCAGCGACAAGTCCATGCCGTCGAAACCGCGGTCCGTCGAGGAACGCTCCATCGACTCCACCTGGTCCGCCAGCACCGACTTGGTGTCGTAGAGCAGGCGGCCCACGAAGGTGGACTTGCCGTCATCAACAGAGCCCGCCGTGCACAGGCGGAGAGTCTCGCGCTCCTTCAAGGCGCCAATGTGTGCGGTAGTCATCAGAAGTAGCCTTCCTTCTTGCGGTCTTCCATGGCGGACTCAGAGAGCTTGTCATCAGCGCGGGTAGCGCCACGCTCCGACAAGGTGGAGATAGAGATTTCCGCGAGGACCTCATCCGGGGTGCGCGCGGTGGACTCCACGGCGCCGGTGCAGCTCATATCGCCCACCGTGCGGTAGCGCACCGTCTTGACCTCCAGCTCTTCATCCTCGCGGGGCCCGCCCCACTGCCCCGCGGCCAGCCACATGCCGCCGCGGTTGAACACCTCGCGCTGGTGCGAATAGTAAATGGAAGGAAGCTCCAGCTTGCGCGCGCCGATGTATTCCCAAATATCGGATTCCGTCCAGTTGGAGATGGGGAACACGCGCACGTTCTCGCCGGCCATCTTGTTGCCGTTGTAGAGATCCCACAGCTCCGGGCGCTGGCGGCGCGGGTCCCAGCCGCCAAAGGAGTCGCGGATGGAGAAGATGCGCTCCTTGGCGCGGGCGCGCTCCTCGTCGCGGCGGGCGCCGCCGAGTACTGCGTCATAACCGCGCTCGGCGATGGTCTCTACCAGCGGCACGGACTGCAGCGGGTTGCGGGTGCCATCGGGGCGTTCTTGTAGCGCGCCGCGGTCGATCCAGTCCTGGACGTGGGCCACGTGCAGGCGGGCGCCGGAGTTACGCACCAGGCGGTCGCGGAATTCGATTACCTCCGGGAAGTTGTGCCCGGTATCAACGTGGATGAGTTCAAAAGGCACGGTGGCCGGGGCGAACGCCCGCCGGGCCAGCTCGAAGACGACAACGGAGTCCTTGCCGCCGGAAAACAGTAGGCCTACCTTATCGAATTGGCCGGCTACTTCGCGCAGAATGTGAATGGACTCATTTTCTAAGTCCTTCAGGTGTGGGGAGAAAGTCATGGTGTGTGTGGTGTCCTATTCGGGTGGTTACCTCTACAGGTGGCTGCCAGCGTACAAGTGGCTGCCAGCGCGGGCGGGCCGCCTATTCGTGTAGTCCGCACTCGGTTTTGCCGTCGGCAAAAACGCGGCCGGCGCGGGCGTCTTCTCCATCGCCCACTGGGAAAGTCAGTGGGGCGCAGCCGATAGAGCGGTAGCCCTGCAGGGTCAGGGGGTGAATAATCAGATCATGTTCCGCAATGTAGCGGTCTGTCTGGTCTAAGTCCCAGGTGATCAGCGGAGAAATCTTCAGCCGACCAGTGCGGTCCAGGCTTAGCGCCGGTGCGGTGGCGCGGTGGGCGGAGTCCGCCCTGCGCAGGCCGGTGACCCAACCGACGTAAGGGTCCATAGCCATATTCAGCGGTTCGACCTTGCGCATGCGGTTATACGCGGCGGTGTCAGTGGCATAAAGCCGCGGGCCATAGACCTGGTCTTGTTCTTCGGGGCTAAGCAGCGGCAGGACGCGCACCAGGGACAGGTCTGGGTAGCGAGCGGCGACGGCATCGGCAGTCTCGAGCGTTTCTGGAAAGTGGAAGCCCGTGTCAATAAACAGCAGGTCAGCGTCTAGTCCCGCGCGGTGGGACAGCTCCGCCAGCACGGTGTTTTCCATGGACATGGTCACGGCCAGACGGCCGGGCGCGTGCTCGGCGGCCCAGGCGATGATGTCCTCGGCGCTGGCGTCATAAAGGCGCTGCGCCCAGTCCTCGACCAGCTGGGCGTTGCGCGCAGCGGTCTCCGCCGGCAGCGGCGCGGTGTCCCGGGTGCCCTCCGGGCTTATGGCCGGGTCGCGGTAGTGCTTGCCAGCGCCAAGCAGATTCAGTGGTTCCGTCATACCTTAACACTCTAGGGTCACCGGCCCGGGAGTCCCGCAGCGCTGGCAGACGCGCGCGGGCTTTAGGGGGCGCACGCTCGAAATCTAGCGTGAATATAAATTGCCACGAACGGAATGAGCGGTCTATATTTTTAGACAAGCTAGTCTACAAATTCCGGACGAAGGAGGTCCTCCATGCGTAATCCGCAGCGCATAGCCATCATCGGCGAAGGTCCCGCGGCGTTGTCTGCCGCTGAGAATCTACTCCGCGCCGGCATGTGCGTAGACCTCATCTCCGCCCGGACTGCACCGTTCGGTCTACTTCGCCGTTTTGCGGGGCTGTCTGGGGTGCTCGCGGAGGCCGTGGCGGGGGCAGCGGACGGTCCTGCCCACTGCGCCGCAGGCATGGTCCCCCGCCTGCGCCTGATTGGCAACGTCCGCGTGGGCTCCGGCCCGGACGCAGACATCACCCACCGCGAGCTGCACCAGCTGGCCAGCCGCGGCGACCGCGAGCTCATCATCCTCGAGCTCAAGGCCCGCGGCGTTGCTGTGACCACCTGGGAGGGCCTGTGCGCCCCCGCACAGCTTGCCGATGCCCCCGAAGACTGGGCAACCGTCATCTCCCGCGCCCAGCTGGCACCGGTGTGCTTCTAAACGCCACGAGCGCAGCACAGGCAGGCAGGTTTACCTAAGTCGCGGGGTGGCGACGTGCGAGCTAAAGTGAATTTTTCACGTTTTTATTCACTAAATTAAGGCCTGTTTGTGGACTTATTCAGAATCCTCACCGCGCGCTCGAAGCCCTATGCCGGATTCGTCATCGCGGTGCTCATTTTGCAGACCCTCTCTGCCGCTGCCACGCTGTACTTGCCGTCGCTGAACGCCAAAATCATCGACCGCGGCGTAGCACAGGTGGACATCGACTACATCTGGCGTACCGGGGCCATCATGCTGGCGGTGGCATTTGTGCAGGTAATTACCGCCGTAGCGGCCGTATGGTTTGGCTCGCGCACCGCCATGGGCGTGGGCCGGGACCTGCGCGGCGCCGTCTTTCGCCGCGTGACGCGCTTTAGCGCCGAGGACCTGGGCCACTTTGGCACGCCCACACTGATTACTCGCGCTACTAACGACGTCCAGCAAGTCCAGATGGTCTACATGATGATGCTCAACTTCATGGTCACCGCGCCGATTATGTCCATCGGTGGCATCATTATGGCCCTGCAGGAAGACCCCGGCATGTCGTGGCTGGTGGCAGTATCGGTGACGGTACTGCTAGCGGCGATCTCAGCGATCATCGTCAAGCTCATGCCGCTCTTTCGGGCCTGGCAGGAGAAGCTAGACGCGATGAATGGCACCCTGCGGGAGCAAATTACCGGCATCCGCGTGGTGCGCGCTTTTGTGCGCGAGGAGCATGAGACGCGCCGTTTTGAGGACGCCAACCAGGACATCACCCAGCTCTCGCTGCGGGTGGGCCAGCTATTTGTGCTGCTCTTTCCCATCATTACCGTAATTTTGAATGTGGCCACCGGCGCGGTGCTGTGGTTTGGCGGGCACCGCGTGGAAGATGGGCTGGTAGAAGTCGGCTCGCTGACCGCGTTTTTGCAGTACCTGCTGCAGATTCTGGCCGCGGTGATGATGGGCACCTTCATGGCCATGATGCTTCCGCGTGCAATTATTTGCGCCCGGCGCATCACCGAGGTCCTAGAACACACTCCTTCTATCCCGGAGGTCGCCGGGCCGGGCGAGTCGCCGCTGACAAGCCAGACTGGCCAAGCAGGGCAAGCTGGACAAGCAGGCCAAGCAGGCCAGACTGGTCAAGCTGAACAACCGGCGCACACCAGCCAGGCGGACCAGCCGCGCGGCGACGTCGAATTCCGCGACGTCACCTTCACCTACGCCGGCGCCGAAGCCCCGGTGCTGCACAACATTAGCTTCCACGCCCGCCCGGGACAGACTACCGCGATTATCGGCGCCACCGGTTCCGGCAAAACCACGCTGGTCTCGCTTATCCCCCGGCTCTACCTGCCAACGGCCGGCCAGGTGCTGCTCGGCGGGGAGGATACGGCAAAGCTGGAGCGAGGGGGCATCGTCAAACTGGTAAGCATGGTGCCGCAGAAACCGTACCTTTTTAGCGGAACCGTGGCCTCCAACCTGCGGCTAGGCCGCCCCGAAGCCACTGACACCGAACTCTGGGACGCCCTGCGCGTGGCCCAGGCTGAGTTTGTCACCGACCTGGACATGCCCATTTCCCAGGGCGGCACCAACGTCTCCGGCGGGCAACGCCAGCGCCTGTCTATCGCCCGGATGCTCGTCGCCCGCCCGGCGGTGTACCTTTTCGATGATTCCTTCTCCGCCCTCGACGTGGTCACCGACGCCAAGGTGCGCGCCGCTTTCGCCGCGGACCTGCGCACCCGCCAGCCGGAGGCCACCACGATTATCGTGGCGCAGCGCATCAGTTCCATTGAGCACGCCGACCAAATCCTGGTGCTCGACGCCGGCGAGATTGTCGCCCGCGGCACCCACGCGCAGCTGCTGGAGACCTCGGAAACCTACCGCGAAATTTATGCCTCGCAAACCACCCAGGAGGTGAAGTAATGGCTGAACACAACCTCACCGAAGCCGAAATCCAGCAGCTCGAAGAGGCCACCGCCGGCGATGACTGGTCCGGCTCCGCCCCACGCCAGGCCAAAGCCTTCTGGCCTTCGGCCGCCCGCTTGCTGGGCCTGCTGGCACCGTTTAAAGCCACCCTGTGGGCGATTGCGGCGATGAACCTGTTCAGCGTGTTGCTGGCGGTGTACGCGCCGAAGGTCATGGGCCGGGCCACGGACGTGATTTTTTCTGGCGTGATCTCCAAGAACCTTCCCGCGGGAATTACCGCCCAGCAAGCCGTCGACGGCCTGCGCGCCGCAGGGCAGCACCGCTTTGCGGACATGGCCGCTGCGATGGAGCTACACCCCGGCTTCGGTATTGATTTTGAGCGCCTAGCACGCCTGATTGCCGTGGTCATTGCCATGTACGTGGTCTCTGCGCTATTCCAGTGGTGGCAGGGTTACCTGCTCAACGCGATTGTCATGCGCGCGGTCTTTGACCTGCGCCAGCGCATAGAGGCCAAGGTGCATTCTCTACCGCTGAGTTATTTTGACACCAATTCGCGCGGGGATTTGCTTTCGCGCACCACCAACGACGCCGATAATATTCAGACCGCCCTGCAGCAGGCCGTGTCGCAGATTTTGTACAACGTGCTGATGGTGGCCGGCATTACCGTGATGATGTTTAGCGTCTCCTGGCAGCTGGCGTTGGTTGCGCTGCTGGCGCTGCCGCTGACTGCGCTGGTGGTGGGCGTGATTGGCTCGCGTTCCCAGAAGCAGTTCACCCAGCAGTGGAAGTCCACCGGTTTGCTCAATGGCCAGGTGGAGGAGTCTTTTTCTGGCCATAACCTGGCGGTAATCTTCGGGCGCATGGACGCGATGACGGCCCAATTCGACGAGCATAATGAGCAGCTTTTCCGCTCTGCGTCGCTGGCGCAGTTCCTGGCGGGCATCATGATGCCGATTATGCAGTTCGTTTCTTATCTGTCGTATGTGGTTATTGCGGTGTTGGGCGCGTTGCGGGTGGCTAATGGCCATCTCACTTTGGGTGATGCCCAGGCCTTTATCCAGTACTCCCGCGAGTTCAACCAGCCGCTGGGCCAGCTGGGTGGCATGGTCCAGCAGGTTCAGTCCGGCGTGGCTTCTGCCGAGCGTGTCTTCGAGTTCCTCGATGCCCCCTCCGAGTCTGCCGATGCCTCGCCTGCCGATGCCGTATCTGCCGGTGCTGGGGTTGCCGGTGCCGGGGTTGTCAGCGCCGGGGTTGCCGGTCCTGGCGAACAGCGCGCGCAGGGCCTGGTGGAGTTCCGCAACGTCGATTTCTCCTACCAGCCGGATACCCCGCTAATCCAGGACTTGACGCTGCGGGTCGAACCAGGGCAAACAGCGGCGATTGTGGGCCCCACCGGCGCGGGTAAAACCACCTTGGTCAACTTGCTCATGCGCTTCTACGACATTGATTCTGGCGCCATCTACCTGGATGGGCGCGATACCTCCTCCATGTCCCGTCAGGAGCTGCGCTCTCACATGGGCATGGTGCTCCAAGACGCGTTGGTGTTTAAGGGCACCATCATGGACAACATTCGCTATGGGCGCCTCGAAGCCAGTGATGAGGAGGTCATTGCCGCAGCTAAGGCCACCTATGTGGACCGGTTTGTCCACGTGCTGCCGGATGGCTACAACACCGTCATCGACCAAGACAGTGGCGCGATTTCTGCTGGTGAGCGCCAGTTGATTACTATCGCGCGTGCCTTTTTGTCCCAGCCGGCCTTGCTAATTTTGGACGAGGCCACCTCCTCCGTGGACACCCGCACCGAGGTACTTATCCAAGAAGCCATGAACGCTCTGCGCACGGGACGAACCTCCTTTGTCATCGCCCACCGTTTGTCTACTATCCGCGACGCAGACCTGATTATTGTCATGGAAGAAGGCCGCATCGTGGAGCAGGGCACCCACGCGCAGTTGCTCGCCCACGAGGGCGCCTACTACCGCCTCAACCAGGCCCAATTCGCTGAGGAAGCCTAGCCGCGAACGACCGGTGCATTCCCGCCAGCACCGGCACACCGTTTAGGCTATCTAGAGACCAAACAAAAGGAGCTCCATGTTTTTGGGTTGGATAGCCGTCCTCGCCTCCCTGCCGGTGTGGGGGTACTTCTTCTACCGCGCCTACCGGATGTTTACCTTCATCCGCTCCGGCGGCCCCACTGTGCTGCCGCGCTTTAACCAGCCGCTGGCGCGCCTGCGGCGCGTGCTGGTGGAGGTCTTTGGCCACACTCATTTTAAGGGCCGGCCGGTTATTAACGCCGCGCACTGGGCCGTGATGGTGGGCTTTTTGTTCGGCATCCTGGTGTGGTTTGAGGCCTATATTCAGACCTTCGCCCCACACCGCGGGTGGCCGCTGCTGGGGGACTGGCCGGTCTACCACTTCCTGGAAGAGGTGCTGGGGCTGGCCACGGTGGTGGGCATTAGCGTGCTCATCGTGGTGCGCGCCCGCCTGGGGCACACCGAGCGCACCTCGCGCTTCTATAATTCCCAACGCACCCCTGCGCTGCTGGTCGAAGCCGTGGTGCTGTGCGAAGGCCTGGGCATGCTGGGGGTTAAGGCGGCGCGGATTGCGGCGTTTGGGCACGGCTCCGCGTGGGCGGATTTTTTGACCATTCACATTGCCAAGCTGCTGCCGGCTTCACCGACGCTTGTTAGCGCGCTGGCGCTGTTTAAGCTACTGACCGGCTTGGTATTTATTGCCCTGATTTCGCGTCACTTCACCTGGGGCGTGATGTGGCACCGCTTCATGGCGTTCTTCAACATCTTCTTCCAGCGCAACACCGATGGCGCCAAGGCCACCGGTGCGCTGCCCACCCCCAATTTGGAGGAGGACACCCCCACGCCGGGCTCCTGGAAGATGCTCCTAGACGCCACGTCTTGCACCGA
This sequence comes from Corynebacterium lizhenjunii, assembly GCF_011038655.2. NCBI lineage: Bacteria > Bacillati > Actinomycetota > Actinomycetes > Mycobacteriales > Corynebacteriaceae > Corynebacterium > Corynebacterium lizhenjunii. Next base: position 2,359,924 of record NZ_CP064954.1, read on the forward strand.
GTGCGGGCGCTGCCAGGACCTATGCCCCGCGTGGAATACCGGCAAGCCACTATCGCCGAAGAAGTTCATTATGGACCTGCGCCAGGGCGCGGTGGACAATTACGACTCCCACGCCGGGCTCAACGTCTTGGCCATGACCAGTGTGATTGACGATGACGTCTTGTGGTCCTGCACCAACTGCGGCGCCTGCGTAGACCAATGCCCCACCGACATTGAGCACATTGACCACATCGCCGACCTGCGCCGGTTCAAAGTCCTGGCCGAGTCCGACTTCCCCTCAGAGCTGGCCGGGCTGTTTAAGAACATCGAGACCAAAGGCAACCCGTGGGGCCGCAACGCCGCGGAGCGCCGCGGTTGGATTGAGGAGCTGCGCGCAGAGGGCATCGAGGTGCCCATCATTGGTGAAGACGACCTCACTGAAATGGAGTACTTGTTCTGGGTGGGCTGCGCCGGGGCTTATGACGACTCCGCCCGCGCCACCACCAAAGCCACCGTGGAATTGCTGCACACCGCCGGGGTTCACTTTGGTGTGTTGGCCACCGGCGAGTCCTGTACGGGTGACCCCGCCCGCCGCGCCGGCAACGAGTTCCTCTTCCAGATGATGGCCCAAGCCAATGTGGAGACCCTCAATGAGGCCTTCGACGGCATCCCCACCGGCCAGCGCAAAATCATCACCACCTGCGCGCACTGCTTTAACACCCTGCGCAATGAGTACCCGGACTTTGACGGCCACTTTGATGTCTTCCACCACACCCAGCTGCTCAACCGCCTGGTGCGCGAGAAACTGCTGGTCCCGGTGCCGCGGACCCCGGAAAACCGCAAGCCGATTACCTACCATGATCCCTGCTTCCTGGGCCGACACAACCAGGTCTACGACCCGCCCCGCGAGCTGCTGGAGGCCACCGGTGTGCAGATTGCGGAGATGGACCGCACCCGCAACGAGGCCTTCTGCTGCGGCGCCGGCGGCGCGCGCATGTTTATGGAGGAAAAGCTGGGCACACGGATAAACAGTTTCCGTACCGAACAGGCCCTGGCCACTGGCGCGCAGGAAATCGCCACCGGCTGCCCCTTCTGCAACGTGATGTTCACCGGCGGTGTAAAAGCCCTGGCCAGTGCCTCCGACCGCCCGGTCAAGGTCAATGACGTCGCCCTCATGCTGCGGGACTCGATTGCCGATGCCGCCGGTACCCTCCCCGCTCCCCGCCCCAAGGCATTCCTGGGCACCCCTGTGCGCCGTCGCCCTGCCGCCCTTCCCGATGCCCCCGCCCCTGCAACCCCAGCCCCAACCTCAGCTGCGGCCCCAGTCCCGCCCACACCAGTAGCCCCCGGCCCAGCACCAGCTGCACCCAAACCACCCGCAGCCCCTGCCGCCGCCGCACCTAGTGCACCGTCAGCTCCAGCTGCACCCAAACCACCCGCAGCCCCTGCCGCCGCCGCACCTAGTGCACCGTCAGCTCCGGCTGTACCTGCCCCAACCGCACCAGCTGCGCCTGCTCCAAGTGCACCGGCCGCGCCCACTGCACCGCCTGCTCCCCCAGCCCCAACGCCGGCTGCGGCCCCGGCCGCACCAGCTGCACCTTCCATACCCGCAGCTCCGAGCCCCGCTGCGCCACCCGCGCCAACCATGCCAACCGTGCCAGCCGCTCCCACCCCGCCCGCAGCACCCGCAGCACCCGCGGCACCAGCAGCACCAACACCTCCGGCGCCACCAACGCCGCCAGCACCACCAGCCCCACCTGCGGCTCCGACTGCACCCGCGGCTCCGACGCCACCAGCACCTCCGGCGCCACCAACGGCGCCAACGCCACCTGCACCTCCGGCGCCGCCTGCGCCCTAGCGGGAAGGGGTGGGCTGCGCAAATACCAGCACGGGCGGGGTCGTGGTTAAAATTTCGTTCTCATGGAGACCTTAAATTTGGCTGAGACCATGGTCTTGGCCGCCGGCGCCACCGAATACACCGACTCGCTGGTGTCATTCGCCTGGATTATGGGTGCCGCGTTGTTGGCACCCTTCGTTTCATACATGACGGGCAACCGCATGCCCGCTGTGGCACTGCTGATCATCTTTGGCATGATTCTGGGGCCCTCGGTGTTGGACTTGGCGCATGGAGACCCGGGTATCGGCATGCTGAAAGAACTCGGCGTAGGTGCGCTATTCCTGCTGGCGGGATTTGAAATCAACCTGAGCAGCCTGCGTTCAAAAGAGGCCGCGACGGCGACCTCCACGTGGCTTATCTGCCTGGTAATGTGCGTGGCCGGGGCGTGGTTAATCACCAAAGATATTCCACTGGCTATCGTCATGGCGATTGCGGTGACCTCAACGGCGTTGGGCACCATCACGCCCATGCTCAAACAAGAAAAACTGCTGGGTACCCGGGTGGGAGACTCGGTAATGATTCACGGCGCTATCGGCGAGGTAGCCCCAATTACCGCCATGGCCCTGCTGCTGGGAACTCGCTCCACGTGGGCCACGGCGTTGATCCTGCTGGCTTTCTTGGTCATTGCGGTAGTGGTGGCGGTGATGCCACGAGCAATCAGCATGCTGGTGCCCTGGGTGAAGAAAGCATTTATCTCCGGGGCGGGATCGACCAACCAGACCATTTTGCGGCTGATCGTGCTCATACTGGCCATCCTCATGGCAGTAACCGCCGTCTTTGAACTCGACATCGTGCTGGGTGCGTTCGCTGCGGGCATAATCCTCAACCAAATCATTCCCGATGAGTTCCACAAAGGCCTGGAAAACCGGCTGGACGTGCTGTTTTACTCCATGCTGATCCCCGTATTCTTTGTGGTTTCGGGTATGTCCATCAAATGGGATGTCATCGTGGACAATCCACTCAAGGTCCTGGGCATTCCCATCCTTATCCTGTTTACCCGCGGCGTGCCGGTGTTCCTGCGCGAAAATGTCCACCACACTGGCTCCGATATTGAGACCACCCGCGAGCGCGCCCAGGTGGCTCTTTACGCCGCCACCGGCCTGCCAATCATCGTGGCAGTAACTACCTTGGCCGTGCACTCCGGGATTATGTCTGAGGAAATGTCGTCCATCTTCATTGCCGGCGGGGCCCTGACCGTGGCCATCTTCCCGCTCCTAGCCAGCCTGGTGGGAGAAAAGCCCAACGAAGAAAACAGCGAAGAAACACCGGATCCGGACACCCACGCAGACGCGGGTGAGGGTGCGGAAGGAGGAAAGGAGGAGCAGGAGGGGGTATCGGCAAGCTCAGCAGAACAAATCGAACGCGACGCTGAGCGGGCAGCGGAGTACGCCCAACAACTGCGCGACGGTCAGCAACCATCCTCCTAAGCACGCCTATAATGGGCCGGGTGACCAACGACTACGGAGCCTCGCCCTTTAGCAACTCGCTGCGCCTGTCTGATGCCGACCGCACCGACGCCATGAACCAACTGGCGCGCGCGGTGGGCGAAGGGCGGCTGAGCATGGCCGAATTTGAGGAGCGCTCCGATGACATCATGCGCGCCACCACCCGCCGCGACCTGGTGCCCCTGTTTGCAGACATCCCCGCCCAATCCACCACCGAGCTCAAGGTCTACTCGCAAGCCGACGTGAACCGCGCCCGTGCTGCAGGCAAGAAACCGCGGTTAGCCACCGCGCTCACCGGCACCCTGGCGTTGCTCTTTGGGGCCATCGCGGCGATTGTCGCGGCCTCAAGCGGCGCCGGAATCATAGCCGGGCTAACCGGAACCGGGCTGCTGTTTTGCATTCCCATCCTGTGGATCCTGCTCTACGTGGCCAAAATTGGCCCCGACTCCTGGAACGTGCCCAGCCCCCGCAAGATTGAGAAACAACGCCAACGCGAAATCGCCGCGGCCACCGCCTACCAGCGCGCAGAACAAAAAGCCATCGAATCCCAACTGTGGGCGCAACGCCGCCAACAAGCCGGAGAGCTCACCGGCGACGCGCTCAAACTCGCCCGCGAGAAATTCACCCAAAAGTTCAGCTCCGGGCACTAAGCAGGCGCGTGCTGTTCTGCGGGCGTGCGCAGGCCTGCGCGGGGTGCGCGTGCCGCAGCGGCTAAACCACAGCTGCGGGGCGGGCCTGAACCGCCGAGTATAGTAAGCACCCATGGCACGCATTTTTGATCAGGCAGACAAGCTCAAGGGCGTTGCGTACGACATCCGCGGCGAGGTAACCGCAGAGGCCGAGCGCATGGAGCTCGACGGACATTCCATACTCAAGCTCAACACCGGCAACCCGGCGGTGTTTGGCTTCGACGCCCCCGACGTGATTATGCGGGACATGATCGCCGCGCTGCCCACCTCCCAGGGATATTCGACCTCTAAGGGCATTATTCCTGCCCGGCGGGCCATTGTCACCCGCTACGAGCTGGAAAACTTCCCGCACTTTGATGTCAATGACGTCTATATTGGCAATGGCGTGTCTGAGCTGATTTCCATGACCACCCAGGCCTTGCTTAACGACGGCGACGAGGTGCTCATTCCCGCCCCGGATTACCCCCTGTGGACAGCGGCGACCTCCCTGGCCGGCGGCACCCCCGTGCACTACCTGTGCGACGAAGAAGACGACTGGAACCCCTCCATTGAAGATATTCGCGCCAAGGTCACGGACAAGACCAAGGCCATTGTGGTGATTAACCCCAACAACCCCACCGGTGCGGTGTATTCCAAGCAGGTCCTACTTGACATCATTGCGGTGGCGCGGGAGAACGACCTGCTAATTTTGGCCGATGAAATCTATGACCGGATCCTCTATGACGGTGCCAAGCACACCTCCATCGCCTCCCTAGCCCCGGACCTGCTATGTATAACCTATAACGGCTTGTCCAAGGCCTACCGAGTGGCCGGCTACCGGGCAGGCTGGATGGTAGTCACCGGGCCAACGCACAACGCCAAGGGATTTATCGAAGGCCTGGATCTGCTGGCCGGCACGCGCCTGTGCCCCAACGTCCCCGCGCAACACGCCATTCAGGTGGCGTTGGGTGGGCGGCAGTCTATTTATGAGCTCACCGGCGAAGGCGGGCGCCTACTCAAACAGCGCAACGTCGCGTGGGAGAAGCTGAACCAGATCCCCGGCGTCAGCTGTGTCAAGCCCATGGGCGCACTATATGCCTTCCCGCGGCTGGACCCGGAGGTGTATGAGATTCACGATGACTCCAAGCTCATGCTGGACATCCTCCGCGCAGAGAAGATCCTCATGGTGCAAGGCACCGGCTTTAACTGGCCGCACCCGGACCACTTCCGGGTAGTCACGCTGCCGTGGGCTTCCCAGCTAGAAAATGCCATTGAGCGCCTGGGCAATTTCTTGGTCAGCTACAAGCAGTAGCGCGCAGCCGGGCGGCCAACCGGCCAGGCCCGCACGGTATGGCCCCGGGCGGCCAATCGGCCAGGCCCGCGCGGGGTGGCTCAGCGGCTAGCCAGGCCCGCGCGGGGTTGGGCAAATGCCGCCGAATAATGAACAATGGCGTGCATGGCTAAACACTCCGCTCCGTCTTCCCGGTCTTCCCGCCCGCGCCGCGCTGGGGTTGTGGTCCACAGCCCTTGGCGGATAGGGCTAATTTCCCTGCTGGCCGTGGCGTTGATTGCCACGCTGACCGGCCTGGTGTTGCTGTGGCCGCGCTCGGAACCCCAGGAGCACGTAAGCCCGGAGTTTACGCGCACCTACGCCCTCAACCAGCCGCAGGTCACGGGCACTGTGGAGTACACCGACTCTAATTTGTGTCACTCTCCTGCCACGGGTTTAGCTTTCGACACTCCGCCGATGCGCCCCGCCGCCGAGGAGCCTGCCGATTGCGCGCGCTCCTTCATCACCTTAACCTCCGGGCAGAATGCTGGCCGCAACACGCAGCTGGTGTTCTGGGGCGTGGCTGGAGACCCCACGCTGGAAGCAGGCGATGAGATTTTACTTTCCGAGTCCACCGATGAGGAAGGCACAGTGCGCTATTCCTTTGCGGACTATCAGCGCAGCGGGGAGCTGTGGATGTGGGCGGCGATTATTGCGATTATTATCATCGCTTTTGCCGCCTGGCAGGGCGTGCGCTCGCTGGTAGGACTGGGCTACACCCTGGGCGTGGTGTTTGTTTTCTTGTTGCCCGCGCTTATTGAAGGCTCCCAGCCGTTGTTTGTGGGCATAGTTGCGTGTGCGACCATCGTGCTGGTGGCTATCCCCCTGGTCCACGGAGTGAATTGGAAGTCGGCGTCTGCTTTGGGCGGTTCGCTGACAACTTTGGCCCTGGCGGCCCTGGTGGCGTGGGCGACTATCGACTCCACCCGCCTGGAGGGCTTTAGCTCCGAGGACAATTTGAAGCTGCTGCTGTATTTGCCCTCCGTGTCGATTGTGGGGGTGTTGTTGTGTGGGTTCATTATCGGCGCGCTGGGTGGGCTCAATGACGTGGCGATTGCGCAGGCCTCCACCATCACGGAGTTGTATGCGGCGGACCCGAAGGCCCGCCCGGGGCAGCTTTTTGTCTCTGCAATGAAGGTGGGCCGCGACCACATTGGTTCTATGGTCTACACCATTGTGCTTTCCTACACGGGCGCTACCCTGCCGCTGCTTATCCTCATTAGCGCCGCCGAGCGGCCCCTGGGCCAGGTATTGACCTCTGATTTGGTGGCCACGGAGCTGTTGCGCTCCGGGGTGGGCGCGGTGGCGCTGACCCTGACCGTGCCGATCACCACCTTCATCGCCGCCCTGACTGTTCCCGACCGTCGCCCCACCGCCATTGTGAGTCAGACCGACCCGGCGTAGCGCCCCGCCCAGTCTGCCGATGCCCCTCCCGCCGACGCCAGTCTGCCGATGCCCCTCCCGCCGGCACCCAGTCTGCCGATGCCACCCGGCCCCGCAGCTAATCCAGGGTGCGCCCCAGCGCCCGGACGGTCCAGCCGGCGGCCTGCCATGCGGGGACGGGGAGGGCATTGCGGGCATCGATAAGCTGTGGGCAAGCCACCCACCCAGCAGCAGCGTGCGGGTCCAGGTCACAGAACTCCTGCCACTCAGTAGCCAAGATAACCAGGTGGGCGCCGCGCAGGGCACTTGCAGCACAATCCGCGTACTCCAAGGTCGGGTACTCCTGCGCGGCGTTGGCCATCCCCTGCGGGTCATATACTGCCACCTGCGCGCCCGCCAGCGCCAAGGCCCCGGCCACGGCCAGCGCCGGGGAATCCCGAACATCGTCCGAGTTCGGCTTAAAAGCGCAGCCCAGCATAGCTATCCGATGCCCCCGCACCGCACCCCCGCACGCCTCCCGCGCCAAGTCCACCACCCGTTGCCGCCTGCGCTGGTTAATCGCGTCCACCTCCCGCAGGAAGGTCAACGCCTGGTCCACGCCCAACTCGCCTGCACGCGCCATGAACGCCCGGATATCCTTAGGCAGACACCCACCGCCAAAGCCCAGGCCGGCGCCCAAAAAGTGCGGGCCAATCCGCTGGTCCAGCCCCAACGCCTGCGATAGGGCCACCACGTCCGCGCCGGTGGCCTCACAAATCTCTGAGACAGCGTTAATGAAGGATATCTTCGTCGCTAAAAATGCGTTGGCAGAAACCTTCACCAGCTCCGCGGTCTGCAGGTCCGTGACCAGGAAGGCAGTGCCCTGCGCGAGGGCTTGAGCGTAGATGTCGCGCAGGGCAGCCTCGGCGAGACTTGGCGGTGCCGGCTCCGCAAATGATCCCCGATCCGCAGATGGGCCCGGCTGTTGTTTGGCAGGCTTCGCCGCCTCCGGAGCCGGGTGTTGCGACAAGACAGCCGCGGGGCAAGCCTGTACACCCAGGACAATACGGTCCGGGCGCAACGAGTCCGCCACCGCGTGACCTTCCCGAAGAAACTCCGGGTTCCAAGCCAGTTCGATGGTGGCGGTGGGGGCAGCGAGGGTATCGGCAAGCTCTTGTAAAGCCTGCGCCGTGCCCACCGGAACTGTGGACTTCCCAACGATGACATGGTGCCCGCGCAGGTGCGGGGCCAAGGCCCGGATAGCAGCGTGCAGGAAGCTGACATCCGCTGCGTAGGAACCCGGGCGCTGCGGGGTGCCCACCGCCAGGAAATGCACATTCGCATACCGCGCAGCGAGGGCATAATCCGTGGTGAACTGCAGGCGACCGGCGGCAAGATTGCGCCGCAGCAGCTCCGGCAAACCCGGCTCGAAGAAAGGCGGAGTCCCGGAATTAAGCGCAGCAACCTTGTGCGCGTCCGTGTCTAGCCCCAGCACCTGATGGCCCAGCTGCGCCAGGCAAGCCGCATGCGTGGCGCCCAAATAACCAGTACCAATAACCGTCACGTGCATACGGGGACCTCCGGGCGAGGAGCTAGCGGAAGTTCAGGTACGACTTCGAGGGCGTGGGGCCGCGCTGCCCCTGATATTTTGAGCCCAACGCGCCGGTGCCGTAAGGGTTTTCCGCCGGCGAAGACATCCTAAACAGCGCCAGCTGCCCCACCTTCATCCCCGGCCACAGCGTGATGGGCAAGTTAGCCGTATTCGACAGCTCCAGCGTGATATGCCCGCAAAAGCCCGGATCAATAAAGCCAGCCGTTGAGTGCGTCAACAACCCCAACCGCCCCAGCGAAGACTTGCCCTCCAGGCGGCCGGCCAAATCCGCCGGCAGGGTGAACTTCTCAAATGTGGCACCCAGGACGAACTCGCCGGGGTGCAGCACGAAAGCATCCCCGTCTTCGACCTCCACCAGGCTGGTCAAGTCCGGCATTTCTTCCTTGGGATCAATGTGCGTGTAACGGGAGTTGTTGAACACCCGGAAGAACTTATCCAGCCGCACATCGATAGAGGACGGCTGCACCATCTCCGCCTGATAAGGCTCAATGGCCAACTGTTGAGAATCAATGGCGGCGCGGATGTCACGATCTGAAAGAAGCACCCCTACAGTCTAGCCGTTTGCCAATCCTGGTACTCGAAGTGCTAGAGTTGTCTCAGCGCTCAGAACAGTAGCGCGCAGTGCCGACGTAGTTTAATGGTAGAACTTGAGCTTCCCAAGCTTACGGCGCGGGTTCGATTCCCGTCGTCGGCTCCACGAAGTATACCCCGCCTTGCAGGGTTTTCTTTATTTTCGGGGGGCCGGTACTAAGCGGTATTGGGTGCCGGGGTAGCTAAATTGCAAGCTGGCAGCAGGTTTATCGGGATTTCGGTAGCCCTCAGACTGGGGGCTTTTTGTAGCCCGTGGCTTGTCATTTCTTCCGCGTCCCGCTGTCTCGGTGCCATTTTTTCGAATGGGTCGCGCTCCACGTTGGCGTTTCCGTGCCGGGGTGCTATTCTGGTCCGGCATGGTTTTGGTCTCAACCATTCTATGTACTCCCCCCATTTATGGAGTTGCAGCTCCGGGGGGATTTTAGAGTTTTCGCAGGTCGTTATCCCGGTGCCAGCAGCGGTACCCAGCAATGCATCTTGCCAGTGGGCCTAGTCTGCCGATGCCCCGTTACCGCCACCGTCGCGCGCTTGGGCCGCCGCGACGAGGTCCGCGTAGGCGCCGCCGCTGGCCAGCAGCTGGGCGTGGGTGCCGCGTTGGACGATGGCGCCATCGTCAAGCACCACAATCTGGTCGGCGTCTTGGATGGTGGACAGGCGGTGGGCGATGACCAAGCGGGTGGTGCCGGAGCCCAGGACGGCCTCCTGGATAGCGCGCTCGGTTTCATTGTCCAGGGCGGAGGTGGCCTCGTCGAGAATCAGGACATCCGGGTCACGCAGGAGAGTACGCGCCAAGGAAAGGCGCTGCTGTTCACCCCCGGAGAAACGGTAGCCGCGCGAGCCCACCACGGTATCAAGCCCCTCCGGCAGGCCGGCGATGACCTGGTCCACGTGGGCAAGGCGGAGGGCGGCCCAGAGTTCGGAATCGGTGGCATCGGGACGAGAGAACAGCAGATTCTCCCGCACAGAAGCGTGCAGCAGGTAGGTCTCCTGGCTGACCACGCCTATGTGCTGGGCGCGCGCAGCGGCAGAAAGCCGCCGCAGGTCCACGCCGCCGAGCAGGACGGTGCCCTCGGTGGGGTCTGCCAGGCGCGCTGCCAGCATCGCGGCCGTGGACTTGCCAGAACCGGTGTGGCCCACCAGTGCGGTGGTGGTTCCGGCGGGCACATGCAGGTCGATGCCGCGCAAGGCTGACCGGTCCGCGCCCGGATAGGTGTAGCCCACCTGGCGGAAGGTAAGGGAGGGCGAGTTTAGGGAGGCATCGGCAGGCTGGGTAGGCTCAGGCAGGTCCGGGGTGAGGTCTAAGTATTCAAAAATGCGGCTAAACAGCGCCATGGAGGCCACCCACTGGGCAGAAACGTTGAGAAGGCCGGTGACGGGGCGGAAGAGCTGGGTTTGCAGGGTGGAGAAAGCGATGAGCGTGCCGATGGTCATGGAGGTGTCTAGCTCGCGGGCCATCACCAGCCCGGCCACCAGGTAGACCAGGGCAGGGATAATGCCGAAAATGATTTGCATGGACGCCATACGCCACCGGCCGGCCAGCTGAGATTCCAGCTCCAGGGTAATGAGCTCTTCTGAGACCTTTGCAAACTGCGCATAGACGCGATCCTGGGCGCCCATGGTTTTGCTCAGGCGCATGCCGGAGACCGAAAGGTGCTCCGCGATGGTCTGCTGCAACTGCGCCTGGGCGCGTTGTTGTTTGGCCAGGATGCGCCGACGCAGCAGGGCGGTTTGACGCGTGAGCCAAATGGCAGGGGGCAGGACCACCAGGGATAGCAGCGACAAGGTGGGTGAAAGCGCCACCATGGCGATGATGGTGGCCACCGTCATGGTGACATTGGTGGCAATGGAGGTGGCGGTAGTGGTGACCACGCCACGCATGCCGGAGATGTCATTGGTCAGGCGGGATTGAATCTCGCCGTCGCGATTGCTGGTAAAAAACGCCAGCGCCTGGGATTGGACATTAGCAAAGACCTCCGTGCGCAGGCGGTGCATAATCTTTTGGCCCACCAGGGTAGACAGCCAGGTTTGCACCACGCCGATGCCCTGGGTGAGCACCACCAGCCCCACCATGCCTCCCACCAGCCAGCCCAACAGGGTGAGGTCTTGGGCTGGAATGGCCTCATCAACTGCGTGGCGCACCAAGAAGGGCTGGACCACGGTTAGCCCCGAGGTTGCCACAATCAGCCCGGTGATAAGCAGCAGGGTGGGCACGTGCGGGCGAAAGAGGCCGAAGACGCGGCGCATGCTCACGGGGTGCTCTTGCAGGCGTTCGACGTCTGCGCGGTCCTTGGTCGCGGGGCCGGGTGGGGGTCCTCCGGGGTGCATGATGGCCTCCTTTGGTTTGTACGGGGCGCGGTTGGGCGCAGCTAGGCGCAGGGTGCACAGCTGCGTGCGCTATGCGTTGCTAGGCGCAGTGGCCACAGTGTGCGACATGGGCACGCCCCGCAGATTACTGTACTAACTTCACCATGTTCAAAGTACAATACTTCTGCTAGGCTGTCCACCGTGAAAGACACTGCCCCGCTCAGCGCCGAATTGGGCGAGCTCACCGTGCGTGTGAGCCACATTCTGCGCCGCCGCAGCCGCCAGCTCCCTTTGGCCCCGCACCAGCACCGTGCACTCGGCGTCATCTCCCACGGCCCCCTTCGGCCAGGTCAGCTTGCCGATGCCCTGCGCATCACCCCCCGCGCCGCCACCGCCGTTGTTGATGCCCTGGTGGCAGAAAACCTGGTAGCCACTGGCCCTGACCCCCAGGATCGGCGCGCCAAGGTGGTCAGCATTACCGCCGCTGGGCGCAAGTATCTGGCCGCCACCCGCGCCAAGCGCGCGGAGATTTCTCAGGAGCTCTTCGGAGCATTGAGCCCCCGCGAGCAGCAGGAACTAGCACGGCTGCTGCGCCACATTATTGCCGATGCTGAAGCCACCGACCATCCTGGACACCACCCCGGCCACCGGCACGGTTGCGGCGACCACCCCGACCACCGGCACGGTCGCGGCGACCACCACGATGACTATCCCGACCACAGGCTCGGTCACGGCGGACCCGGCGCCAGGGCGAGCAAGCCAGGGGCTAGCCGCAGCTGACTATCGGCTGCGGATCGTAGACGGTGGTTTGGGTTTCTTGTCGCAGCACGTTACCGGAAAGATCCCGGATGGTGCGGGTATCTGAGGTGGTAAAGCCCGGCGCGCCGCCGGATGGCTGGCAGTTGGGGCCAGAGACCTGCTTGCGGGTGGGCTGGGTGTGGGCCCAGCGGCCGTTGTTGGTGGACTCCACGTTGACGGTCTTAACGCCCATGAGGCGGACGGTGATTTCGCCGCTGCCGAAGATGGTGTCAATGCGCACAGGGTGCGGGGAGGAGTTGGTAAAGCGCAGGTCTATGGCGCCCTCGTAGACGGTGGCTTCGCGCCCGGCGGGGTAGCGGGAGATGTAGTAGCTGTGCGCGGTGTGGCCGGCGTCGTCCATGCCGGCGAAGTAGGCGGCATTGTAGAGGGTGGTGGCGAATTGGGAGATGCCACCGCCAACTGCGGTGCCGCCGCGCCCGTCGATGATCACACCGGATTCCACGTAGCCTTGGGCGGTGCCGCGCGGGCCGGTGTAACCGTTGAGGGAGAAAGTCTCCCCAGGCCCAACAATGGCGCCGTTGACGGTCTGGGCGACAATGCGGATGTTTTCTCCCGATGCCGCCGAATAGCCCGAGGTAGTAAACTCCCCCACCACTTGGTCAAAGGTGGCATTCTGCGCCATTTCGGTGGTGAAGGTGGCCGGTTCCGGCTTGTACTCTGCGGCGAACTCGCGCTCGGCCCCGCCTATGCCGCGCACGCGGTCTTCAAACCCTTCGAGGGTCTTGTCCCAGTCCACCACGGTGCCATCGACGGAGGGGGTGACTTGGCGGGTGCCGCCAGCGAAGCTGAGTTTGGCGTTGGTGCCTTGGACTTCCGATGCCGCCAAACCTTCCGCCAGCAGTTCCCGGGCGCGCTGGACATCGACGTTTAAGTGCAGGGCGCCGTCTTCGCGGGCGATAGAGACAAACTCCGCGCGGGCGGCGCGGTCTAGCACGGCGTCTACCCCTTCGCGGCCGTGAACCACGATGTCTTTGTCTAGCGCTTGGGCGGCCGGGCCTTTGCGCATGGACTCGATGGCTTCCGTGTTGACGGCCGGTTCTACTTCGGTGGCATCCACCTTGACACCAGCAGGATCCAGCCACTGGTCTTGGACCGCTTGGTCCAATTCGGCGCGCTCCACGGACTGGCCTAATACCGGCTCGGTGACGTTGAAGCCATCCGGGGTCACGTCCAGGTCCCCGTCCTTAGGGGCGGTGGTTAGTTCGTCTTCCACGCGGTCCATCGCGGTGGCAAACGCCGCGGCATCAATATCGAAAGCCACCGCGTGTTCGCTTAGCGGGCGCACCAGGCTAGCTAGCCGGGTAAAGGGATTGAGCGACTCATCTGGAATGCCCGCCACGGCGGCAGCAAAGTTGGGGGAAAGGCCGGCATCGGCAGGCACGAAGCTGGACTGGCGGGCCCCGGCCTGGACGCTGACGGGACGGGAGGCGACATCGGCAAGCTCTGTGGAGAGCTTTGCTACTGCGGCCTCACGGTCCATGGTGGAAATGTCTACCCCACCCACGCTGACTCCGCGCGGGACCTTGCCCTGGTGCGCGGCCACGTCCATGGCATAGGCCACTCCCGCCAAAACGATAAGCCCCATCAGGATCCCAAGGGAGATAACCCAACCCTGCTTGCCGGTAACATTTTTCACAATACCCACACTATCGCCCAGGCTCAGGAAATTGTTAGCTGGCTGTTAGGGGTTGGGATGCAGCCCTTGGTCTGCACGCACCCGCTCGACCGCGGCGGCGAAGCGTTGCGGGTGGATGCGCCCCTCCTCCACAGCGGCAACTACCTGGTCAATCACGCTATCAATGTCTACCGCCGTGGACCATAGCGCCTGGTCCGCTCCGGCGGCAATGGCCGCCACCACCGCCTGCGCCGGGGTGTAATGGTCTGTAATGGCGCGCATGCCCGTCAGGTCATCGGTATAGGCCAGGTTTCTAAACCCATCGTGGTTGCGCAGCAGCCCGTAGGCGTGCGGGTTAAGGCTGGCGGGGGTGGTGCCATCGCCCAGACCGGGGACCACCATGTGGCCCACCATCACATCCGCGCGCGGCTCCCCGGCCAAGGCGGTGCGCCAGGGCACCAGGTCAAAGCCCGTCATTTCTGCCAGGTGCGGGGTAATAGCGGTGCCTGTGTGCGTGTCTCCCGATGCCCTCCCATGGCCCGGGTAGTGCTTAAACACCGCCCCCACGCCGGCGTTTTCTAGCCCCCGGGCAAAGGCCATGCCGTACTCGCCCGCGCGCTGCGGGTCCGGGGAGAAGGAGCGGTCCCCCACCACTTCCAACCCAGCGCCATCGACGTCAAGCACCGGGGCAAAGTTGACATCGATACCGTGGGCGTGCAGGCGCGTACCAATGTCGTACGCAGTGGCTTCCACCTGCTGCGGGGTGCCCGCCGCCAGGGCCTGCGGGGAGGGGTAGGTACCCAGGATCTCAGAGAAGCGTTGCACGCGCCCGCCCTCGAAGTCGATGGCTACGTGGAAGGGCCGGCCCACCAGCTGGCGCAGGGCGTGAATATCGCGCCCTGGTTCTGTCAGCAGCGCCGGGTCTGCCCAGCTGGTAATGAAGATGCCGCCTACACCGGCGTTGAGTTTGTGCAGGGCATCGTCAAAGTTGCTTACTCCGGGGAAGAGCAAAGAGGCCGCGGCAGCGCGGCGGTCCTGCGCCGGGACTTCGGGGCGCAGGGTAAATGCCGGGGCGGGGGTCGCGGCGGATTTGCTACTCGGGCTGTTCTGGGTGTTTCGGGTGTTCTGGCTGCTCTGGTTGTTCTGCGCGTTGTGGGCGTTCTGTGTGGCGGCCGACGTTGGGGACGCAGTCGGCGTCGCAGCAGCGGGGGTTGCGGACTCCCGGGAAGACTGCGCCGCATCCGGCGCGCAGGCGCACAACACCGCGCTGGCTGCTGCCAACCCGGTGCACACCCTCATCAACGCCTTCACCGTTTACAGTGTGCCGCACGCGCACGCAGAAGACCACTCAAGGCCGGACGTGCCGGGTAGGCGTGTGGCCGCCAGCTTTTGCACCTGGCGCGCAGGACTAGCTCATGGCTGGCGCACGGGTGGCGCACTGCTGGCGGACGGGGTGGCGCACGCAGCTGGCGGAAAGGGTTAGGATGAGAACCCATGAGTAATGGTCAAACCATGCTGATCGCTTTCGATGGCTCCCCGCGCGCCGCTCGTGCTCTGGAGCACGCCGCCCGGCTGCTGCGGCCGACCACGGTAGAAATCCTCACCGCCTGGGAGCCCGTGGCCCGCCAAGCAGCGCGCACTGTCAGCCGCACCGGTGTCCACCAAACTGTGCTCGACGCTGAGGCCGCCGCGGAGGATCCCGCTCAGGCTGAAGCGCTGAAGCTCTGTCGGCGCGGCGTGGAGGTCGCCCAGTCCCTGGGCCTGGCTGGGCGAGCCCACCTGGTGGAGGCTTCCACCACCATTGCCTCTGCCATTGTCGATGCCGCCCGGGAGCTCGACGTAGATGTCATCGTCACCGGCACCCGCGCGCTGTCCGGGTTCCGGGCCTGGTGGAACTCCTCTACCGCGGACCAGATTGTGCGTGCCAGTGGCCTACCGGTGTTCATCGTGCCACCGGAGCTGGAGGAAGACGAAGAGGAAGAGCCCGAGTACTTCGAGGAGTCTTAAGGCCAGACTGCCGGGTGCATGGCTGGTGCCAGCAGGTTGGGTCCGATATTTGGGCCCGGTATCCGGCCCGCGGATGCTTGCGCCGGTGGCTGCCGCTTCACGTCTTCGCCAATTCTCCGCACCGCCCCACCCGCCCAAGCCTCATCCGTCCAAACCACATCCGTCCAAACCACATCTACCCCATGCGCTACCTGTCGAAGAAACTATCCGGCGAATTCGACAAGTAGAGGTTGCCTCATTTCACGAACTGGGAAAACGCAGCCACTTGCGGGCTACCTGTCGAAGAAACTATCCGGCGAATTCGACAAGTAGACTCTGTCCCATCGACCCCGGGGCGGCTCAGTCACAAAAATCACGTGACTTGAGCCAAGCCGGGGTAAATGCCCTGGACTGCTGTTAGGATGTGAGGCTATGGCACACGAGACGGAACCCGCACCGCAGCGCGCAGACAGCGCCCGGTTAAGCAAGCGCTCCTTGAGCCCCGCGCTGGGCTCCGCTGTAGTGGGCATTGCCTTGGGCGTGGTGGCCGTGGTGGGCATTGCCCAGTTCAGCGGTCACAACACCGTCCCGCCCTCCCAAGCTGTCTCTGCTGACGATGCCCTCTTGGGCGGGCCCGAGTACGGCTCCCGCAACTAGTGCGCGTGGGCTCACGCGGGGCACCAGGGACTGGCGGGGCACCAGCGACTAGCGGTGCAGCACCTGATGCTGCACCGGTTGGCAGGTGGGGCGCACACGCTGCCGGATGGGTGGTGCTCGGGCTGCTGGCCTTTTTGCAGCCCTTCGGCCTGGTAGCCGCCGATACCAAACATGACCTCACCGCGAACCCGGGTGCCTTCCTTGCCCGGGCGCTTACTCCTTACACCGACATCTTCACCCTGGGCCAGCTTCAAAATCAGGCTTACGGCTACCTCTTCCCCCATGGCGCATTTTTCCTACTCACCGAGCCGCTTCCGGATTGGATAGCCCAACGGCTGTGGTGGACCGTGGTTCTCGGGGTGGGCTACTCCGGGGCGCTGGCCCTAGCCCGGCGCGTCGTGGTCGTGGTGCTGCCCAACCAGACCGGGCTGCCCAACCAGGCCGGGCTGCCCAACCAGACCGGGCTGCCCAACCAGACCGGGCTGCCCGGCGCGTGGGCGGTGCTTGCTGCGGGGGCTTTTGTCCTGTCGCCGCGCACGCTGAGCACGCTTACTGCGATTTCTTCTGAAACGTGGCCAACCATGCTGGCACCGTGGGTGGTGTGGGCTGCGCTGGATCCGCGGCTCGGCTCGCACACCAACAGCCGCCGAGGCCCCGCAACCGGCCAATACGGCAGGCACACCAACCCCCGCCAGTCCCGCTGGTCCGCAGCGACCTCGCTGGCAGCGCCAGTAGCAGCCATGGTGTTGCCGGTGGCTTTGATGGGTGCGGTCAATGCCACCGCCACGCTGGCGGCGTGTGTGCCCGCGCTGGTGGTGCTGGTTTATCGGCGCGCGTGGAATGCGCTAGCCGCCTGGCTCGCGGGTTGCGCGTTGGTGAGCCTGTGGTGGATTGGCCCGCTGATGATTTTGGGTCGCTACTCCCCGCCGTTTACGGACTACATTGAGTCCGCCTTCGTGACCACTCGCTGGCTCAATCCCGCAGAGATTCTGCGCGGGGCCACCAGTTGGGCACCATTTGTGGACAATGAACGCCTGGCGGGCACGCTGCTGGCCACGGAACCGACTTTTGTTCTGCTCACCGGGTTGGTGGCGGCAGTGGGGGTGGCTGGGTTGCACCGTCTGTCGCGGATGTGGACCTATATGCTGTTGGTCGGCTTGGCTGTCATGGGGATGCGCTATGGGTTCTACCTGGACTTCCTGGATGGCCCGGGCGCGTTTATGCGCAACGTGCACAAGTTTGATCCGCTAGTGCGCCTGCCGTTGGCACTCGGCGTCGGCGCGGTGGGTGCCGCCCTCCACGCCCGGCTTGGCGCCCACCACTCCCGCTACCGCAGCGCGGCGGTGGCGCTGGTGGTGTTGGTGGGGGCATCGGCAAGCCCAGCGTGGACGGGGCAACTGCTGCCGCGCGGGGCCTATGAGCAGGTGCCGCAGTATTGGCAGGACGCCGCGGATTTCCTCAACACCCATGCCCAGGGCACCCGCACGCTGCTCTACCCGCCGGAGTCCTTCGCCCGGGCAGACTGGGGGTGGACGCGCGACGAGCCCGCCCAACCCCTGTTGGAGGTGCCGTGGGCGGTGCGCGATGCCATCCCGCTAGTGCCCCCGGAGTCCATCCGGGGCTTGGACGGCGCCATGGCCGCCCTGTCGCGGGGCCAGGCCGCGGGGTTGGAGCGCATGGGTATTGGTGCGGTGCTGATTAAGGATGGCGTGGACTCCCACCGGGCGCTGGCCAATCTGCAGGGCCAGTGGCACAGCTTTGGGCCCATCGACGTGGTGCTGCTGGAGTCCCAGCCGCAGTATCTGCTCAGTGACGCTGCCCCGGTGCGGGTGGCCGGCGGCGGGGAGGTGGCGGCGTTTTTGCCCGCCGCGCCCCTGGAGTTGGTCCCGGCTGGGGCCGGTGCCCAGGTGGTCACGGATACCCCGCTGCGGGTGGAGCGCAATTATGGCACTTTGGACGGCCCGGTCTCAGCGCCCTTGGCGCCTGCAGATACCACCCATGTGCGCAACCGCCAGCCCGACTACGCCTCCGTGGGCACCCCGGTGCAGGTGGCAGAAAGCGGCGGGCACGTGGCGGCGTCTTCTTCGGCTGCCGATGCCTCCGCGTTCGGCGGCGCCACCCCCTCCCGCTCTGTTACGGCCGCTGTCGACGGCGAGGACGCCACCGCCTGGTGGCCTGCTCCCGGCGAGCGCAACTCCTGGCTGGAGCTGCGCCCCGATAACCCCTACCCCGCCCGCGCCCAGTTAGAGCTGCAAACCACTAAGGACACAACGGTGCGCGTGCATAATGGGGACGCCGCCGTGGAGCTAGATACCACCGCAGGCACCCTGCACACCGTGCGCATACCCGGCGGGCAGGCCGCTGCGGTGCGCATTGAGCTGACCCAGCCGGTAGGCATTGTGCACGCGCAGGTGCGTGGGGCGCCCATCGAGCGGATAGTCACTCTGCCGGAGGTCACCGACCACGCCCGGGAGTTCTTCTTCCAGCAGGAGCTGGTAGATACCACGGTGCTGCGCCGGGCGTGGCAGCAGCCGCACGCGCTGACTGTGCGGGTGGAGGCCGACCGGACGGTGAGCATCGACGGCCAGGAGTATTCCCCCGGCCAGAGCTTGCAGCTTGCCCCCGGCGCCCACCAGCTGCGCACCCGGGCGCGCCAGGTGTGGCTGCGCGACGTCAACGCCCTGCCCTACGGCACCTTTACCCCCACCGACGCCCAGATCCCGCCCGCGCCCGGCCCCCGCACCCTCTACACAGGCCGCGCTTTCAACCCGGGTGTGGAAGGCTACCTGGATGGGCAGCGTTTGGAGCCCGTGCTTGCCGATGCCTCCTCCCAAGCCTTTGCCCTTCCCCCCGGCGCCGCAGGTACCTTTGAGCTGCGCTTTGCCGCCACTGATACCTTCCGTGCAAGCTTGGGCATTGGCGCGGTACTAGGCGGGCTAACCGTGGCTGGTTGCCTGTGGTTGTTGCGGCGGGACGGCCGGGTGCGTGCTTCCCGTCGGGGTGAGGCCGGGCAGGACTCGCTGCAGGACGCTGGGCCGGGCGATGCGTCGGACATCGGGCTGGACTCTGAGCTGGAGTGCTGGGCAGGCAGCGGCGGCACAGGCAAGCTGGTGCTCTTCGGACTGGCCGGGGCGGCGCTAGGGCCGGTGGGCCTGGGAGGAGTGGCGGCGGGCTGGGCGGCCACGCGCTATACCTCCTTGCCCGGACCGTGGTTAGCGGCCGGGCTGGTGGCAGCCGCCCAAGCCATGTTGGCACGCGCGCCGTGGCCTGCGGCCACTTACGCCGGGGACTCCTGGCTACTGGCCTTTCTCTGCGCCGCGGCGTTGGGCACGCTGGCGGTTCGCTCCATCCCTGCGTGTGAAGTCCCGGCGAGCGTGGCCCCAACGAGCGAGGCCCCGGCGCGCAGCTTGCCGTAGCGTAATTTGTCGGCGCGCAGCCAGGCCTGGGCCGGGGCCTCCACCCAGGAATAGCTCAGCACGGCGACCACCAGGGTGCCGGCAAGCGTGAGCGCACCCACGCGGAAGAACCCGCCCTGAAACGGCGCCATGCCCAGCAAGGGGAAGGCCACCCACAGCACCGCCACGTGCCACAGGAAAATCGCATAGGACCAGCGGCCTAGTACTTGCAGCAGGCGGGATTCCAGCAGGCGACTGCCCGCACCCCAGGCATAGGGAAGCACCACCGCGGCCGCGCACACCCCGCCCACGGCAATACGGCGAGCAAACTCCGCAGGGCTGGGATGCTCAAGGCCCTGGGGGCCAAACCACTCGCGGCTAGCCAACCAGATGGAGGCGGCGGCGAGGGACCAACCGAGGCATCGGCAGACTAGGGCACGTCGGCTGCGGGCACCACCGGCGCTAAGCCATGGGCGCATGCGTGGCTCGGCCTCTGCAGCCAGCATGCCCAGGGCAAACCACCAACCGTAGGCGGGCGGGAAAATCTGCACGTTGACCTCAGTAACCTGCTCCCACGGGTACACCAGCCAGCCCCAGGCGAGGCTGGCCACGCCAACCGCGGCGATCCACAGGATGCGCGTGGGCCGGGGCCGGGCACGCAGCAGCCACGCCGCGGCGGGCAGAAAGGCATAGAAAGCAAACTCCACGCACAAAGACCACAGGTGGGTAAGGCCGGGGGCCAGGCCATCGGCAACATAGATTTGGGTGGCTGTGAGATTGCTGGCCACCTGAATGGCGCTAAAGTGCGCGCCTGGCAACAGGGTCAGCACCACGGCCACGCACACCAGGTAGCCGGGGGCCAGGCGGGCAATGCGGGCGCGGGCATAACGCCCAGCAGCAGGGCCCACGTAGGCCTGCGGGCCGCGACGCCACAGCACAAACGCGCTGAGCATAAAGAACACCGCCACGCAGTAATCCAGGCGCTCCGCCCAGGCCCAGCCGGTGGCGGTCTGGAAGGAGACGTGCGTGACCATCACCCCCAGGGCTGCCACCGCGCGCAACCCGTCCAGGGCAGGCAGGTGCTGCGGTAAAGTTATGGCCATCGCATAAACCTACCCCTACAGTTGTGGCTGTCTGTCAAAAGGAATGGTACATGTTCGCTCGCACCCGTGACCCCCTCCTGTGGTTGGTGGCTGCTGCCATCGCCGCATTAGTGCTAGCAGTGGCCGTCCCGGCGCTGGTGTTAGATAGCAGCATTCGGCTCTCCACCAACCGCAGCTACACCGCCACTTACGCTCCGGCGCCAGCGCTGATCCTGGACCACGCGCAAGAAGACGCCCAGCACATCACCTTGAAGGTCGAACAGCAGGTGACTACCTCTGCCAATGAGCGCTCGGATGCGGTAGCAACGGCAGATGCGATATTAAAGCTCATTGACGTCGATAATCCCACCACCCCTTATGCGACAATGACGGATTCCGTGGTGCTCTCCCGGGAGTCTACCTACCCGGATAATGACTTCCAGGCGTATCAAACGGTCAAGGTGCCGGGGATGAACACAGGATTTCGCGCCCTTGGCGCCCCGCGCGAGGGCCTGCAGTATTTCTTCCCCGCAGATACGGAGCAGCGCAGCTACCCGTTTTATGAGCCACTGACCCAGGACTCCGCCCCGGTGGACTATGTGGACTCAGAAACCCGCGACGGCGTAGACGTCTACCTCTTCCACCAAGAACTTGAGGCTGTTCCCACTATAGAGATGCTGCAGCGGCTCCAGCAGGGTTCTGCAGAATTAGACGTGTCCATGCTGCCCAATGCCCTATCCAAAAAAGGCCCTGCCAAGGAGTTCTACACCCCGGAGGAGCTGGAGCACTTCCAGTTGGCGCCGGAGCAGCCGGTAGAGCTTAATCCCTATTATTCTTTAAGCCGTGACCTGGCGGTGGACCCGGCTACGGGCACTATTGTGGACTCGAGCATCGACGTCTATATGGTCTTTGCTACCGATGCCGGCCAGGCCGCCGACCGCAGCGTGGATCCCGTCCACCGGGCCATTTTTGTCTCCGCACTGCGCTGGGATGACTCCACCCGCGCCGCGGCACTGGATTACGTGCGCCCCACCGTGCGCTTGCACAAGGCCATGGGGCTGTTTAGCTGGCTGGCGCGCGCCCTGGCGGTGTTGTTGTTGGTTGTAGCTGCTGTGCGTTTTGTCCGGCGGCGCGGCTAAGTGGGCGCAGGGACGGGCACGCGGCGGGGCCGGACCATGGGCCGGGGTACAACGCGGGCACTAACAGCTGCGCGGGTGCTGCTGGCACTGTGGGCGGCGGCGCTGGTTCTGGCGGTGTGCTGGCCATTCCTGGCCCCCGGGGAGTTTTTATGGCGTGACATGGTGGTGCTGCACCACATGGAGTTCACCCCCGCTAACTTTGGGGGCGGGGATCTGCCCGCCCGGGCCACGCCCCAAGACGGCGCCTTAGCGCTGATATCCCTGGCCATGCCCGCTACCTGGGCTTTCCGCGCCATCATGGTGGTTGCGGCGACGGGTGCCGCGGTGGGTGCGTGGTGGCTGTCCACCACCAGCCCGGCGGTGGCCATGGCGTTTGCAGTGTGCAATCCCTTCGTGGTCGAGCGCCTGCTGCAAGGACAATGGTCGCTGGCCGTAGCCGCGTGGCTGCTGCCGCTTATCTGCGCCGCTGGGCGTCAGGGCCAGCCGTGGGTGATGTGGGCGGCGCTATGGTTGGCCTCGCTGACTCCCAGCGGGGCCTTGTTGGCGCTGGGGGTGGCGCTGCTGTGTGGGCGGGGGCATCGGTGGGCTACGGCGGGTATCGGCATGCTGTGTTGCTTGCCGTGGTTGTGGCCGTCGCTGCTGGCTGGCGGGGAGATTGCCAGTGACCCGCACGCTGCGGTGGCGGCCTTTGCCCCGCGCGCAGAGGCCGGGGTGGGCACACTCGGGGCGCTGGTCAGCCTGGGCGGGTTGTGGAATGCCGCGGCCATACCGGCCTCCCGCCAGGCGGGGTTCGCGCTTTTTGGTCTAGTAGTGGCGGTGTGCGTGGTGCGTGGCGCGCGCGCCTGGGACTGGCGGCTGGCAACGCTGGCGGCACTGGGCCTGGGCGGGGCACTGGCGGCGTGGCTGGCCCAGGACCAACTGGCTGCCCTGTTGGCGGCCTACCCACCTGCGGGTTTGCTGCGCGATAGCCACAAGCTGGTGGCCCTGGCCATCCCCGCCTATGTGGTGGCCCTGGGTGCCCTGCGCGGGCGCTGGCTGTGGGTCGCGCTGCTGGCGGTTGCGCTACAGCTTCCCGATGCCCCCTCCTCCCTCACCGTCCTTTCCCCCCGCGACACCGGCGTGGATAACCGGCTGGTAGCCCAATTGGACGGACATACGGCGTACTTCCCTGACCGGCCAACGCTGGTAGAGGTGGACTCCGGCGGGGTGGCGGTGGACCCCTACTCCAAGGCCACCGCGCAGCTGACTTCTGGCCAGCTGCACGTGGATGGGACCATAGTGGACTTGCCCACCCCGCGCTACCAGGCCGCGGCGGACGCCTGGGCCCGCGGCGATCTAGACGCACTAGAACAACTGGGCATTGGCGCCGTGGTGATCGATGGCCAGATTGTAGCCCGCACTGGCGCCCCCGCACCCGCGGTGCCTTGGGCATTGTGCCTGCTGTGGTTGCTGCTGCCACTTCTGGCACTGCCCGCGCTGCTGCCCGCAGCGCGCGGTGGTTCCGGGGCTAAGCGGTGAACTACGTGATAGCGAAGTTTCCTGACGGACGCTTCCATTTCAGAATTTTCTATCCGTAGTGAAAATTTGACTTACCACACAATGAGCGTAAAGTGAGGCTCAAATTCACATAATTGTTGATGAATTTGACGCAAAGAAAAGGCCCGGCCGGAGCAACGCCAACCGCCGTACCCGACAATCTCCAGAGGGCCTCACAAAGTACGACCACCCTAAACCCGACACCCGAACACCAAGGTCCCTCAACACAACCCTTAAGGAGGGAAACATGAAGAACAATATGCCGAAGAACAATATGCCACAGTATCTCGCCACATTCGGGTTCATCGTCAGCGTCATTGCAATGGGCATCACATTTTTCACCACTGAGGAATCTAAGCTCGAAAACACAAATTGGCTTATAGTCATCGCTGCAGCATTACTGATTTGTATTATTAACGCCTGTTTCATATGGGCATTCGCCCGCATAATCCTCAACTTGAGGCAGCATTTTCCCAAAAAGGAAACCTCACCGGGGCGGTGAACTCGGATGGCGAGATTCAGAAATGCACCGAAGGCCTGAAAGACGCCATGTGTTCCTCAGCAGCAGGGGCACCACGGCCCAGAACTAAACACCCGCGACCCGGCGCAGCAGCTGCTCCCAGCGCTGCCCTGTGGACTCCCAGCTAAACTGCGCGCTGAACTGCTGGGCGGCCTGGCCCAGGCGGTGACGGAGGGGGGCATCGGCAAGCAACTGGGCGGTGGCGGCAACCAACTGGTCCTGGTCTGCCACCAGCAGCCCGGTGCGCCCGGGCAGCACGGAGTCGCGCAGGCCAAAGGTGTAGCCCACGGTCGGCACCCCGTGCTGGGCGGCCTCCATAACAGCCAGGCCCCAACCCTCCTTGCGCGAAGGCATCAGGTGCACATCCGCGCGCGCCAGCAACGCGTGCTTATAGTCCTCGGTCACCTGGCCGCGAAAGCGCACTCGGTCCGCAATGCCATGGCTGCGAGCGTACTGGCGCAACTGTGCTTCCCACCAGCCAGAACCAATCACATCCAGCACGGAACCGGGAATTTGCGCCACGGTGTCAATCGCGTGCTCAATCTGCTTGTGCGGCACCAGACGCGAGAGCGTGACCAGGTGGATATCAGCCTCGCGCTCCAGACGCGGGACGTGAGCCGGGATGGGGTCCAGGCCGTTTTCTATAATCTCCACGCCCCGCACGCCCAGCTCGCCCAAATCCTGAGCGCTGCCGTGCGAGACCGTCACGGTTGGGGCGTTGCGGTAAACACGCGGGGAAACCTGCGACTCCAGCCACCACCCCAACCTGGCGAGCACCGGGCCCGCCACGGGCCACTGGGAGCGGTGACAATGGTGCGTGAGCAGCACCACCGGGGCGCGGGTAGCCCAGCGCGCAAAAAACGGGATGCCGTTTTGGGTATCAACCACCACGTCCACCCGCCCAAAACGGCGGGTGAACAGGGCAGCCAGTGCCCGTGGGTATACGGTATATTTTCCGCCGGCGCGCTGGTAGGTTACCCCGTTACGGGTTTCGCGCCGCGCGCCGTTCATGTGCCCGGCGGTGCGGTAAATGACCTGGTGGCCGCGCGCAGCCAGGTACTCCCCTACGCGCTCCAGGTAGCGTTCGGAGCCACCGCCTTGAGGATGGGTGGTATCGCGCCAGCACAGTAGAAGAATTTTCATGTCGAGCTACTAGCCTAGTGGTCTATGAAACACACCCGCGCCATGGCCACCTTGGCCCGCTCCTGGCGGCTGCTGCGTTCCTTCCGCTTTGAGCAGACCCGCCCCGAGATCTTCTATGGTGGCTTGGCCCGCGATACCGCCCAGCTTGCCGATGCCCTCTTACGCGACCACGGCTTATCCTTACCGGGTTCCTTGGTGCTCGATGTCGGCGGCGGTCCGGGGTACTTTGCCCAGGCCTTTGCGCAGCGTGGGGCGCGCTACGTGGGCTTGGAACCTGATGCCGGGGAGATGGCTGCTGCCGGAATTGAGCTGGCTGGTGCCGTGCGCGGCGACGGCACGCGCCTGCCCTTTGCCGATTCCACCTTTGATTTCACCTACTCCTCCAACGTGGTTGAGCACATTGCCCGCCCGTGGGATATGGCAGCGGAGATGCTGCGGGTAACTAAGCCCGGTGGATTGGTGCTCATCAGCTACACGGTGTGGTTGGGGCCCTTCGGGGGCCATGAGACCGGGCTGTGGCAACACTACATTGGCGGGGAATTTGCCCGGGACCGCTACACGCGCACCCATGGCCACCCGCCCAAGAATGTCTTTGGCCAATCATTATTTGCGGTCTCTGCCAGTGAGGGCCTGCACTGGGCCCGGACCCACTGCGCTAGCCTGTGTTTCCCGCGCTACCACCCCCGCTGGGCGTGGTGGGTGGTGCGCGTGCCGATACTGCGAGAATTTTTGACCTCTAACCTGGTCATTGTTGCGCGCGCTTAGGATGGGTGGGGACTTTAATTCAACGGTTGGAGACGGCACGCTCCAGCGTTAAGACAACAAGGCCTGAGGTCTGCACCTCTTCGCCGGTGGGAGATAAAGGATGAACGAGAACGTTAGAGATAAATGGCCAGTCGCGATATCGTACCTGTTCAGCCATCTCGGATACTTTGCTATTACTCCACTTTTGCCCCTCGTCCTCAGCGGCGATTTAGGTGGAGCGCCATGGTCAGTGAGTCTACTACTCGGCTTGTTCGTAGCTGCGGTCCGAAGCTCAAGCATGTTCCTGACAAATGTCTTGGCCCGTCTCCCTCCCCGTTTGAGCGTGGTAGCCGCGTTTCTACTTACTGCCATCGGCTTTGGGGTAGTTGGCCTAGCCAGCTCTTTTGTTCTCGTTGGCGGCTGGATACTCCTTGGCGCGGTTGGTATTAGCATCAACGGATTCCTCACGAGGCTTACGATTGCCAACAATATCCAGGACCCAAGCATGCGTCTAGCCTTGTTCGCCCGTATCAATCTTTGTGTGAATGTCGCCGCAGTTCTGGGCCCGTTCTTCGGCACAATGCTTTACGAGTCCACCGCGTACACTGTGGTCTTTTGCACCTGCTCTATGCTCAATGCAGTAGCTGCGATATTTGCCTGGTTACTCTACCCCGAGTGGTTCTCCAACCGAGTTGAGGCGTCCTGGGGGTGTGAGAGTGCACGAGCTAAATAGGAGATAATGGGGCCCATGGGCACTATGAGGTTTGATCAAGAGACCAAGGACCGTGCGCTGCGCTTGTACTACGAGGCGGTTGCCGAGGAGGGCGCGACGAAGATTGGGGCGCGCCGCAAGATCGGTGGGATGCTGGATATCAACCCGGCGACACTGAATAACTGGATCCTGAAAGCCGAGAAGGAAGCAGCGGCTTCCTCGCTTGCTGCCGAGCAGGACAAGGACGCCGAGATTGCCCGGTTGCGCAAGGAAGTCAAGCAGCTGACAGAGGCCAACGAGATCTTGAGGTTGGCCTCGGCTTTTTTCGCCCAGGCGGAGCTCGACCGCAAACAAAAATAGTCGTGGAGTTTCTCCATGCTCACCGGCACCTTTATTCCATCGAGCGGATGTGCCAGGTCCTCAACGAGCATCAGTACCAGATTTCTCCTGCTACCTATTACCGGTATCAGGCACGAAATTTCGGTCCTACCGATGCCGAGCTTGACGAAGCATACGAGGCAAACCGGCTCTACGACCTGTGGGTTGCTAATCGGCGGGTCTACGGGCGTCGCAAGCTGTGGAAGGCAGCCAAGCGGGCTGGATGGGACATTGGTCGGGAGAAAGTCAATCGCTTGATGACCCTGTTGGGCATTAGTGGTGTGCTGCGGCGTAAATCCACGCGCACGACAGTGGCCAACCCGAACAATCCCCGGTTTGCCGATCACTGCAAACGAGCCTGGGAAAGCGTAGAACGCCCGGATCAGTGGTGGGTGGCAGATTTTACCTATGTCTACACCAAGCAGGGCTTTTGCTACGTTGCGTTTGTCACCGACGTGTATTCGCGCAGGATACTGGGCTATAGCGTTGCCGAGTCAAAGACCACTGAGTTTATCCTCAGCGCGCTGCGCCAAGCTATTAGCCTTCGCAGCCGCGAAGACCCAAACTTTAGCCCGGTAGGAGTCATCCATCATTCGGATGCAGGCTCGCAGTACACCAGTGCCGAGCTGCGCGGGCTCATAGCCCGGGAAGGAATGACTGGTTCTATCGGAACTGTCGGCGATGCCTACGACAACGGGCTTATGGAGTCCACCATTGGCCTGTATAAGAGTGAGGAGATTGATTTCGAAGGCCGTAAGTGGAGCAACTGGCAGGAAGTCGAAGCAGCCACCGCGAGCTGGGTGAGTTGGTACAACACCGACCGACTACACGGATCCATTGACTACATTCCACCAAAGGAACACGAAATGTGGTACCGTCTCACCAATCCCAACAGGGAGCAATCAGAAGCCCAAGCGGCTTAAACACCCACTCTCACAATCCCGGGGCGAGTCAAGTTCACACTGACGCAACCGAAAAGCGATCCTCCTGGGCAAAGGCTTTAGTCAATTCATTGAAACACAAAGAGGTTCGTTACTTTTTCCTCGTAAGCCTGGTTCTCTGGAGTGCATACGGCAGTATCTACACAGCGGTGCCGGTGTACCTCACACAACTTGCTACCAGCCCATCATTCATAGGATTGACGTTTTCTACAGCAGCACTGGTGGCCGTTGCTGCTCAGCCGGTTGCTTCACGGTTCGTGGAGAATCGCCTAAAGGCCGGTAGCTCTTGCAATGCACTGAACTTGCACTGCGTACCACTCATCGCATTCGCGATGGCAATAATCGGGCTTTCGCAGTGGTACGTATACCTTATTTTTGCTGCGCTTCTTCTCTTCACCATCGCAGAAGTGGTGTTTGTCCCAGGGCTTGACACGGTAATCGGTGGACTCCCCACGGAACGCGTGACCTCTGTCAACCTGCGACAGATTTCAAGCGCTATCGGCGAGTCAACTGGTGCAGCAATGGGATCTCTGTGCGTAAAGACGCTTGCGACCAACAATGCTAGCTTCATCTACTGGTTGACACTGTCCATAGGACTACTAGGCATGTTCGCTTTGGTTCGGTATAGGGGAAAATCCCTATAGCCAGGCGATTTCCTTGCGCCGAAGCCGTGGGAGTCTTCGCGGCACTGCCAAAACTGCTGGTATCTGCCCGCGCTGCTGGAGCTCCTTAGAAACTTGAGGATCCACCTGCCCCGGAGAAGCCAGAGCTAAATCCACTATTGACTGAGCTGCTGCTCGTGCTGGACTGAGCCGCTTCAAGATTGGAATTGTGCCAGCTGTCGAGAGTCCAGAATGGGACGAATCCCATATATCCATAGCCTGCGCGATAGTCAGACTCGTAGAGGGTTGGCTGATGCAATTCGTTGGTATCTTCCACCTCGCTCATCTGCTTTTTCTTTAGCACCGTTAATGCGGTGTGGTAGTCCTTGAGCAGCTGAGTGTAACGGTCCAAGAAATCTGGAGAATCCGGTTGCGCCACAAGCTTATCGGCTTCTGCGCGGGCGGCGGCGAGGCTGCGGTACAGCCCGGAGTCAGTATTGTCCACGCTGGCTTCTGCTTCCATAATGTCAGCGCGGAGATCGCTGACTTCGCGAGCTCGCACCTCAGGGTCACCGTGCTCTATGCGGAAAATCCTGTCAATGTTGTCCTCTGCATAAGACAATTGCCGGGTGGTGTCAGCGGCCTCTTGGATACGGTCGGTCTCAGCCAGAATTTTCTTGGGGTCATCCGAGGCCGTCAGCCCTCCATAGGCGTCGACCTGCTGGTGAAGGTTAAGAAACCTGTCTCGGACATCTTCCCATTCCGCGCGCATGGTCGCGTGTGCAAGGGGAGAAGTCAAAGAATTGGCACGGATGTCAATGGCGTCAAGACGCTGCGCCAACTCTCCGTATTCGCGAGTAATGAAGGCCAAGTCCTCGCGTGCCTGGGCGAGTTTCTTCCTGCGGTTGCGGCGATAGAAGCCTGCTCCGGCAACGCCAGCGAACGCAGTACCACCAGTTCCTAGACCGGCAGCCGCCACGGTCCCGGTTCGAGAGTTTAACGCGTCCTGATACCGGGACTGCGCAAGTTCTTCGGTATTCGTGGCCGCAACTGCGCCCGCGAAGAGGCCAGCGGGGATGTTGTTGTCTTTGACCCCGGGTTTGATGGCATCAATTGCGGTTTCCAAGTGGTGGCCTTTATGCAGCGACAACAGTGCAGCAACATCTTCACCGGCAAAGACGAACGCTTGGCGTGGGTCCAGGCCAACACCAACGAATAGTGTGCCTTCGGCAAATGACTCATCCCCGACGAGTTGCGGGTGATTGTCGCGCAAGTATTCCTCAACCGAGTCATTGACATTATCGTGATTGTGCGCAAAGACCAGGTAGTGCAGCTGCTGTACTACCTCGGGAGCCTTGATTCTTTCCGCGTCGCGTTGCAGCCGGGCTTCATCCTCAGCACTGAGTACATTATCCGGATCATGGACCTCCACATGGTTGATTCCTTGCTGGATGGGCGTGGAAACACTAAATTCACTGCGCTGGGGCACCTCCGTTGCCGAATAGGCGACGGCCCCCGCGCCCACGCCACTTAAAAGTCCGACCGCGACGGCGGAGCCTAGGATTGTCATAACTTTTGTTTGGAAGTCCGGGGCGTAGGTCATAGAGAGAGTCTAACCCGAGCAGGCTAAACGCACCACGAATCGCGCTAGAAGCACGAGGTAACGCACCACGAATTGCGCTAGGAGCGCGGGGTCCTGGGCACTCGGGGGATCTAGGCGCTCGAGGATCTAGGCGCTCGGGGATCCCAGGGCCCAGCCGTGGGCGGCTTCGCGGCGCCGCAAGAACTGTTGGTAGATGCCCGGAGTACCGCCAAGTTGCGCATGGGTGCCCACCTGGCTGACGTGTCCGGTGTGGTCGAGCACCACAATCTGATCGGCATTGCGGATGGTATCGAGCTTGTGGGCGATCACGATGAGGGTGGAACGAGACCGCAGCGCTTCCATGGAGGCGAGGATGTTGGCCTCATTTTCGGCGTCGAGCGCTGAGGTGGCCTCATCAAAAATGACAATGGGAGCCTGCTTCAACAGAGCGCGAGCGACAGAGACGCGCTGGCGCTCCCCACCGGAGAGCAGCCGTCCGGCCTCGCCGACGCGGCTGTGCCAACCCAGGCGCTGAGCAATCGAGGTCACCCCAGCCAAGTCCGCGGCCTGATAGACCTCCTGGTCACTAGCGGACGGCCGGCCCACGCGTATGTTGGCCAGGAGGGAATCATCGAAGAGGTACACGTCCTGAAACACCATGGAGAGCCGGGACATCAACTGCTCGGTGCCCAATTGGCGAATGTCTACGCCATCGACTAGCACTACGCCCGAATCAACGTCCCAGAAACGCGATATCAGCCGGGCGATGGTGGTTTTACCAGAACCCGAGGGCCCCACGATAGCCGTGAGAGTTCCGGGCTGCGCCACAAAACTGACGTTGCGCAAAACTGGGGTGTGCCCATAGCCGAAGGAGACATCGCGCAATTCCACGCGGCCTGCCTCCGCCCCGGTGGGGACTGTGGGCTGGGCGGGCTCAGGAAGCGAGGGAGCACAAGAAATCTGGCGGGCCTCTGTCAGCGCTACGCGCCCCAGGTCCAAACCTACATAGGCCGATCCCACCTGATCCACGGCGCGACTAAAGCGCAGACTGATGCCAATGACGGCAATGGTCTCCAACGGATCGGCTGGCACCTGCGCCGCTACGGTAATCAGCGCCACGATAAAAGCCTGCACCACCACGCCGTTGAGTACCAGCGCGAAAGTCGACAGCCACAATTCGCGCACCCGAGCCTTCTGGTCTGCTTGTAGTGCCTGCTGGAGCTGTGCAAACTCATCGCTGCGGCCTGCGGCTCGCAATGCCGGCTGGTGAGCCGCAAACTCCACAATCCGGCCGGAAAGTTCCTGCGCGGGCGGCAGCGCCTGGTCTGCTGCCCGCTTGCGGATCCAGGCAGCTACCTGTACCACCAGCACCACCACGGGTGCCATGAGCGTCAGCGTCAGGCCCAGGCGCGGATTCCACACCCACGCCCCCACCACCAAGGTGACCAGAGCAGCGCTATCGCGCACGATGGTACTTTGCATGTGCGCGACAGTCTCCGCCGCCGCCATGAAGCGGTCAGAGACCAAGCGGGAGAGCCCACCTGTGTTGTGGGCCCCAAACCACCCCAGCGGGAGCGTGGCTAATTTATCGCCAATCACCGTATGCGCCGTATGGAGAAAATCCAGCGCACTGAAATAGGACCACAGTGTAGAGAAGAAACGCGCCCCAAAAGCTAGCAGAGCAATAAGCGCCAGCCCCCACAGCCACGGAGCCACAGCAGTGCCTTGCACCAGCGCGCGGGTAAGCGGCACCAACGCCAATACCGCCAGGCCATCGAATATACCCACGCAGAGTGCCAGCAGCCTCTGCCACCTGCCATAACGCTGTCCCTTCTCGGTTTGCAACGTACCGGTTTCGCGGATAAGGAACGGATCCCGAAGGCGCAGATTCTTAGACGTTACCTCAGTCATCGGTGGACTCCTTTTGTACATCAAGTTCAATGATTTGATCAACGCCCCGAATAGATTCCGGCTTATGCGCAATTACCAACACAGTCTTGCCACGCACCAGAACATTCAAGGCTGCCTGAATCTCCGCCTCACAGTCGGGGTCTGCGGCGGTGGTGGCCTCATCGAGGATGAGGATTGGGGCATCGGCAAGCACTGCCCGGGCGATAGAAATGCGCTGCTGCTGTCCACCAGACAGGGACACACCGGCACCCACCACCGTGTCCAACCCAGCAGGCAGGGCACGGATGTCCTGCGCAATGTGGGCGGCCTCCGCAGCGGCCCAGACCTCCTCATCGGTGACCGCAGGACGCGCCAGCCGGATATTGTCCCGGATGCTCAGCTGCAGCAGGTGCGGATCCTGCAAGACAAAAGCCACCGTACGGTACAAACTGGCGAAACTGAGCTGGCGAATGTCCACCCCGCCGATGGTGATAGCGCCCTCGTCCGGGTCCTGGAAACGTGCCAGCATGGTCGCGGCAGTGGACTTGCCAGAACCCGACGGCCCAATCAGCGCAGTGACCGTACCTGGGTGCAACGTAGCCGAGAAATTCTGCAGCACCCGCGCACCGGAGGGATAGCTGAAGCTGACATTGTGGAATTGGACGGGGAGGTTAGGGGCGTCTGCTAACTCGAAGGAGCCCTCCGGCAGAGGCTTGATGGACATCACCTCTTCCAAGCGCAGCGCGGCGTTTCCAGCTAGCTGATAAGACCACATCATCATCCCCACCGTCTGGATGGTGCCTGGAATAACCAGTGCAATCAGTGTGGTGGCCACTAGCTGGGGCACCGTGACGGTGCCCGCGTGTACTAGCGCCGAACCCGCGCCTACATTAATTAACAACACCACCGGCAGCGCCACCAAGGATTCCGACAGCGCACTAAGGCGCAGCAGGGGGCGCACCCACTCGTAATAGAAATCCGCAAAGCGCTGCGCCGCCTCCTGGTAGCGCCCATGAGCCTTGCCCACCGTTCCAAAGGCCTTGACCACCGAGATGCCTTCTGCGAACTCCACCGCCGTAGCGGACACCGCCCCTAAATAATCATCCAACTGCGCTGTTTTGGTGCCCATGTCTTTCATAGAGAAGGCCTGGATGGCGAAATACACCGGCACGCTGGCCACGGAAAGCAGTCCTAAACGCCAGTCCACGATGAAGGCGTAGACCAGCAACGCCGCCGGAGTCACAATGGCCGCTACCTGCTCCACCGGGGCGTGGGCAATCAACGTGTGCAGGGTCAGCGTGTCATCCTCCACCGCCTTGCGCACCTTGCCGGAATTACTCTGGCTAAACCAGCTCAACGGCGCCCGGGACAGCGAGGCAATAATCTTGCGGCGGTTAACACCCACCAATTTCACATCCGCCAGGTGGCTAACCAGCAGGGCCACAAAGTACAGGCCCAGCTGCAGCAGGAACGCGGTGATGAGCCACTGCACAATGACCTTGACGCGCTGGGTTTCGCCGAGGAGTAGAGCGTCTCCCAGCGATACCAGCACCACGTAAGGCGCTACTGCCAAGATTGAGGACACCAGCGCCAGGAATTGCGCACCGTAGACAATGGGCTGCACTGGCCCTAGGAGCCTGCGCAGGGCCTGTTGACCAGCCTTGTGTTTGGCGCGGCCAGAGTTTTCCGCAGGTAATTGTGCAAGGGATGATTGTTCACGGAGAGCTGTCCCACCGCGTGTGTCTTTGTGTGATTGGAGAGTCATACTCGGTTCACCTCTTTCAGATTGATCATTCGGGTCGCGGCCGCGGCAACCAGCTCGTAGTCGTGAGTGATCACGATGACCACCGCTCCGTCTGCTGCTAGGGCTCGCAAGAGCTGTGCAATGGACTGCAGGTGCCTCCAGCCCACTCCGGAGGTGGGTTCATCAAAGATGTAGACCTGCGGTTGTGGGGAGTTTGTGCGTTGGAAGTAGACCGTGTTCCCTTGCGAGCGGGCCGTGTTCGCTTGTAGGCGAGTCTTGTGCGAATGTGCACGTGCCGAGTTGGCCTGCGCCACCGCGATGGCTAAGCGTTGGCGTTGCCCTCCCGACAGCGACTGGGGGTGGCGCTGCGCACAGGAGTCCAGTTCCACTGCCGCCAGCAGACCAGCGACATCTACCCCGGCGCGCTGCGCCTTGTTCAAGCCCAAGGTCAGTTCTTCTTCCACAGTTGCCGCAAAGAGCTGGCGGCCAACGTCTTGCATAACCATGTGGGAGACCGCCAAGCGCTGCTTGCCGCTCATCTCCACCCCACCCAGCGAAATCTTTCCACCGCGCTGTGGGGCAGCGAGCCCGCAAATAAGACGGGCCAAAGTGGTCTTTCCAGCGCCATTGGGGCCCAGCAGCGCGCAGACTTCCCCGGCGGGGAAGGCCAGGTGTTCAATATCGATCACGGGCGTGCGTCCATAGGCGAAGCGCAGGGAACGCAGCTCTAAACACTCCTCGTGCAATTCGAGGTCCGACGGGGAGCTGGGTTCGCCTGAGGTTACTAGGCATGCTTCCAGTCGCGGAAGCGGCTGGAAGTCCAGCGCTCGCAACCCCAACGCCTGGCGCTCACGCGTGCTTAATGTGAAGAAGTCTCGCGCGTTGAAGGTGCGCGCAATACTGCCCTGGTGCAGGTAGAAGACCTTGTCAGCAACTTCGCGCAGGAAGAACAAGCGATGTTCCGCAATCACCACTGTCTTGCCCAGTTCTTTCAGCCGATGCAGCGCCTGCTGGAGCACGCGAATGCCTTCGAGCGAGAGGTTTGAGCTGGGCTCATCCAGAAGCACCAGCCCACCCGGGCAGACCAGTGCGCACGCGCACGCCACAACTTGGAGCTGCCCGCCGGATAGTTCCCGCAAATTGCGCCCACGCAGGTGCTCAATCCCCAACGCGGCAACAGCATGTCTAATTCTGGCCTCAATCTCGCTGGGTTCTACCCCCAGGTTCTCGAGCCCAAAAGCCAGCTCCGCGTCCACAGTGTCCGTAAAGAACTGCGTGCGGGGATTTTGAAAGACAGACGCGCTGAACTCAATAGCCCGCGACAGCGGCTGCTGCGCCGGAGAGTACTCCACTGTGCCAGCGCCGACAGCGGTAGCGGCGCCGGCACTAGTACCGGCTCTGGAACCAGCGCTGGCGCTGCAACCAGGGCTGGCGATGCAACCAGGGCTGGCGCTGGCGCTTATGCGCACGCTGCCGATCAACTCCCCTGGGTGAAAATGCGGAATCAAGCCGCTGAGCACCTGCAGCAGCGTGGATTTTCCAGACCCGGAATCACCAGTAAGCAAGATGCACTCACCCGGTTCTATCTGCAGGCTCAGGTCCTGAACTCCAGCATCGGAAAGCCGGGAACCCGCACCCACCGCATACCTAAAGCTCACGCCCTCGAGCTCAACTGCAGCACTCATTGCCCCACTCCTGCCCGTACACTGGCCAGCGCCACCGCCCACTCGCTGACGGGCAAGACGGTGGAGACGATGATGAGAGCTAAGGTGGCGGCTGCGAGGGCATCGGCAAGCTTAAAAGCCAGCGGAACCGTAGTGGAAGGGGCAACTGGGGCGCCCAAGCCGCGCACCATGGCGGACGCGGCGAGCTCATCGCCGGTACGCACCACCGCGCCCAACAACGGGATAACCAACATCGCGGCAGCACGGGCCGGGTGGGCTAGCCAACTGCGCAGTCCCGGCTGCAGGCCACGCAGCACCATCGCGTCGCGGATGGCGCGGGCTTCGGTGACGATGATGGGCACTATGCGCACAAATACCACCACGGGGATGACAACCCAGGCGGGAAGGCGCATGCGCCGCAGCGCGCTATTGAGCGTAGACGGCGTGAGTGTCAGCAGCGCATATGCGCCGATGGCCATGCTGATGCTGAAGCGGCTAAGCCACGCACACATCGCCGCCGTGAAGGCGAAGAAGGTCGACGGCGGCCCGTTAAGTAATCCCACGTAGCCCAGATGAAAGAAGGCGAAGCCCACGCAGGCAGCCACGCCGTAGACCGGTTTTAGCGTGGCCAGCGCACAGGCTGCGAACGCGATGCACAGCAGCAATGTGGGCAGCGCCCCGTAGCTGAGCGCCGTGGCATTGATGACGAGCACCGCAAGCAGCACAGTGCGCGGGTCCAGCAGCGGGGTGCGCGGGGGCATCGGCAAGTTGTGGGGCAGGCACTGGGACTGGCTCACGCTGGCGCGCGGGGGTGGAGGCGTCACAGCAGACCAGCGCTTTCAAAATGCTTGCGGCTAACCCGCACGCCGAAGAATCCGCCGATGAGCCCGGAGATGACCGCTCCCAGCACCACAGCCGCGATGGTCCACGGCTGGAAAAGATGTGACATGACGTCGGCGTACTGGGGTCCCATTTGCTCCGCAATGTCAGCGAAGTAGGCGTCCGAGTCCAGAACCAGCGGAATAAAGGGGAAGGCAATCCACATGCACAGAACGCCATAAGCCACCGGGAAGATCTTCGGAACGCTCACCCCCGTCTTGGTGATTAGCAGATCCGCAAGGAACCCCAGGCCAATGCCACCCAGCAGCGTCCAAAAGTAGTGACCCGTGAGCATAAAGACGAGACCATTGAGACCCCCGAGGATTGTCAGCGCGCCCAGCTTCGGGGTGCGCGCAACGTACAGCGCCAGCACAATGCCGTTCGCAATGATGCCGATGAACCAGCCCAGGAACATGAATTGTGGCCCCGCAAAGCCCACCATTCCGGTGGCATAGGTAACCACAAAGTAGAGCGCGGAGAAGACACCGGCGTTGATCAGGTCCCGTGTGTTCAGGCGGTGTGCACTGTTGAGGCCCGTTGGGGCCGGGGTTGGGGCTGAGGCTGCCGATGCAGGATTCGTGGTTACTGGCGTCGGAGCCGGGGTGGCGGAGTTTTTCTGAGACATAGTGAACCTCGCACGGTCTAAGAGGGAAGAATAAGAAATGCCCTATAACTAAGGACAGCCTTACTTAACTCCTTTTCGGGCGCGTTGTAAAGACCCCGGGGGTAAAAACGGTGGGCGGCCAGCCCCCGGCAGCGCGATTCCGTATGGCACCTCAGCACCGCGAACACCTCCACGGATGGGGTTGCGGCGCAAGCGCGCCCCAAACATACAAAAAAGGGACCGGCCAACCGGCCGGTCCCCTACCTCACAACGAAGGCTAAAAGCGCTACTGGGCGTTAGCCACGCGCTCCTTCAGCGCGGCGAATTGGGCGTGGACCTCGGCGG
Organism: Corynebacterium lizhenjunii; assembly: GCF_011038655.2. NCBI lineage: Bacteria > Bacillati > Actinomycetota > Actinomycetes > Mycobacteriales > Corynebacteriaceae > Corynebacterium > Corynebacterium lizhenjunii. Next base: position 2,397,089 of record NZ_CP064954.1, read on the forward strand.
GTACGCGCTCGCCCAGGAAGGTCAGGTAGTCGCCATTGTCCTTGAGGTCGCCCTCCCACTCCGCGGGGTTGACGGCCAGGGCTTCGCGTACGTCCTCCAGATTGGCGTCGGCGCCGTCCAGGTCCAGGTCCTCGGCGCGGGCAGTAAGGCCCACGATGGTCTCATCAGCACCCACGCGGCCTTCAATGCGATCCACGATCCACTTGAGCACGCGGGAGTTCTCACCGAAGCCCGGCCACAGGAAGCGGCCATCCTCGCCACGGCGGAACCAGTTGACCAGGAAGATAGACGGCAGCTTGTCGCCGCCCTTGCGGCCCATGTCGATCCAGTTCTGCAGGTAGTCGCCCACGTTGTAGCCAATGAATGGCAGCATAGCCATCGGGTCGTGCCGCAGTGCGCCCACAGTGCCTTCCGCTGCAGCGGTCTGACCAGAGGACAGCAGCGACCCGATCATGGTGCCGTGCTCCCAAGAGTATGCCTGGGTTACCAGCGGAATGGTGGTCTTGCGGCGCCCACCAAAGAGAATGGCATCAATCTTGACCCCGCGCCAGTCGTCGTACTCCGGCGCCGCGGTGGGGCACTGGGCAATCGGCACACAATAACGCGAGTTCGGGTGCGCAGCCAGGCCGTCAGACTCCGGGGTCCAGTCATTGCCCAGCCAGTCGATGAGGTGATCCGGGGCGTCGCCGTCCATGCCTTCCCACCACACGTCACCATCATCAGTCAGTGCGACGTTGGTGAAGATGGTGTTGCCCGGCTCCATGGTCTTCATGGCAATCGGGTTAGATGCATAGTTTGTACCCGGGGCCACACCAAAGAAACCGTTCTCCGGGTTCACGGCGTAGAGGCCGTCCTCACGCAGGTGCATCCACGCAATATCATCACCCACCACCTGTGCGGACCAGCCCGGAATGGTGGGGGTGATCATGGCCAGGTTGGTCTTGCCGCAAGCGGACGGGAAGGCCGCCGCCACGTGGTAGTTCTTGCCCTCCGGGGAGGTCAGCTTCAGGATGAGCATGTGCTCCGCCATCCAGCCTTCCTCCTTAGCCATCACGGAAGCGATACGCAGCGCGTAGCACTTCTTAGCCAGGATGGCGTTGCCGCCATAGCCGGAACCGTAGGACCAAATCTCCTTGGTATCCGGGAATTGGGTGATGTACTTGGTGTCATTGCACGGCCACGCCACGTCTTCCTGACCCGGCTCCAGCGGGGCACCCACGGAGTGCAGGGCGTGCACAAAGTCGCCATTATCGCCAATCTTGGCCAGGGCTTCTGCACCCATGCGCGTCATAATGCGCATGGACAACACCACGTATGCGGAGTCCGTGAGCTGCACGCCCAGCTTCGGGTCCGGATCATTAATGGGCCCCATGCAAAACGGCACCACATACATGGTGCGCCCGCGCATGGAACCGCGGTAGACCTGCGTCATCTCCTCTTTCATCTTCACCGGATCCACCCAGTTATTGGTGGGGCCTGCGTCCTCTTCCTTTTCCGTACAGATGAAAGTACGGGACTCCACGCGGGCCACATCCGACGGGTTGGAGCGCGCCAGGTAGGAATTAGGACGCTTTTCTTCACTCAGCTTGAGCAGGGTGCCCTTGTCTACCAATTCCGCCGCGAGGCGGTCAGCCTCTTCCTGGGAGCCATCGATGACAACCACCCGCTCCGGCTGAAAGAGATCCACGCTCTCGCTAATCCACGAAATGAGCTGTTCATTCTTCGACGGAAATTCACCGACGAGGCCACGAATCTGGACGGTCATTCATCTCTCCTAGAGTGCTCGTAAGAGTTTTACCCCTCCAGACTAGTCGCTACGCAACACTTTGGGGCTAAACCAATTTCCCAATGGTTATATCCAGCCTGTTAACCTACTGTTAAAGCTCTCCACACCCAGCCCGGCCGCAAAATGCCACGAACCAAGCCACCCCAATACGGGGTTAGCGCCGCCCCAGCTCCCACATGCCTGGCACCTAACCCCGGCCCGGCACCTGGCTGGTTATATCCAGGTGACGGTGAGGGAGGAGGGCATCGGCAAGCTCAAGCACAAAAAGTGGCCAACGCCATTAGCATTCTGGGCGCTGCGCATGGACAATAGACCCAATGAATAACCCGCAGAATCGCCCGCTCCAAACGGACTTCAACACCGTCTTTGGTAATGACCTCGACTACCCGCGCCTGGGCAACGTCACCTTCCGACGCGGCACCCTGACCCCCAACCAGGAGGCCCTCTTCGCCGAGCATTGGCCGCGGCTGGGAGCAGAGCTTGCCGATGCCCGCCTGGACATCGACGCCTGGTTCGGCCGCAGAGGCGCCAAGACAATCGTAGAGATTGGCTCCGGCACCGGCACCTCCACGGCCGCCATGGCACCACTGGAGGCAGACACCAACATTATCGCCGTCGAACTGTACAAACCCGGCCTGGCCAAGCTGCTAGGCGCCGTGGTGCGCGGTGAGATTCCCAATATCCGCATGGTGCGCGGCGACGGCATGGAAGTACTCATGCGCATGATCGCCCCGGAATCCCTGGACGGCATTCGGGTCTTTTTCCCCGACCCCTGGCCCAAGGCCCGCCACCACAAGCGCCGCATTATCCAATCCGGGCCGTTAAACCTCTTTGCCTCCCGGTTAAAGAAAGGTGGCGTGCTGCACGTGGCCACGGACCACGCGGAGTACGCGGAATGGATAAACGAACTGACAGACGTCGAGCCCGCGCTGGAGTTTAAAGGCTGGCCGTGGCCAGAATGCCCACAGCTAACCGACCGCCAGGTGATAACCAAGTTTGAAGGCAAGGGCCTGGATAAAGACCACGTGATTAGCGAATACCTCTGGGAGAAGAAATAACATGCCCGGTACCTATCTGCTGGTATGGGACGCCCCCAACATGGACATGGGGCTGGGATCCATCCTGGGCGGCAGGCCCACCGCCGCCCACCGGCCGCGCTTTGATGCCCTAGGCCGGTGGGTGGTCCACCAGGCGTTTGCGCGTGAGGCCACCCCGAATGCCACCGTATTTACTAATGTCAGCCCCACCGGTGCAGAATCCATCCGCAGTTGGGTGGAGGCCATCCGCAACGTGGGCTTCGGAGTTTTTGCCAAGCCCAAGCTGACGGAAGATTCCGATGTGGACCCAGACATGCTGGACTACATCGAGTCCCACCGGGCGGATCTCACCGGCCTGACGGTGGCTAGCGCCGATGGGCAGAACTTCCAGGAACTCATCGAGGAGCTCATTGCGGAGTCCATCCCGGTTACCGTTCTGGGCTTTCGCGAGCACGCCTCCTGGGCGGTTAGCCACCCCGACATCGAGTTCGTAGACCTCGAAGACATCGAGGGCGTCTTCCGGGAGCCGCTGCCGCGTATTAGCCTGGATAACCTGCCTGAGGAAGGCGCGTGGCTGGCGCCGCTGCGCCCGCTGACCGCGCTAGTCGAGCAGCAGCGCTAGCTGGCACAGCTTCCTGGCTAGCACAGCAACTAAGCCAGCCCGGCGGCTTAAGCTGCCACCCCTTACCCTGCACATCAACCCGGAGGAGGCCCGCGTGTTTTTCAAGTGGGGAGAGTTTTCTTACCGCCACCGGCGGATAGTCCCGCTGATTGTCATAGGCGCTATTACGGCGCTCTACATGCTCTTTGGCACCCAGCTCGATAGCCGCATGAGCCAGGAGGGTTGGGATGATCCGGCCTCGGCATCGACGGCTGCAGCAAAGATTGAGCTGGAGACCTTTGGCCGCGACAACAACGGCGACGTCATCATCTTGATCGAGGACCCCGACGCCAACTTCGACGCCGCAGCCTCCTACCTGGCGGCTCTGCGCGAGGAGCACCCGGAGCAGATTAACCACATCACCAGCTACTTCGATAAACGCAACCCCAACCTGATCAGCGACGACGGCCAGCTGGCGTTTGCGGCCATCGGCCTGCGCGGGGATGCCGAACAAACCCTCAAGGACTACCGGGCCATCAAGGACTCGGTCTTTGACACGGACTTGCCCATTGAGGTCGGCGGCGCCACCGCAGTGGCCGACGCCCTTGATGACGGCATGGCCGGAGACATCGCGCGCGCCGAAAAGGCGGCGTTGCCACTGGTGGGCCTGCTACTACTGGTGGTCTTTGGCTCCGTGGTGGCAGCATTCATGCCGCTAATTGTCGGCGGCCTGTCCATCCTGGGCTCCCTGGGTATCTTGTCCATCCTGGCGGGATTCTTACAGGTCAATACCTTTGCCCAGGCAGTGGTGACCTTGCTGGGGCTGGGCTTGGCCATCGACTACGGCCTGTTTATGGTCTCGCGCTTCCGTGAGGAACTCGACGCCGGACGCGACACCAAAACCGCGGTGGCCAACACCACCGCCACGGCAGGCCAAACAGTGGTGTTTTCTGCCGCCATGGTGGCCGTGGCCCTTTCCGGGTTGTTTATCTTCCCGCAGGCCTTCTTGAAATCCGTGGCCTATGGCGCGATTTCCGCGGTGGGCCTGGCGGCATTGCTCTCCGTCACCGTACTGCCTGCGCTGTTTGGCATGCTGGGCACCAACATTGATAAATTCTCCGTCCGCCGCGCCTCCCGGCGGGCCCGCCGCGTGGAGGACACCTGGTGGTACCGCCTGCCCAAGTGGGCCATGCGCCGCGCCGGACTGGTCACCGCCGGCCTGTGTGCCCTGCTCATCGCACTGACCTTGCCGATGATCTCCATGAGCTTCGGCGGTATCAACGAGACCTACTTGCCACCCAACCACTCCACCCGCCAGGCCCAAGACCGCTTCAACGAAGAGTTTCCCGCCTTCCGCACCGAACCTGTCAAGCTCGTGGTCACCGGCGCCACCAACCCCCAATTGGTAGACGTCTACCTGCAGGTGCGCGACATCGAGGGCTTGACCCAGCCCATGTCCCCGTCCTCCCCCACCAAGGACGGCACCACAGTGCTCTCCGCTGGCATCGCAGACCGCGCCGACTACACCCGCATTGTCCACGAACTCGAAGCCGTCACCGCCCCGGAGGGCGTGGACCTCTACGTCGGCGGCACCCCCGCCATGGAAGTCGAATCCCTCGACGCCCTCATTGAGAAGCTGCCCTGGATGGCGCTCTACATTGTCCTAGCCACCTTCGTGCTCATGGCGTTAGTCTTCGGTTCACTGGTGCTCCCGGCCAAGGCGATTATCATGACGCTGCTCACCGCCGGGGCCACCCTGGGTATCCTCACCGGCATGTTCGTAATGGGCTTTGGCGCCGACGCCCTCAACTTCACCCCCGGCCCGCTCATGTCCCCCGTGCTAGTGCTCATCATCGCCATCATCTACGGGCTTTCCACCGACTACGAGGTCTTCTTGGTCTCCCGCATGGTCGAGGCCCGCCGCAACGGCTACTCCACCGACGAGTCCATCGCCCGCGGCACCGCCCACACCGGCGGCATTATCACCGCCGCAGCCCTGATCATGATTGTCGTCGCCGGCGCCTTCGGCTTCTCCGACATCGTGATGATGAAGTACATCGCCTTCGGCATGATCTTCGCCCTCTTTTTGGATGCCACCATCGTGCGCATGTTGCTGGTCCCCGCCGTCATGCACCTACTGCGGGAGGACAACTGGTGGGCCCCGCGCCTGGTCCAGCGCGCCTATGAGCGCCTCGGTCACGGCTCTGCCACCCCCACAGCAGAGCCTGCCGATGCCCCGCCTGCCGATACCCCCTCCCCCGTCACCGTCGCAGCCCCCACCGCAACCCCTGCCGCAGAGGTAACTGCAGAGCTGTGGGATGCAGGGGCATCGGCAAGCTCTGCAAATGCGCCGTTACCGGCAGACGCGGACCCTGAGGGCGAATGGACAGTTGCGGACACGGTCCCGCGCGCGGCCACCGAGGCCGCCCGCGGCGGGCGCACCACCACCAACGACTCAGACCTCATCCCCTTTAGCGAACTGCTCAAACGCCTCGAAAACGACCAACGGTAGGGGCCAGCGTGGAGAAAAGAAAGCTCCTATCCTGGTGCATCTCCCTGGGCATTCTGGCTGCCCTGGGCTGGTTTTTCCGCGAGGAGCTCGACTTCTTGCAAGAGGGCTTGCGGCGCCTGCGCCACGCTGAGCTGGGGCCAGTTCTGCTGGTAACCGTGTTTTCTTTCGGCGGAGTGGCCGCCATGAGCCAGGTGATGCGCCTGCTGCTCGCCGCCGGAGACAACCGCGTGCCGCTGCGCGAGACCTTCGCCATCTCCATGGCATCTAACGCCTGGTCCACTACCTTGCCGGCTGGTCCGGCGTTTGCGGCCGTGCTGACTTTCCAGGTTCAGCGGCGCTGGGGTGCTTCCGTCGCGCTGTGCAGCTACTTCCTGTTTATCTCCGCCCTGGTCTCTTCGATGTGGCTGGCGCTCATTGGCATTGCGGGGGTGTTCTTCCTCAAGGTAGACATGGCGCTGGGCTCCTTGTTGGCGACAGTGGCACTCATGATGGTGGCCATGGCGGTGATCTTTTGGATGACCGAACACCCGGCGGAGGTCTCCCGCTGGCTGGGGCGGCGCTCTTTCCGGGGTGCGCGGCGTCTAGCTGCAGAGATGCAGCACTTCCACGGCATTCACCTCAGCCGCTGGGCTTTTAGCCGCGTGGCCACCTGGTCGCTGCTCCACCGGCTTTTGGACTTGCTGGCGCTGTGGGCTTCCGTATGGGCGGTCACCGGTCAGCCGCCGCTGTTCCACGCAGCGGAGAACCACACCACCATCGCCGGAGTGGCACTGGCTTACCTCACCGCTAAATTAGCTGGCTCCGCGCAAGTTACGCCTGCTGGCCTGGGCACTGTTGAGGCCGCCATTATCACCCCACTGGTGGCCACCGGGCTTACCGCCGTGGATGCCACCTCCGCCGCGGTCATTTACCGCCTCATTTCCTTTGCCCTGGTGACTATCATTGGATGGATCATTTACTTCGCCCACTACGCCCGCCAGGGTTTGACTTACCAGGCCCTCAACCGAAAGGACTGACATGCGTCCCGCCCCCTTATTCGACATCTGCGCCCTGATACTTTTTGCCCTCTTCGCCCGCGCCGCCCACCCGCCTTTTACCTTCTCCGGAGCCGTGGACGCCTTCTGGCCGTGGGCGGTGGGCGCGCTGGTGGGCTGGGGCATAGTCAGCGTCGTGCGTCCCAAGAATGATTATGGCGAAGGTGCCATTGTGTGGCCGTGTGCCATCGGCATTGGCATGCTGCTGTGGATTCTGGTCAACGGCCACCTCCCCCACTACACATTCCTGCTGGTGGCCTCCATCATGAGCTTCCTGCTGATGTTCGGTTGGCGCGTTATCGCCATGCGTCGCAATGCACGCGGCGCGCGAAATGCGAGCAGCTCGCGAAATGCCGGCAGCGCCCGGCCCACGGATAACCCCCGCCCCACGCGTCGCCCGCGGCGTCAGTAACTCCCGCCCCACGCGGCGCCCGCGTCGCTAAGACCCCCTACGATGGTGGCCAACCGTGACCCATTTTCCGCGCAAACACGACTTCGCGGTATGGGTGGGGAGGGGCCTTCGCGCAGAAAACGCGTCACGGTAGGGTTCTCGGCGGCCGACGTTGAGCCTCACGGGACTCGTGGGGCAGGTGGTCTTAGACAGCGGAGAAATACCGCGAATGCGACTGCCGCAGGTGGTCTTCACTCTCGCTGGCGATGGCCACGATCTCCAAGTCCGGGTTATCGTTAGTTCGATCCAGCTCCAAGCGCTTCAATGTCGCCTCGCGCAGCGAATCGAATTTTATAACATTCAAGCCACCTGACCTGCGATGATACTTAATGAGAAAAGCCGGCATTATTCGATCCTTTCTAGCGTTTAGCTGGCACTCGTTGCTGCTTAAGCTCAGCATGCAAGCCATCCAACACGCGATAGGCTTCTTCGGACAGCTTACACGGCTTCTCTCGGTACCAATGATTTTCGCCGCCCGCAAGGCCTTCCACCTTGGCCACGAGCATTGAGGCCTTTTGAAGCGCCTGAACCATCTGGCCCGCGCCTGGAGGCATGTCCGCACCCTCATGGAGGTAGCGGATTTCCCGACCATATAGATCAGCGGCTTCCTCGTAGAGGTTCGCCCATTTGGATTGCAGTGCCGTGCGGATTTGCAGTTCACTACGCCCGGCGGTCGAACGGATATGAAGATGGATTGCCCGGTAGCCTGAATGGGGCGCATCACGAAAATCCTTGATGTCCACGCGCTTAGCGCCGAAAGCTTCAAGGTCTGCTTTGAAGGATTCGGCTATTGCAGCCTGCTGAGACAAGGACAGATCGCAATCAAATCGAATTCCCGCAACATCGTGCACATTGAGCAGTGGAGTTCCACCCATCCGGCGAAGCTTTTCCAGCAACACACTTTTGGTCTTGACTCGGGCCGACAAACTGTATGCCCGCGTGTTAGGGCGGACGGATTGGTCCGCATTATCGGCGACATTAATGAGCAAGCTGGAAATGGTATGCCTGGCACCGCCTAGAAGAGCTTCAGCGTGAAGTGCATTGAAGGCCAAAAACTCTTCGATTGGCTCCGGATCATAATCGAGGCCATCACGCCATTTGTCGGCCTCGCGGTTGACTCGACTCTTTGAAAACGGCGGCCCCTGGCGGAGAAATTCCTGCGCGTTTGCTAATTGCATTGCACCTCCCACATCAGACTTGCGCCCAATATACCGGTGTTTGTGGAACCAGTAAGGTGCGCTGCGACCAAAGAGGAAACGGCCCACCCACGCTCCTTAAGCAGTTGCGTGAGTAGGCCGTTGCGCGGTCGCGCGACGGGGGTTAGCGGCCGAAGGAGCTCAACTGCGTGAGGAATACGTACAGGTAGTTGAGGATGTCGCCGGTGATGTCCAGAACGCTGCTCAGCATGGGAAAGTCTCCTTAAGTTGCTCTTGCTTACTCAAATATAATCGCGGGGGTTGCCCCAAACGTTACATGGGGTGTGTCCGCACCCGCTGCCCGGCATTAGGGCACAGGACCGGGGCGCAAACCTCATTACATGGGGGCGATGGGGTGCTTCTTCGGCAGGTCGCGCACGTCCTTGCCCGCCAGCTGGCGTAGGGCTTGGCGCAGCGCCAGTCGGGACTCAGTGGGGTCAATCATGGCGTCCAAATAGCCGCGCTCGGCGGCGACGTAGGGGGCCGTCATGGTCTCATCATAGAAATCCATGAACATCTTCTTGGTCATCGCGCGCTGCTCCGGGGTCTCGGCGGCGGCCAGCTGCTTGCCGGCAATCATCACCACGGCGGCCGCGGAACCCATCACCGCAATCTGCGCGGTGGGCCACGCCAAGTTAATGTCACCAGTAAGGTTCTTGGAACCCATCACCGCATACGCGCCACCGTAGGCTTTGCGCACAATCAGCGTCACCTTAGGCACAGTGGCCTCCACCACGGCGAAGGCGAACTTGGCGCCACGGTGAATAAGGCCTGCCCGCTCCTGCTCCACGCCCGGCAAATAACCGGGAGTGTCCACCACGAAGACCAGCGGGATGTTATAAGCGTCGCAGATGCGGATAAACCGCGCGCCCTTATCGGCGGCATCGGCATCAATGCACCCGGCGTTATGCATGGGGTTATTCGCCACAAAGCCCACGGTCTTTCCGTCAATGCGGCCAAAGGCAGTGATCATGTTCGGCGCAAAATTTTCCTGTAATTCGATGATGTCCTCATCATCGCCCAGCAGTGGCAGCAGCTCCGTCATGTCATAGCCGGCGTTGGTGTCATCGGGCATGAAGGTGGCCAGGGGGGCATCGTCAAGCTCAGCGTCTGCCGGGGCCGGGAACTGCGGCGCCGGGTCAAAGCAGGTCAGCGGCAGATGGTCTAGCAGGTCGCGCACCAGGTCAAAGGCTTCGTCTTCCGATGCCACCACTGCCGAGACGTTGCCATTAAGCTCCTGCTGGCGCGCCGAACCCAGCTCCGCAGAAGTCACGTCCTCGCCAGTAACCTCGCGGATGACGTTGGGGCCGGTGACGTACATTTCGGCCTCACCATCCACGGCAATAACAAAGTCCGTGGTAACCGGGGCGTAGACGGCACCACCGGCGGATTTGCCCATCATGATGGAAATTTGCGGGCTGCGCCCCGAGAGCGGCAGCTGGCGCCGGGCGATCTCCGAATACATGGCCAGGGAGGTCACCGCGTCCTGGATGCGCGCGCCGCCGGAGTCCTGAATACCGATAACCGGGCAGCCGATTTTAATGGCCATATCCATGACCTCAGTGACTTTCTGCCCAAAGGTCACACCCACGGAGCCACCATAGACCGTCTTGTCGTGCGCATAAATGCACACGGGACGCCCGGACACGCGGCCATATCCGGTAACCACACCGTCAGAGTAGATGGCGTCCGGGTCACCGGGCGTCTTGCCCAGGGCGCCGATCTCCACAAAGGAGCCCTCGTCTAGTAGGGCGTTGATCCGCTGACGCGGCGTGGATCGGCCGGCTTCATCACGGCGGGCGCGGGCGCGTTCACTGCCCGGGTCTTGGGCCTGTTCCAGGCGTGCGCGCAGATCTGCAAGCTTGTCAGCGGTGGTGCTCACTAGCGAATCTTCTCCTCGATCCAGTCATTGATGTACTTACCCACGGTACCGATGGCTGGCTCATCCGGGACAGCCAAGTGGTCGCCGCGCAGTTGCACAATTTCCAGATCTTCCACGATAACGCCCCAGCCGCCGTCGGGAGCAATCTCCGCATACGCAGGCTCTAGCTCAATCGCGCCGTCATGCATCCGCTCAGAGCGGAACAGCAGCACCGGCACGGACACCTCCGCCCAGCGGCGCATGTCCAGCTTGCCCAGGATCTGGTTGTCCACAAAGGATGCACGCTGGTGTTCCAGCACACCGGCGGACAGGCCGTGCTCTGAAGCATCGGTGGAAGCCAGGAATTCCGCCAGCATGGTCATCAGCGCGTCCTCGCCCAGGGTCTCCAGCATGTCATAAGGTGGCTCAAAGTCCAGCCCGTAGGTCTTCTTCGCAAAGGCGGCGTAGCGACCCCAGCGCGCCTTGGTCTCCTCCAGCGTATCCGGCGCCGGGTGTGCCGGCTGGGTGGTGTCCAACAGCGCAATGAAGGCCACCTCCGGCACGTCCTCACCGGCCTGTGCCAGCTTCTGCAGCTGGTAGGCCACCTCATAGGCCAGGGCACCGCCGAAGGACCAGCCGCCCAGGACTACCTTGCGTCCGCGTGCGTACTTGACGATGTCCCCTATGTAGGCCTGCGCACGCTCTTCCAGGGTTCCTTCGCGGCGCTCAACACCATAGACGGCCACGTCCTGTGGCAGGCGGCGGGTCAGCGGCTGGTAGACCACGGTGGTCCCACCGGCCGGGTGGAACATGAACACCGCCGGACCATCAGCTTCCCGCAGGACGCGGATATTGCCCTCTACCTCGGTCTCCAGGCCGGAACGTACCAAGTCTGCGAGCGGCTCCAGGGTTTGGGCCTGAAGAACCTGCGCTGCGGTGACCTCAATGTTGGCGCGCTCGCTCAGGCGCTGCGCGATCTGCTGGGCAACCTCCTCGCTAATGGTTGGCAGCGCACTGGTCACGCCTGCGGCCGCCTGGCCAGTGAAGGTGGCCCAGGTGCCAAAGACCATGCGCTCTGAGGCATCGCGCGGGGCCACGCCTACGCCCTCCCCGGCAGCCGAGTCGGCAGCGGAGTCAGCGGTGTTGTCGGCAGTGGTGTCAACTGCGGAATCAGCGGTGGGTGCGGGGGCATCGGCAGACGGAGCAGGTGCGGGGGCATCGGCAGACGGAGCAGGTGCCGGGGAATCTGCAGACACCGCGGCTTCCACCATGGCAATGACGTCGGCGAGGGAGGCGTCGCGCAGGGCCTGGACCTGCATCGGCGGGATCTGGAAGTCATTTTCCACCCGGTTTTTAATGCGCATGCCCATCAGGGAATCCAGGCCCAGATCGATAAGCGGCAGTTCGCGCGGCAAGTCAGAGACGTCGTAGCCCATAGACTCAGAGACGATGAGTGCCAGATGCTCCTCCACGGTTTCCGTGGCGGGGTCCCAGCGGATGGCATCGACCTCTGGATCCAGGTCAGTAAAACCAGCGGGGCCAGAAGTGCGGGCGGGCTCCGGCGCAAGGCTGGCGGAAGGCGTGCCGCCTGCGGGGTCCAAGGCCCCGGCAGCAGCCACAGCCAAGGTGCCGGTGGTGGCAAAGGCCTCCGCCACCGGGGAGGCAAGGTTATCTACCACATAGACCGCAATGGCCAGGCCGCCCAGGGTGGTATCGACGGTTACGGTGACCTCACCGGCCGGAGGCAAATCCGTGTGCTCTTCCACCGCAGCCAGCACCGCGCCTGGGGACACGGCCTCCGCCGCGGACTCCAGCAAGGCCAGTGCGGAAGGCGCCTGGTCCGCGTTGGTGGCAAAAGCCACCCGGCCGCCAGGCAGGTTCACCCGCATACCCGGCAAGCCGGTGCCGCCGGAAGAGGGGCGCGCATTTGTCCACAAGTGCTGGTGCTTGAACTGGGTAAACGGTGCTTTAACGGCGGGAGCAGCAGGAGTGGCCGCGGTTGCGGGGGTATCGCCAAAGACTGCACGGTAATCCACCGGGGCACCCGCAACGTAAAGCTTGGCCAGCAGGTCCAGCAAAGACTCGGTCTCATCCACCTTGCGCTTGAAGGTGTAGAGCAGCTGGGCATCCGGCTTGCCCACGCTAAACGCGGTGTTCATCATGCCCATCAGCGCCACCGGGTTGGGGGCAATCTCCACCAGCTGGCTGTGGCCGTGGGCCAGGGCCTGCTCGGTGGCGTCCTGGAAGTAGACCGCATGGCGGGTCATGCGCAGCCAGTACTCGTCCGTGTGCACGGTTGCACCCGGACGGTAGATGACCGCCTTGTCCACAGAGCTAAACAAGGTGGTGTGTAGCGGCCGGGCCTCAACACCCGCGATTTCTGCCGCTAGCTCGCCCAACAAGGGTTCTACGGCAGAGGTGTGGCCCGCGCCCTTGACATTGAGCACGCGGGCGAACTTGCCCTCCTGCTCTAGCTTCTCCACCAATTCCAGAACCTGGGCGCGCGGACCGCCCACGGTGTTCATACCCGGGCCTGCGTACACGGCGGGCTCAATGTCACTGTCCAGGGCCGCGATCTCTGCAGCGGACATTTCCACCACGGCCATAGCCCCCTGGGTTTCCTCCGTGAGCATGGCTTCGCCCTCGCCCATCAAACGCGCGCGATGGCACGCGATCAGCATGGCGTCCTCAGCGCTTAGACCACCGGCTGCATAAGCCGCGGCGATTTCACCCATGGACATGCCCATGACTGCTGCTGGGCGCACCCCAAAGTGGGCCAGCAAGTCCGTCAGCGCGATTTGGATGGCAGTCACGGCCACCTGGCCGGTTTCCGTGTTGTAGGTTTGCTCATCATCCGCCACGATGTCCCGGATGCTCCACCCGGACTCAAAGTCCACAATCTGATCCAGCTCCGCCAGGCGCTGGGCAAAGAAGGGCGAGACCTCCAAGAAGTCCTTGAGCATCTTGCGGTGCTGCGAACCGAAGCCGGAGTAGACGAAGACGGGGCCTTGGACCGACGGGGAATCGGCAGCGGAAATACCCACCGATACCTTGCCCTCGGCTACCTGACGCAGGCGGCGCACCGCTTCTTCCTCAGTGCTGGCGGTGACCACCGCGCGGGAACGCCCATGGTTACGCCCAGCCAAGGAGCGTGCCAGATCCAGCAGGTTCGGGTGGGTGGACTCAATAAAGTCTGCCAGCTGCGCCGCATAAGCCTTGCGGCGAGAAGGCAGCAGGCCAGACAGCGGCAGGGATACCGCAGTGTCACGAACCTGCGGCTCGCGCTGGTGTACCGGGCCGTCAAGATCGGGGCGGTAATCCGTGACCACCAGGTGCGCGTTGGTACCGCCAAAGCCAAGCCAAGCCAGAAACACCTGCGACCTTGCGTCCGGAGTATTCCGGCCACTCGCGGGAGTCCTCCACAATTTCAATGTGCTCGGCCTCGAAGTCAATGTAGCGGTTAGGGGCGCTGAAATTGACCTGCCCGGGCAGCACCCCGGCGCGCATAGCGGCGATGACCTTGATCAGGCCCACCACACCGGCAGCGGACTCGGAGTGGCCGATGTTGGACTTGGCCGATCCCAGCAGCACCGGGTTCGCGTCATCGCGCCCCTGGCCTAATACGCGGCCCAGGGCGGAGGCCTCAATGGGATCCCCCAAGATGGTGCCCGTGCCGTGGGCTTCAACGTAGTCCACGCTGTGCGGGTCTACCCCGGCGTCTGCGTAGGCGCGCTCCAGGACATCTACCTGGGCCTCCGGGTTGGGAGCCGTGATGCCGTTGGAGTGTCCGTCCGAGTTGACGGCCGAGCCCTTGATCACCGCCAGGATCCTGTCGCCGTCCTCCTGGGCGTCTGCCAAGCGCTTGAGCACCACGATACCCGCGGCATCGGAACGCACAATGCCATCGGCGTCATCAGAGAAAGCATGAATGTTTCCCGTGGGCGAAATGACGCCTAGCTCCGAAAATGCCAGGGATGCATAGGGGGCAGCCAGGATGTTCACGCCACCGGCTAGTGCCACGTCCGCCGCACCCGTGCGCAGATCTCGCACCGCCTGGTGGATGGCCACCAGGGAGGAAGAACACGCGGTATCCACAGAAATGGACGGCCCGCGCAGGTCCAGCGCATAAGAAATGCGGTTAGGGATCACAGAAGAAGAGGAGCCGGTTAGCCCATACGGGTGCATCTCTGCAGGGTCCGCGGCCATTAGCATGGCGTAATCATTATTGGTAGAGCCCACATAAACACCCGTGGCGCTGCCGCGCAGGGAGCTAGCGGGGACCTCCGCGTCTTCGAGCGCCTCCCAGGCCACCTCCAAAATCACCCGCTGTTGCGGGTCCATATTGGTTGCTTCCAGCGGGGAGAGCCCAAAGAACTCCGGGTCAAAAGCCGCGATGTCTGCCATGTAGCCGCCCGCGGTGTTTTCCTGCTCAATCTTGGTGCTGACCACCGGGTCTGAGCTATATTCGCTCCACCGGCCCACCGGCAGCGGGCCGGTGCCCGTGCGATAGGAGCTGAGCATCTCCCAGAATTGCTCCGTATTTGCTGCCCCGGGGAAGCGCCCCGCCATACCGATGATGGCAATATCTGGCTGTTGGTCTGCCGATGCCGCCGTCCGTCGCAGGCTTGCCTGTCCCGGTGCGGTGCGCCCTGGTTGTGCCGGTTGCGCGCCGCCCAACAGGCGGTCTGCCAGCAATGCAATGGTGGGGTACTCGTAGGCAACCGTGGCTTCTAGCTGCACACCCAGCAGGTTTTCCAGCTCGCCCGAGAGCACCACGGCATCGCGCGAAGAAAGCCCGAAGTTCTCCAGTGGCTTGTTGTCAGTGATTTCATCGGCATCCAGTCCGGAGGTTTGGGCAACCCAGCCGCGGAGCCAACCGCGTAGTTCTTCTACGGTCATGTACTGATCAATCTTTCTTCGGTGTGAAAAGTTGGGAGCGCGCGAAGGTTCGCACGCCTACATATCGGCTCATTGTCTCATTGCGTTAGCCGGCGCTTGCCTCGCGACATGCCAGTCCCCGGCCGCTGCAGGACAGACAGGCCGGGGCAAAGCAGACAGGCCCAGGCTAGGCAGACAGGCCCGGGCAAGGCAGACAGTCCGGGGCTAGGCAGGCAGGCCGGGGCGCGAAGACTAAGCCTAGGAGCCCAGGTAATGCTTCTTGGCCACGCGGCGAGCAATTTTGCCGGAGGTGGTGCGGTGAATCTCGCCCGGCGCCTTGAACTCGATGACCTCCGGGTTGACCCCGTGGTGCTTGGAAACAGCCGCGCGGACGGCCTCGATGGCGGCAGCGTCACCGTCGGCAGAAGCGCCGTCAGCTCGCTCGACTAGCAGCACCAGCTGCTCAGTGTTGTCACCTTCCACAGAGAAGGCTGCCACGGAGTCCGGGCGTACATGCGCCGATGCCTCCTGCACCGTGCCCTCAATATCCTGCGGGTAGTGGTTGCGCCCTGCCACCACGATGAGATCCTTCAGACGACCGGTGATGTAGAGCTCGCCATCAATAATGACGCCCAAGTCACCCGTTGCCATCCACTTGTCATCATCCGGCGCACCAGCCACGCGGGAGCCTTCCGCCAGGCGCTCGCCCAGGGTATTTGCAAAGGTCTGGGCGGTGTCTTCCGGGCGATCCAGGTAACCCGCAGCCATGTTGTTGCCATGGAGCCAGATTTCACCAATGGCGGAATCGGCAAGCTCCGCCCGGGTAGCCGGATCCACAATGGTCAGGTACTGGGCGGGAATGGTCTGGCCATTGGAGGCAAAAGCCACGGTGTCTGCGGATTTCTCTGCCAGCACCGCCTGGCCATTAGCCAGCTGCTCGCGGTCGAAGTGGGAAATCAGGGGGCGGGTGTCAGTCTGCGGGGTGGACACCAGCAGGGAGGCCTCTGCCAGACCATAGGAGGGGCGCAGCGCCTGGCGCTTGAGGCCGTAATCGCTAAAGACCTCCCAGAAAGCATTCACGGCGGTCTCCGTGACCGGCTCGGAGCCGATGATGAGGCCCTCAATGTTGCTCAAGTCCAGCTCCTCGCCCGGAGCCGGGGCGCCATAGCGGGCGGCTAACTCCAGGGCGAAGTTGGGCACCACGCCGTAGGTGCCGGCCAGATGCTCATCCTGCGGCTGGCGCTTAATCTGGTTAATCCAGCGCTTGGGCTGCTGCACGAAGTCGCGCGGGGTCATAATCTCCAGGTTCAGGCCCAGCAACATGACGAAGATGGCCAAGATAATGCCCATGTCATGGTGCATGGGCAGCCAGGAGATCACGCGCGGCGGCAGCTTGATCTGGGCGGCGTGGAAAATCTGCAGCACATTAGTCAGAATCGAGCGGTTGGTGAGCATGACGCCGGCGGGCACGCGGGTGGAACCGGAGGTGTACTGCAAGAATGCCGGCATATCGATGGGCGCCAGGGTGGAGTTGGCCGCCAGGGCCTTACCCGTCGGCGTCTCCATGGGGTTGACGAAGTCCGCCGCCAGGGTATCCGGCAACGTGTCCACCACGATGGTGCGCGGGCGCTCCTTGGCGGGGCGGTCCGCGAAGTGCTTACGCACCGCGGCCGCAGAGGTGGAGTTGGTCAGGACCAGCTTGGCCTTGGAGTCCCCGAACACGGCGTTGAGGTGGTCACTGTGCCCGGGTTCATTGGGGTCGTAGAGCGGGATGGGAGTCAGGCCCGCATACAGCGCGCCGATGAAGCCGAAGATGTACTCCGGGGAGTTGCCTGCCAGGATGACCACGCGGTCGCCCACCACGGCCACCTGCTGCAAGCGGGCCGCCACGGCCTTGATGCGGGTGTTGACCTGCTCGCGGGTGAAGTCCAGCGGGGTGCCCTCCGGGTCTTCCGCGTAGTTCCATTGGCGCAGGATAGGCCGTTGCAGGTCTGCTCCCCCGGCGCGTTCCTGTTGGAAGAGCAGCTCTCCCAGGCCGGCCAGCGTCAGCTGCGGCGGCAGCACAATGTTGCCTTGAGCGTCAAAGAACTTACTAAAAGCGGCGTTGAGGTTCATAAGGTACTCCTGTTGTCATTTTATTTCGCTGCCTAAGTTATCATTTGTGTGCCGTCCCGCGTTACATCGCGGGGGTAGGCACCTGGGGGACAGTCTAGCGGGATTGGGCAATGAGCTGGTGCGCCCAGTCCACCACCCACGCATTCGCGGTGGTACCCGGAATCACGTTCGGGTTAGTCGCGTACTGCGCGTGCACCCCGTTAGCACTGATCAACCCCAGGGCGCGCTCCACGCCATTCGGGACATCATGCGGGGCATCACAGATGGAGTCATCCGGGGCACAAATCTGGAAGGTGCGGTCTGCCAACTCGCCGAAGCCATTCGGGCGCGGACCGCGCATGCTCGCCCCCGGCACCACCGGCTGGACCAGACGGTTCACCGGCGCTAGGGCAATCTCCGCGCCGATACCGCCAAGCGGATTACCCGGGTTGATGCCCACCTCGTTCTGACGGCGACCATCGGCAACCAGGGCGACACCAGCGACAGCATCGGCAGGAATGGGGCCCTGGCCGGCCCCGATGGCATCAGCAACATCGCCCACCAGCACCGCACCCTGGGAGAACCCAGCCATGATGAACTTCGTACGCGGGCAGTCAGCGTGCATGGCAGCCAGCTCCTGCTCCACGCGGACAGTACCCTCCTGGCGGGATTCGTCGTAGCTCATCTCGTCTTGCGCATTAATGTTCTTAAACTGCGCGGTGTACGGCAACGTCCACACCTTCACATCATCCGGCGCGTAGGCATCCTGCAACGGCTGGGAGATGGACAGCATGAAAGAACGCGGGTTGGCCTGCGGGTGCAGCGGGTCATCATCCGCAGCCGACTCCCAGGTACCCGGCGCGGAGATGAACTCCACCGCGGGGCACCACTCGGGCTGCGCTGGCTCTGCGGGCGCGGGAGGCTCCGGCGCTGCGGAATCCTGCGGCGCGGGCTCCTGCCTGGCCTGGAAATACTGCATAGCACCACCGCCAATAAGCACCAAGACGATGAGCACCGCGACAACGGTGAGAAACTTCTTCATAAGGTGATAGTTCTACCTTTCCTTGATTGCACTCACCTCGCCAGAACCTGTGCCCCGGCTGGCAGCTAGAGCTTGCCGATGCCCCGGCCCGGCGCCGGCAGTCAGCGCTGGCAGGAGGGGCACGGGCCGACGTTTACGGGCAGTACGCCCCGCGGCCCTGCACCACCAGCAGCTCAGTCAGGCGCGCGTGGTCCAACTCGGTACGCTGCTGCTCAATGAGCTGCCCGGCGATGGCCGGTACCGTCACCGAATCGGCGTCATTACAGCTGGCCTGGCCCACGGCCACCAGCTGATCTTCCACACCGGAGACATTGACACCCTGGCCTGCCAAGGCATCCAGGAACTGCTGGTCCTGCTGCTGCGGTGCGGCCGGAGCCACAGACTCCGTCACCTCGCGGGCAGGGCGGTCCTGCGGTACAGGCTCTGCACTCGCATTGGCTGTAGAAGCCGCGGCAGACTGGGAGGCTGAGGTTGAGGAGGCATCGGCAGACTCCGCAGAGGCAGAGGCAGACTCGCTAACCCGGGCGGTGCCCCGCTCCAGGGGCGCCACGGACGTCGGGGGTGCGTCGTTATCGACGGTGGCGGAACCGCCGCAAGCCGCCAGCAGACCTGCCGCACACGCCACGGCGGCCGCCACACTCGCGCGCCGCATTAGAATTTCTTCCCCTGGACGACGCCAAAGACCTGGCTGAGCTCACCATGCTGGAACTTCTGCACCAGACCACCGGTGGGGATGTCTGCGAAGTCTTCCGTGGGCCAGCCGTACTCACCCTGCTCCCAGCGGGCCTTGCCCCAGGCGTCAAAGATGGCGCCGTGGAGGATGAAGTGCGCGCCGGTCTGCGGGGACCAGTAGATGTTGCCGTGCTCGAACTCCTGGAAGTAGCCGCCATTGACGGGCCTTTCCCCACCGCGCGGGAAGCCCAGCTTGGACTCCGCGCCACCTAGCTCCTTGTACTTAGCGCCGATGGCACCGTGAACAATCGCATGGGACTTGTCCGGGTTGCGCGTAAGCACACCGTTTTGGAAGAACTGCTGGAAACCAGCGCCCACCTCAGTAACCGGGGCCGACGGGTACTTCAGATCACCAGTCTCCCAGCCATTTTCGGCCCAGGCTGCCACCATGTCGCCCGGGATGGCCCAAGCGCCGGTGGCCGGGGTCCAGTAAATGGAACCGTTTTCAAAGTGGACGAAGCGGCCCACGCCATCCGGGGTGCCCTGCTCACCGGTCTTGGGGAAGCCCAGCCACGACGACGGGCCGCCAGCCTCAGCGTAGCGGGCGTTAATAGCACCGTAGAGGCCATGCGCACCGGTAGCCGGGGACCAGTAGGCGGTACCGCCGGTGAAGTCCTCCGCCTTGCCGTGGGCGGCGTCGTACTCGTTGTTGACGCACTCGCCCAGCTTGCCGTCTTTGGTGGCCTCCGCGATGGCGCCCACCGGGGAGCACTCGGCGCGCCCGTCGTCCTCCGTGAGGTTCAGGGACTTCGAAATGTAGGGCCAAGCCTCCTTCATCTCGAAGTCCCAGTACTCCCAGGAGTGCACGCCGGAAGGACGGAACTTAACCACCGGCTCGACGTTGACGGCCTTCGCACGGTTGATGAAGGTCTGGGTGGACATGCGCGAGAGCACCTCCAGGCCCACGCCAGCCGGGGTGGCCTGGCCGCGCGCCACAGAGTTGGCCAGCCCAAAGTCATCCTTTCCGGAACCAGCAGAGACGTAGACCGTCATGTCCTTGAGGGCTTCGATACCCAGCTTCGGGTCGTGGTCAATCCAGTTCTGGGAGCCGTAGGGGCCCCACATCTTGGTGGCGGTGAAACCACCAGCGTCCTTTTGCGCGGCGTCGATGGCCTGCGGCATGCCGATGCTGGTGGTATCCAGGTAGCCAGAGAACGAGCCCACGAACTTAAACAGGTGCGGCTTGCGCTCCGCCAGGTTGACCGCAGAGGTACCACCCATGGAGATACCCACCACGGCGCGGTCCTTATTGGAGCGGAACTTGTTGTCCATGATCGGAATCAGTTCCTGGGTCAAGAACGTCTCCCACTTGTAGTGCTTGCCCTGGTCCGGCTGCTCCCAGTCCGTGTAGAAGGAGGACTGGCCGCCAATGGGCATGACCACGTTGACGTTCTTGCCGCGGTAGAAATTCTCGATGTTCGTGTCGATAGTCCAGCCGCTTTCATCATCGCGGGCGCGCAGACCATCGAGTGCCCAGACCTCCGCGAAAGTAGCGTTCGGGTTGGAGTACCAGTCGCGCGCCAGCAGCACCTGGAAGCCCACTTCCTGGTCGGGCATAGCCGCAGACTTCACCCAGACCTTCACATGGTGCGGGGTCAGGTACTCGATGCGATTGACGCTGACTCCCTCCGGGAGGCCGTCAATGTGCGGGTATTCCTCCACCTGGATCGGGGTGCGCTGTGGCGGGGTGCCCGGGGTAGCGCCATCGGGAATCAGGTTGCTGCTGCCGGAAGACAGCGCTGCCAGGTCCTGCTGGGCGCCAGCGTTGGGCAGCAGAGCCAGGCCGACGGCGAGTGCGGTAGGCACCGCAGCAGCAGCAATCCCACGGCGAGTGCGGGCAGGGGAACGGTCAGGGGTGGTGCGCATGAGAAAGTCCTTGTTGGTTGGAGTTGGGCAGGGGTCAGCGCAGCCGTGAGCGCCGTCCTCCGAAGGTTCCCCTCCTCCGGAAGTCAGCGGCTGCGCCGGTGCTCTAGTCTCTATTGTGCGCTCAACTTTAAGTAAAACTTGAGACTTTGTGGGTAAAGACACGCCGCGCGTGCACACTTTGTCCCGTCACCCAAAACTTGCCGATGCCCCTGCCTGCCGATGCCTCCCAGTGCCAATACCACCTTCCCTCACCGTTGTCAGAGCGCTGCACGAGCGAGGGCCAGTTTCCGCACGAAGATAGCCCGGATCGGGTAAAACGCAAACAACCCCGGCTCGGGGATTCCGAGTCGGGGTATGGAACCGCGCGGCCGCGACAGGAGGCGCAGCAGGCAGTCCGGAGGCTAACTCCTTACCAGGCGTTCATCACGTCCAGCACGCGGTTCTTGCTGTGGTGCAGCTGGTGGCCGAACTGGTTCCAGTTGTGCTGGCCCACACCCGGGTAGTCAGCGGTTACGCGGATACCCTCTGCACGTGCGCGCGCTTCCCACATGCGGGTGGTCACACGGGAGAATACCTCCAGGATGGCGCCGGAAGCCTGGATGTTGAGGGGGATGGAGGCATCGACAGGCGCGGGAACACCGGTAGCGGCAGAGATGTAGACATCGGTGTTACGCAGGCCACCAACAACCGCAAAGGGATCGTTGGCAAAGCGCTGCGGGTTTACCAGGGAACCGTACATGGCGTTGAGGTTGAAGCCGCCAGCGTCCAGCAGGGCCAGGCGCATGAAGGTGTGAGCGCCCGGGAAAGAGGTTGCCAGGTAGCCGGAATAGGACAGCGCTTGGCGGAACTGGCCCGGGTGCTTGCCGGCCAGGGTGATGGCGGCGGTTCCGCCCATGGACAGACCAGCGATGGCATTGTTATTGCGCGCCACGCCGAAGTTGCCCTCCAGGTAGCCAGGCAGCTCAGAGGTCAGGAAGGTCTCCCACTTATAGGACACCGGGTTGTTGAAGTCATAGGTGGCTGGGCCCTGCCAGTCCTGGTAGAAGGAACCAGCGCCGCCTACCGGCATGACCAGGGTGATGTTGTGCGGCTCGTAGAGTGCCGCAGCGTTGACATCATGCACCCAGGCGTTGGTGTGGTCGGTCGCGCGCAGTCCGTCCAGCAGGTAGAGGGCTGCATTGCCGCCGCGCTTAGCAGGCTGGATTTGGACCGGAATGTTGCGCCCCATGGCTTGCGACCAGACGTCGCAGCGCTGCACCCACCAGCCCACGGGGTCCCACTCGCAGGTTCCGGTGGCATCGGCACGCAAGAAATCGCGGGGGCCAGCGGCGGCGCGTGGGGCAGCAACTGCGGTGCCGGCAGCCACGAGCACGATGGCCAGCAGGACCGCCAGGAGACGGCGGTGGACAGATTGCACGGGAGCAAAGATAGAGGCGTTATTCATACTTCTCCTTGTTGTTGGTTGCGGCGCGGCCTCAGCCGTCAGCCGCCACGTCACAAAAGTGTAACGAATACTCGCCAGGTAGCTTAGCGGACTTCTGCGCAAAAGTCGCGCCAGACCCTCTGGGCCCCGTGCCAGACCATTGCCAGATCATGGCCAGATCATTGCCAGACTGTTGCCGCGCCGCTGCCGCTCCCTAGCTTGCCGATACCCCCTCTTCCCCTGCCCTCCCCACTTCCGTAGGGGTTCCCGCCAGAGGATTTTTCTCGAGTTAGCGCAGGTAGAACTCAGGATCGGAGTTGAAGTGTAGCGTGCGCCCCTTGCACAGGGACCACTTGATGTTTTCCCAAAACCGCTTGCCATCGAGTGGGGCGCGATAGGTACCAAATAATTCTTGGAAGTCTGGGTGTTCTAGGGCTTGGCGGGCGCGGGCGGCTGCGTCAGCATCGATCCACGAAGGCAGCTGGTTGAGATCCACGGCGGTATCCGCCACCTGCCATTCGCGGCCTAGATTTTTGTCGTGGCCAATGCGCCCGTCTTCCAGCCGCGGTTGGCGGGCGGCCAGCGGGTTGGCCAAGCCAATGTTGTCGAGTACCCGCACATCCAGGGGGCTGCGCATGGAGGACATGCCCATATTAACGAGGTATAGCGTGGGTGGGTCGCTGCGCTGCGGATCTGCTGGCAGGCCCATCCAGCTAAATTCCTGTGGCTCTTCGCTGGCTAGGTAGCGCACGCTCAGGGCATCGCCGGAAGCTAGGTCTGCCAGGCCCTCATCGAAGCCTTGGAGTAGGTTGACATCTGCGAAGTCCTCAATGGTCAGCGGGCCATTGCCGGGCGCGCGCTTGGTGGCGAAGGTCCAGAACTCGCGTTCATCGACAGTGCCTAGGCTATCTGCCTTGAACATCTCCCAGTCCGTGGGGTGGCCGCGCCACGCTACAACCGCGGCCCATACGGCCAGCGCCAGGCCCAGGACCAGGCTGCGCCAGGAGCGCACCGGGATCACAAAGACTGGCAGCAACGCGGCAAAGAGCGGCAGCAGCAACATGCGCCCGTGCATGAAGTCCCCGCCCACCCGCAAGACATAGAGCAGATGCACCAGTGCGCATGCGAGCATTACTGTCACCACCAGCGCGGGCCGCGAAATCCGCGCGGGCTGGTGGCGTGCGGCACCATCGGGGGCGTCGGCCTTGCCGGCGGCGCGGGGCGTCCGGAAAAATTCCCTGCGCGGTTCGCGGCGAAACGCGAGGCCCACCACGGCCCAGGCGGCCAGCAGGAATAGCGGCAGCCACAGCCAATAGGGCCCCACAAAGTCGCGGAGGTAAGCAAAGCCGGAGGACCAGGAGGAATCGGCAGCAGACTTGGCCACTGCGGTGTGCGGGGTGAGCAGCCCGTAGTAGCCCATGCGGAAGACTTGATAACCTGCGGGCAGCGGGAGGGCAACGGCAAAAATGGCCAGCCACGCGCGCCAGGAGCGATGCTGCCACAACAACAGCGCCCCGGCGGCGGCGCCGTAGAGGGCCAGCTCTGGGCGCACCAGCCAGGACATCCCCGCCCACCAGGCGGCCAACAGCAACGCGGCGCGGGAGTCCGGGCGCTGAGCCCACCACAGCAACACGGCCCACAACGCGGCAAGGTAAAAGATGGACAGCCCCCACTCCAAGCCGGAGGTAAAAAAGTCCCGCGCTGGCGGCAACGCCAGGTAGACCAGCGCACCGGCGGGCAGTACCAGGTGGAAGCGGCGGGCATTCCACAGTGCTGCTGAAGCCCCCGCGCCCAGGCACATGGCGGCGACAGAGAGTAGCAAGGCCAGCCACAGGGCAATGAGCTCCAGCTTGGCGCCGCTGACCGCGTGGACCCCGTAGATGAGGTACTGCCACACAGTGGAGGTATTGGCTTCTACGCGCTCCCCGGCGTTGAACACGGGACCATTACCGGCGGCCAGGTTGCGCACGGTGCGCAAGACGATGAGGCCATCATCAGAAATCCACCGGCGGGCCCACCCGCTCCAGGCGCTGAGCACGCCGATGAGCAGCACACTTAACCCCGCACTTAGCGGGGCCAGACGTGCTAAACCCCCACCAGCCCACGGGGCGCGGGAGGCGGGGGTTTCAAGACGATGCATGAGAAAGAAATTACCAGCAGGCTAGCCAAATGCCGGAATCACGTATGTGGCCATGGCAATGCACGCCAGCCACAACAGCGCCAGAATCTGCAGAACGCGATCCTGCAGCGCGATCTCATCCGGGGCGCCGCCGTTGCCGCGGTCAACATCGGCAGCATAGCGCAAAATGGCGATGGTAAACGGCACCATGGAGACCTGGTACCACACCCCGGCCGCGCCCTCGCTAGCACTAGAAAGGGTAAAGCCCCACAGGGTATAGGACATCACCACTGCTGTGGCGGCCAAGGTCCACACAAAGCGCAAATAGGTGGGGGTGTAGCCCTCAAGGGACTTGCGAATCTTTGCCCCGGTGCGCTCTGCAAGCAAGATCTCTGAGTAGCGCTTGCCGGAAGCCATAAACAGCGAGCCAAAAGCCGCCACCAGCAAGAACCACTGGGATAGCTCAATGCCCGCAGCAACACCACCGGCCATAGTGCGCAGCATGAAACCGGAGGACACCAGTGCGATGTCAATGACAGGCATGTGCTTCCAACCAAAGCAATAGCCCAGCTGCAGCGCAATATAGACCGCCATCACCATGGCCAGGTGCACGCCGTCGGTAGCCAGGAAAGACAGGCCCACCGAGGCCACAATCAGCGCAACCGCCATGGCGTAGGCCAGCCCCACCGGCAATACTCCAGCCGCAATGGGCCGGTAGCGCTTGGTTGGGTGCGCCCGGTCCGCCTCCACATCCTTGGCATCATTGATCAGGTAGATAGAAGACGCCGCCAGACAGAAGACCACGAAAGCCAGCAGCACATCCAGCGCCACACGGGTGTGGAAGAGAGCTTCGGCTCCTGCGGCCAAGGGTGCGGCCAACACCAGGACGTTTTTGACCCACTGCTTGGGGCGCAGGGCTTTCACCATGCCATCGGCCAGATTCTTGGGCGGAGTGCGCTTGCGGCCCGTATCTACTCCAGAGGTGTGCGGCTCAGAATGGAAAACGCTCTGCTCGCCGTCATCCTTGGGGCTCATGCGGTCTTTTCCTCCAGTCGGTGCATTACTTCTGCGGTCACGGCGCCCAGGGCAGCACCCAGGGCGGTGTCCGACGGGTAGTGTACGCCCAGGACCATGCGCGAGCACATCATCACCGGAATCCCCGCCAGGAATGCCCGGTTGCCTGTGACACGCGCCGCGCCCACCAAAAACGCCGCCGTGGAAGTCGAGTGTGAGGAGGGGAAAGACAGCTTCGACGGCGTAGCAACGCCCACCCGCACATACGGGTAGTCCGGGCGCTTGCGGCGCACAATACGCTTGAGCACTACCGATGCCGCGTGCGCGCTCAGCGCCGCAGCACCTACGCCCGCCCAGCGGCGCGCCTGCCGGGCGTTGCCCTGGCGGGTGTTGAGCCCATAGAGCACTGCTGCTGAACCCATCCAGCCCAGGGCGTGCTCCCCAAAGTGGCTTAAACCCCTGGCGGCGGGGAGGATGCCGGGGGCATCGTAAGCCACAGTTTGGATGGCCTCCAGGACATGGCTTTCGCGCTGGCTCAACCGGCCCAGGCGGGACTGGTCGCCCTGACCCTGGTTGCCCTGGTCCTGGTTGCTGGGATGGTTGCTGGACTTATTGGGCATCGAAGACCTTCCTCCAGGACTCGCGGGAGGTTAACTCCGGCAGCGCAGCCCGGTACTTCTCGCGCAGCTGGTCAAAGTCTTTCTCAATAGTCTGCTGCAACTCGACGCTTTCACTCATCAACTCCCACGCCAAGTTGCGGTCGCGCTTGCGGAAGGCCACGCCGGTGCCGCCTGCGGTAGACACAGTGGCCGAGTCCACGCGAGAGAGCGTAAACCAGCGGGCCTCCTCCGGGGTGAGGTTAAGCTGCGGGGCCTCATGGTGTGCGGGGTCCTGCTTAGTCACCAGGTGCTTCACGGACTTGAGCAACCACGGGATCTTCTTAACCTTGCCCAGGCGACCACCAACGTTGCGAGTAGGCACCCCCGGCGCGCCGGTGGCCGGCGGGAGCTGATCTGCAGACTCGATAACAACGGCATCGCTATATTCCTTACGGATCTCCGCGATACGCGGCAAGGAGGTCTCCAAGATGTCAAAGA
The DNA here is from genome assembly GCF_011038655.2 of Corynebacterium lizhenjunii. Classification (NCBI taxonomy): domain Bacteria; kingdom Bacillati; phylum Actinomycetota; class Actinomycetes; order Mycobacteriales; family Corynebacteriaceae; genus Corynebacterium; species Corynebacterium lizhenjunii. The sequence continues at coordinate 2,423,832 of NZ_CP064954.1, forward strand.
GCTGGTCCGGGCCGGCCAGGAAGTCCTCCATTGCCTCGATCTGGATGGCGATGGTGGAGTACTCCATGCACATGACGTGCTTGAGGGTGGAGCGGAAGATAGAGCGGAAGATGCCGCCTGGGTCGCCCTCGTGGTACAGCGCTGCCACAATCAGGCGGTTGCGCAGATGGAAGTAGGCCTGCCAATCAATGGCGTCATCCTTATCAGCCCAGGCCATGTGCCAAATGGCCGCGCCCGGCCACGTCACCGTGGGGAAGCCGTGGGCAGCGGCGCGCAGCGAATACTCCGTGTCATCCCATTTGATAAACAGCGGCAGCGGCTGGCCAATGGTCTCCGCCACCACGCGCGGAAATAGACACATCCACCAGCCGTTGTATTCGACATCCACGCGGCGGTGCAGCGCGCGGGAGTCATAATTGCGTGGGTCAATGTGGGTCTGCGGGGTACCGATGGCGCGCAGCGGATACTTGGCAAAGTCATGGTCATATACCGCGTGCGGGGCCGCGCCCCACATGAAGTCCTTACGGTTGACTTGCTCGCCAGTGGTGCGCAGCTGGGAACGTTCCTGCAAGTTAAGCATCTGCCCACCTACCACAATGGGCTTGGCGGCATAACGCGCCACCTGCACGGCGCGGTAAATCGAGTCCGGCTCAATAGCAATGTCATCATCCATGTACAAGATGTACGGGGACTCGGTGTTTTCTAGCGCCTCAAACATGATGCGCGAATACCCGCCGGAACCGCCCAGGTTTCCCTGGCGGAACTCCCGGAAGCGCTCCCCAAAGTGCTCCACGGCCTCCGCGTAGCCGGGGTGGTCTGCCGGGTGCGCGGTGCCCTGGTCCGGCATGAGAACATAGTCAATAATCTCATCCACAAACGGGTCGGACTGCAGGGCCTGGAGGGCTGCCACGGCATCGGCAGGCCGGTTAAAGGTAGGAATGCCCACCGCTACCCTCTTCGGCTGCGGTGCCAGCTCACTGCCGTCGGGCAGGACCTGGGCGGCGGGTGCGGCGGGGGCGCACCAGGCGGCATCGGCAAGCACGGTGTCTTCATCGGCAGTGACGTCAAACCACAGCCAACCGCCGTCTTCAAAGTTGCGCAACTCCAGCTCGAACTCGTGGTGGCCGGTGGTGACTTCCTCGTGACTGATGGAAATGCGCTGGCCATCCTGCTTGGAACGGTAGAAGGACAGGGTCGCGCGGCCTTGGACCTCCAGGGTCAAAAAGACAGAACGCAGCTGCGACCACCGGCGCCAATAGGCTGCCGGGAAAGCATTGAAGTAGGTCTCAAAAGAGACCTCCGCCCCCGCCGGAATGGCCACCGACGTGCGGTTATCCCAACGCAGTCGGTCCTTATTCTGCTCCATTTCAATGAGGTAGAGCATCCGCACGTCCGCGGGCTCCCCACGGCTGGGCAGCAAAATGCGGGCAAGCGGCTCTCGGGTGGAAGTAGACACAGTTCTCCTTAGATAGGCAGACTTCTGCTCTCCAGCGTAATTGCTCGCCGCCGCCGGGCAGGGTTTGGCTCGCCGGGTTTGGCTTGCCGTGTGTGGCTTGCCGGGGCCTTCGGGTGCCTATTGCCTAGCTTGCCGATGCCGCGCCCCGCGCCAGGTTGTCGTGCGTGACGCCGGGCTGAAGCGCCCTGCGCGCGGCCAGGCCCTGAAACTCTGGGACTTACTCTGGGAGTTTGGGACTTACTCTTGCACTCTTGGAGTCCCAGAGTTAGATTGACCCCATGACCTGAGCTGATGAGCCTCACTACAGCTCTAACTCTGGTACTTATTCTGGGAGTCTTGGACTTACTCTTGCACTCTTGGAGTCCCAGAGTTACATCTGTTCTATGACTTGGAGCACCTGAGGCGGTCGTTACGGTTCAACCCACGGAACTAGAAACCCTCGGGCAACAAGAAGCAAGCCTTGACACACTTAATTCCTAGTGCCCGCGCTCCTGCTCCAGGGCCTTGCCCTCGGTCCAGAAGGGCGCCAGCTTGTTATCGAACAGCGACAGCGCGGAGGCGATGGCCATGTGCATGTCCAGGTACTGGTAGGTGCCCAGGCGGCCGCCAAAGAGGACCTGGTGGTCGCGGGCTTCGGCGGCGGCCAGCTTGCGGTAGGCCTCCACCTTGGCGCGGTCTTCGGGGGTACTGATGGGATAGTAGGGCTCATCGCCAGACTCTGCGAACCGGGAGTATTCCTTCATAATCACGGTCTTGTCCTGCGGGTATTTATCGGCGCGCTCAGGGTGGAAGTGGCGGAACTCGTGGATGCGCGTGTAATCCACATCAGCGTCGTTGTAGTTCATCACCGGGGTGCCCTGGAAATCACCGGTGGGCAGAACTTCCATCTCAAAGTCCAGGGTGCGCCAGCCCAGCTCGCCTGCGGAGTAGTCGAAGTAGCGGTCCAGGGGGCCGGTATAGACCACGGGGGCATCGGGAGACTGGGCGCGCAGCTGCTCGCGGACTGCAAACCAGTCGGTGTTCAGCCGGACCTCAATGTTGTCATGAGCGGCCATCTTCTCTAGCCAGGCGGCGTAGCCGTCTACCGGCAGGCCCTCATAGGTGTCGTTGAAGTAGCGGTTGTCAAAGTTGTAGCGCACCGGCAGGCGGGTGATGTTGCCGGCAGGCAGCTCCTTGGGGTCGGTCTGCCACTGCTTTGCGGTGTAGTCGCGGATGAAGGCCTCATACAGCGGCCGCCCAATAAGCGAGATGGCCTTTTCTTCCATGTTGGCCGCGCTGGCAGAGTCGTATTCGGCGGCTTGTTCGGCAATAAGTTGGCGGGCTTCATCCGGGGAGTAGTAGCGGCCAAAGAACTGATTAATCAGCCCCAGGCCCATGGGGAACTGGTAGGCCGTGCCGTTGTGCATGGCAAAGACGCGGTGCTGGTAGCCGGTGAATTCGGTGAACTGGTTGCAGTATTCCCACACGCGCTGGTTGGAGGTGTGGAAGAGGTGGGCGCCGTACTTGTGGACCTCGATGCCGGTCTCCGGCTCGGCCTCCGAGTAGGCGTTGCCGCCCAGGTGCTCGCGGCGCTCCACGATGAGCACCTTCTTATCTAGTTGGGAGGCAGCGCGTTCTGCCACGGTCAGGCCGAAGAAGCCGGAGCCAACAACAATGAGGTCATATGCAGTCATAGCTTCCCAGCCTAGGCAGGCGCGCGAAGTCGCTGGCCGCGCCACGCCGAAACTGTTCCCGCCCGGCGTGTCGCAACACCAACCACAGACTCCACAGTCTTAACATCAACCACAATTGTTAACTATCTTCGCGCGTGCCCCAGGCGGGCGCGCACCGACGTGAGGAGCTCCCCGTGCAGCTATCTGTGCAGCAACGCCGCATCAATAAGCGCCACCGCACCCCCTGGCTGATGCCGGTCACCGCAGTCCTGGCCTCCGTGGCTGTCTTCGGCGCCGCTGCATTCGGCAGCAATTCCATTCTCAAAACCCAGGAATTTGGCTCCGGCCCCATTTCTGCCAGTGTCTCCGAGGTCAGTTTCGGCGACGGCCACAACACCGTGGTCGATGACCCAGCCATCGCCACCCAGGGTGAGGGCGGCGGCCCCCGCGCTGTCAAGGAATTCCACCGCGATGAGCCTTTCTCCCAGTTTGCCCTGACCTGGACTGGCGAGCGCGACGTGGTGGCCTTCGTGCGCGCCAAGCAACCCGACGGCTCCTGGTCCGAGTGGTTTGCCGCAGATCCCATCGGTACCGCCGATAACACCGGCACCAAGACCGGCACCGAGCTCATCTACGTCGGCCGCACCACCGATGTGCAGGTTTCCGTGGGCAATGTTGACTTGTTTGCCGATGCCCCCGATGGTGCCGCGCCTGCCGATGCCGCCGGTGCCTCCCGCACCCTGCCCAGCGACTTGGACGTGGTCTTTATCGACGGTAAGCCCCAAGACGGCATTGCCCCCATGGCGGACCTGCGCAGCGCCAACGCTCCTGCCATCGTCAGCCGCGCGGGCTGGGGTGCTAACGAGGCCACCCGCTGCCAGCAGCCCACCTACGACAACAACATTCAGGCGCTAACCCTGCACCACACCGCCGGCGCCAATGGTTATAGCAAGGCGGAAGCAGCCGGCATTGTCCGCGGCATCTACGAGTACCACGCGCGCACCCTGGGCTGGTGCGACATCGGATACAACGTCCTGGTGGACCGCTTTGGCACCATCTACGAGGGCCGCTTTGGTGGCCTGGACCGCAACGTCCAAGGCGCCCACGTGGGTGGGTTTAACGCCAATAACTGGGGCATTTCCATGATGGGCAACTACTCCACCGCGCAGCCCTCCCAGGCCATGCTGGATTCGGTGGCTGAGGTTGCGGGCTGGCGTGCGGCAGTAGCTGGCATCGACCCAGCAGGCACCACCAGCCTGCGCTCCGGTGGCTTCGGCGGCAGCAAGTACGCAGCCGGCACCTACTACACCGGGCCGACGTTCATGGGCCACGGCGACCTGCACAACACGGAGTGCCCGGGCCGCAACACCTTGCCGCACTGGCCAGAGATCCGCCGTAAGGCCTCTATGAAGGCCCAAGCCGTAGCCAACGGTCACGGCAAGCCGCTGACACTGACGCAAGCTCCGGGTGGTACCGCGCCCGGCGCTAACGCACCCAGCGCCCCTGGCACGCCGCGCATTCCTGGCGGGGTGCCTGGCACGCCCGGCGCCCCGGCTGCCCCCGACGCCGTGACGTCCTCTCTGGGCAGCAAGGAAATTCCGGCGTCTACCATCCAGGCTGTGGTCGGCATCGCAGCCGCACTGGCCGGTATTGCAGTGGCTGCCAACCATGGCGGCGAGGCTGGCAAGACCCTGGACCCGGACAAGCGGGTTATGGGAGGCCTGACCGTGGGCGAAGTCCCCACCATCATCTCCAAGGTGGTCACACTGACCGGCAATGAGGGGCTGAGCCAAACCTGGACCGCCGTGCTCAACGGCTTCGGTCCCCTGCTGGGGCTGCCCATTGGCGGGCCGGACCTGGCGGGTATCGACCGTAATGTCTTGTACCAGCTCTTTAGCAACGGCGTGGTGCTCTCTTCCAAGGACACCGGCACTCACGCGCTGGTGGGCGACGTGGCCAAGGCGTGGATGAAGAACCCGGAGAAGCTGGGCCTGCCCACGTCCGACCAGTACTCAGTGAACGGGACTACGCTGCGGGTGGACTTCCAGGGCGGCCACATTACCGTCGACCCGGCTAGCGGCGACGTCAACGTCTTCGCCGACTAGCACCCGGCCCCTTTACGCCCAGTCGAAGCTGCGCTCCACCGCACGCTTCCACTGGGCGTAGATGTCTTCACGGTCGGTCTGCGGGCGCCAGGTACGTTCCGGGACCACCAGCGCTGCGATGTCGTCGAGGGAGCTCCAGCACCCGGCGCCCACCCCGGCGGCGAAAGCGGCGCCCAGCGCAGTCGTTTCAATCTCTACCGGCCGGGTCACCTCGGCCTGGAGGATGTCGGCCTGCAGCTGCATCAACAGATTATTGGCCACCATGCCGCCGTCGACACGCAGCTGGCACAGTTCCACGCCAGAGTCCGCGACCATGGCCTCTACCACCTCGCGGGTCTGGAAACAGGTGGCCTCCAGCGCCGCCCGAGTAATATGCGAGCGGTCCGCGAAGCGGGTCAAGCCCACGATGACCCCGCGGGCATCGGGCCGCCAGTGCGGGGCAAACAGCCCAGAGAACGCAGGCACAATGTAGACCCCACCGTTGTCCGCAGCAGCTATGCTTTCCGATGCCCCCGCCGAAGGGATAATGCCCAGCTGGTCCCGCAGCCATTGAATAAGCGATCCGCCCACGGCCACCGAGCCCTCCAGGGCATAGACCGGGGGTTGGCCGTCTTGCTGGAAAGCCACGGTGGACAGCAGACCGTGTTGCGAAAACCTCAGCTCAGATCCGGTGTTGAGCAGCAAAAACAGCCCAGTACCGTAGGTATTCTTCGCTTGTCCGGACGCAAACGCGCCCTGGCCGAAGAGCGCCGATTGTTGGTCCCCCAAAATCCCGGTGATGGGCACCCCAGAGAGCGTGCCGCGGTGGCGCACCGCGCCGAAATGCCCGATGGAGGCCCGGATCTGTGGCAGCACCTCCAGCGGTACCCCCACCCGCTCGCACAATTGCGGGTCCCAGCCCAGGGTGCGCAGATCCATCAACAAAGTCCGCGAGGCGTTGGTGACGTCCGTGGCGTGCACCTTGCCCTCAGTCAGGTTCCACAGCAACCAGGTGTCCATGGTCCCCGCCAGCAGCTCGCCGGCAGCTGCACGCTGGCGAGCCCCCTCCACGTGGTCCAAAATCCAGGCAATCTTGGGCCCAGCCGGATAGGAATTAGCCAGCAGTCCCGTGCGCTGGTTCCACCACTGCTGGTCCGTATCGGGACCAAAGCGCTGTGCCGTGCGGGTATCTTGCCACACGATGGCGTTATAGATCGGCTGGCCGGTGGCCTTGTCCCACACCACGGCGGTCTCGCGCTGGTTGGTTATCCCCAGTGCGGAGACATCCGTTGCAGTAATGTCTAGCTCCACCATCGCTTCGCTGACCACCCGGCGGGTGTTATTCCAGATCTCTACCGGGTCATGTTCCACCCAGCCTTGCTGAGGCAAAATCTGGCGGTGTTCGTGTTGGGCAGAAGAGACAATCCGGCCTTCCTCGTTGATAAACACGCAACGGGTAGACGTGGTCCCCTGATCGATGGCTGCAATCAACGTCACGTTAGAACCACCGCTCTAGCACCGCAGCCACCCCGGCGGCATGGTTGGGCGGCGCCACGTAATCTGCGGCTTCCTTCACCTGCGGGGCGGCATTATCCATAGCCACCCCCAGGCCAGCCCACTGCAGCATCTCTACATCATTGGGCATATCCCCAAAGGCAATGGTGCGGTGCTGCTCCACCCCATAGTGACGCGCCAACCATTCCACCCCGGCAGCCTTGGTGACCCCCGGTGCGGCGACTTCCAAAATTCCGGCATCCATCGAGTACGTCACGTGCGCCAGTTGCGGGTCAATGTGCGGACTAATCAGATCGTAGAGCTGCGGGGCGGACAGCTGCGTGTTACGCAGCAACAGCTTCACCGCAGGCTGGGCCACCACCTCCGCGGTCGGCGCCACCCCAAAGCCATCAAACATGGCGTTTTCTGAATACAGCGGGTCCACCACATAGAGCTCTTCTACTGGGTCCAGGCTAGAAGTCCCGGCGCGCTCTACCCCGATGGCAATCCCCCCATGGCTTGCCATCGCCTCATGTGCAGCCGCAACAACCTGGGCCAGTACCGGCGCGGACAGTTCGGTCGAACGCACTACCTGGTCCCGGTGGGCATCATAAATGACTGCCCCATTGCTGGTCACGCACAACGGACGCAACGGCAGCTGCTCCACAACGGGAGCAATCCAGCGGTACGGCCGCCCAGTGGATAGTGCAAAATGAGCCCCGGCTGCTACCGCGCGCACCACGGCATCCCGGTTGCGCGGGGGAACGCGATGGTTGCGGTCCAAAAAAGTGCCGTCAATATCGCTGGCAATAAGCCGCGGCGCCGGAATATCCAACAGGGACTCAGTGTGCATTTATATCTCCGCTAACGCTCCTTGCGCAGCCTCCGCCAGGCCTTGCGCACCTTCTTGGCCAGCTTAGCGTCCAATTTGCGTTCCGTCTTGGCCCGCTTCCGCGCGGCCTTCTCCTCGCGCTCGCGGGCCTTGCGCGCTCGGTCTGCCTCATCCATGCGATTAGCCTCTTCCAGCGTCGGCGCGGTACCGCCCAACGCTGCGGGCTGCCACGGCTGCCCCGGGGGGAAAGGACCATACTCGGCTTCGTATTCCGCGCGCGCCTGGGCCAGCAGCTCCTCCATCGCCGCCTTCAGGGCCGCAGTATCCGCCGCAGCGTCCCCACTCAGCTCCAGCGGCTGGCCCACATAAATGAGCACCGGCGTACCCGTGCGGCCCAGATTCTTCTTCCCGCCCTTGGCCCAGATGCGCTGAGAACCCCAGGTGACCATGGGGATCAAGGGGGCATCGGCAGTGTAGGCAATGCGAGCGGCACCATTTTTGAAATCCTTGAGCTCAAAGCTGCGGGAGATGGTGGCCTCAGGGAAAATGGTGACCAAGCGCCCGGAGCGCAGGTGGTCCACGGCCTCATCAATGGCCGCGGCACCGGCGGCGCGGTCCACTGGCACGTGGCGCATGGCGCGCATAGCTCTGCCCAACACCGGCACCTCAAAGACTTCCTTCTTAGCCATAAAGCGCGCCAGGCGGCGCCCGCGCAGGTAGGCCGGAATCTCGCCGAAGATGAAGTCGTAATAGCCCGTGTGGTTCATAGCCAGCAGCGCCGGACCGAACTGCGGGACGTTTTCCACCCCGCGGGCCGTCACGCGAATGCCTTGGAAGCGCAACACTCGCTCCAACAGGGAGATTGCGAGCTGATACACCCGCTCGCCTGCCTCCGCGTGGCGCGGTAGCTGCGGCAGGGAAGCGGGCACGCGCACCAGGCCATTGCGCAGTTCCATAGTCTCCCCCATGGCTTAGGCCTCAGTCTGCTTCTGCTGCGCGCGCGGCACCAGCACGTCCTTGCCCACAAAGGGACGCAGGGCCTGCGGCACCACCACGGAACCATCAGCCTGCTGGTGGTTTTCTAAGATAGCCACCAGCCAACGGGTGGTAGCCAGGGTGCCGTTGAGCGTGGCGGCGTACTGGGACTTGCCGGACTCGTCGCGGTAGCGGGTGGACAAACGGCGCGCCTGGAAGGTGGTGCAGTTTGAGGTGGAGGTCAGCTCGCGGTAGGCGCCCTGCGTGGGCACCCAGGCTTCATTGTCGAACTTGCGCGCCGCCGAAGAGCCCAAGTCCCCGCCGGCGATGTCGATGGTGCGGTACGGCAGCTCCATGGCATCGAGCATGTCCTTTTCCATCTGCAGCAGCTTGCGGTGCTGCTCCTGGGCGTCCTCCGGCTTGCAGTATACAAACATTTCCAGTTTGTCGAATTGGTGCACGCGCAAAATGCCCCGGGTGTCCTTGCCATGGGAGCCAGCCTCGCGGCGGAAGCAGGAAGACCACCCGGCGTATTGGATGGGGCCATTAGACAGATCAATAATCTCATCCTTGTGGTAGCCAGCCAGGGCCACCTCAGAGGTGCCCACCAGGTAGAGGTCATCTGCCGGTAGGTAATAAATCTCATCCGCGTGCTGGCCCAAAAAGCCCGTGCCAGCCATGATTTCCGGGCGCACCAGCACCGGCGGGATCATCAGCTGGAAACCTGCCTCGCGGGCCTTCTGGGCTGCCAACATCAGCATGCCCAGCTGCAAGAAGGCGCCATCGCCCGTGAGGTAATAGAAACGGGCGCCACCCACCTTGGCTCCGCGCTTGACATCAATAAGCCCCAGGGACTCGCCTAATTCCAGGTGATCCTTCGGCTCAAAGTCGAACTCCGGAATGGTGCCTACTTCTTCCAACACAATGAAGTCATCCTCGCCGCCTGCGGGGGCACCTTCAACCACGTTGGAAATCTGGAATTGCAGCTCGTTGACCTCGGCCTCCGCCTGGGCCTGCTCAGCTTCCGCGGCCTTAACCTTGGCCTTGAGCTCATTGGAGCCCTCCAGCAGCGCAGGGCGCTCCTCCGGGGAGGCCTGCCCAATCTTTTTACCAAAGGCCTTCTGCTCGCTACGCAGCTGGTCCGCTTGCACAATCGCTGCCCTGCGGCGCTCATCGGCACTAATCAGCTGGTCCACCAGCGCCGGGTCCTCACCACGGGTGATTTGGGACTGCCGGACTACGTCGGGGTTTTCGCGGAGAAACTTGAGATCAATCACGCGTGCAAGTCTAGCGCACCGCCCCGGAAGGACCCTAGCCTTGCCCGGTCATAACCAGCCACCATAAGATGAGGAAATATGAACGCCTCCACGTCTGCCACCCGCCCCGACCCGGCCGCCGTTTTGGCACGTTCCTCTGCCCGCATCTCTCCCGATGCCCCCGCGCCCAAGCACGCCCAATTGCGCGACATTCTCTCCCACCTCTGCCGCACCGAATTGCGCCCAGGCGACTTGCTTCCCGGTGAGCGCGTACTGGAAGAAACCTACGGTGTCTCCCGCATTACGGTGCGCCGTGCCATCGGGGATTTGGTCGCCGCCGGCCAGCTGCGTCGCGTGCGCGGTAAAGGCACCTTCGTAGCCCCCAACCCACTGGTCTCCCGGCTCCACCTGGCCTCTTTTTCAGATGAGATGGGCGCCCAAGACGTCCAGGCTTCTTCCAAGATTTTGCTGGGCGGGCGCTCCACTGCCCCCGAAGACGTGACCGACTTCTTCGGCACCCCACCGGAGGTCCCCCACACTCACCTGCGCCGCCTACGCTTGGGCGACGGGGAACCCTATTCCATTGACGATGGCTGGTACAACTCAGCTTACGTCCCCAACCTGCTAGAAAATGACATTTATAAGTCCGTCTACCACATTCTGGACACTGACTTTAACGTCCCCATCACGGAGGCCGACCAGACGGTCACTGCCGTAGCTGCAGATGAGGAAGTCGCCCGCCTGCTCGATGTCAGCCCCGGCACCCCACTGCTGCACATCATCCGCTACTCCCGCTCCGGCACCAAACCGGTGGAATGGTGCTCCTCCGTCTACCGCACGGACCGCTACCATCTCTCCGCCCGGGTGGGACGGGCGCTGGACGCCCCACTACCGCGGACCTGAAAAGAGCTTAGCCGTGCCCTCTCGGTCCGCACGCAGCAGCAATAGGACATACATAGTGGTGCACGCGATAATGGCAATGGATTGGCCATACCAAAGCCATGGAGTATATCCCATCGGCACAAGGTCTTGTAGAAAACATAGGTATATCGCTGTAGAGGTCCCAGTACCCATAAACCATGACAAGCACAAAAATTCCGGCAGGCTGTACGCCCGACGAAACGCCAGCCACCTGCACAACGCCCACATGACTACCGCACCGCCCATAAGTGGTAGCACATCCTCAAAAAGCCCCCGGTAGCCATTAGGCACCCCGAATGCCGCTGGCAAAGCAGCTAGCCCGTACCACGTTGCAACGATAGCCATGCCACACAGGAACGCAGCGCCTAAACTAACCACTAGCCGCTCAAGCGCCCGGCGGCCGCCCCTACGGGCTTCCATCACCACCGCAAGGATACCGAAACAAGCCGCAGGGATAAAAGGATTCACAATGAGGTTGATCAGAACCTCCAGGACGATACTGGCCATTTCTATCTGCTCCAATCGGGGTCTCTTTACCTAGGGCGCGGGCCGCTACCATCTCTCCGCGCGGGTGGGCCGGGCACTAGAGATGCCAAACTGTACGGATCACCGCAGCCCCAGCGACGATCACCAAGGCTGACTCGCCCACAACACTGAAAGATTTATAATCTGATCATCTCCACATAATCACCCAGTACTCAAATAAAAAGGTCCCTTCGAAATTCGACCTGGCCCTTGCCTGACCTGTCCGCAAGCAGAACCATGGCGATGAACATAACGAGGAACGCGATAGCGGCGCTAGCTGTGCCGTACGCCATCCACGGAATATATGCCATTGGCACCAAATCTTGTCCGAAACAAAGGTACAATCCTGTTGAAACACCAGTACCTATAAACCATGGCAGGCACAGGAATTCCGGTACGCTGTACGCCCGACACCACGCCAACCAGCTGTACAGCCCACACATGGCGACAACAGCGCCCCCAACGGGCAGCGCGTCTTCAAAAAGCCCTCGGTAACCAACGGGTACCCCAAATTGCCCTGGCAAAGCAGCTATCCAATACCAGGTTGCAGTGGTGGACGCTCCGCAAAGGAACGCAGCGACTAAACTAACCACTAGCCGCTCAAGCGCCCGGCGGCCGCCCCTTTTGCGGGTCGCCACCACTGCGGGAATGACAAAACAAGCCGCGGGGATAAAAGGATTAAAAACAAGGTTGACCACAACCTCCAGGACGATATAGGCCATTTGTCTCCGCTCCAATCGGAACTTCTACGATTACCAGTAACAGGTGGCATCCAATCACCCATTAAAATCCAACGAATCCTACTTTTATTCTCAGCAAGGAGGCTGAGCGTTCCGCTTTAGAAGCGCCCCGGAATGAGAGAGAAAATATCTCGGTGCCTCACAGCTCTCCTAGCAAGGCTATTCCTAACTAAAGGTGGTTACGATGTACATAAGTGACAGCAAGGAAATAAGCTTCCGAGCGTCCCAAACATTCCAGATTATTACCAGGTTGCAGCAAGAACACGTTCGCACAAACCTTAGCTATCAATCCCCAAAATTTCGCGTTGCACGGCCCGTAACCAGTGCCAACGGCATCAGCCTCGTCCATACACATGTCATGGCGGGAACATGGCCCTTTGAGCTCGACAAGCCCTGGCAGCGCAGGTACTACCGTATTTATGGGCCTCCAAATTACAAAAGAATCAGGTGACCTCGTACAAAAATCATGGCGTCCAAAATTTACGCGAGAGCGGTACCCCTCATTACACGCCCAATAGTCATACTCTGCCGGAATTGTCACCCCACCATACTGTGGCTGCGTAGAGTCTGGGAGCACACATTCGCTTGCCCGCAAAGTTGTACCGCCAGGGATGACATGGCTCGAGGAAGTCCCTAAAGAGTCCTTTCCAAAAAACAGGACCAGCAGCGCACTGATCGGCTTGCCATCAACAATCACGGTACCGGCGGCTTCAATCTCGTGGTACAGATCCAATTCGCCGCGCTCAAAATTCTGCTTGATCACCACTGGCGCGTCCGGGGACAATACAGGATCCCCAGAGGGGTAGCCCCATTGTGAACGCTCAAAGCCTTTAGCTCCCCACAGCAGCAACATCGGCCCATAGACCGCATGGGCACCAGTCTCAGGCGTCCAGTACATCATCCCATGCTCAAAGACGTTATACCGACCCCGACCATCCGGAGTGACAAGCTCATCACTAATCGGATAGCCCAACCGGCTGCTCTGCGCACCAATAGACTGCCACTTATCGAAAATCGCACCCTGAATACTCGCCTGCGTCGGCAACACCGGCACGTTGTGGGTATAAATATGGCCGCCCTCAAAATCCTGGCGGTACCACTCATCACCCTGAGCGATGTCATCGCTTAGCGGATAACCCAAGAAACCTTGTTCTCGCCCGTGGCGAATCCACACCGAATCCGCCGGGATACTTACCGTATGAGCACCAGTGCGCGGATGCCAATAAATATAGCCGTTAATAAACTCCGTGCGCTTTCCCACCCCATCGGGGTTTGTCAGCTCATTAGTCTTCGGCAGCAGCAAGAAACTCGTTGGCCCGCCAATGCTGTCGTATTTTTCTTTGATCAAACCGCACACTTCCAGATGTGGCGGCCAATAGACCCCACAGCCTGGCCGGGCACGAAACGCCGCACCATTCGGATTAGCCAACTGGGCCTCACGGATCTCAGCCTGATCGGCTTCCTCTTTACTGTAGCCAGCAGGGATTTCCTCCCTGTCCGAGCGCATCTGGCCCGGAACAAGATGGTCCTTAGGATCTTGCGTGGGGTGCCACTCATCTAAACCCTGCGGGTTCAGATCTTCTTCAGCAACCTGGTTAACCTCATAGTCCTCCGCACCTGGCGGGGTAGGAAGACCCCACGGGGCAAACGGGCCATCCTCATCAAAGACCGAAGTATCAAAATCCTCCAGTGATGCCTCAGCTAATACCTCTGCTTCCACCACAGCAGAATCCACATCCGCATCAGCAGTTTGCGCCACAGCTACACCATGGCCAAACCCAACCACACACGCAGCGGACACCACCGCCAACAACTTGCGACAAAAGAGTCTCATATGCAACTCCAAAGATAGGGAACAATGTGTTCCCCGGCACATTACGCCGCAAGGGGATAGTTCGCAAGTAATACCAAAAATTACCCCCGTCCAAACACGCAGTGACTCGCCCCGGGATTGTGAGAGTGGGTGTTTAAGCCGCTTGGGCTTCTGATTGCTCCCTGTTGGGATTGGTGAGACGGTACCACATTTCGTGTTCCTTTGGTGGAATGTAGTCAATGGATCCGTGTAGTCGGTCGGTGTTGTACCAACTCACCCAGCTCGCGGTGGCTGCTTCGACTTCCTGCCAGTTGCTCCACTTACGGCCTTCGAAATCAATCTCCTCACTCTTATACAGGCCAATGGTGGACTCCATAAGCCCGTTGTCGTAGGCATCGCCGACAGTTCCGATAGAACCAGTCATTCCTTCCCGGGCTATGAGCCCGCGCAGCTCGGCACTGGTGTACTGCGAGCCTGCATCCGAATGATGGATGACTCCTACCGGGCTAAAGTTTGGGTCTTCGCGGCTGCGAAGGCTAATAGCTTGGCGCAGCGCGCTGAGGATAAACTCAGTGGTCTTTGACTCGGCAACGCTATAGCCCAGTATCCTGCGCGAATACACGTCGGTGACAAACGCAACGTAGCAAAAGCCCTGCTTGGTGTAGACATAGGTAAAATCTGCCACCCACCACTGATCCGGGCGTTCTACGCTTTCCCAGGCTCGTTTGCAGTGATCGGCAAACCGGGGATTGTTCGGGTTGGCCACTGTCGTGCGCGTGGATTTACGCCGCAGCACACCACTAATGCCCAACAGGGTCATCAAGCGATTGACTTTCTCCCGACCAATGTCCCATCCAGCCCGCTTGGCTGCCTTCCACAGCTTGCGACGCCCGTAGACCCGCCGATTAGCAACCCACAGGTCGTAGAGCCGGTTTGCCTCGTATGCTTCGTCAAGCTCGGCATCGGTAGGACCGAAATTTCGTGCCTGATACCGGTAATAGGTAGCAGGAGAAATCTGGTACTGATGCTCGTTGAGGACCTGGCACATCCGCTCGATGGAATAAAGGTGCCGGTGAGCATGGAGAAACTCCACGACTATTTTTGTTTGCGGTCGAGCTCCGCCTGGGCGAAAAAAGCCGAGGCCAACCTCAAGATCTCGTTGGCCTCTGTCAGCTGCTTGACTTCCTTGCGCAACCGGGCAATCTCGGCGTCCTTGTCCTGCTCGGCAGCAAGCGAGGAAGCCGCTGCTTCCTTCTCGGCTTTCAGGATCCAGTTATTCAGTGTCGCCGGGTTGATATCCAGCATCCCACCGATCTTGCGGCGCGCCCCAATCTTCGTCGCGCCCTCCTCGGCAACCGCCTCGTAGTACAAGCGCAGCGCACGGTCCTTGGTCTCTTGATCAAACCTCATAGTGCCCATGGGCCCCATTATCTCCTATTTAGCTCGTGCACTCTCACACCCCCAGGACGCCTCACAGCACCCATCCCCACACCCCCTGCCTTTGTGCGAATTAACCAGCCCCCGTGCCCGGTGTAGACTCGCAGGCACCATGACTAGCTCGAAGCCGTTTCGCACTCTGCGCAGTCCGCTGGGAATGAGCACGCTGCTGATTTCTGCGGCCTCCGCTGCTGCTTTCCTGGGCGTGTATGACACGATGTCGGATTCCATCTCCGCGCGGGATACCACCATCAGCCACTCCACGGGCAGCAGCATCCAGCCCGCCGGGGAGGTTACCCCGTTTACTACTGCCGATGCCGGCTCGTGCCTCCATTGGCAGGTAGGTCCGGCCGGCGAGGTCTCTGACTTCGCGCAGACCGACTGCCAGGCAGACCACCGCTTCGAGGTCTCTTCCCGGGAGGACTTGGCTGTCTACCCCACCAGTGAGTTCGGCCAAGACGCCCCCATGCCAGACCAAGCCCGCCAGGCTCAGTTACGTGAGGAACTGTGCCACGGCGCCACCCTGCAGTATCTGGATGGCCATTATGATCCCGCGGGTAAGTACTCCATTGCGCCCATCCTCCCGCCGGCCCAGGCGTGGAAGGACGGGGACCGCACCATGCTATGCGGCCTGCAAACCACTGATGAGCACGGCACCGCCCTGATTACCCAGGGCCGGGTGGCGGAATCCGACCAGGCCAACATTGCCCGCGAAGGCGAATGCCGTGCCGTTGATGAGGCCCAGGTCCTACGCACTGTGGACTGCACCCAGCCGCACCACTTGGAGACTGTTTCCGTGGTCAACTTGGCGGAGCGCTTCCCGGAGGGCACCCCTAGCATCGACGAGCAAAACCATGTCTTGACCGAGGTCTGCACCGCCGCTGCCGAGGCCTACTTGGGCGGCGAGGAGCAGCTCTATCAGTCCACCCTGCAGCCCTACTGGGGTTCCATCACGGAAAGCTCCTGGGAGGGCGGCACCCGTTCAGTCAATTGCTCACTCATGCACGCTGCCCCCGGCTCCGCGATGTTCTCCACCATCACCGGCTCTGCCAAGGGCGGCCGCGCGGCCCTGAGCATCAATGGCGCCCCGCCCACCCCGCAGCCAGAGCGCAAGCCCCTGCGTTCCCAGTTGGGGTCCGCCCAGCCTGCTCCTGCTCAGCCTGCCGATGCCCCCACTGCCGATGCCCCCGCACCGGCTCCCAGCGGCCCCGCCTAAGCGCCAAAGTCCGGTGAAGTACCGTGAATAGCAGCAAAGTACCGTGCAGCGCCGCGCCGTGGATGCAGCGCCGCCTCGTGGACGGAGCGAGCTCTGATGTATGAGGTAAGCGAGGAGCGCTTCGAGGAGATGGTCGAAGCCGCCTTGGATAAGATCCCCCAGGAGTTTGTGGATCGCATGCGCAACCTAGCCATTTTGGTGGAGGACTACCACCCGGACTCCCCATGGATTTTAGGCCTCTACGAGGGCGTGGCATTACCGGAACGCACCTTCGACCACACGGGTTATTTGCCAGACGCCATTTGGATTTACCGCGGCGCCTTGCAGGACTTGTGTACCTCAGAAGAGCAACTAGCCCACGAGGTGGAAGTCACCGTTTTTCACGAGCTCGGCCACTACTTTGGTCTCGAAGAAGACGAACTCCACCTCCTCGGCTGGGGTTGAGCCTCACCCGCTGAGTCCACGTTCGCGCTTTCGGCATCCAGAGAACCCGCAATCGCTACCCAGGCGCTAGCTCTTCTGGATGCACACTTATTCATAAACTGGCAACTGGTCGAAGTTGCCCGCGGTCGGCAGGCCACGAAGTACCGGGCTTACCGAAATGAGGAAACCAATCACGACACAGACTGCACATAGGACCATACTGAGTCGGAACCCCACAGCAGAAAGTAGAACTCCCGCACCAGCAGATGCCAGCACAGGCATGAGCCCCATCACCAAACGAGCACCTGCAGAACATTTCCCTATCTTCTCTGGCGGAGCCGACAAAGCTAGGTACCCTCCGGAATAAGACATCCAGGCAATTGAAGGAATACTTATGAGGAGGGTGGCAAATGCGATCAATTGCCACCATTGCGAAAAAGCAACAAGGAAAACGTAGCACCCCAGCTCCCACAGCATGGTTACCCAAATAATTTTTCTTCCAGGGAAGAATTGCATGAGCTTATCCTGGAGGACACCCCCAATAATCATCCCGATAGTGAAGGTAGAGGACACGAATCCAATTATCCAGCCGTCTACACCTAGGTACGCTAACCATAAATCGACGGCCCCGATAAAGAAGAAGTTGGCGAAGTTGGCGAAAAGGTCGACCCCAAAGATTGCTCGGAGGATCGGGTACTTCCAAATCCATAACAGGGAATACTTTGCATCCTCCCAAAATACCCTCAGCGAAAATGAACTGGTATTGCCTCGTTCGTGTAAATTTGTCCTAATGGCTTTCGCTGCCCACATCGGACCGAATCCTGAGATGGCCTGGATAATGAATGGAATAATTGGTGCTAATCCATACAGGAATCCCCCCAGGGGAAGGCCAGCCATCCAGATGATACTGTCGCGAGTTTGATTCCGCCCTTGCGCTGCCACGAGGAGTTTTTCAGAGACGACAAACCTCAAGATAGCATTGGTTAATCCACCAAATGTACCTGTAATCATCCCAGCGCTCAACCCAAAAGCCAACAATAGTGGAAAACTAAAAATTCCGCCATACAGCAGGACCGAAAAGCTTGCCCATATCGCAAATTGGGCAAGCCCGTAGGCGAACAGCAGAATCTTCTTGTTGAAGCGGTCAATAATCATCCCCGCCGGGATTGTCATTATCACCGTACCGAAGGACGTGGCAGCTCCCACGAGTCCAGCCTGACTTAAATTTCCTGTAATATGAAAACTTGCCAGGGCTACGGGAATTGAGATTAAGGATGCACCCAGGGCACTCGCCGTATCGGCGACGAACCAGCGGATATAGTCTGGATGCTCCTTCCGAACAACAGACCAGAATTTTACAGGACTGTCCTTGTGCTGATGCATAATTCCTCCAGAGAAGATAGTCTTGCATGCCGAAAATGGCACGCGATTTGCCTTAATTCACTCAAAAGCAGGGTCAATTTCACAGGATGCCCAATAGGCAGACTGCGTAGCCGTCGTACGACTCCCCGCCGGGAGATTACTGGAAAATTAAAGTGGTCACTGTTCTCAAACTCTCTGGTCGTAAACCTACCGTTAGGGTCTCACTCTATCAGCTCTAGGAGCTTTTCGCGCAGAATTTCAAGTCTTTCATCGACTTCTGTGATGGGCGAGCCCAAAGGCTGTAATGAATAATAGGTAATCCCCGTTTCATCTTCGAATGACTCGAAATCTATCGCTTTCATCTCCCGATGCTCGTCTATGAGAATGTTCGAAGGTGACACATCAAGCCATACAATTCCTGCATCTTTCAAAGCGTCAACCAGACGCCGCACACGCACACAAATATCAGGAATATCATCTCGGCCGCAGGTTTTGACAAAGTCATGCAGAGTCTGAAACCCGATAGGCGCTTCCAGAAGTAAATACATCGACTCATTGGAAATGCCGTGCCACAGCAGCTCAGGAAGAAGATCACCTCCCGCTTTTGTATACGCTTTGATCTCACTTTCGCCCAAACACCATGAGTCGTGGCCGAGCTCAGATTTAACGGCATTCTTCCTAAACTCCTTGAGAACTATTGGGCGGAATTCTCTTGAAGTTCCAATGGGTACCCCTCGTGCAAAACCTTCATAGACCGCCCCTTTGGCCCCCTGGCGAAGGCTGGCCGTAATTATAAGGTCGACCCCCTCCTTTTTCAACTCTGCGAACGGATTTCCAACTGGAGTATGCCCGCATAAGGGGTCCTGGACTGGAGAAGGAACACCGCTGCCGATAGATCGAGTCATTGGTTCAGTACGCGCCGCCCATCTATAGCTCAAGGTGCCACTCTGTGGGACACGGAGGTCTGTAGGTGGACAAGGTCCAGTAAATCCGACCAAAAGTTGTGTCAGATACCGGACTTCTGCTAGCAATCTATCTGCAGATGAGACATATATAGTCACTGCCTTACCCACCTGTGTAACCCCGTAATAACCCGCGTTCAATCGCTCACAAAATTGTGCAGAATTGCAAATTTTGAACTCTACACCTCGCCCGTTGTACGAACGGAGCAAAATTTGCTTACCGCGGTCGAAGTCAACAGCCGAGAAGTTTACGTGAATCTTAAATCCCGCCGGCCCATCGAGGCTTTTGCCGGTATTATAGAATTCCCAGCAATCCTCGGTGCTATCAGAGAGTTTCAGAATTCCATCAGGACGAGACATCCCTGTCACGTACTTGATCCTCCATCTTCTCGCAGGCCTTTAGGGTTGAATAACAGTGGTGAAACATCGTCGCCAGGGTGCCAGGATGGCTAAAGCCCAGCTCCCTAAATGTCAGGGCCCATTTGGAGACTGGGGGTCGGAATCTACTGTGGAAGGCCAGAACAACGAATTCGTAATACGCGGCCCAGAACTCTGCGTCGAGCTCACTGCTGGAGTATCCAGAGATCGTCTCCCAATGTTGCTTCATAGGATCAGGCAGTACATCCACAGAGATCGGGGAACTCCCGCCAAAATAGTCAAGACTAACCATTTCCCGCATAGCTAGCTGCCACAGTGGAAAGGACTACTGGTATGCCCTCCAGACAGGGCCACATTCATCTCCTCCGCATTCCACCCCATTGCCAACAATGCATTTCCGTCGCGATGCAGGATTGCCCGAGCAAACTCCTCCGATACACCCGCCTCCTCAAGAGTGGCAGCAGGGTTGTCATAGAATTGTGCCACCAGAGCAAGGTCGGCTTTCATACGGTCGACGAAGGTCTTGTCCAAAACAGCTTGCATTTCAGTTTCTCCTCAAGTAAAGGGTTAAGGAACGGCACACCCCACATAAATTAGGGTGTGTGCTGCAGTTCACAGTATAGTCGTGGATATCGGTTGTCAAGCGATTTATTGCCAGTCGTCTTGATTGGGGTTTGGGGTCGGGGACGGCGGGACATCGGCAGACTAGGTGGTACCTGGGGCACCTGCAGGGGCATCGGCCCAGTGCAGCAGCTGCCAATGGCCAAAAGGCTGACCAGCAGGTTCCATGGCCACCACGCCGCAGTTGGGCATATAGTTCTCAAAGGCCCACTGAGGGTCCAGGCCGCAGGCGTGGGTGGCCACCACGCGCATGACGGCGCCGTGGCTAAAGACAATGGTGTCGCGCTGGCCACGCGCCGCGGCTTCCAGCACGGGGCGGTAGCGCGCCAGAATCTGCTCCAGCTTCTCCCCACCAGGCAAGGCAGCCTCAGGATCGCCGCGCAACCACCCGCGCAGAGCCTCCAAATACAACTGGTAGGTGTCCTGTGCACCGGACATCTCCAACTGCCCGGCAAAGACTTCCTGCAGGCCAGGGGTGGGATCTATCGGCACGGAGTGTGCTGCCAGACCGCGCTGGGCCTCAAATTCGCGCATGGCCGCCATCGCGGTTTGTTGGGTGCGGATGGCCACGGAGCTCAGCACCCGCGGGTGCTCACCCACCAGCCCGGCCAGCTGCGCGCCGACCGCGATGGCCTGCTCGCGCCCCAGTGGGGTCAGTTCCGCACCGGGCGGGCGCGTATCCATTAAGCCCTCAAGATTAGAAAAGGTTTGGCCGTGGCGAACAAGGAATATGCGCATACCGCCCTAGTTTAGGCGCAGTGCCCGTCGCGGACCCGGGCCAGCCAGTCATCGGCAGCCCTTAGCCTGCCCAGGTCCCGCGGGGCAGTGCCCAACTCGCTGGCAGAGGGCCAAGAGCCCACAAAGACCAGCTCCTCGGCACGCAGCCACAGCGCACGCAGGGCCTCGGCCACGGGGGCATCATCAATATGGCCCACCAGGTCGGCGTAAAAGCGGTAGGCACCAAACTCCCGGCGCGTGGGACGCGACTCAATACGCTTCATGTCCACCCCGCGGTGGGCGAACTCCTGCAATGCACCTACCAGGCTGCCCGGCTCATTGGGCAGGGTAAAGACCACGGAGGTGGTGTCATTGCCGGTGCGCGGCGTGGGCACACCGGGCGGGCCCACCAGAATAAAGCGGGTCTGGGCGTGGGCATTATCCGCCACCCCGCGGGCGTGCACCTGCAGCCCATTGAGCTGCGCGGCGCGCTCCGGGGCGGCAGCACAATCGGCCCTGCCAGCGGCTACCATCTCCGCAGCGGCGGCATTCGACGGCGCGGCAATAAACTCTGTCCCAGGCAGGTGCTCTTCCACCCAGCCGCGAATCTGCTGGTAGGCCACCGGGTGCGTGGCCAGGGTGCGCACCCGCGCCAGGTCTGCGCCGGGGCGAGTCATAATCGCAAAGGCCACATCCAGGTGCACCTCCTGGTAGACCTGCACGCGCTGGGTGGGACCGCCTTCTACCAGGGCGTCAAAGGTGGCGGTCACGGCACCATCCACGGAATTTTCGATGGCCACCACCGCCAGGTCCGCTTGCCCGGCGCGCACAGCGGCCAGGGCGTGCGACGGCGAGGCCACTGGCAGCCCAGTGATGTCCCCCAGCTCGAAGCGCAGCAGCGCAGCCTCTGTAAACGTCCCCTGCGGCCCCAGGTAGGCAACGGTCTTTTGCATAACAGCACCCTAGCACCCGCGCGGCTGCCCTCCCTAAGCAAGCTCCGGCTGCTGGTGCCTTATGCTAGTGCTCTATGACTCACCCTGTCTCTGCCCAGTCTGCCACTCTGTCTGCCGCCCAGTCTGCCGATGCCCCCTCCCTGTACCACCTGCGCAGCCTCCTGCCTGGCATGTCTCCCCAGGAACATGGTTTTACCTATATAGATCTGGACCGGCCAACGGTGGGGTCCGGCCGTCTAGATGGGTGGCTGCTCTCAGTGAAGGATTTGACGGATGTGGCGGGTATGCCCACCACGCTGGGCTCTGTGCACCGGGCATACGTCGCAGAGGTGACGGACCCGTTCATTGCAGCGCTAGAGGAACAGGGCGCGCAAATTGTGGGCAAGTCCGCTGCACCAGAGTTGGGCTTGCGGGTAGATACCGAACCGGTGGGCCTGCCCCACCCGGATAATCCACTATGGCCAGGGCGTACCCCGGGAGGATCATCCGGCGGAGCAGCGGTGCAAGTGGCACGCGGGCTGCTACGCGCAGCCCATGCCAGCGACGGCGGTGGCTCCATACGCGTACCCGCCGCTGCCTGCGGAGTGGTCGGCTTTAAACCAGCCGGCGAACAGCTCAGCGTCCCCGGGTTCATCACCCGCACGGTTGCCGATGCCGCCTTCTTGCACAACCTGGACTTACCCGCGGTGCGTACCCCGGGGCGCATCGGCATGCTCAGCACCCCCTTGTTTGCCCGCACGGAGGTGGCCGCACCCATGCGTTATGCCTTAGAGCAGGCGCGCGCGGTGCTGGAATCCCGCGGCTATGAGGTTTTAGACGTAGAACCATATCCCCAGGCAGCAGAGACTTTTGAGGCTTTCCGCCGCCTATTTAGCGCACATCTAGCAGACCTTCCTGATGCCCGCGGCTACGCGGCATGGGTGCGCGAAATGGGCCGCGAAGTCACCCCAGAGCAGTTGGCGCACGCCCGCGCACACGCCGCGCAGTTGCCGGAGTTGTTAGCCGCACACTGGCACGTCGATGCCATATTGACCCCCATGTTGGCCTTCGACCCACCACCGCGCGGGCACTTCCTGTCCCTGCCGCACGCAGAGAACTTCGCAGAGCAAACCCGCTGGTCCCCGTGGGGCTCGCTGTTTAATGTCGCGCGCCTGCCCGCCATCAGCCTGCCGTGGCACCTGCGCACGCGCCCGCAGCCGGTGGGTCTGCAGCTGGGCGCGATTACCCTCAGCGAACCACAACTGCTGGCCCTGGCCCAGGAGTTGCACCCGTGATGCCCACCGTGCCTACGCCGGCCTCCACGCCCGCACCCACATCTGCCCCGCAGCAGCGCCGCCGCTGGTTAGCGGAGATTGCCATTGTCCTGGCGGTGACGTTTGGTATGTCCGGAGTGCGCTCAGCACTGCGCCTCCTCGACGCCCTCACCCGCCCCGAGTCCCTGTCCAGCCAGCAGGTCACCCTCAACTCTTCCCAGGCGCATTCCGCCTGGTTAGACGCAGCTTTGCAGCTGTGTTCTGCCGGGGTACTCTTCGCCTGGGGTGCCTTGGCGCTGTTCCTGCTGGCAGGCGACGGCATCCGCCCCCGAAAGCCTCAGCTTGCCGATGCCCCCTTAGGCCTCTTCTTCGCCGCCCTCATTGGCCTGCCCGGTCTGGCGTTGTATGTTTTTGCCCTACACCACGGCTGGAGCAAGGAAGTCATCCCTGCCGATTTTGCCCACCCATGGGTCCAGGTGCCCGCACTGCTGACCTGGTCCGCGGCCAACGCCTTTGCCGAAGAATTCGTGGTGGTGTTGTGGCTGCTGCACCGCCTGCGGGGGTTGGGAGCGGCACCGGCGGTAGCCGTGGGGACATCGGCAGTGTTACGCGGTACCTACCACCTCTACCAGGGAGTTTCCGCCGGGCTGGGAAACCTGGCCATGGGCGTCATCTTTGCCTACTTCTACCAACGCACCGGGCGGATTTGGCCCCTGGTGTTAGCACACTTTCTTATCGATGCCGTCGCGTTTGTGGGCTACGCCCTCCTGGGCGATGTCCTCGCGGATCTAAGATGGCTGGGGCTCTAGACAGTCTAGCAACGGCTATCCAAACTCCGGGGCGCATTACAGTGACTTCTGTGCTGCCGTGTACGCCAGCAACAACCGGCTCTTGGCCTTTGAGTCCGCCCAACCGTGAATATCTGACAATTTGGCCGCCAGCACACGCTTCGCGGTCTGCTCAAAGGTCAGCGTGCGGATGGCGCAATCCGCATGGTGCGCTGTCACGAGTTCCTTGAAGAAGGTGGCTCGCTGCTCCCGCCCGATGTCAAGATAAGGATGGGTCAGTAAAGCAAGCTCGTCCAAGGCCCGGCAGCTGTTTCCGCCGTGTTCCCAATCGACGATAACGAAACTTTCTCCCGTTAGAAGTATATTTCCCGGATGCAGGTCACCGTGGGAGACCGCCGGGCAAGAGCATAGCCGTTCGCACTCTCGAGCATATTCCGTTCGCACTGCGGGGGAAAGGGTTTCCACGTGACGCGACCTTCTTTCTTGCAATGCATTGAAAACACGGTGCTGATTAAGGAGATCCCCATGGTGTTCAGGGGAGGCGGCATCAAGCGGAATTCCGTCGATGAATTCGCACTCAATTCGGGTCTCATCCCAGCGGAGGATACGAGGGTGCGGCAGGTCAGAATCTGTCTGCGTCTCCACGGCGGTAGGAATGATCTGATCCGCGGGTGGCGCATAGGTTAGCTCCAGCCATGCAGGACTATCGGCTCCTAGCCTGACAACGCGTCGGGCATATTTGTCTGTGGGGCCTTCTTGAATCAGGGGAACCGACAACCTCAACTTCGTGGCGAGAATAATTACCACAGGGAGCAGGACACATACCATCTGCACCGTCATACGCGTGATAATCTCCGACGTCTCGGGTTCGCCCACCACAATGAGCACGTTGACAAGGGAAGAGACTACTCCGGAGAGTATTCCAGTTATAGATAGCCAGCGGGCCCGCCACCGAGAAGCAGGCAAGGTCTGCACAGCTAGGGTGGTAAACAGCGGCCGGTACACCCCTTTTGTTATCCCCATGACGACTGCGCCCACGAGGATTACTAGCAGCTGGCCGCTGTTGATGAAGATGAGGGATGCCAGCGCACCTGCGATAAGAAAAGTAAGCGTGGCAAGGAGTCCGTACTTTTCGCTCATCCGACGAGCCCGCGTGCCCAAGCCAAGCGATGATAATAGATTTGTTACCACGAGAACGCCGGCCACGGTCCACAACTCGTTGATTCCGGGGATGCTCACGTCAGCGACCACGATTTGCAGGCTGCGGTTGATCAACTGGTTAACAGATTCGAACTCACCACTGGCCAGGGTAATAGCCACGACAGCCAAACCCCAGGAAAGCGTGGGCGAAATCCTCCAAGATCCAGTGAGATTTACGTTGTGCGCATCCGTTTGCGATTCTGCTGGCTGGTGACTAGTCACATTTATCGTCGCGATCAAACAACCGGCTGCAGCTAAAAGTAGCGCCTGAACAACAAATAGCAATATGGGCGACACCAAATACAGGCCGACTCCCACGAGGAAAAGACCGCTGGTGAAGAGGTAGAACCGTCGATTGAGTTCGTAAATCTCAGCCTTAAACGAGTCCTTCGCGATGTCCAGCAGCAAAACCATGTCTGCTCCTGACATCAATGCTCCTGCAAGGCCAATCAGGACCAGATACACCAAAAATCCACTGAATCCGCCACAGGCAGCGGCTATGAACGCCAACGCAAATAGGCCGAGTCCGACCGCATAAGGGATACGGGGGTGGGACTTGTCACTCCAAAACGATAGCGGGAAGTCGATGACCGTGGAGAGCAATCCCTGGATAGCCATGCCCCCCAGGTAGAGCGATACTCCAACTTCGGGCTGTTGGCTCCACCAAATCGGCAGCACTGGCATGGTGAGCGCGGTCGACTTAAGGTAATAAGCGAGACGATACCGGTGCAGAAAAGTCGAATTCACTGGGGACAAATTACCTTTCCACGGCACCTAACACAGTTGAGACTGTTCCATATGACCCGCAACCTGGAGGGTGACGCCCCTCACGGTACCGGCTTACATGTGGAAGGCTAGCACACGCGGTCACGGCTTGGATTAGATTTAACAATTCATTGGTGCACTGCACGTGTAGATCTTGAACACTGGCGGTAAGGTGTAGCGCATGAATGAACACGGACGTGACCCAAGGCGGGAGCACCGCCGCGCTGGCGATGACTCCACCCCCACGTCCGGCCGCTACGTCCTGGGGGCGGACGGAAAACCCCTTACCGATCGCTACGGCCGCCCTGTTCTGCGCCGCGATGCCTCCCGCCCGGGTGCGAACCAGCCGCGGGCCAACCAGCCTCGGGCCAACCAACCGCGCAGCAACCAACCGCGCATTAACCGGGGCGAGCGTCCCCGGCAGCAGTTTGGGCCCACGGCAGGGCAGCATCCCCCAGCGCAAGCGCAACCGACCTACCGCACCCAAAGCGACCGGTCCGCGCAGCCACAATTCCAGCAGCATGCGCAGCCGCAATACCAGCAGCCTGTACAACCACAGTTCCAGCAACAGCCTGTACAGCAGGCTCCGGCGTACTACACGCCAGCGCCCCAACCCCAAGGAGGAGGCCAGCGCAGTAGCGCGCGCCGCGGCCGGCCGCACCGGCATGTACGCAAGTCCAATCCGGTCAAGTCCGCACTGGGATGCCTGGGCTTCGTGGTGGTCGCAGCCTTGGTGCTCACGCTGGCGTTTGCGTTGTGGACGGACTCGAAACTCACCCGCATCGACGCATTTCCAGATCTGCGGGTAGAGCAGACTCGCGGCACCAACTGGTTGCTGGTGGGCTCAGACTCCCGCGTGGGCTTAAGCGAGGAAGAACAGATGGAGCTTGGCACCGGCGGCGACGTCGGCGCGGGGCGTACTGATACCATCATGCTGCTGCACATCTCCCCGCAGCGCGAAGCCAAGCTCGTGTCCCTGCCGCGTGACTCCTACGTAAATATCCCCGGCTTTGGCATGGACAAGATCAACGCCGCCTTTACCTATGGCGGCGCGCCGCTGCTGGTGCAGACGGTGGAAGAATGGTCCCAGCTGCGCATCGACCACTATGCAGAAATCGGCATGGGAGGCCTGGCCAACGTGGTCAACTCCGTAGGTGGGGTAGACATTTGCGTTAAAGAGCCGATGAATGATCCCCTCGCAGGTATCGACCTCCAGCCCGGCTGCCAGAACCTCCAGGGCCGCGACGCCCTGGGCTACGTACGCACCCGCGCCACCGCACTAGGAGACTTAGACCGTGTGGAGCGCCAGCGAGAATTCTTCTCCGCCCTACTGCACAAGGTCACCAACCCCACCACACTGATTAACCCATTCCGCACGGTCTCCCTGGTCAACAACACCGTGGATTCCTTCGTGGTGGGCCAACGCGACCACGTCTGGCACCTAGCGCTGGTGGCCCTGGCCATGGCAGACGGCGTAGAGACTGAAACAGTGCCCGTGGCAGGCTTTGCCGATACCCCCGTGGGCAACGTCGTGCTCTGGGACGACGCCGGTACTGCCGCACTGTGGGATTCCATGCGCTAGGGGGATTCCATGCGCTGACACGGGGCCTTGCCGGGGGTGGGCAATCGCTGGGCCTTAAGAGGGCATCGGCAAGCTACGGCAAAACCCACAACAGCCCAGTCCATGCGGACCGGGCTGCGGGAGGGGCACACCTAAACAGCAGCTAGCGCAAGGTCACCTGGCGGGACTTGATGTTTTCGAGCTGCTTGCGCTCATTGGCGCTGAGCTGAGCATCATTGGAAATCTCCGCTGCAAGCGCCTGGTCCACGCGGGCCAGCTCAGACTCATAAGAGTCATGAGCCACCTCCGGGCGCAGGTCAAAGACCGGAGCAATCAGACCGTGGGTGCGGAAGACGCCGGCGAACTTGGTGCCCTCGCCCAGGTTCAGCTCGCCGCGAGCAGCCACGCGGGCCAGGGCGGCCAGGAAAGCGGACTCATCATCATTGGGGCGCACCCAGCGGATGTGTGCCTTGCCGCCACCGGCGTTAGCCCAAAAAGCAGTGCCGGTAATGCCAGCCTCTACACCCACGCGGTGAGACTCAATGACGGAATCATTAGCCATCTGCAAAGACTGCGCCACCTGCGGGGTAATCTGCGCGCCCTCCGGCATCCACCACGCAAAGTCCTGGTGGACATCGATGTCCAGGACGGCGTCGGCCTCCAGCAGATCTGCCAAGGCAGGCTGGGAGCCATCCGCCACGGTGGAGGCCAGGGTGTCGCCCGGCTGGTGGTTCTTGACCCAATTCAGGGCAAATGCCAGGTCACGGCCGGGGTTGTGGGAGTGGGACTGGACCTGCAGGCCCACGAAGGCATCGCCGCCAAACTGCTCATCGCGAATCAACGCAGCAGACGCGCCCGGCAGGACGGTAGCCACATAAACATCACGGTCAAAGCCCTTAACAGCCAGTTTGGCCACCGCAGAAGGCACAAACTCCTGCAGCGCAACCAGCTGGGACTCGGCGGCCAGGCCGCCGTAGGGGCGCGGGTCCTTCTCTAGCGCCGCGCGCTCAGCCGCACGGGCAGCCAACTTCGCCTGGCGGCGGGACATGCCCTCTGGCAGCTGTTCGTTCTTCTTATTCTTCTTAGCCATAAGGCCTAAGAATACCTGTTGCGCTACCCGCCCAGAGCTTGCAGGGCCACTTCGGGCTCGTTGGTGGCCAAAATATCCACCCCTTGGGCTTGGGCCCAGGCCACGTCTTCAGGATCGTCCACCGTCCACAGGTAGGTGGGCAACCCTTGCTTGCCGATACCCCCTGGCCACAGCTTGGCACGCACCAGCGACATTCCTAGGCCCGAGGGGCGCGACAACATGACGTCATGCCGATTGAAACGGCGCTCCCAGTCGCGGCGCAAATAGATGCAATCCATGGCGGGCGCCAGAGTGAGCATGGTGCGCACGGCGCGGTGGGAAAAGGAAATCAGGTGAAAGTGGGGGTCGTCGAGCAGCCCGGCGTAGCGCAGCCGGAGGGCGACTTGTTCTTCGACTTCCGTACCAAAACAGCTGGGGTGCTTGGTCTCAATGTAGAGATGGCGGCCGGTGGGGGCCACCATCTCTATGAGCTCTTCGAGCAGCAATGGGTGTTGGACACCGTGCTCCTCATCCCCAATATCTGCGCCTCTTATGTCTGCCCAGTCCATGCGCGAGACCCGGCCGGAGATGTTGGAGGTGCGATCCATAGTGGAATCGTGGTGCACCACAAGCTTGCCGTCCTTGGTCATGCGCACGTCGCACTCGACGCCGTGAATGGGCAGTTCCAGGGCTTTTTCAAAGGCAAGTGGGGTTTGTTCCGGGTACTTTCCGTTGTATCCCCTATGGGCCACGATGTGCACTACTTGAAGATTTCCTTCTTAATCTCGTCGAGGGTGGTATAGGACTTGTCAAAGCGCTCCTGCTCATGGGCGTCTAGCGGCAACTCGATCACGCGGTTGATACCAGAGCGGTCAATGATGGCAGGGGTGCCAATGTAGACGTCTTTCTTACCATACTCGCCATCGAGGTAGGCCGACACCGGAAGGGCCACGGCCTGGTTTTGAATGATGGCGCGAGTAATGCGGGCCAAGCCCATGCCGATGCCATAGGACGTCGAGCCCTTGGCGTCGATGATCTCATAGGCGGCATCACGGGTCTTTTCAAAAATGAACTCGATGTGCGAGTTGTAGTCCGGGTCCTCCTCGCTGCGGCGGGACATGGGCACGCCGGCGATGTTGCCGGAAGAGACCACGGGCAGCTCCGAGTCGCCGTGTTCGCCCACGATGTAGGCGTGGACGGAGGTGGGGGCAACGTCTTCCATTTCCGCGAGCATATAGCGGTAGCGCGCGGAGTCGAGCACGGTGCCAGAGCCGATGACACGGCTTTGCGGCAGACCGGAGGCCTTCCATACTGCGTAGGTGAGCAGGTCCACCGGGTTGGAAGCCACCAAGAAGATGCCGTCGAAGCCATTGTCCATGACCTGGCCGACAATCGAGTTCATGATGGAAACGTTCTTATCCACCAATTGCAGGCGGGTCTCGCCAGGCTTTTGGGCCGCGCCCGCGCAGATGACCACCATGGCGGCGTCCGCGCAGTCTTCATAGGTGCCCATGGTCACCCGGGTGCGCGATGGTGCCCAGACAACCCCATGGTTGAGGTCCATGACGTTGCCCATGAGCTTCTTTTCATCAATATCAATGATCGCCAAGTGGTCGACGGTTCCCTGGTTGACCAGCGCGTAGGCATAAGCCACACCCACGTCCCCGGCCCCGATGAGGACTACCTTGTTTCCCACGAACTTGTTTCCCGCGAATCCGGACACTGTCACATCAGACATGGTCGCATCAGACATAGTTGCATCAGACATAGTTCTATTCTGCGCCCATTTTTCCGGTTCCGGTAGGGATTGTGCCCGTTTTCACCGCTTTTCCGGGCCCGTTCCGGGTGTTTTCTGGGGTTTCAGGGCGTTTTCACGGGACCAGGCCGGGCGACGACGCGACCAAATCCCACATAAACGGACATTAACCGCAGGCAACACCCGTGCTGTGGTGGGGGCAGTAACCACCAGGGTTCTTGTGCAGATATTGCTGGTGATCGTCCTCAGCCAAGTAGTAGGCGCCAGAGTCAGTATCACTGAGCAACACGACCTCCGTGGTGGTCTCCCCAAAGCCGTGCTCTTTGAGCTTGCCTGCATAGGAATCCACCAGCTCCTGGATCTCTGCACGTTCGGCCTCAGTTCGCGGGTAGAACGCGGAGCGGTACTGCGTACCCACGTCCGCGCCTTGGCGGAATCCCTGCGTGGGGTCATGGGCTTCTAGCGCTATAACCACCAGGTCCCGCAGGCTTACCTGTTGCGGGTCATAGACCACCTCGACTACCTCGGTGTGGTTTGTCGTGCCCTGGCAGACCTCGAAATAGGTGGGGTTAGGGGTGGCCCCTCCGGCGTAGCCTACCGATGTCGCCAGCACACCCGGGGTTTGCCAGTACAGCTTTTCCGCACCCCAGAAACAGCCGATGCCGATCAGTATCGACGCCTGCCCCTCCTCCCACGGTCCGGTAATCGGCGTGCCCAATACCGCGTGCGGCTGGGGGTGGGCCAGGATAGGTTCCGGGCGGCCGGGCAGGGTGTCTGCAGCGGGCAACAAACGGGGTTCGGGTTTATGTAGCCACATGGCTTGGCTCCTTACACGCTTTTCTGCAATTTACTGCAACTTTCTGCAGCTGAGACAGAAAAAGCAATTAATCATGGCGAAATTCTTGCATCGCGCCTATCATTGGGCAGCGTACTCAACGGTACCCAACGAAAGGATTTTAGCAATGGCAGTTTACGAACTTCCGGAACTTGACTACGCATACGATGCCCTGGAGCCGCACATCTCCGCAGAGATCATGGAGCTGCACCACTCCAAGCACCACGCCACCTACGTCGCCGGCGCTAACGCCGCACTGGAGGCACTGGAGGCAGAGCGTGCAGGCGACGCTAACCCGGACGCCATCCGCGCACTGTCCAAGAACCTGGCCTTCAACTTGGGTGGTCACACCAACCACTCCATCTTCTGGAAGAACCTCTCCCCCAATGGTGGCGGCGAGCCCACCGGCGAGCTGGCAGAGGCCATCAACCGGGACTTCGGTTCTTTTGACCAGTTCAAGGCCCACTTCTCCGCAGCCGCAACCGGCCTGCAGGGCTCCGGCTGGGCAGTGCTGGGCTACGACCATGTTGCTGGCCGCCTGGTCATCGAGCAGCTGACCGACCAGCAGGGCAACACCTCCATCAACCTGACCCCGCTGCTGATGCTGGACATGTGGGAGCACGCCTTCTACCTGCAGTACAAGAACGTCAAGGCTGATTACGTCAAGGCCGTGTGGAACGTCTTCAACTGGGAAGACGTGGCACAGCGCTTCGCCGCTGCTGCCAAGTAATTCGCCACTTCTCAAGGACGCCTCTTCGAGGGCGTCCTTTCATTTTTCCTTGCATCCGGTTCCCCCCTGCTACGCTCACGGTATCCCAACGCGCACCAGTCGACGGTCAGTCGACCATCCGCGTGGTCGCGGCAGACGGCAGCTCTGCTGGCGAATGCACGCTCAGCGGCCTGCCGCAAGAGAATGTCCACCGCACCACCAAGCAGGGCGTGTACTACTACGCCCTGGAAGAAGGCACTCACACCATCGAGGCCAGCTGCCGCGGTACCGGCGGGCACTCCTCTGACCCAGATGCTCGGAAGGGCAGCACGGAGGTGACCGTTGCCGACAAGCCGGTGGAGGTCACCATCACGGTCAAGTAGCAGCGCCCACTCGGGCGCCCACTCCGGCGTCACCGCCACTGGCGTCTCCCCAAAAGCCCCGGAATCACTCCACCTTCAAGGTATTCCGGGGCTTCCTTGTGTCTCCTTATGCCGCCTTGTACCGCGAGCCCAGTCGATACCCCGCCTCGCAACCCAGCTCGCGGCATCCACCCCACGCGCTAGTCCCATCTGCCCCACGCGCTAGTCCCATCTGCCCCACGCGCTACCTGTATATGAAACTATCCCGCGTTATATACAAGTAGCCTCGAGCATGAACCGCGAACTGGGAAAACGCAATGACCCGAGGGTCACCTGTATATGAAACTATCGGGCGATATATACAAGTAGAGCGTGGCCCGATGTTTCCGGGGCAGCTAACCTGCTTGAGATTCTGAGGCTTTGGAAATCCGGTCCCGCTTTGACGGGAACAGGTCACCGCGGGTGCGCGCGGGAGTAGGACTTGATGAAGTCCGCGAATTGATCCGCAGCGGGCGAACCGGGGCGCCAGGTAAATCCCAACTCGCGGTAGGCGGGCGGTTCCAGGGGGACTAGTTCGCCTACCTGCAAGTACGGGTCATCGACTGGAAGCAAGGCCACACCCAGGCCCGCTGCCACAAGACCGGCCACGGTGGTCAGCTCCATAGACTCAAAAACCAGGCGGGGACTAAACCCGGCGCGCTGGGCTAGCTGGTCTAGCAGCATGCGGGTTCCGTATCCGGGCAACATGCCTATGAAAGGCTCATTGCGAAACTCCTCCATGCTGGCTGCTGCACGCCCAGCGGCCCAGTGCCCCGACGGCACCGCCAATCCCAAGCGCTGCATTTCTAGCCTGTGCCATGCCAACCCTCGCGGCCGCGGCCCCACCAGGGCGATGTCTGCGGCACCAGCCTGGACTCGATCGATGAGTTCTTGCGCCGCCCCCTGGTGCAGGACGAATTCCACCTGGGGGTGCTGCGCGCGGTAGGTGCGCAGCAGCTCGGGCACTAGCCAGGTTCCCAGCGAGTGCATGAAGTCCAAGCGCACGGTGCCGCGCTCCGGATCCATCAGGTGGCACACCTCAGTGCAGGCGCGCTGTTCAGCCGCCAGCATGTTCTCGGCTTCCTCCACGAACACGACACCACGCGCGTTGAGAGTCATGCTGCGCCCACCCCGGTCAAAGAGACTAGCCCCTAACTGGGCTTCCACGCGCTGGAGGCGCCGGGTTAGCGCAGATTGGGAAATACCCAGCTCATCGGCGGCGGCGCCCACGTGCCCGGTGCGGGCGACGGTGACGACTCCGCGGACATCGTCAAGGTGCATGGGTCTCCTTAGTCATCGCGCTCACAGGAGCGGTAAGCTTCGCTCCCGCGGGAGCCGTGCACATCGCTCCCGCAGGAGCCGTGCGCATCACGCTCGCAGGAGCCGCGCACATCAGGCCCACGGGGCCGTGCGCATCACGCCCGCAGGAGCCATACACATGCACAATATGCATGAGTTTAGCTAATTACATGCATTTTACACATTAGTTGCCGACAGGCAGTCTAGAAACCATGCTTTCCCATTCCCGGCGCGCCACGTTAGCCATGCTTTTTGTGGGCATGGCCATTTTCTCTGGGCTCTATACCACCCAGGCGCTGCTGCCCGTCCTGGTCAAAGACGTCGGCCTGAGCACCACCGAAGCAGCGCTGACGGTTTCTGCAGCCACGGGAGCGCTGTCGCTGTGCGTGGTACCGGCGTCGATCCTCTCGGAGCGCTTCGGCCGTGGGCGAGTACTCATCATCGCCAGCCTGGCCGCTGCTGCGGTGGGGTTGGTGGTCCCGCTAGCCGCAAACAGCACGCAGCTGATTCTGCTGCGCGGGCTTCAGGGCGCGCTGATGTCTGGCGCGCCCGCCACCGCCATGGCGTGGCTGGCGGAGGAACTCGCGGCTGCGGACCTGGCCCGTGCCATGGGCATCTACATCGCCGGGACCTCCGTAGGCGGCCTTACCGGGCGTCTTATCCCCACCTTCGCAGTAGAGCACACCAGCTGGCGGGGAGCTATCTGGGCATCGGCAGTGGTGTCCTTAGGCTTTGCCCTGGCTACGGTGGTGCTGCTGCCCAAGCAGCGCAATTTCCACCCCAAGCGGATCTCCCTGCGTGGGGAGAGCGCGGCCATCTTCCGGCATTGGCGCACCCCGCAGCTGGCCGGGCTATTTGTGGTGGCATTTATCGCCATGGGTGCGTTCGTGTCCATGTACAACTTCATCGGCTTTCGCCTCATCGACAATTTTGGGGTACCCCCGGTTCTGGCTGGTTTTGCATTTCTGTTTTATCTTTCCGGCACGTGGGCATCGGCGCGCGCGGGGCACCTGATTGCGCGTTTTGGCAGACGCGCCACGCTGATCGGTTCCAGCGGGCTCATGGCGGGAGGCGCACTGGCTACCATCGGCCCGCTGCCGGTAGCGCTAGCGGGGCTGTTGGCGCTGACCACGGGATTCTTTGCGGCACACTCGACGGCATCGGGCTGGGTAGGCGCGCTGGCCACCGCGGACCGGGCGGAGGCCTCCAGCATGTACGTGTGCTGCTACTACCTAGGCTCCTCACTAGTGGGCGCGGCCACGGGCGCGATCTTCGACCGCGTGAGTTGGGGGCTCTACGCCAGTATCCTCGCAGCGCTTAGCGCCACAATCGCATTGATAGCAACGAAATTCTCCGACTAAAGTTGGAGTAATGAAACCGGATGCGAAGCCCACCCCTGACGCCTGGTCCCCGCGCATGTGGCACCGCCGTGCCGCCAAGCCCATTAGCATCTGGATGTTCGTGTTCATCCTCGCGGGCTTAAGCCACATCGTCATCCCCAATTACCGCTGGGTGCTCATTCACATCTTCACCCTCGGAGTCCTGACCAACTCCATCCTGGTGTGGTCGCAGCACTTAACGGAGAAGTTCGTCCAACAGCGCCTGCCAGATTCCCAGCGCCCCCGACAGGTATACCGCATTTATGCCATCAACATCGGCGTCATCATCACCCTCATCGGCAACATGCTGCTCATCCCGGCGCTGACTATCACCGGTGCCACCATCATCGCGGTACTCATGGCATGGCATGCCGCCAGCCTGTTTAGTCAGTGGCGCAGTGCCGAAGGCAAGCGCTTCCGCCCCATCGTTGCCGCCTACACCGCCAGTGCGCTGTGCTTGCCCGTCGGCGCTTTCTTCGGCGGCTGGCTCTCCCTTGACCCCGGCAACCCGCGCCTGCTGCTGGCACACATCGCGGCCAACATCGGCGGTTTTGCCGGCCTGGCTGCCGCGGCCAGCCTCAACATTTTGCTGCCCGCGGTGTGGCGCAGCAAGGGTATTTCCCGCTACCTGCGCCCCTCCCTGGTGCTGCTGGCGGCGGGCGTGGCGGCCACCATCGTGGGCGCACTAGTAGGACTGCCGGAAATCGGGCTCATTGTCTACGTCACCGGCTGGGTGCTGTCCTGGCAGCAATGGCTGGGCAACGTCAATCTGGCACAACTTAGCTACCAGTCCGCCTCCTCCATCACGGCAGTAACGTGGCTAGTGCTCTCCCTGGTCTATTACACCGCCACGCTCTTCTTCGAAGCCGAACCCGCCCTGCCCACACTCGCCCTCTTAGTGGGTTTTGCCGCCCAGCTCCTCTTGGGCATGATGAGCTACCTGCTGCCCACCACCATGGGTGGCGGCCCCGCGGCCACCCGCGCCGGATTGATGGCGCTCAATCGCGCGGGACTACTGCGTTGGACACTTCTTAACGGCGGCCTGCTGCTGTGGCTGGCTAGTGATCACAGCTGGCGCAACGTGGCGCTGTCCTTGCTGTGCCTCGGCTCGTTGGCCGTCTTTCCGGTGTTCATGGTGCGCTCCGTCAAACGCCAGCGTGCCGTCATCACCAAAAAGGCCCCCGATCCCGGGCCGGAGCCCGCCCCCGATCTCCAGCAGGTGGGCATAGGGCTGGCGCTGCTGGCCATTGTATGGTTTGCCGTCGGCGCCATCTAGCCCCGGGAGCAATTAACCCAACTCCGCCACCCCTGGCGCGCCCTGGCTCATCCACTCCCGAATCCGGGCGGTCGCCTGCACGTCCCCCGCGTTATAGTCCAGCAGGCGCTGCCGGGCATGCTGGTCGCCGGCCACAGCCAGGCGGCGGGCGTTGACGGACTCCTCTCCGTCAAAATCATCTTCAGCCCAGGCATGCCCGGCCTGCGGGGCCACCAACTTCAGACCCAGGCCATGCGGCCCGGCAAAGCCACGCTTGACATAGCTAAACATGTCTACCCATTCCGGGCTGGCGATAAATTCCGCCACCTCCTGCGGGGACGGGGTACCAAAGCGCTGCGCGGACATGCGCAGCCAATGGTTCTCCCCGTGCGCGGAATAGCAATAGGCCGCAAAGGTGCGCCCCTGCGCATGGGCGTCCTCCCGCAGCTGCATCAGCCACTGCCAAAAGGCCGCAACATTGTGTGCTTCCGCCTGCCCGCCCAGCGGCGCCCAGGTCACAAACGGCGTGTACTCCCCGGCGTGCCAGGCGCCCCACAGGTACGCGCCCTGGTCCAAGTAGGCCTCCATATCGATGTCTACTTCCACGTCCGCACGCGGCGGCGCCACAAACTCCGGCCGTTTCAGCAGTACCGTGCCATCCCGCCAGGCTTGGGCCAGGGCAGAGACCTCGCCCAGGGAGGCATCGATAAGCTCTTGCACCTTGCCGATGCCCCTTTCCACATACGGCGTCCCCCTGTCCCCCGGCAGGAAGAGCGAGATGTCATCCCGGGCGCGCAGCACCGGCTCGCACAGGTGCCAAAAGCGGCAGTCCGCGCATTCCTTCAGCCGTCGCGGGCTGGTAGGCAGATTCGCCGGGGCAGCTGCCTCCAGGGCCCGCTCCAAAGCGGGCTGGTAGGACTGCGTATCCACATAAAAAGCGGTGTCGCGATCCTGGCCAATGATAAGCCCCCTCCCAGCATCCAAGTCTGAGGCCTCCAAAGCACGCGCGGCCATCCCCAACCGGTAACCGTCCACCGAGTGGTGGCGCAAGCGATAGGGCAACTCCAAGGGCGCAGACAGCCCCACCCGGTGGGTGGGCACGGCGGGAAGGGAGGGAGAACCTGCAGACTGGACCCGGCGCGCCACCCGGTGATTAGTAATCAGCAGCGGCAGGTAGGCGTCACCTTCGCGCACCAGAGCATCAACGTCCACCTGCCAGGTGTCGTAAGCGAACGCAGCGTGGGTGATCAGGTGCGCGCCGGTGGCCATCGCCTCCAGCGTGGCCATCTCCCGCTCCCAGCGATCCGCTTCGGTGTCTAAATCCAAGCAGCGAAAATTCTTGGAAGGGCCGGGTAGGTGGGCAAGGACGGCGGCGCGGGCGGCATCGGCACGCTCAGCGCGGGCCTGCGCGGCCGGGGTGGCGGGAACATCCGGGTGGGCGCGGCGCTGCACCAGCCGGTAGCGGCAGCCCACCAGATCAGATGCCTGGATGGGTTGACCGGTTTGCTCACTCACAAGCTCCCAGCCTAACGGGTAAGGTTGGAGTGCGATAAACCTAACCCCCACATACTTGAGGAGTGACGGAATACAGCCATGGGAATTATGAAGACATTGCGCAAGCGCCGGATGGAAGCCAAGGCGGAGCTCAAGGCCGCCAAGTCCCGCGTTAAAGCCGAGGTCAAGGCAGCGTCCAAGGCTCAGCAGCGCCAGCAAAAGCTGCTGGCCAAGCAAGAAAAGCTGTTGATCAAGAGTGAGGAAAAGGGCCTCAAGCGCAAGCGCAAGCACGAAGAAAAGCGCGCCAAGCAGGAGCTGGCGAAGATTAGGGCAGGCAAGATCAATGCCTCCACCATCAACCGCTACGCGGGCATTATTCGCACCGCAGCCCCGCTGCTGCTCCCGCTGGTCTATCGCGCCATCGTGTCTGGGCGGCAGGCCCTGGAACAGCGCCGGGCCACCAAGGCTGGGGTGAGTGCGGATGAGATGGCGGCTTTCTCCGGCCACGGGGCGCCGCTAAAGGCCCGCATTGCCGGGGTGCGCAATACGCTTGAAGACGTTGACGTGCCTTCCGGGTTCAAGCGCGATGTTAATGACCGCCTGGACGAACTCGAGGCCGCCGTGGACAACGCTGAATACATGACGGACCAGCAGCGCCGCCGCGCCCACGCCTCCATCTCTAGCGACATTGACTCCGTGACGCAGGAGATCCAGGAGCGGCTCTAGAGGGCGGGGCTTTCTCGCCGGGCAGGTCCACCAGGCGGACCTCGCCGCAGAGGCCTAGAGCACGCCCTGTTCGCGGGCGGCGGCCACGGCGGAGGTGCGCGAGCGCACCCCCAGCTTGTCGTAAATGTGCACCAGGTGGGACTTGACGGTGGCCTCAGAGAGCATCAGATCCTCGCCAATCTGGCGGTTAGAGGCGCCTGCGGCCACCAGCTGCAGGACTTCCAGTTCGCGCGGGGTCAGGGCGCTGCGGGGGGTGCGCACGCGAGTCATCAATTTATCCGCCACGACTGGCGAGAGCGCAGAGTCGCCCTCAGCCGCGGAGCGCACCGCGGACACCAGCTCTGCGGGCGGGGCGTCTTTGAGCAGGTAGCCCACCGCTCCAGATTCAATGGCGCCCAAAATGTCTGCGTCCGTGTCATAGTTGGTAACCACCAGCACCTTCGGGGCGGATTCCAGCTGGCGGATGGCGCGGGTGGCCTCCGCGCCGGACATCACCCGGGTGCCTTCCACCCCGGCGCCAAACCGCAAGTCCATGAGGATGACGTCCATGCCACCTGTTTCAGCCGCGGCAATGGCGGCCTCCGCAGTGGCTACCTCCCCCACCACGGTAATATCCGGCGCCCCCTCTAAGACGGCGCGCAGACCCATTCGCACAATCTCATGGTCATCTGCTAGCAGGACCTTGATCACGTCTTCTCCTTATACCCCGGGGGCGCGGACACTTCTTGCCTATCTTAGCGCGCCCTCAATCGCGCACTCAGCGCGGCTCCGGCTCCGTCTCCGCCTCTGCCTCTGCCTCTGCCTCCGTCTGCGCAGTCGCACCCGCCCGGCTACTCACCGCAGTCGCACCCGCTGGGTTGCTCCCCGTCGCCGCATCCACCGGGATGCTCACCATTACCGCAGTGCCCCCACCCGGGTGCGACTCTACCTCCAGCTGGCCGCCCAGCTCAGCTGCCCGCCGGCGCATGGCGGACAAACCAATGTGCCCCAGGCCCGCCGGGCGCGCCCGCACCGCCTCCGGGTCAAAGCCCGCACCGTTATCCACCACGTCTACCCGCACCTGCTGCGGCTGGTAGGTCACGGTCACCCGCGCGCGGCTAGCCCCCGAATGCTTCACCACGTTGCCCACCGCCCCTTGCGCTACGCGCAACAGGGCTGCCTCGACCTTCATGGGTAACTGCCGCGGCTGCCCCTCCACCTCCACGTCCATGTCGATGCCGCTGGTGGACGCAAAGTTCTGCGTCATCCGCTCCAGCGCTTGCGCCAGCGAGGTCTGCGCCAGGGCCGCCGGTTGCAGCGCCGCGATCATCGCCCGCGCCTCCTGCAGATTTTCCGCCGCCGTCTTGCGGGCTAGCTCTATGCGCCCGCGGGCCTTATCTGCCTGCCCAGCGTCTAAGTCGCGGTCGGCAGCGTGCAGCAGCATCTGAATTGACGAAAGCCCCTGGGCCAGCGTGTCATGAATTTCATGCGCTATGCGCTGGCGCTCCGCAATCACCCCCGCGTTGTGCTCAGATTCCGCCAGCTTGCCCTGGGCCACCTTCAGCTCCTGAGTCACCTTCGCTAGCGCCTTGAAGGTGTAGTGGATAGCCACCGTCACCAGGCCGGATACCGCCGGGCCCATCACCCCACCAAAAGTCAGCCCGGTGGGCAATTGCACGCCGATGGCCAGTGCCGTGGCAAAGAGCACCAGAATAATGCCCCGCCAATCATCAATCACAAACAAGTACAGGAAGTACAGCGAAAACACCAGGTACATCGCCGCCGGGGCGTTGAGCATGGCCGCAAACCACAGCACCGTGAGCATGGTCAGCCACAGCAGCTTGGGCACCGCGCCCCAACGGTCCAAAAATCCCCAGCCCCCGAAGTAGATGATAGCGAAGGTAGACAGCAGCATCAGGTTGCTCACCGCCTGCCCCATAGGCATATTTACCGAGGTAAAAATCGCCACCACCAGCAGCGCAGCGGTGAGGATGTGCACACCATTGCGGACGGCATCAGACTCGGTGGTTAGGCTGGTATCCATGCGCAATATCCTACTGCCCGCCACCGCCCTGCTCACCGCTGCCCTTGGCGGCGCTTGCCTGGCCGCCTGCACCCCGCAGGGGCCTGCGGAACCTGCCCACCTGGGCCAGCAGGGGGCATCGGCAAGCACTGCTGCTCCTGCTGAGTCTGCCGATGCCGCCGTGGACGGCTTTCCCGTAGACACCCCCGCCGCTGCCACCCTGTGGGAGCCCTGCCCCTACGTGGACAGCCAGTGGCTGGCAGAGACCAACGGGCAAAAGGTCACCCAGGTGGGCCAAGACACCCGCTTTGGCACCCCGGCGTGCGTGTTCTGGTCCTACCCGGAAGCCCCACAAGCGACCATCATGGTGCGCAATCTGGGCAGCGTAGAGCGGGCGCGGGCGGCCGTGGACTGGGCTGCGCCCATCGAACAGACGGAGCCCGTGGAGGAAGACGGCTGGTCCGGCGGGCGCGGAGTCTTAGGGCCGGAACAAGCCGTCTACGCGGTGCAGAAGGACTCCGTGGCTGTGCTGGTGTGGACCAACCAGCAGCAAACTATCAAGGCACAACAGATTGCCCAGGAGGCCATCGCAAACCTGGGCCTGTAGGGGGCACTTGCCTGCGGGGCGTTGCCCGGCGCGACCGGTGGCTAAGTAGCCGCTTCGCGGGGCAGCCGAGTCGGGCCGGCGCGGGTCTAGACGGCGACGTCATTGTAGGGCATCATCGTCGACACCCACGGGAAGACGACCTCCATCAATAGGAAGAAGACCCCGACGGCGATCAGCAGCGCCAGCACCGCCTTCACGGCCACCGGCCCCGGCAAAAGATTCCACAGTGCACGGTACATTTAGCTCTCCTCCAACACGGCTGGGCGCGGGTTATCCGCCTTGTCTAGCTGCTCAGTTTCCATGGCGTGAATGATCATGCGCTCGGCATTGGAAAACTGCGGGTGGCACGTGGTCAAGGTAATCATGCCTTCCGATGCCGCCACCGGGCCATCGTCCGCCGGCGCGGGGTCCCCACCGGGAACGGGATTAATCACGGCCACATCGCCGGGCAGCGTGATGTGCCGGCCCACCACCCCGGCGTATTCACCGCTTAGTTTGGCTTGCTGCTCGGGGCTCAAGCAGTCCGCCGGCTCGCCGTTGATGGGCAGCACCCGGTAAGTAATCCACTGCGTACGCGTTTCCACCACAATGGCATCACAGGTGCGCAGGTGCCCGAGATCATTAAAGGGAGCGCCCTTGCCCACCCGGTGTCCGGCTACTGCGAAATTGCCCTTTTCCCCCGGCATCTGGGACTCCACGTAGCGGCCCGGTCCGGCCAATAGGTCCTCGTCCTCAGTTCCCTCCACGATGGCAAACTGATAGTCCCCGCCGAAGCTGGGAATGTACATGCGCGCAAAGGCCTCGCCGAGCTGCGGCTGGACGCGCCCGCGGGGGTTAACCCAGTCTTCCTCCAGCTTCTCACTGGCCTGCGCCTGCAACTGCCCAGATTCGATATTTGTCCAATAGGACTCATAGAATGCAAAAAGCAGCAGGACTACTCCTGCAGTCAGCAAGAGCTCCCCCAGCACCTGGGAAACACTCATCCGGGATTTCTTCATGCCTTTTACCTTAACGGCAGGCTGAGCCCGTGCAGAAAGGCCCTCGTCACATGATTGACATTTTTGTCTATCCGGTGTCTGCCATTATGAAGCTGTGGCACATGATCCTGCACAGCTTCTTAGGCGATCAGCTTGCATGGCTGGTGAGCATTCCCCTTCTGGTGCTGACCGTGCGCGGGCTGATGATCCCCCTGACGTTCTCCAGTGTGCGCTCCGCACGTCTGGCAGCCCTGATGCGCCCGGAGGTCTTGGCCCATGAGGCCACCCTCAAGGAGGTCCAGACCCCCCAGGAACTCCACGCTTACGATGCCGCCTTAAAGGAGATCCATACCCGTTACCGTTACCGCCCCGCCTTGGGTTGCCTGATTCCCGTGATCATGGTTCCCGTCTTCCTGGGTCTCTACCAGGTAATTTTGCGAATGGCCAAGCCCGAGTTTTCTGGGTCCATCGGCGTGCTCAACCCTGCAGAGGTCGAAGCCTTCCGCGCAACAACTATCAACGGCATCCCCCTCCCCGCCTTCGTATCCATGCCCCAGGACTGGGCCACGCAGATGGGCGTAGACAGTGAAACGGTACGCCACTTCATCACTCCACTGCTAGTGGCCGCGATTGTGGCCACGGTACTCAACATGTGTATCTCCACGTATCGCAGCGCGCTGACTACCCAGTATGACCAAGCCATAAACCGGCGGGTGCTCTACTTCATGGCCGTGATCACCGCCTTTGTGCCCTACATGCTCTGGAACGTGGCCATGGCCGGACCGGTACCCGTGGCCGTGATCCTGTACTGGTTTACCACCAACTCCTTTACCTTGGCGCAAACCATCATCACCGAGGTCATCTTGCGCACCCGCTACCCGCTGAGCGAGGAGGCCCACGAGCTACGCCGCGAGTCCTGGCGCAAGCACCGCAACCGCCCCAAGCGCAAAGTACGCCGCGCGGAGAAGAAAGCCAAGAAGGTAGAGACCAAGCAGGAGCGCGCTCGCATCAACGCCCTGCGCAAGCAGCTGCGCCAGGAGCTCAAGAAACACCGAGCCGCCCAAAAGGAGGCGGGCGACAACAAACCGGCAGTCGAGCCCGATCCGACAGACGAGCCGGCAGCCGCGCCGGCAGTCAAGCCCGAGCCGACGGACAAACCGGCAGTCGAGCAGCAGCGGGATTAAATCGAATAATCGGCCGCAGGTGCGGCCAGCATCTGCTCTGCCATATCGCGCGCTAGCCGCAGCGGCTCCACGCTGCGCAGCAAACGCGCTC
Source organism: Corynebacterium lizhenjunii (assembly GCF_011038655.2). Taxonomy (NCBI): domain Bacteria; kingdom Bacillati; phylum Actinomycetota; class Actinomycetes; order Mycobacteriales; family Corynebacteriaceae; genus Corynebacterium; species Corynebacterium lizhenjunii. The sequence goes on from NZ_CP064954.1 coordinate 2,467,000, forward strand.
CGGCAAGACCGCCATCAAGCAGCACCAGTAGCTGGCTGGCTTGGCCTGCTGAAGGGTATCCGTTTCGGGCTGTCAGCAACCGAGTCAGTGCGGAGTGCATCCACTCCCGGTGGTCCAAGCACGCCTGCACAATCCCCTGCTCCGCCTCGGTTTCCGGGCGCGGATACTCCCCTGCTGCATTGAGAAAATGCGAGCCACGGAATTCCTTTGAGGGCTCATCCTCAATCGCCATATCAAAAAACAGCAGCAGCTGGCCCTCAGTGCTTAAGGATTGAGCGCGTTCGCTCCAGCGCGTGCGGTATTGCTCATCAAGGGCATTAATATATGCGATGACCAGATTATCCTTCGACCCGAATAGGGAGTACAAGGAGGCCTTAGCCACGTCCGCTTCCCGCAAAATACGGTCAATACCAATAACGCGGATTCCCTCCGTGCTAAACAGGTTGGTCGCGGATTCAAGTAGGCGACTGCGCGGGCTGGGCCGGTTACGGCGAGACTTCTTTTGCTGGGCAGTCACAGCGCTCCTTGGGGTGGGGATAAAACTAATCGGACCGGTTCATCTACTCAATATAGACAAACCGGTCCGTCCATGACTAATTTTGTCGATTACTGGGTGGCTTTCTTGCCCTTGATCAGACCCAGAATCCACAGCAGTACCACCGCACCCAAGGTGGCGGTCAGGATGGAGAAAATCAGTCCGTTGCTTCCGCCGATGCCGAAGAGGCTGAGGATGCCACCACCGATGAAGGCACCCACCACGCCGACGATCAGGTTAGTGAACAACCCGTGGTCACGGTCCATGATTTTTTCTGCCAGCCAGCCAGCGACCAGGCCCACAATAATCCAACCAAAGAAATTCATCTGAATATCTCTCTTTCTCAGGAAGTTAAAAGGTTCTTAGACCATCATGCACACTTTTCCCTGGAAATGCTAGCTGCGTCCAGCATTGTTACTGGACGCAGACCTAATCGTTAGCTGAATGTTACACAGGTACCGTATTTTGTCTACCCGTGGGGGCCGCAGCGCGGTCCCCCAGCCGCAGGTGCCGGGCAATCCCACCCGCAGGCGGCGGGCGAGCCCACCCGCGAGTGCCGGGTCCGGCGTGACTACTCAGACTCGGGGCGAACCACCATCATCGGACACGGTGCGGACTGAAGCAACGCACGGGAGGTAGAACCCAAGAGCATTCCCTTGAAGCCACCGCGACCATGGGAGCCGACAACCAGCAGCTGGGCGCCCTCGGCGGCATCGGCCAAAGCCCGCACCGGACGGTCCCGGGCAATCAGCTTCTTTACCGGGACGTTGGGGTACTGCTCCTGGAACTGCGCCAGGCGCTCATCCAGCAGCTGAGCCTGCTCCTTTTCCACCTCTGCCCACTCTGCCTGAGCGGCAGACAGGCCGGCGAGGGAAGCTTGCACCTGCATATCCATCCAGGTGTGGACGGCCAGCAGCTCAGCCCCGCGGGCATCGGCCTCCGCAAACGCGTAGGCGGTCGCCTTCTGGGAGACTTCGGAGCCATCCACGCCCACAACCACCGGCCCATACTTAGTGTTTTCGGTGACCTGGTTGTCCTCACGCACCACCACTACCGGGCAAGCCGCGTGGGAGACCACAGACGCAGACACAGAACCCATGACCATGCCGGACAGTCCGCCCATGCCCCGCGAGCCCATCACCAACATGGTCACGTCATTAGACATTTCCAGCAGCATGTCAATCGGCGAGCCTTCTGCAATGGTGTGGCCGATCTTGATTTCCGGCGCCACCTCGTGCGCCAGCGCGCGGGCGGCCTCAATCTTCTCTAGGGTCTCTGCCTGGAGGTCATCGAAAAGCTCCTTCGGCGGGACCATTCCTTCCGCATAAAGGAACTGCGGCACGGTGTAGCTAGAGGCAATCCGCAGCGGAATCCCCCGCTTTGCTGCCGTATTTGCCGCCCACCGTACCGCATTGTTCGAGGCTTCCGAGCCATCAACTGCGACAACAACAATGTCTTCCTTGGCCATGAGGACAATCCTTTCGAAGAGGTTATACCTAAATTATAACCCGTGGTCGGCGCCGGGTTTACTTGCCGGCTTCAGTGATGATGTGCGCTGCCTCCGCATTAGACGGGTACAGCAAGCCGTACAGGAACTGTCCGATCTGCGCGATAACCGCACCGATACCATGGGAGAAGAAGTTGATCAACGGTTCAAGGAGTGCGTTAAAGTCCATGAGGAAGAGGATAGTACAACGTGGCAAAGGATACAGCCCTTTGCCCATTAAAGATGGCCTCAACCCCACCCGCGCCCGTGTGCCCGCCGACTTCGGTCCCGCGCCGACGGCATGGGACTTCGTGTGGCATTTGATTAGTACCCAGCGGCATCGCCATCCCGACGATGGCCCCGCGGCCCTCCAGGATCGCTTTGCTTCCGGCAGCATTGTGCTTGCCGATGCCACCCCACTATCCCCCCATTCCATCCTCACCCCCGGCACCGACGTCTACTTCTACCGCACCCCTGCACCAGAAGAACCCGTGCCTTATGACATACCAGTGCTCTATGAAGATGAGGACATCTTGGTGGCCGACAAACCACCGTTTATGGCCACCATGCCCCGCGCCAGCCATATTGTAGAAACAGCGACCGTGCGCCTGCGGCGTGCGACCGGTATAGATGAGCTTAGCCCCGTGCACAGGCTAGACCGCCTTACCTCCGGGGTGTTGCTGTTTACTAAGCACCGCGCGGTTCGGGGTGCCTACCAGACGTTGTTTTCTCAGCGTCGAGTGCACAAGACCTACCAGGCCATCGCCGCTTACGGGCCTTTCGATACTCCGCTGCAGTGGGAGAGCCGCATTGAAAAGTCTCCCGGGGAAATCCAAGGCCGCCTAGTAGATGGCCCCATCAACGCCATCACGACCCTGGGTAGTGTCACCCCTCTGAGTGCCTCCGAGCAGAACACCTTTGAGGCTATCCACGGCCCGCAACCACCACTTGCGCGCTATGTGTTGCACCCAGCTACTGGCAAGACCCACCAGTTGCGTCTGCACATGTGGTGTGCCGGAGTACCTATCCTCGGCGATCCGGTGTACCCCACCATCCTTCCTGCAGAGGACGAAGACATGACCATCCCCATGCACCTGCTGGCTAAGCGTATCGAGTTTGCTGATCCACTTAGCGGCCAACCCCGCGCCTTCGTCTCCAACGGCGACTGGTCACAGCCTTAAGCCTGCCGTCTCAGCGCAACATTAGGGTGGAAACCCGGGCGTAGGCGGTGTTAGCCCACGTAGCCGATTGCCACGGGTACATCGGCGTTTTGTTCCTTTGGCCCACCCCAGGTAAGCGCCACTGCGGTGTAGTTGTCCGCGAAGCTGGCGCTCGCCACTGAGTGTGCCCCCATGTCGGACCAACCCCATTTGGTGCCCTGAATGCGCGGCAATGTGTGCGTGCCCCAGTTCTGGACTGTGCCATCGGCAGCCACCGGATAGGCCTCTCGCATCCATTGCAGGACAATAGAGCCCGGGTCCTCCCGCTTGATGGTGTTGAGGTAGCGGGCCAAGTCGGCCGCGCTGGTAGTAGCGTTGCCCCAGTAGCCATTGCTCCGGGTTGCGGTCATTCCGTGCGCCCGCGCAACCTCGTCAATACTCTGCGGGTATTTGCGGAACAGTGCGGAAGCGGCGGCATCATCAGAAGCGCGAATTGCCCGCTCCGCTAGAACCCGGTCTGCCGCAGAGCCGTCACCACGATGAAGAGCATAATCGACCAACAGCAACTTGATTGTCGATAGCGCCGGGCGCGCCTCATAGGCATTCGGGGTAGCTGCGATACCCTGGTCCGTCACGATAGCCATGGCGGTGCGCCCGTGAACCCCGTGGATCGTAGCGTTAGCGACTATTGGCGCTGCAGTTCCTGGACGAACACCCCGATCGAGCACCTGCACGCCGGGGTAGCCCGGCACGATATTGGGAGCGATCAGATACTCCGGTACCCGCACCCCGACAGGGATGTCCACGTTCAAGGGTGCTAGTCCCGGGATCAGGACAACCTTGGCCTGCGCCTGACTCCTCTCACCCACCGGGAACGAAGAACTTGCCATCGCCACGGGGTTTGCTACTGAAGAGCCGAAGTCATGCGCACCGGCACCTGGTACAAGCACAGACCCGGCAATATTCACAGTCACCACACCTATCGCCAGCGCGCGAGCCCGGTACCGCCGCCCACGTCCCACGCCGTCTGCCGGACAATGCCGCTGCGAAGTCTCGGATATTTCCATCAGCGTCCCCTTTTCTGACCGGCGCAAAACTGTGTCCTGTGCGCGGTGAAGTACTCCAAGTGCCTAACAGTTTAGCCAATAAGTTTTAGCATTACGGAAAATCCCCGCCCCCATCGCGAGCGTGCATCATCCTGAGCTTGCACCACCTGGGGCGTGCATCACCCTGAACGGGTACTCACGATGACGCACCTCTTTTCCCAACACATCGCCCTCAAGGCATACGGATCACTGCGCTACTACGAGAGCCTGGTGGCTGCAGTGAACTGTTGCAGGGGTGGCGCGCCCGGCGACCCCGAAAGCATCGCCTTGGGGTTTTCGCGTTGGTGGCCTCCACGGTAAAAGCGTTGCGGTCTCCAAACATAGTGACGCATTTTCTGCACTTTAGACACTGCCCGCCCATAGCGTGATGTCGTGTTCGCGGAGAAAACGCGTCACCCTTTTAGCTCTCGGAGTGCAAAACGCAACCCCCCTAGTCTCGCACCCATGCGCCGATAACGCCTGGGATTGCTGGCGGCAAGTCACCAATAAGAGCTCGTTTGTTGGCGTCTTGTTCAATCTTGGTCGTCACCGCCTTGACCCGACCCCGATTATTCGACCCACCGGCTCCGCCTGCGCCCATTACCGGCATCATCGACCTCCCACCTTGCGCAGCAGCCCCCGCCGGTGCGACACCCCCGCGGGCTATTCCGGCACCACCTGACCCGGCCCCTGGGATACCACCCCCGCCAACACCTGGCACACCGCCACCGCCGATACCACCGCCAACGGCCCCGCCAAGACCACCAGTAGCCCCAATACCACCGGCACCAGAACCACCACCAAACGCACCACCACCTGCAACTGGCACACCACCTGTCCGCCCGGCGGCGTGGCGGCCGCTAGTGTTTCCGGCAACCAGCCCTGGCATAGCACCACCCCAACCAGAACCACCAAGGACACCAGCACCAGCACCGGCACCTGACGGGGTTGTGCCCACTGCACCCAATTTCACCAGGCCACCATTCACGCCGCCACCAATGGGCGCACCACCCAGTACACCAGCACCAGCGCCTGCGCCATGGCCTGGACCGGATAGTGTCGCTGATGTGGGACCAGTCAACGACTCCCCCACATTAGCGGGCAAGACTGAGTTGCCAAACATGCCCGCAACATCCCGGCCAAGACCACGCACAAACTCTTCTACCCCGGCATCATCAGCCCCCATGCCCGCCACCGGGTGCAACAACCCGTCGACGATTTCGAAGGATCCTGGGCCTAGTTGGCCTGCCATGGCAGCCTCTGCCATGGCCTTCGGAATAGCCAATGAATCAGTGCCGTAGCGCCCATCGCTACCAGCAACCGCGTTCATACCAGCCTTAGCCAGGCCACCACCGGCAGCCATCTCAGGGCTAGCCAGATTACCAATTTTTGGCAGTGAGGCATCCACCATGAACTGCAGATGGCCCTGCAGGGAGGCAATTGCGGCGCGTTCTGCGACTTTTTGGGCTGCAAGGTCTGGGATTGCCCGGATGACGGCCTCGGCGGTAGCTGCGTGGAGTTTGGCCATAATCCCCAGGGAGTTCAACAAGGATGTGTGCGCCTGCATCAACAATGCGTTGGCAGCAAAATCCGTGCCGGTAGTAGCGACTGTGTTTAAGGTTTCTACCGCGCGGTCTACAGCTTCCCCGGAGTTATTACTCGCCAGCACCCCAGCGATCGACTGCAGCTGTGTGACTGCTTCTGTAGCAGCGATATGTAGGTCATTCCAGCGGCTGCTGGACGCTACGACTGAGGCTAAGTCGATGGCGTTGATTTCGGCAGCCACCTGGCTAATATCTAGCCCAGCCAGCATGACTACCGGCGGGACGAAGTCAAGGGTTTGGTAGTCTGCCGGGGGTTGATCGACAAAGCGAACCTCCTGGAAATCTGAGGCCTTAATCCCCACATGCAACATGTCCAGAGTCTTCGCCGCCAGTGAATCCTGCCACGCAAACGCAGTAGCCTGGTTCGACAACTGCCCCGCAATCCAGTCCAACTGGCTGGTGAGCTTCCGCAACGTCTCCTGCGCAGACGCCGGATCCCCCTGCAAAAACCGACCATGAATAGCCCCGGCTGCACTGACGCCACCAATTGATGACAGCGCAGATGACATGCCACCAGCAGTATTCGAATTTGCGCGCAGTAGAGCAAGCCTGAGCCGCTCCATCGACTCCCCGGCTTGAGAATATGAACTCAGATCAATGTGCATAGCTTTCCTCCTGATATAGAGTTTGAATGATTTGTGTTGGCACCTCGCACAGGGAACTACCGCTTGATTGATTAAGCCATTGCGTGTATTCCACCCCCAAGAACCCCCTAGGAGTTTCGACTCCGGACAAGCAGTATCCCCCAGTGAAAACTTCGGGGGCGATGAGCACTGCGCTTCTGTCGATCCTTGCTCCCGGCTCGTCCGCTAACTCAAAGATGTTGTGGTCGACGAGCTGCCTGATGCTATAAGGGTAATCCACTAGCTCGATCGTGCCAGACGGCAAGAGGCTTTTAGCCTCGATTGGACATCCAAAGGGTTCATAACTCGAGCCTGCCCCCTTCTTTTGGACCCCAATCGCAGCCAACGCCATATCTGGAATTTCTTCGCACGGCTTGAAAGGCTTGAACCCCGGCACATTGGGGTCGAATGGTCCTGGTGTTGGCATTGCGAACTCGGCTGCTTCAGCGTTATCGGGTGCTGTTTCACTGACGTGCTCACTGGCGTGCGTGGGAACAGGCGGGTGGTCAGGGATTTGTGGGGGCGTGGTGGCGCACCCGGTTAGCCCTAGGACGCTTGCAGCCACTGCGGCAACAATGCTGATTGGGGTGCGTTGTCCTTTTAGGGTTAGTGCCCGTGTGGGTGTGGTGCCCACGCCACGGGGTGTGGTGCCCATGCCACGGGGTGTGCCGGGGTTTTCCCGAGGGTTTATACCCGGTGTGGTGGTCGCGTAGTGTGTTGACGCCACGGTTTCCGACTCCTTTCGGTGTGTCCTTGTCTATTAGACTGCCGAAAGAGGCGGAAGGTTCCGTGACCGTGAGAAAAAATCTCTGTACACCACCCACCACAAAGAAGCTCACCTGGAGACTTGGTCATTCTAGAGTGGGTTGTTGTGGTGGGTGGTTGGTGTGGGAAAACGCTGTGCGGCCCGGTCCACGTGGTCCCCTCGTTGTGTGGTGGGGGTGTGGGCCGGGCCGGTTGAGTTTTATTCTGTTATGTTGTTGTGTTTGTAGTGTCGGCGGTAACTTACTCTCCCACACCCTCCCGGGTGCAGTACCATCAGCGCGGGCAGGCTTAGCTTCCGGGTTCGGAATGGGTCCGGGCGTTTCCCTGCCGCTATCAACCACCGACACATCTGCGGGGCACACCACAGAGTGTGGGTGTGTTGCAGTGTTGTGTCAGATACTGCATAGTGGACGCGCACACAGGTGTGTGTTTGTTTGTGCTTGGTAGGACCATCCAACACTTGGTGTTGGGTGTGTTTGTTTTGGTCTATTAGTACCAGTAGCCTTCACATCTTGCGATGCTTCCAGGTCTGGCCTATCAACCCCATCGTCTTTAGGGGACCTCAAATGAAACCTCATCTTAAAACAGGCTTCCCGCTTAGATGCTTTCAGCGGTTATCCCTTCCGTACGTAGCCAACCAGCGGTGCTCCTGGCGGAACAACTGGCACACTAGAGGTACGTCCGTCCCGGTCCTCTCGTACTAGGGACAGCCTTCTTCAAGTTTCAACGCGCGCGGCGGATAGAGACCGAACTGTCTCACGACGTTCTGAACCCAGCTCGCGTGCCGCTTTAATGGGCGAACAGCCCAACCCTTGGGACCTACTCCAGCCCCAGGATGCGACGAGCCGACATCGAGGTGCCAAACCATCCCGTCGATATGAACTCTTGGGGAAGATCAGCCTGTTATCCCCGGGGTACCTTTTATCCGTTGAGCGACACCACATCCACAAGTAGGTGCCGGATCACTAGTCCCGACTTTCGTCCCTGCTCGAGCTGTCACTCTCACAGTCAAGCTCCCTTGTGCACTTACACTCACCACCTGATTGCCAACCAGGCTGAGGGAACCTTTGGGCGCCTCCGTTACATTTTGGGAGGCAACCGCCCCAGTTAAACTACCCACCAGGCACTGTCCCCAACCCAGATCATGGGCCAAGGTTAAGGTGCTCAATCCGATCAGAGTGGTATTTCAACAACGACTCCACCACCACTAGCGTGATAGCTTCACAGTCTCCCACCTATCCTACACAAACCGAACCAAACACCAATACCAAGCTATAGTGAAGGTCCCGGGGTCTTTTCGTCCTGCCGCGCGTAACGAGCATCTTTACTCGTAGTGCAATTTCACCGGGCCTGTGGTTGAGACAGCAGGGAAGTCGTTACGCCATTCGTGCAGGTCGGAACTTACCCGACAAGGAATTTCGCTACCTTAGGATGGTTATAGTTACCACCGCCGTTTACTGGGGCTTAAATTCTCAGCTTCGACACCACAAGGGTATCTAACCGGTCCTCTTAACCTTCCAGCACCGGGCAGGCGTCAGTCCATATACATCAACTTCACGTCTTCGCATGGACCTGTGTTTTTGATAAACAGTCGCTTCCCTCTATTCTCTGCGACCACACCACGCTTAACACCGCAAAGGGTGCTCACACGGTGCGGTCCCCCTTCTCCCGAAGTTACGGGGGCATTTTGCCGAGTTCCTTAACCACAGTTCACCCGAACGCCTTAGTATTTTCAACCTGACTACCTGTGTCGGTTTAGGGTACGGGCCATACATCCACATCGCTAGAGGCTTTTCTCGACAGCACGGGATCACCAACTTCACCCCATATGGGCTACGCATCACGTCTTACCAACAAACGGTGGTACGGATTTACCTACACCACCCGGCTACACGCTTACACCAACAATCCACTAAGCGGCATGGCTACCCCACTGTGTCACCCCATCGCTTGAACCACACATCAGGCCCCACGACGCACACACCCAACCCGGCCAAAGACCAGAAAGCGCGTTTGTGGTGGTTAGTATCAGTGCTTTATCATGGGCGCGGAAATACGGGTACCAGAATATCAACTGGTTGTCCATCGACTACGCCTGTCGGCCTCGCCTTAGGTCCCGACTCACCCTGGGAAGACGAACTTGACCCAGGAACCCTTAGTCATCCGGCGGGAAGGATTCTCACCTTCCAATTCGTTACTCATGCCTGCATTCTCACTCGCACACACTCCACGCCGCCTTACGGTAACGCTTCACCACGTGCACGACGCTCCCCTACCCAACACACACCACAAGGTGTGTCTTGCCGCGGCTTCGGCGGTGTGCTTGAGCCCCACTACATTGTCGGCGCGAAACCACTCGACCAGTGAGCTATTACGCACTCTTTCAAGGATGGCTGCTTCTAAGCCAACCTCCTGGCTGTCTTCGCGATCCCACATCCTTTTCCACTTAGCACACCCTTAGGGGCCTTAACCGGCGATCTGGGCTGTTTCCCTCTCGACTATGAAGCTTATCCCCCACAGTCTCACTGCCGTACACCACATTGCTGGCATTCGGAGTTTGGCTGACATTGCTAAGATTGTAGTCCCGCTCAACCAACCAGTAGCTCTACCTCCAACAAGCTAATACGACGCTGCACCTAAATGCATTTCGGGGAGAACCAGCTATCACGGAGTTTGATTGGCCTTTCACCCCTACCCACAGCTCATCCCCGCAGTTTTCAACCTACGTGGGTTCGCGCCTCCACAACCTCTTACAGCTGCTTCACACTGGCCATGGGTAGATCACCCCGCTTCGGGTCCAGGACATGCCACTAAACAAATCACCCTCATTAGGATTCGGTTTCCCTACGGCTACCCCACACGGGTTAACCTCGCGACATGCCGCTGACTCGCAGGCTCATTCTTCAAAAGGCACGCCATCACACACTTTCAGGTGCTCTGACGGATTGTAAGCACATGGTTTCAGGAACTATTTCACTCCCCTCCCGGGGTACTTTTCACCATTCCCTCACGGTACTATCCACTATCGGTCACACTGAGTATTTAGGCTTACCGGGTGGTCCCGGCAGATTCACAGCAGATTCCACGAGCCCGCTGCTACTCGGGGACACCAACAACCAACCACACACATCTTCAGCTACAGGACTCTCACCTTCTCCGGTAGGCCATCCCAGACCACTTCACCTAACAACATGCGCATTGGCACGACAGTGGTAGCTGCCGCACATCAGGCCCCACAACACCGCACACACAACCCCTACCAAGTATCACATGCACACGGTTTAGCCTCATCCACGTTCGTTCGCCACTACTAGCAGAATCATTATTATTTTCTCTTCCTACGGGTACTAAGATGTTTCACTTCCCCGCGTTGCCCCCACAACAGCTATGAATTCACTGAAGGGTCACTACCCATAACGGCAGCCAGGTTTCCCCATTCGGACATCCTCGGATCAACGCTTAATTGACAACTCCCCGAGGCTTAACGCAGCCTTACACGTCCTTCATCGGCTCAGCATGCCAAGGCATCCACCATGCGCCCTTAATAACGAACACACAAACCACGTACCCAGGCCAAGCCCGGCTACGAGGCGTGAACTACACAAAACACAAAAAGAACAAAGAAATCACACACGCAACAACACCACCCACAAAAAAGGGCAGCACTGTCACGGATGCTCGCGTCCACTATACAGTTCTCACACAACACCCCACACCACCACGCAACACCACCACACGGTGGCACCACGCAACCAGCATGGGTTATGAGCAACACAATGATGCCCCAGACACCCAACAATGCACCAACATACCCACAAACACATTCTTGCTTGTCAAAACCTGCTGCGACGACCACCACAACAAAAAAGTGTCATCAACTGGTGTGTCTCCACTCCGATTAAAAACGTTGGCAGCATGACACTCGCACACTCAACCAACCGTCGCGCCCCGACGGAGCGCGACATACAAATGATGTGGGGTGTAACTACACCCCAACACTAAAAGCTCCTTAGAAAGGAGGTGATCCAGCCGCACCTTCCGGTACGGCTACCTTGTTACGACTTCGTCCCAATCGCCGATCCCACCTTCGACAGCTCCCTAACGAGTTTGAGCCACTGGCTTCGGGTGTTACCAACTTTCATGACGTGACGGGCGGTGTGTACAAGGCCCGGGAACGTATTCACCGCAGCATTGCTGATCTGCGATTACTAGCGACTCCAACTTCATGGGGTCGAGTTGCAGACCCCAATCCGAACTAAGACCAGCTTTAAGCGATTAGCTCCACCTCACAGTATCGCAACGCATTGTACCGGCCATTGTAGCACGTGTGAAGCCCTGGACATAAGGGGCATGATGATTTGACGTCATCCCCACCTTCCTCCGAGTTAACCCCGGCAGTCTCTCATGAGTCCCCACCACAACGTGCTGGCAACATAAGACAAGGGTTGCGCTCGTTGCGGGACTTAACCCAACATCTCACGACACGAGCTGACGACAACCATGCACCACCTGTATACAGACCACAAGGGAAAACACATCTCTGTGCCGATCCTGCATATGTCAAGCCCAGGTAAGGTTCTTCGCGTTGCATCGAATTAATCCACATGCTCCGCCGCTTGTGCGGGCCCCCGTCAATTCCTTTGAGTTTTAGCCTTGCGGCCGTACTCCCCAGGCGGGGCGCTTAATGCGTTAGCTACGGCACGAGAAACGTGGAAGTCCCTCACACCTAGCGCCCACCGTTTACGGCATGGACTACCAGGGTATCTAATCCTGTTCGCTACCCATGCTTTCGCTCCTCAGCGTCAGTTACTGCCCAGAGACCTGCCTTCGCCATCGGTGTTCCTCCTGATATCTGCGCATTTCACCGCTACACCAGGAATTCCAGTCTCCCCTACAGCACTCAAGTCAGCCCGTATCGCCTGCACGCCCGGAGTTAAGCCCCGGAATTTCACAGACGACGCGACAAACCACCTACGAGCTCTTTACGCCCAGTAATTCCGGACAACGCTCGCACCCTACGTATTACCGCGGCTGCTGGCACGTAGTTAGCCGGTGCTTCTTATACAGGTACCGTCACATACGCTTCGTCCCTGTCGAAAGGAGTTTACAACCCGAAGGCCGTCATCCCCCACGCGGCGTCGCTGCATCAGGCTTCCGCCCATTGTGCAATATTCCCCACTGCTGCCTCCCGTAGGAGTCTGGGCCGTATCTCAGTCCCAATGTGGCCGTACACCCTCTCAGGCCGGCTACCCGTCGACGCCTTGGTAGGCCATTACCCCACCAACAAGCTGATAGGCCGCGAGCTCATCCCTAACCGAAAAAACTTTCCACCACACACACTAAAGCATGGTCCTATCCGGTATTAGACCCAGTTTCCCAAGCTTATCCCGAAGTTAGGGGCAGATCACCCACGTGTTACTCACCCGTTCGCCACTCGAGTACCCCTTGCAAGCAAGAGGCCTTTCCGTTCGACTTGCATGTGTTAAGCACGCCGCCAGCGTTCGTCCTGAGCCAGGATCAAACTCTCCACAAAAAGGCACCAACACCCAAACAGGCGCCGGACCAGGGCGTGAAAAGCCCAAACCTAGACAAAAAAGACAAACCAAACCACCACCACAAACAGCAGCAGCGGACTGGCTAATCCAAAAAATTACTACATAAAGAAAAAATCACCCGAACCACCCAACAACCGACGAGGAAGCCCAGACGGTCCGGTTACCACCATGACAACAAACGCCACCACAGCAAAAATGCGACTCTTAAACAGTATGCACCAAACCAAAAATTATCAGTTCTATTACAGTGACACCCCACATTCGGAACAGGGCACCACCCGGCACACACCAACCAACCACACCCACCAAACAGGCGCAGCCAGCACAACACACTTCCACCACAATGACCGCCACAGCAGACAAACAAAAATAAAAGTACATTGGCACACTATTGAGTTCTCAAACAACATCCCCACCCACATCCACACACCAGAAACACTCTAGCAAGCTTCAAAGGAGGAACATCAGCAACTGTTTTCTTACCGCCTCACCGCAATCAACCAGACCCAACAAAAAGCGGGCTGTAAGCGGGGCGCTGTCGGTCGCGCTGACTTGAACTAATCTACACACACCCCACCACCAACACAAATCCCCAGCCCACACCCCATATCCACCCCACACCAACCACCACCCAAACAACCCCAACCACCAACAAACCCCCAACCCACAGCGGCATCGGCAAGCAACTGCAAAATTGGGGGGTCGAAGGAATGGAACAACTAGCTGAGGCCGAACCAGTCCGCAAAGGTCGGAGCGCTGGTGTCATAAGTCCGCGCCAAGAACAACGTGGTGGGCACCCAGGCGACCACAGCGACCAAGGCAATACCCAAGCCCACCAGCTGGCTGCCATCCCAGATTTGCGTGTAGTAGAACGCCGCCGCACCGACCGCCAGGAAGAAAACTCCGAGCAGCCAACTCCACCGCAGGGATGCCGGCTGCAAGCCCAGGGTAGTCAGCAAGGTTGGCAGCATGAGCACAATGACGGTCAGGCCCATGGGCCATGCGCCCGTCCACAGGGCAACCGCTGCAAGCACAACGAACCCACAGGCCATGCCCAATAAGTGGATACCTACCACCGCTGTAGTCCACTCGCGGCGCGTTCCACCGAAATGGACGTAATCGCGCAAGGTATCTGAGTCGTTGCCCAGCAGCGCGTACTGAGTAAATAACACACCGAAGAAAATGATTTTGAGTATTCCGTCAGCTATTGCGAAGTGCTGCAGCAATTCCGCGACGCCCAACGCCACCAGGACCACTGCCCACAGGACGGGCAGGCGCCACCACAGAGGCCGCACCACCAGTTGTACTAGCGGCGTTGCAGGAAGGCGGCCGAAAGAGTCGCGCCCATCGCTGTGAGCAATTAGTTCTGCCTGTCGCTCCTCATCCGTGTCCCGCGACGCATCTCGCTCGGGGTCCCTGGGCGGGCGGATGACTATCCACATTAAGGCTGCGAGAGCCGGAAGCACCAGCAAAGGTCTGCCAGCTATAAACAATCCCACCGCTCCACTGGCAAAAGTCAGCACGGCCAGAATTACCTTGTAGAGGTGTTCTTGCCTGCGCGTAATCCCCAACGCCACGATGGCTTTGCTATTTAGCTTGGGCATGGTCACCATGATCAGCAGTACCACGGCAAACAGCCACTGCCACAGCGGCGCGGCATCGGCAGTACCTATGCCCCACAGCAGGCCAAAGAAGGGCAACACCACCAAGCTATATTTGTCCACTACCCCGAACCAGAGGCGCACTTCGCGCCGCGCCGGACTCATGCGGGTACTCATTAGCGCTCACCTGCCCCGGTGGTTGCCAACGCGGTGACTGCTTGTTCCAGGCTGACTTCCTGGGCGCGCAAGCGCAGATGCGCGGCAGCTTCAAAGACCTCGTCCACGCGGTGCCCGCGGGCATCGATGAGGACTTTATCCCCGACGGGGGAACTTTCCCGGCCCAAGATGGGCAGTCGCAGCTGCTCTATCGCCTGGTCCACTAGCCCCGCCGGGCCACTGAGGGACACCACGGCCTCCAGGATGTCGCCAACCTGGCCTGCCAAGGGGGCATCGGCAAGCAAAAGCACTGTGTTCAGGTGACCTGCCAGCTCGTTGAGGTGGTGGGTGGAGATAATAATGGTGCGGCCGTGCTCCTGGGCCAGAACCTCGAAGAAGACCTCCCGTTTGGCGACATCGAGGCCCAGGTAGGGCTCGTCAAGCAGCATCAACTCGCAGCCGGAAGCGCACGCCATAATGATGCCCATGGCGGATTTCTGCCCACGGGAAAGACCTGAATAGTTCTTCTTGGGTAACTCGAAGCGCTCGATGAGTTCCTCGGCACGGTCCTGGTTCCAGGTCTCCCAGCGCGCCCGGCCCAGCTTGCACAGGGTAGCTACGTTCCAGCCATCCGGTAGCGGGTTATCAATGCCCATCAAAATGGTCCGGTCCAGTACATAGCGCAGGTCAAACGGCGCGTGACCAAATACCTGCAGGCCACGGGCATTGCGCTGCCCGGCAATCATTCGCAACAGCGTAGTCTTACCCACACCGTTGGCCCCTACCAGGCCGTGGGTAAGCCCGCGCTCCAGGGAAAAGTTTAGGGGCGGGGTGTTGCGCATTTCCAGCTCGTGCGCGGTGACGATGTGGTTGCTCATTGATCAATCTCAGCTTTCTTACGTAGTTTGTCGGTGAATTTTTCAGACGAAGACTTTCGGCGCGGACTCACGAATACAGCCCTCGGCTTTCTGCCACGCGATGCACCAGCTCCTGGAGTTGCTGCCGGGTATAACCCAGGCGGGCGGCCTCATCCACTAGCGGCGCGACGTATTCCGCCGCAAATTGGCTGCGGCGCCGGGTGCGAATGACTTCGGTAGCTCCTGCAGCAACGAACATGCCGATGCCGCGACGCTTTTCCAGGATTCCTGTGTCTGCGAGCAAGGCGATTCCCTTTCTGGCGGTTGCCGGGTTGATGTTGTGGAAAGCTGCGAGCTCATTAGTCGAGGGCGCCTGGGTGCCCTCAGGGAGGGTGCCGTCCACAATGGAGTCCTCAACCAGGGCGGCGATTTGCCGGAACAGTGGTTGGGTGGAGTTGTCCATGATGGCCTTTGCGGTTTAGTTGGTTGGTTACTTCAGTAACTAACCGTAGAACATTCCTGGGAGTTTGTCCACTCTTATCGCAGTTTTGGCAGTTTTCGGGCACACTAGGAGGCACCAGTTAATTAGAAATGCATTAGGGATTAGGCAATGTTAGAGAGAACACTCGTTTTCGTCGATACTTCGTATCTGTTAGCCAGTTTTTATAACGCCTGGGAGACCGGGGCGCGCGCGCAGCTAGAGATCGACTTGCCCGAGGTAGTCAACACCATGGGCGCTATGATTGAAAACCAGCTTGGCCAGAAGATTCAGCGCCAGTACTGGTACGACGGCATTCCGGAAAATGGCCCGCACCGTTATCAGCGCGCCTTGCGCACCTGCGATGGCGTGCAACTGCGCACCGGCCAGCTCATCGAGTGGGGCGATCGCCGCACGCAGAAGGGAGTGGACACCCGCCTGGTGGCAGACATGATCGTCTCCGCCATGAAACAGCAGGTCACCGACTTTGTGCTGGTCTCCGGGGATGCAGACATGATCCCCGGCGTGGAGGAGGCCGTGCTCGCTGGCATTCGCGTTCACCTCTATGGCTTCGGCTGGGATTCCATGTCCTCCAACCTGCGCCACGCGTGCGATAGCACCACCATTCTGGACCCGCGTGAGGACTTCGCCGATGCCATGGAGATCCAGGTCCTCGAGGGCCCGCTACCGCCGGTTATTCGCGAGCAACGCCCCGACAAGGAAGACCCTGCCGCAGCAGCACCTGACCAGGACACCGCAGCCGTTGGGTACGCCGAGCCCGCAGAGGCCGAGGCGGCTTTCGCTTCCGCCCCGCGCACGGCGCCCGCTTCCCCTACCGCTGCTCCTATCCAGTCTGCCGATGCCGCCTCTACCGACACCATCGCCGCCGATGCCGCCGCGGCAGCCCCCACCCAGCTTGCCGATGCCCCCGCTAGCGCCGACTCTGCAGTAGCCACTGCTCAGGACTCGCCGGATGACACCACCCCGGGCTCTGCGCCCGATACCAGGACAGTCTCTCCGGCAGAGTCGCGCGCGCAGACCCGCGCAGACTCCACCGAAGCCCCGGAGAGCGCCACGGACAAACCGCGCACTGCCGGCCCTTCCGGCCCGCCCAAGCCGTCGATGATGGCGCCGCGTCGCAAGCTGCGCTCGCGCTACGTCCCGCTGCCGGAAGAAGTGTGGACCTCCGCGGGCTTCCAGACCCCCTTCGACGTGGGACGCCAGTACGCCAGCTGGTGGTATGAAAATGCGGCAACCACGCAGCAGCGCGACCAAGCGCACCTACTCTCTGGCGGTGGACTGCCACCGGAGGTGGACCGTCCCCTACTGCAGTTTGCGTGCGAAACCTTGCATGAATACACCCTGACGGAAACCCAGCGCGTCAATCTCCGCGATGGATTCCACTCGGGCATTCGCGGCGTACTACTTAACCTCCGCGACTAGCGGGCGTCTTCGCCAGATTCGAGCTCTTTCTTACGCTCCATCTGGGCGCGGATTTCCGCCAGGCGGGAATTGGCCTTGATCTCGGTCTCCGCCTGGACAAAGTCCTGAATGTGGGTGCCCTCCATCAGTTCCTGGTGGCCAAGGGCGTCCGCATAGCGTTTCTCAATCTTGGCGCGCACCGCATCCAGGGTAGGCACGGAGTCCTCCGGATTGAGGTCATTGAGGGAATCCATTGCTTTGGCATTACTCTCCTGCATGGCGGCCTGGTCTGCCTGCGCCATGAGCTGGTCCACCTGCGCTAGCTGCTCCTGCAACCGGGCTTCGGACTCTTTTTGCTTAGCGGCGGCCTGCTCGGCTGCAGAGGTGGCGGCCTGGTGCTGAACCTTCAGCTCCTCCAGCTCTTGTTCCGCAGCCACTAGCTGCGCTGCTACAACCTCCGCAGCTTGGGTATATTCCTGCGCTTTAGTGCTATCGCCCGCCGCAGAAGCCTCGTCTGCAAGTTGGAGCGCCTGTTGGGTTTGCCGCTGGTATTTCTCCGCAGCCTCAATTTGTCGGTTGAGCTGCATTTCCAGCCGGGACTTATTGCCAATAATCTCCGCAGCGTGCTCCGTTATTTCCTGGTGCTGCTTCTTGGCGGCGGCGACAGCCTGCTGGATTTGAACTTTGGGGTCGGCGTTATCGTCAATCTTCTGGTCAAACGACGCCATCAGATACTTCCAGCCCTTGCTCACCGGGTTAGCCATGGATGAAATACTCCTTCGTGGTGGTATAGAAAAATGCGCTGTCCCACCAGTCTACGTGGGACAGCGCATCTTAGCCGGGGCCAGCTTTTAAGCCAGCACCCTCAAGTCCGCTTAGCTTTCAGCGCCAGTTTTCAACGCTAGTTTTCAGCGCTAGTTTTCAGCGCCCTGCTGCGCTGCTACTTGGGCGCGCACCTCGTCCATATCGAGGTCCTTGACCTGAGTAATCAGATCCTCTAGAGCTGCGGGCGGTAGCGCACCGGCTTGGCGGAAGACCAACACTCCATCCCGGAAGGCCATCAGGGTGGGGATGGACTGGATTTGCAAGGCACCCGCCAGCCCCTGATTGGCTTCGGTGTCCAGCTTGGCAAAGGTGACGTCCTCATGCTTGTCCGATGCCCCCTCAAAGACCGGCGCAAAGCGCTTGCAGGGTCCGCACCAGTCAGCCCAGGCGTCTACCAGCACAATGCCGTCCGCACTGACGGTAGTTTCAAAATCCTTCTCAGTGACGTCGATGGTTGCCATAGAGTTCTAACTCCTTAATTCATAGTGCAATGTCCAGTGCCACGAAGTCCGCAAAAGCTCAACGCGACCTATCATTATCCCCGTTTTGCCGGGGTTGTTCCTATCAACCGTACCTGGTTGGGGTTTATTCCGCAGCCGTACCAACGCTGTACCAACAAGGCAAGATCTGCGCCAACTGGGCAAGCTCTAGCCTCAACCTGCCTCAGCCCAACCCGACTCTGCCTCAGCCCGCCCCAGTCCAACCCAACTACCCCCTTGCGCCATACCCGGCAGGGGTATATTCTTGGGCGGTAGTACATCCCAGCTATGTAAGGAGTTTTCATGGTCCAGACCTACACCGTCACCGGCATGACGTGCGGCCACTGCGAGCTTTCCGTCCAAGAGGAAATCGCAGAGATCCCCGGCGTCACCAGCGTAAATGCTGACCACACCACCGGCTCCGTCCAGGTGGAAGGCGAAGGTTTTAGTAACGCCCAGATCGCCGCAGCCATTAAAGAGGCCGGCTACCAGCTGGCCTAAATCCGCCCGCACCCGCCTCAACCCCTCCCAGGCCCCGCAGCCCTCCCCCTTAGCCGCCCACCTTCACCCAGAGTCCAAGCCAATGCCACAGCAAACTCTTGACCACATTGACCTCGGCGTCACCGGCATGACGTGCACCTCGTGCTCCTCACGCGTGGAGCGCAAGCTAAACAAGCTCGAAGGGGTGCACGCCACGGTCAACTTCGCCACCGAGTCCGCCGCCATCGACTTCAACCCGCAGCACATTGACGTGGCAATGCTCATCAGCACGGTCCAGAATGCCGGATATGATGCCTTTCCCCACACGCCCGGCGCGCCCC
This sequence comes from Corynebacterium lizhenjunii, assembly GCF_011038655.2. Classification (NCBI taxonomy): domain Bacteria; kingdom Bacillati; phylum Actinomycetota; class Actinomycetes; order Mycobacteriales; family Corynebacteriaceae; genus Corynebacterium; species Corynebacterium lizhenjunii. The sequence continues at coordinate 2,486,452 of NZ_CP064954.1, forward strand.
ACGGCCCCCAGCCGGCCCCGGGTGCACAAAACGCCGTGCAGCCCGGGACCGAACCCACCGCACAAAACTCCGTGGAGCCGGGGGATGGGGCGGCATCGGCAAGCCACGGGGCATCGGCAGAACCGGCGCAGGACGCCGCGCGCAAGCAGGAAGCGGACCTGCTGCGGCGCACCCTATTCAGTGCGGCCCTATCGCTGCCGCTAATGGTGGTCTCCATGGTGCCGGCCTGGCAGTTCCTCTATTGGCAATGGGTCGCGTTGGCGCTGGCCACTGTGGTCTACGTCTTCGGCGGGGCGCCGTTCCACAAGGCGACCTGGGCCAACCTGCGCCACGGCGCGTTCACCATGGACACGCTAATTTCGCTGGGCACCACTGCGGCGTATTTCTGGTCGCTGTACGCGCTTGTCTTCGGTAACGCCGGCCAGCCCGGAATGAAGATGCACATGACCTTCGCCGCCAACCATGCGCACATGGACCATATCTATCTGGAGTCCGTGGGCATGGTGATAACCTTTCTGCTGCTCGGGCGCTGGCTAGAGTTGCGCGCGAAGGGTAAATCCTCCGCTGCGCTGCGAACTCTGCTCAACATGGGCGCCAAGGACGTGGCGGTGTTGCGTCACGGCGCGCAGGTGCGCATCCCCATCGAGCAGCTGCGCGTGGGCGAGACCTTTGTGGTGCGCCCCGGCGAAAAGATAGCCACGGACGGCCAAGTACGCGCGGGGTACTCCGCAGTGGACGAGTCCATGCTCACCGGGGAGCCCCTGCCCGTGGAGGTGGGCCCTGGAGATACCGTCACGGGCGCCACCCTCAACACGTCCGGGCTCCTGGAGGTCACCGCCACCCGCGTCGGCCGGGATACCGTCCTCGCCCACATGGCGCAGCTGGTCACCGATGCGCAGGCCTCCAAGGCACCAGTGCAGCGTCTGGTGGACCGCATTGCGCAGGTCTTTGTCCCGGTGGTCATTGGCATTTCGCTGCTGACACTGATGGTGCATTGGCTTGCCGATGCCCCTGCCCCCGCCTTCGTGGCCGCCGTCGCCGTCCTAATTATCGCCTGCCCCTGCGCCCTGGGGTTGGCTACCCCCACCGCCATTTTGGTGGGCACCGGCCGCGGCGCCCAGCTGGGCATTCTAATCAAGGGCCCGGAAGTGCTGGAGTCCACCCGCAAGGTGGATACGGTGGTGCTCGATAAGACGGGCACCATTACTGAAGGCAAGATGACGGTCAGCGCCGTTACCCCGGCCTCGCGGACGAAGTACTCCCGTGATGAGCTGCTGCGCTTTGCCGCGGCAGCCGAGGCCGGATCTGAGCATCCAATTGCCCAGGCGATTGTGGGGGCCCATGCGCAGGCAGGGGTGCAACCCGGCGTGCGTGCGGATGCACATGCGGGCGGGCCGGCAGACGCACAGGCGGGCGGGCAATCCGACGAGCCCGCGGGACCGCCGGTGCTAGAGCCAGCTAGCGAATTTCGCGCCATTCCCGGGCAGGGCGTGCGCGCCACCGTGAGCGGCCACGAAGTAGCCGTTGGGCGCAGCGCCGCGCCCTATTCCGGCACGGGAACGTTGGTGGCGGTGAGCATTGACGGCACAGAAGCCGGAACCATAGAGGTCCGGGACACAGTAAAGGAGAGTTCGGCAGGGGGCATCGGCCAGCTCCGCAGCCTGGGCCTGACCCCGCACCTGCTTACTGGAGACGCCGAGGCCGCCGCGGCGCACGTGGCACAGGAAGTGGGCATTGAGCACGTCACGGCCGGGGTCATGCCGGAGGACAAGGTAGCCTTCGTGCGCCAGCTGCAGTCCGAAGGCAAAGTGGTAGCCATGGTAGGCGATGGCGTCAATGACGCCGCCGCACTCGCGCAGGCCGACCTGGGTCTAGCGATGGGCGCGGGCACCGATGTGGCCATTGCGGCCTCGGACATCACGCTAATGACCAATGACCTCAATTCGGTGGCGGTGGCTATTCGGCTCTCGCGGCGAACACTGCGCACCATCAAAGGCAACCTGTTTTGGGCGTTCGCGTATAACGTCATCCTCATCCCCGTGGCGGCGCTTGGATGGCTAAACCCCCTATTTGCGGGTATGGCGATGGCGTTTAGTTCCGTATTTGTGGTGACAAACTCCCTGCGTCTGCGTAATTTTCAGCCAATTTCTGCAAAGTGACAAAAAATATGCGCGCAGGCTCTAGCATGAAAGGGCATGGCACAACTTGATCATCGTGTAGACACCCCGTTAACGCGCAATGAGCGCCTGGACAGACTTCCGGTCACCGCAAAGCACAAGAGGCTGCTGCTGGGGTCCGGGCTGGGCTGGGCGCTCGACGCCATGGACGTGGGGCTCATCTCTTTCATCATGGCCGCACTGGCCGTTCACTGGGGGATTACCCCCACGCAATCATCGTGGCTGGCCTCCGTGGGGTTCATGGGCATGGCTCTGGGCGCCACCTTCGGCGGGCTGCTGGCCGACAAATTTGGCCGGCGGCAGATTTTCGCCCTCACCTTGCTGGTCTACGGTCTAGCCACCGGGGCCTCGGCCCTAGCCACCGGGCTGGGGATGCTAATCGCGCTGCGCTTTGTCATCGGCCTAGGTCTGGGCGCGGAGCTTCCTGTTGCCTCCACCCTGATCTCGGAATTCGCCCCGGTGCGGGTGCGCGGCCGCATGGTGGTCATCTTGGAAGCCTTCTGGGCAGTGGGATGGATTCTGGCGGCGGTCGTCGGCACATTTGTGGTCAGCGCCTCCCCTGTGGGCTGGCGCTGGGCCCTGGCGTTGGGCATGGTGCCGGCGTTCTACGCGCTCTACGTCCGCCTGGGCTTGCCGGAGTCGGTGCGCTTCCTCGAATCCCGCGGGCAGCACGAAGAGGCTGAAGAAATTGTGGCCTCCTTCGAGGCAGAGGCCGGTGAGATCGACGGCCGTGCCGCTGCCCCTGTGTACCGCGAAGATGAAGTGACCTCCCGGCACATTTGGTCCCCCACTTTGCGCCGGCGCACCGCCGCTTTGTGGACCATTTGGTTCTGCGTGAATCTGAGTTACTACGGCGCGTTCATCTGGATCCCCTCCCTGCTGGTGGCGGACGGTTTTTCTTTGGTGAAGTCCTTTAGCTTCACGCTGATTATCACGCTGGCGCAGCTTCCGGGCTACGCTGCCGCGGCATGGCTCATTGAGGTGTGGGGCCGGCGCCCCACCCTGGCCGCGTTCCTGGTGGGCTCTGCGGTAGCCGCTGGTCTCTACGGAACGGCAGATAGCACGGCGATGATCCTCACCGCCGGTTGCTTGCTGTCCTTCTTCAACCTGGGCGCCTGGGGGGCGCTCTACGCCATCGGGCCAGAGCTCTACCCCACCCACCTGCGCGGTGCCGGAACCGGTGCTGCGGCCGGATTTGGGCGCTTGGCCTCCATACTGGCCCCGCTGCTGGTGCCCGTGGTGCTGGCGCACGCGGGTACCGAATGGCTGTTTGCCCTCTTCGCCGCGGCTTTCTTTATCGCGGCTGCAGCCACCCGCGCCCTGCCCGAGCAACGCGGCAAAGCGCTGCACTAGGCTAGTGGCGCGACGCTGCACTAGGGTAGATGCCCATGTCTCCTTCCAACCGTCGGCTCTTAGCCACCGCCACCGTCGCGTATATTGCGGTGGTGGTCGCGCTGACCACCTTGAAGTCCTTCTATCGCATCGGCTACCTCTGGGAGCCTGCGCGCCAGCGCGCCCGGGAGCTGCACCTGGTGCCACTAGATAGCCTAGGACAGGGCAGTTGGTTTGCACCGCTGTTTGACTACGGCGGGAACCTGGCCTTCTTCATCCCCGTGGGCGTGTTGTTCTTCATGTGGCGCGAGCGCATAGGGCCAGCCATCGCCTGGGCAGCAGCGCTAAGCCTGAGCATCGAGGTTTCCCAATACCTATTCAGCCTGGGCCGCAGCGATATAGATGATCTGCTCTTCAATACCCTGGGTGGGGCAATCGGGGCGGTCTTCGCCAAGTGGTGCGGGCCGCGGTTCTACCGGGTGTGGATGTGGTTGGCGGTCGCCTTGGGCGTGGTCTTTGCAGTCCTTGTCGCGCTGGGCCCGCGGCTGGGCAATCCGGAGCTGGTCAAAGACCTTGACGGTGCAAGCAGCCCTGCCAGCGCCACCACCCCAGCCGTCTGAATCAGCCGACTGAACCAGCACGGCAATAGACCAACCGCCAACGGCGCCCTAGCCGCGCGCCATGTTCACAAACCGCGAATAGTGCAGCTGGTGTGCCACGGCCACCGTATCGATGGGCCCGCCGCGGTGCTTGGCCAGGATCACATCGGCCTCACCAGCGCGCTCATTGTCCCGGTCCTGCGAGTCCGGGCGGTACAGCAGCATGACCATATCCGCGTCCTGCTCCAGCGAACCCGACTCGCGCAGGTCCGCAATCTGCGGCTTTTTGTCTGTACGCGACTCCGGGCCGCGGTTAAGCTGCGAAATTGCAATCAACGGCACCTCCAACTCCTTTGCCAGAAGCTTGAGGCTACGCGAAAACTCGGAGACCTCTTGTTGGCGCGACTCCACCTTCTTGCCGGAGCTCATCAGCTGCAGGTAGTCCAGCACAATCAAGTCCAGTCCCACCTGCTGCTTCAGCTTGCGCGCTTTAGTGCGAATTTCCATCATGGTCAGGTTCGGCGAATCATCGACGTAGAGCGGGGACTCTTGAATCCGCGTGATGGTCTCATCCAACTTGCGCCAATCTTCCGTCGACATCTTGCCAGAGCGCATGTCAGTCAGCTTGATCTCTGCCTCAGCAGACAGCAGGCGCATCATAATCTCAGAGGCAGACATCTCCAGGGAGAAAATCACCGAAGTCTTGCCGTGGTGCAACGAGCACGAGCGCACAAAGTCCATGGCCAACGTCGATTTACCCACACCCGGGCGCGCCGCAATAATGATCATCTGCCCGGCGTGCAGCCCGTTGGTCAGCGTATCCAGGTCCGTAAATCCAGTAGGCACACCCACCGCCATGCCGCCGCGGTCTTGCAGTTTGGCCAACTCGTCAATGGTGGGGTCAATCAAGTCCTCCAGCCGCTTATAGTCCTCGGTCTGGGTGCGTTTGGAGACTTTAAATACCGCTTGCTGCGCCCTGTCCAGCACGGACTCCACATCGGCGTCCTCGGTCGCTTCGTAGCCCAGCTGCACCACCTCAGTGCCGGCGTCGACCAGTTGGCGCAGCACGGACTTCTCCGCGACAATCTCCGCATAATACCGAGCGTTCGCAGTGGTGGGCACAAACTGCATCAGTGTGTGGATATACGGTGCTCCACCTGCGCGCTCAAGGCGGCCATGGCGGTCCAGGTAGTCGCCCAGCACCACCGGGTCAATGTCCTTGCCTGCGGAAAACAGGTCCATCGCCGCTTCAAAAATCAACGTATGCGCCGGATAATAAAAGTCCGTGGGGCGCAAAATTTCGGCCACCTCACCGGCAACCTTGGGGCTGAGCAAAATGGCCCCTAACACACCCTTCTCGGCCTCTTGATCCGCTGGCGGACGCCGGAACTCGTTGTAGCGGCCGTAGTCTTCCCGGCTTCCGGTATTGCGCCTGGCGCGGCCTGAAAACTCCTCTGCTGGCTCTGGCGGGAAGGACTCCTCCGGTTCCGGTGGCACGTAGCTGCCGTCATCAAAGCTGGGATTGGTCACTGTGCTTCACGTCCCCTCTCCTACATGCAACTTCGCCGCGCCGGCTCGCGCGGCTGTAGCTTATCACTCTAGCCCACCTTGCTTCCGTCTATTTCTTCCGCTCCCCATGCGTTCTTCTCCTTGCTTAGTGCTTGCCGATGCCCCCGTGCAATTCACCCCGACTGTGGACAACGGGTTCCTTTCCGGTGAGTTATCCACAGCCACCTGTAGAATCCGCAGCTTAGGCCCCCTCTGAGCGTGGATTGCTCCCCATCTGACTGTGGATAACTTCCTCACGCCCGTGACCAGGCACTATGGTTATCGCAGGTCAATGCTGGTTTTCGGCCCTGTGAAAAGAAACACCAAATCAGTGGATAACCCGCTCAGCAGGAGGTTTTGCGCCGCACATCCAAGTGACAAATTGTTCATTATGGGTCGCCCAGGGCTGCAGTTCTCCACAGATTTTCACAGTTATCCACAGGTCCCGCGCGGGCGGAGGGGCACACCGCGAGCGCACCCAAGAGACGCAGGCCAAAGGAGCAACCAAGAGGCGCAGCCCGAATGAGCGACCACGAGACGCTGCCCGGAGGAAACAACCACGTGGCGCAGCCGAAAAAGCCGCAAGGCCCAGCGCCATCCACCACCTCACATAGTGGTCAGCGCGGGCCTTACGGCGTGCTGTTGTCGTTGTGTTTCCCTGCCGTGGCGGTGAGCCTGTGGGCGGGAAACCGTCGTGCGACGCTTAGGCGGCGACGACCGAGAAGTTCACCTTGCCGAGCACATCAGCGTGCAGCTTCAGCTCGACCTGGTAGTTGCCGGTCTTCTTAACCAGGCCCTTGGGCAGCACCACAATGCGCTTGTCCAGGGTCGGGCCACCAGCAGCCTTGACGGCGGTGACAATGTCATCAGCGGTAACGGAACCGAAGAGCTTGCCGGACTCAGCAGTCTTGACAGCAACCTTGACGTCGCTGAGCTGCTCGAGCTGGTTGCGGATCTCGCGTGCGTGGTCCAGGTCGCGGATCTCGCGTGCCTGCTGGGCACGCTGGATGCCCTCGATCTGCTTCTGAGCGCCACGGGTAGCCACGATGGCCAGCCCGCGCGGAAGCAGGTAGTTACGTCCGTAGCCGTCCTTAACCTCAACAATTTCGCCTGCGGCGCCGAGGTTCTCAACGGCAGCGGTGAGGATCAGCTTCATGATCCCTGCCTTTCACTTGAGTTTTAAATCGATGAATTTTGCATGTAACAGCGGTTAGAACGGGGGTTCATCAGAAGCGCCGCCGAACCCGCCTGCTGGCGGTGCGGAGTTCCACGGGTCATTCGCCGGGGCCTGCTGTGCCTGCTGGTTGAAGTTCTGATTTCCACCAAAACCACCCTGCTGGGACTGCTGGCCGCCGCCATAATTGTTAGCACCTTGGTTGTTGCCACCCTGGGAAGCATTACCGCCGTAGTTGCCGTTGCCGCCCTCACGCGGGTTCCGGTTAACTTGTGCGGTGGCGTACCGCAGGGAGGGACCAACCTCGTCGACGTCAATTTCGTAGACGCTCCGGTTATCGCCCTCGCGGGTTTGGAAACTGCGCTGCTTCAGACGCCCGGTGACGATGATGCGCATTCCCTTTGTCAGGCTTTCCGCAACATTTTCTGCCAGGCTGCGCCAAGCGTTACAGGTGAGAAACATTGCCTCGCCGTCTTCCCACTGGTTCGTCTGCGAGTTGAAGCGACGCGGGGTAGAGGCGATACGGAAATTAGCGACAGCTGCTCCCGCAGGAGTGAAACGCAATTCCGGGTCGGCAACAATGTTGCCAACAACCGTGATGTTGGTGTCTCCCTGAGCCATGGTTTCTCCTTAAACGTTGGTTACTGATGTACCCAGTATCCGTTATTTGCTGTCGATGCGCAGAACCTTGGTGCGCAGAACCTTGTCGTTCAAGTTCAGACGACGGTCGAGCTCGAGCACAGATGCAGACTCGCACTCGAGGTTGACGACGACATAAATGCCTTCGTCCTTCTTGTTGATCGGGTACTCAAGACGACGCTTGCCCCAAATATCAACGTTTTCTACCTTGCCGTTATCCTCACGAATGACGGCGAGGAACTTGTCCAGGGACGGGGCAACGGTGCGTTCATCCTGGGTTGGATCCAAAATGATCATGACTTCGTAGTGACGCACGGACCTCATCACCTCCTATGGTCTAGTAATTGGTTTAGGCCATATCACCTTGGCGGATATGGCAGGAGGGTACGTTGCGTCAAGCAACCCGACAATGATACCGCATGTGCAGGTCAAAACCGAAATTTCTTGCCGGCATCCCGCGCCTCGGCTCGCGCCACGCCCGCCACCTAGCCCTGCCCGTGCGTCGCCGCAAAGAACACGGCGGACGTTGCCGGGATGATGGTCAAAAACAGCAGGCCTAGAAGTCCCAGGATGATTGGCAGGCGGCGGTTGGCATCGGTAGTGGTGCGCTGGTAGGCCCAATAGGCTCCCAGGACGCAAAAGAAGCCCAGCGTAATGGAGACTATACCCACGATGGTGATGATCATTTCCGGAAATCTCCCGCCAGTATGTCGTATCCGTTAGCTGCGAGTACTTTGTCCGGAAGTTTGCCCAGCATCTGCATAATAATGAGCAACGCAATGGCCAGGATGAACCCATCCCGCGTCAGCACCGCAATGTCCAGCAGGCCGCCGGGAACTCCCTTGTTGTCCACGCCGTGCATGTGCCACATCAGGATGGGCCACAAGAGGGCATCGGCCACAGCCCAGCTAAACAGCAGCCGCCAGTGAGGAAGAGCCAGCACGGCGGGCACCAGCAGCCACAAGGAATACTGTGGGGACCAGACCTTGTTGAGCATCAGGAATGCCACCAGGATGAGGTAGACCAGCTCCGCCACGCGCGGGGTACGCTGCACCCGGAGCCCAAAGAGCGCTATCGCCGCGCACGCCAACGCAAAGCTCACCAGCGAAAAGATGTTGATAGCCTCCGGGGAAGCGCTAAAGCCGAACTCACGGCCTGCCACCGCATAGATGGTGGTCCATTCCCAGCTGCGGGTGGAGTTGAGCCGGAAGAACTCACCCCAGGCTTCCGGGTAGGCCCAGGCCAGAGGCGCATTGACTATGGCCCACGATGCCCCCGCGCCAGCCACCAGCGCCCCGAACTGCTTCCAGCGTCGGTTGCGCGCCGCTAACACAAAGAACGCACCCAAAAGAAATACCGGCCACAACTTGAGCGCAGCGCCCAAGCCAATACACACCCCACCCGTGACAGAGTGCCCGTGGCTAACCGCCACCAGGGCAGCAACCGCGAGCATGATGGAGGGAATGTCCCAGTTGGTAAAGCCGTGCATGACAACCAGCGGGCTGGCGGCCACCACCAGGCCGTCCCATTGGCGGGTGCCCAGTAGCTGGCTCAACATAAACAAGGTAGCCACCCACATCAGGGACATCGCCAGGGCAGTCAGCGTGAAGTACCAGCCGGCTTCCGGCACCCCCAGCCACTCCACTGCGCCGTAGGTACTCCGGGCTATCCAGCCCATCAACCCCTGGAAGAGCCCGGTAAGCACCGGGTATTCCATGTAGCGCGTAGTGCCGTCCTCTACCCAAGAGTAGGCGTAAACAAACCCCGGCTGGTCCAGCCCGCGGGCGCCGTAGAGCGGCACAATGTCGTTGTAACAAAAGGAGGTGTACTGGCGGCTTCCCGCCCAGTTAAGCCCAATGGAGCCATCCTCCAGGCGGCGCCCACCGGAGCAATTGGCCTTGGCCAGGAAAGCGAAGCCCAAAAACACCCACCCCACGCTGAGCACCCAGCGCAGTACAGGCACCGGCCCGCGGGCATGCACCCCGCGCGGACCCCCGAAGAACTCCACCACACCGCGCGCCAGCGGCTCGCGTTCCAAGCCAGAAATACTCATGGCTTATTGGCCAAGGAGATCATTGAGGGCATCACCCAGCCGGGCGCCCAAGTCCGTCAGGCCATCACCACCCGCGGCACCACCACCGGCGCCACCAGCACCACCGACCCCGCCACCGGCGCCGGCCCCCGGTGCCGGGGCAGGCGCAGGGCTCGGTGCGGGAGCAGGCTCGGGGGCGGGTGCGGGGGCATCGGCAGACGGAGCATCGGCAGCGGAGGCACCTGCGGTATCCGCACTGGAGCCGGACCAGGTGCCAGCACCGTAGAGGGCGCCGGAGTAGCCAGAGCCCGCAGTGCCGGTGCCATAACGGACCGGGCTAGCAGCCGGGAAGGAGGCAAACTCCTGCTCCGCCAGCGAGGTATCCAGGATGGACTTCCAAATTTGCGTGGGCGCGCCGGATCCAAACATGTTGCCGCCCCAAGCGCTAAAGATGGCGGAAGTATTATCCGCGGTACCCACCCACACGGCGGTGGCCAGTTGGGGAGTGGAGCCGATCATCCACGTGTCGCGGTTAGTGCCGGTATCTCCCAGCTGCGAGGTGCCGGTCTTGGCGGCGGACTCGCGCCCACCGGCCAGCGCACCATTGGACCACGCGGCAATGGGCTTCATGGCCTCGATAACATTGCGCGCCACCTGGCTGGAGACGCGGCGCTGCCCCTTGTCATCCGGGCGCTCGTAGAGGACCTCGCCGGTATTGGTGGTCACGCGGTTGACAAAGTGGGTGTCATGCCACACGCCGTCGTTGGTCAGCGTGGCCATCACCGTGGCCATGTCCACCACCCGGGAGGGGTACTGGCCCAGGATAATGCCGTCGAAGGGGCGTTGGCCCTCCTCAGCCAAGGTGTGTTCGATGCCCGGCAGCGACGGCGCAATACCCAAAGCGTGGCCCATGTCTGCGGTGTCCTGGGACTTATTCTCCAAATCCTCCTGTAGACGCTGGAAGGGGGTGTTGTAGGAGTTCTTCAACGACTCCGCAATAGAACAGGTGCCGCAGCCATTAGAACCGTCGTAGTTGTTGACCACAATGTTGGTGCCGGGCAGCTGGTAGGGCAGGGAAGAGTAGTAGGTGCTCAGCGGAATACCCTGCTGCAGCGCGGCAGCCAGGCCGATGATCTTAAACGTCGAACCCGTCTGCAGCGGAGCATTGGCGTAGTCCCAACCGTTGGCGTCGTGGCCGCCAAAGTAGCCGCGCACCGCGCCGGTGGCCGGGTCCACAGTCACTGCGGCCGCGCGGGCATCTTCCTGCAGCGGCGCCAGGGCGGTATCCACGGCCTCCAGGGAGGCGTTTTGGACGTTCATGTCGATGGTGGTGGTGATCTGCAGGCCGCGGGTCTGGACGTCCTCTTCAGAAATGCCTACGCTGGCCAGCTCCCGAATCACCTGGTTCTTAATGTGGCCATTGGCGCCGGTGGCCTCCGTGTACGCGGAGTATTCCGCGGGGTTGCGGGTCTGGGGGAACTGCATGCCAGCACGCTCAGCGGCATCGAGCACGCCGGTTTCCACCATGCCGTCCAGCACGTAATTCCACCGCATCTGGGAGGCATCCGGGTCCACTGCCGGGTCCCACGCCGAGGGCGCCTGGATAACCCCGGCCAACAGTGCGGCCTCTTCCACGGTCAGGTCCTCGACGTTCTTATCGAAGTACGCGTTCGATGCCGCCTGGATGCCGTAGGCATTGCGCCCAAAGTACACCGTGTTCAGGTAGGAGTTAAGGATGGTCTCCTTATCCCACTCGTGGGTCATCTTGATGGAGTAGACCAATTCGCGCGCCTTGCGCACGTAGGAACGCTCGTTGCCCACCAGGGTGTTCTTGACGTACTGCTGGGTAATGGTGGAGCCACCACCCGCGGAGTCATCACCCTTGAGCTGGCCCACCACCGCGCGGCCAAAGCCGGTAAAGGAGAATCCGGAGTTGGTCCAGAACTCGCGGTCCTCGGCTGCCAGCACGGCGTCTTCCATGTGGGTGGGCACCTGGTCCAGGGTGACATGGGTACGGTTGCCCTCCGGCGGCACCAGGCGCGCAAGCTGCGTGGTGGAGTCATTGGCATAAATGGTGGCAATTTGCTTGGAGGCCAGCTCCTCCGGCCTGGGCACGGTGTATTGGCTATAGGCGTAGCCAAAGAGACCCAGGGGGATAATCACCATGGCCAGGAACATAATCAGCAGCACCCAGGGCCAGCGCCGGGACTGCTGCTCCTTGGCACGCCGGCGCTTACGCCCGCCGCGGGCTGCGCCATCCCGGGCAGCGCCATCACGTGCGCTGCCACCACGTGCCGTGGAGCTGGTGGATGATTCTTGTGGTTCAGTCACCGTTTACGCCTTTACTTCAGGGTTCGCTTCGGTTGCCGCGTCGCCTGGCCAGGGACGCTACCTCTTCTAAACCTCCAAATTTAACACGCTTAATAGACGGTGGCGGTTTCTAGCAAATGGTTCCAGCGACATGTGGGGCACACCTCCACCGCGTGGACGGTAAATTCTTGCGCCGCCGCGCCCGCTGTTGCCGCCAGCTCCCGGGCAATCTGGGCTACTTCCTGCGGTGGGCGAGCACTGCCTGCGCGCCGGCCCAGGGCGTCGCCGAAAATCCACAGGGTTACCCGCGCGGGGGCTTGGCACACGGGGCACGGGCGCGGGCTGTCCACGCCGTGGTGCCGGGCGGCGGCCCGGAGCAAAAAGTCGGCGTCGCAGACATCCTCGCGCCGCAGGTTCCCCTGGTGCAGCCGCCGCAGCGCAGTGGCGCGTTCCCACTCGTGGGAGACGTGGTGCTTGGTCCTGATTCCCGGAAAATTACCCCCGTTCATCCTGCGTCCTCCTTGGTGGTTGTTGCGCTGGGCTTGGCGCGTGCTAGCCTTTGCCCCAACCTTCTAGCCTGCAGGTTTATTCCCAAGCTTTGCTTGCCGATACCCCCTCGATCCCCACCGTCTGCCCCTTCCTTGGCAACCCATAAAACCCCCTGAATCTCCCCCGCAGGCTGGGAAAGTGGCGCGAATAGAAAATTAGCGCTACATTTAGTTTCTATGATTGAACCAGGAACTGAATCGCCTTCGACTTTCGAAGACGCACTGAAGGTTGCCTCCCGTCTGCAGCCTTCCCTTAACAAGCTGATGGTCATCTTCCAGCGCACCACAGAGGGCTCAAGCCTGACCACCTCCCAGGTGTCCATCATGAACCAGTTGCGCTCGCGCGGGCCCTCGCGCGTGTCCGTGATTGCCCAGGCGGAGCTCATCCGCATGCCTACCGCGTCGAACGCCCTCTACCAGTTGGAGATGCGCGGCCTGGTGGAGCGCATGCGGGACGAGACCGACCGCCGCGGCGTGTTGGTGGCGCTGACCCCCAAGGGCGAAGAAGAGCTCGATGTCGTCTCGCACGAGCGCTCCGAGGCCCTGGCCCAAATCATGCGCTGGCTGCCGCCGGAGGAGCTGGAACAGGCCCACACTCTCGCAGACTTGGTCACCCACCTGGCCAATGTCTACAACCCGACTGCGGGCTACAAGATTCGCCCCTAGCCGGTCGCCCGGCTGCTAGTAGTCCGTGGCTGAACAGCCCTAGCCGGTCGCCCGGCTGCTAGCCGCCGAGCGCCGCTACACGTTGGCCCACTACCCGTTCGCCTAGGTGGTTCCCATGGGAAAGAAGCACAAGCAACCCGCCGAATTTGGTCTAGCCGCCAAGGCGGATCCGGAGCTCCCGCTGCGGATTCTGGTGTCCTGGACTCCCGGCACCCCCAGCGCGACAGGCTCGGATGCTGGCGCTAGCCATAAAGCCGCGCGCGCGGAGGCCATCGACTACGCCGCCTGGCTCGGGCGCACCACGCCCATTCATCTGCAGGTGCTGTCCACCTTCATCCAGCCCTGGTCCACGACCTCCCTGTCCAAGCTGGGCGGGAAGTACAAGAAGTGGTTCCGGGCAGAGGCCGCCGCCTGCGCGGTGGAGGTGGAGCAAAGGCTGGCGGAAAGTGGCATCGACAAGCAACAGTGCGCCAAGGAGTTCTCCCTGCTGCATGATGGCCCCAACCAGCCGCAGTTGCTTACCGATGCCGCCGCTGCCTTCCGCGCAGACCTCATCCTGCTCAGCCCCGAACAATCCGCACCCAAGCACCGCCTGCTGGCGGGCACCACGGCGGACGCGCTGCTCCACTACTCGCCGGTGGCACTGGGGCTGACCCCGCGGGGGCTGAAGTTTGGAAAGAACGGCATCAAGCGCGTCAACTTCGCCTTTACTGAGGAACACCAACAGGGCGACACCGCCGCGCTGCGGGCCGCTGCTGCTTTTGCGGTGCGCCTGGGGGTGCCGTTGCGCATCATCGCCTTTTCACCGTCCGGCCTGGTACAAGCCCCACTCCACAACAAGCTCAGCGTCGCGCAGCAGTTGACCTCCGATTGGCGCGAGCACTCGCTGGCCGCCATGGACCGTGCCCGCGACCTGGTGGCGGATGAGTTCCCGCAGATTGACGTCTCCGCGGAGATTGGCATTGGCACCGGCTGGCGCGGCGCGGTGGATGCCATCAAGTGGAAGAAGAGCGACATCATGGTGCTGGGCTCAAGCCCCATGAGTTCGCTGGCGCGGGTATTCTTGGGCTCGACTGCCACAGAGATTCTGCCGCACCTGCCCGTCCCGGTGCTGGTGCACCCAGCTGCCCAATAAGTTGCGGCCACACTCCGGCTACACCCGCAACCACGCCAACCAGGGAGGAAACGCATGACCTACCCTAACCACCCGGAAAATGACCTGTCCTCGGACGCGGACTATACCAATAAGCGCCCGCCGGCCCCGCACTCCTTTGACGATCTTGCCGATGCCCCCGACCCCGCCTGGCTGGCCGAACAAAACCGCAAGTCTTCCCGCCAGGCACTCTGGTTCCTGATTAGCATTGTGGTGGCATCACTGGTGTGCGGCCTGGGCTCCCTACTCGTCTTGCGGCAATTCCCCGGGCCGTGGTGCGAGTCCGGCGATGCCGCCTGGCTGTGCACCACCACCACACGTTCGGTGTGGATGGGTCTGGCCATCTTCTTCCCGCTGCTCGGCGTGGTGGGTTCCGGGGTGATCATGCTGCGCAAACTCAACCGCTACCTGCGTTGGCGCGCCTGGATGGGAGTGTTTTGGGCGCTGACTTTGCACTTCATGATCTGGGCCATCGACGTCCTGCAGGTCCTCTACGACACCTTCTTTGCAGCCTAACTCCCTCAACCAACTCCCCGGGACCAGCTAAGGCGCGACTAGGGCGGCGGCAACCTCGGCGCAATCGGGGCGGCCGCAATGCTGGGTGGCCACGTGCTGCGCGCACTCGTCGCAGATGAGGACCTGCTGGCGGCACGTGTCCTCGTTAATGCAGTTGTGGAAGGTGTTGGTTGCAGCCTGGCAGTGCACGCAGTGGCCCAGCTGGATAAAGCCCGGGTCCGTCACGCCCTGACCAAACTCGTGGTGCATGCGCTTATCAAAGACGTACATGGAGCCTTCCCACAGGCCATCATTGCCGTACTTCTCCCCGTAACGCACAATGCCGCCGTCGATCTGGTAGACCTCCTTGAAACCGCGGTTGAGCATCAGAGCAGAGAGAATCTCGCAGCGGATTCCGCCGGTGCAGTAGGAGACCACCGGCTTGTCCTTCATCCAGTCATACTTGCCGGACTCCAGCTCGCGGATGAAATCGTGGGTGGTGCGCACGTCCGGAACCACCGCGCCTTTGAACTTGCCAATCTCAGCCTCCATGGCGTTGCGGCCGTCAAAGAAGACCACCTCCCCGCCGCGGTCTGCCACCAGCTGGTTGACCTCCTCCGGCTTGAGGTGCACGCCGCCGCCCACCACGCCGTTTTCATCGACCTTGAGCTCGCCCGGCGCGCCGAAGGCCACAATCTCCTCGCGGACTTTAACCGACAGGCGTGGGAAATCTGCCGCGCTGCCGTCGGACCACTTGAACTCCATCTTCTTAAAGCCCGGGTACTCGCGCGTAGCCCGCACGTAGCGCTTGCACGCAGCCATATCGCCGCCCACCGTGCCATTGATACCGTGCGGGGAAATGAGGATGCGCCCCTTGAGCCCCAGGGACTCGCACAGGGTGCGCTGCCACAGCATGACTGCGGCCGGATCCTCGATGGGAGTAAAGCAGTAGTACAGAAGAATTTTGCCGATGCTCACGCCCTTCATCCTATGCCCGCGCGGCGGCGGGCTCGAAATTGCGGCGGCGGACTAACGTGGGAGACTACCTAGGGCTCTAGCCAGTCCGGGCGGATTTCATGATGTTAAGGAGTACAACATTTCCAATCTGGTATTTGAGGGGCTCGAGAAGAGCTTCGGGCCACAGAAAGTCCTGGACCAGCTATCCTTTGCTGTGAACGCGGGAGAGATCTTCGGATTCGTGGGATCCAACGGTGCTGGTAAGTCAACCACCATGCGCATTGCGATAGGCGTCCTCGCTGCAGATTCTGGAAGGGTCTTGTTCGGTGGGCGGCCAGTGGATGATGATGTTCGGCGGCGTATTGGTTACATGCCGGAAGAGCGCGGGCTCTACGGCAAGGAGAAAATCGCGGAGCAACTCGTCTTTTTGGCTAAGCTTCATGGATTGCACGGTCCAGCGGCTCGCGCGCAGACAGAACAGCTGCTGGAGCGCTTGGGGCTAGGGGAGCGCATGAACGATAAGCTTGATTCCTTGTCCCTCGGCAACCAGCAAAAGGTGCAGTTAGCTGCTTCACTGGTCCATTCCCCCGAGCTCCTGATCCTCGACGAGCCCTTCTCTGGTTTGGACCCGCTGGCGGTAGAAGTCATGAGCGAGATTCTCAAAGAGAAAGCCCAGTTAGGTGTCCCCATTATCTTTTCTTCACACCAGCTAGATCTAGTACAGCGCATGTGTGATCGGATCGGGATTCTCTCCGGTGGCACCCTAGCGGCAGAAGGGCCCGTTGCAGATCTCCGAAATCAAGGCCCCTTGGTCTACCGTGTGCTCACCACTTCGCGTGGCTGGTATCCCGAAGGCGTCCGAGTCCTGGAGGAGTCAGACACGCACGTCACCGTGGAGCTTCCCAGCCCGGAAGCTGAGCAACCTACACTCCACGCAGCCGTTAACGCCGGTGACGTGCATGGTTTCTATCGAATTATCCCTGACCTCTCCGATCTTTTCCGAAAGTATGTGAGCTAGCATGGCTTATTCTTCGAGCAACACCATTATGAGCGTCGCCGCACGCGAGATTCGACAATCGTTGCGTAGCCGGGGCATCATGGTCACCCTCAGCATCTTACTGATTGTCCTGGTAGCCGGGCCGTTTATCGGCGCGCACTTTCTAAACCAAGATAGCGATCCCTCAGAGAGGACCATTGTCTTGGTAGGCATAGACCCCTCCCCTATATCCGACCCCGATTTCCTCATCGAAGCCGCCAGCAACCCCACTGACGTTGAAAGCCGCGTTCGAGACGGAGACATTGCAGCAGCTTTCATCCACGAAGGGGAGCAGCTGACCTTTGTTCATGATGGACAGCCATCACCACGCCTGCAAGCTTTTGCACAAACCCTGCAGCACGACATGTCATTGTCGGCAACCCTCAACGAACTTGGCCTCAGCGCTGAGCAGTTCGCTGCCGCTACGCCGACTATCGAATTAGTCGAGAAACAAGTAGACAACAATGTCGAGCCCACCCCCGACAGAAATGAGTGGGACCTCAGTGCCACCCTCGGCGGGATTTTCATCTTAATGATGTCCGTGACACTCTTTGCCGCGAACGTGGGCGCGCGAGTCACAGAAGAAAAGTCCTCACGGATTATCGAGCTCATCGTAGCGACGGTAAAGCCGCTCGACTTTTTGGCCGGAAAGATTATCGGCAACGTGAGCTTCGCAGTAGCTGCTACAGCAGCCGTCCTCGGCGTCGGAACGCTCAGTCTCCGCGCCTCTGGCATCTTGCATTCAACGGAGCTGAATTGGTCCCTTATCCCCGTGCTCTTCGTGAGCTATTTCCTGGGACTGCTGTTCTTTTCCTCCATGTACGCCGCAGCAGGCGCAATGGTCCAGCGCACAGAAGACCTACAGTCCACACAAATGCCCATCATGTTGCTCATCTTCGTTATCGTCTACACGCCGGCGACGTTCTTTAGCCAAGTCGACTCTGATTGGATGTATTGGCTTGCGTGGATACCGCCGCTATCCGTGGGGCATGCCCCATTGCAATACGCCGCCGGAAACTTTAGTACCTGGCAATTCTGCCTGTCCATGTTCCTCTTGCTAGCCTTCACCACCGCCACCATCTGGCTGGTGGCCCGAATCTACCGAATCGCCATCCTCCACAACAGCTCGAAACTGACATGGCGTCAGGCTCTCCGGCTTAAGGGCTAAAAGCCAAGGCCTAGCGCTTCTGGTACAGCGCCTGCTTGCGCGCAAAGACCGGGTCAGAGGTCACCAGCACACCCAGGTTGCGGAAGATGCCCTCATCCACCGAGCCCAGGATAGTGGTGGTGTGCACGTCGCAGCCCTGCAGATTCTTAAGCTGCTCCAGTGCCAGGCGGGCGTTGTTGTCCTTTGCAGCAGACGAAGACAGGGCAATGAGCACCTCATCGGTGTGCAGCCGCGGGTTGCGCGAGCCCAGATGCTTCGTCTTGAGGGACTGAATCGGCTCAATTGACTCCGGCGACAACAGGTGGACCTCATCGGCAATCCCCGCCAGGTGCTTGAGGGCATTAAGCAGCATCGACGCGGAGCAACCCAGTAGTGCGGAGGTGCGGCCTTGGATGATGGTGCCATCGGCAAGCTCGATTGCCGATGCCGCCTCTCCCGTAGCCTCCGCCTTCGCCCTTGCGGGTTCCACCACGCGCCGGTCCGTAGCCTTGATGCCTGCCTTGGCCATCACCACCGCGGCGCGCTCCGACTGGGTGGAGTCCAGCCCATTGCGGGCCTCCTCAACCAAAGCCTTGAAGTAGCGGCGGATGATTTCTTGCTCGGCGGCGCGGCGGCAGGCGGCATCATCAGTAATGCAAAAACCTGCCATATTCACGCCCATGTCGGTGGGGGACTGGTAGGGGGTGGTGCCAGTGAGCTTTTCTAGCAGGACCTTGAGCAGGGGGAAGGCCTCGACGTCGCGGTTGTAGTTGACGGTCGACTCCCCGTGCGCGGACAGGTGGAAGTGGTCGATGACATTGGCGTCGTTAAGATCCACCGTCGCGGCCTCATAAGCCAGGTTGACGGGGTGCTCCAGCGGCAAGTTCCAAATGGGGAAGGTCTCAAACTTGGCGTAGCCGGCCTGCACGCCGCGCTGGTGTTCGTGGTAAACCTGGCTCAGCGCCGTGGCCAGCTTGCCGGAGCCCGGCCCCGGGGCGGTGACCACCACCAGGTCCCGGGTGGTCTCGGCGTAGTCATTGCGGCCCAGGCCTTCCGGGGAGACAATCAGATCCGTGTTGGAGGGGTAGCCGGGAATAACGCGGTGGCGGGCCACAGATAGCCCCAGGCGTTGTACGCGCTCGATGAAGGCTTCCGCCTGGGCATTGCCGGGCTCAAGCTGCGTCATCACAATGTTATTGACCAAAAAGCCCCGCGCGCGGAACACATCCACCAGGCGCAGCACGTCATCTTCGTACAAAATGCCCAGGTCCGCGCGGACCTTCTGGCGCTGGATGTCCTTGGCGTTGATGCAGATGAGGATCTCCACGTCATCTTTGATCCGCTCCAGCATGGTGATCTTGTTGTCCGGGGTGAACCCGGGCAGCACACGGGAAGCGTGCATGTCATCAAAGAGCTTGCCGCCCATCTCCAGGTAGAGCTTGCCGCCGATTTCTTCGCGTCGGGCATTAATATGCTCCGACTGCATGGTGATGTATTTTTCGCGGTCAAAGCCAATTGTGTGCGTCATGAACGTAGCCCTTTCAGCGCTAGCCTCGGTGCCCTCGCGCCCAGGTGGTACTCCCGTGGTGCTGGACCGGAGTTGGACCGGTACTAGACCGTGGGAATACTCCGTAACGTTTAGGCGTTTTCATTCCGCACGACTAGCTTACACGCCTGCGCCGCCAGCGGGGCGAGCGACGCGGGGATGCCCTGGCACCCGACTACCATGAGGCCTTATGCCTGAAGGTCACCTCATCCACCACCTGGCGGGGCGTTTGAACACCGATTTCCGCAGCACCCCGCTGCATGTTACGAGCCCGCAGGGCCGCTTTGCCCGGGAGGCCGCCGTGCTCGATGGCACCCGCCTGGAGCGTGCCGAGGCCCGCGGCAAGCACTTGTTCCTGCACTTTGATGCCCCTTCCCCGGAGCATATTGTCTACATCCACCTTGGGCTGATTGGTCAGCTGCGTTTCGAGCCCGTCGCGGATGTGTGGGGCCAGGTACGCCTGCGCCTCGAGCCTGCCGATGCCGCCGAACCCCTCGCCGCCCAGCCTGCCGATGCCGATGCCAGCCCCGCCGAACCCCTCGCCGCCAACCTCCGCGGCCCACAGTGGTGCCGCCTGATCACCCCCGCGGAATACGCCGCCGCAGTAGCCAAAATTGGCCACGACCCCATCCGTGCGGACGCCGACCCGCAGGAGCTGTGGGCACAGGTCCAGCGTTCCTCGCGCAGTATTGCGTCACTGTTGATGGACCAAAAGCTCTTCGCCGGGGTGGGCAATATCTATCGCGCGGAGGTGCTCTTTCGCCAAGGAATTGCCCCCACCACCCCAGGCAAGGAGCTCACGCGCGCGCAGTTTGATGCGGTGTGGGCGGACTTGGTCGACCTCATGCGCGCCGGCGTGGACAGCGCGCGTATTGATACGGTACGCCCGGAACACACCCCGGAGGCAATGGGCCGGGCCCCACGCAAAGATGACCACGGCGGGGAGGTCTACGTCTACCGCCGCGAAGGCTTGCCCTGTTATGTCTGTTCCACCCCGGTTGCCGCCCGCGTGTTGGAAGGCCGCAATCTGTTTTGGTGCCCGGCCTGCCAGCGCGGGTAATTTGGGGCGCATGCTTCCTGCTTTTGATGTCGCCACCGTGCGCGCCGCCGAGGCCAATCTGCTGGCCTGCCAAGCCAGACCGGATGAGTTAATGCAACTCGCGGCCACGGCAGTAGCCGAGGTTGCGCAGACCATGCTCGATACGCCGTTGCCCTCGCCCGCTGCGCCCGTGCTCATCCTGGCAGGCCCCGGCGGCAATGGCGGGGACGGCCTCTATGCGGGCGCCCAGTTGGCCCGCGCTGGCTTTCCCGTCACCGCTGTACTGTGCGCAGGCTCCGCGCACGCGCCCGCCCTTGACGCGTTGCGTGCCGCAGGGGCAGTGGTGCTTGAGTCTGCCGATGCCCCGTTGCCCACCCCCGCACTGATCATCGACGCGGTTGCCGGGCTCGGCTCCGCCCGGGGGCTGGACGGGGTGGCATGGCAGTACTACCGGAACGCTCGGGAGTCCGGAGCTCGGGGAACTCGGGTGCTGGCGGTGGATATGCCCGCAGGTGTCGATGCCCACACCGGGCACGCCCACTCGCAGTGCGTGCACGCCGATGTCACCATCACTTTCGGCTACCCACGCACCGGGCATCTGCACGCCCCGGAATGCGGGCGGGTGATGGTGGCGGACCTGAAACTGGAGGGGGCATCGGCAAGCTTTGCCCAGGAACTGGAACGCTCAGGCCGCCCGGCTGGCTACCTGTGCCACGAAGCCAGCCTGGAAGAAGCCGGCGCGGAGGTGGGGGCGGGGCTAAGGGATGCCGGCAGCACCGGGGCCATCGTGGACCCCACCCCCGGGGTGCGCAGCAATAAGTACTCCGGTGGGGTGGTGGGCGTGGCGGCCGGAAGCCAGGCCTACCCAGGGGCTGGGGTGCTGGCCGCAACCGCCGCGGTGCGCGCCACCCCGGCGCTGGTGCGCGTGATTAGCCACGCCAGTCCGGCTGCTGCGATAATCGCCGCGGTGCCCGAGGTGGTGGTGCACCCGCAGCTGGATGCGGCCGGGCGAATGGATGCGCTAGTCATTGGCCCCGGGCGAGGCACCGACGCACAAGCAGCGGCAGAACTAGCCGCGGCGTTGCAGATAGACTCCGGTGAGATTGCCCTGGTCATTGACGCCGATGCGCTGACCCTGCTGAGCCAGGACAGCGCGCTGCGCGAGCTGTTGCGCCAGCGCCGCGGGGTGAGCGTGCTGACTCCCCATGAGGGCGAGTTTGCCCGGCTATACCGCGCGGTGTGCGCCCCCAGGGACGGCGCTGGCGGGAAAGCAGGTAGCGCGACTGCTGGCGGCGCTGGCGGGGAAGCGGGCCCAGAGTCGCACTTGGAGTCGCGCAGCCGCGGGGAACTCGCCGGCACGCTGGCGCGGGAATTACACAGCATTGTGCTGCTCAAGGGGCGGATCACTACCATCGCCGACCCGGACGGTGGCCTGTGGGCAGTCAATACCGGAAACTCTTTTGCCGCCACCGCAGGCTCTGGCGATGTGTTGGCCGGGCTGCTTGGAGCCCTGCTGGCCCAAGGTGGGCAAGCAGCCCACCAGTGCGTGCTTTCTGCCATTGCCATCCACGCTCACGCAGCAGCCCTGGCGGCGTGGACGCCGGAGGGGTATGCGGGGGCATCGGCAAGCCGAATCGCCAATGCCCTCCCCCGCGCCACCGCCAAACTCCTCCGCTCCAACCGCTAAGCACCTCCACGCCAATCGCCTCCCCGCCACCGGCTGACCTCTTGCGCACTGCTGGTCGAGCGCTTCGACATCGTATGCCATTACACCGACCTAAATAGTGACGCGTTTTCGGCGCGGAAGCCCCTCCCCGCCCATAACACAATGTCGTGTTTGCGGAGAAAATGCGTCAGCGCAAGCCAAACTAACCAGCGGGGACTCTCAGGTGCGGCGGTCGTGGTGGGCGCGCGGAACTGACCAGCTGGCCGGGGTGATTTGCTCCCCATCGCCGAGATGGTTGCTGGGCGGGACTAGCCGCTGGGGTCGGTTTATTCCCGCTGCGGCGGGTTTGGTGGGGTCAGCACCGGCGGCCTGGAAGTCCTCCACGGTCATGCCGGTGCATTGGGCCACTAATCGGATACCCCAGGTCTGTGCTTTTAAGTAATCCCCGAGCTTCATGCCGCACAGTCTAAACCGCCCCAGACACCCGCGCAAGGGGTTTTAGAACAAATTTGCGACCACCAGGCAGACGGCTGGACGCTGCACAGGCGGTTGGCCGCCAGGCGGGCTACGCAGTCGGTCCGGGCCGGCTACGTGGCCGGGCCAGGCGGGGCTACATGGTGCCTTTGCGAAGCACTCTAGGCAGCACATCCGTGCAGCGCCTTAGGCCGCGCCCACGACAGCGGTGACGCGGCCATCGACGACGCGGACCTGGGCATCGGCACGCTGGGCTAAGGTCTGACTGTGCGTGACCAGGAGGGTAGCGATGTCGAACTCGTGGGTGAGCTCCTGCAGCAGAGTCATAATGTCGGCGCTGCGGGCGCTGTCGAGGGCGGAGGTGGGCTCATCGGCCAACAGGACCGTGGGCGCGGACATCAGAGCCCGGGCGATGTTGACGCGCTGGCGCTGCCCACCGGAAAGCTCGCCGATGCGCCGCTGACCCAGACCACCTAATCCCACGCGCTCAAGCAACTCATCAGCCCGGCGCGCCCGCTTAGCCGTAGCCCGCTTGCCCTGGAGGTGGTCCATGAGCAACAGCTGGTCACGCACCCGCAAGGCAGCCAGCAGGTTGGGCTGCTGGAAAACTAGACCAATGTGTTCGCGGCGCACCTGCGTGCGCACCCGGTCCGGTGCGGTGGCAATGTCCTGGCCGGCCACCACAACGCGCCCGGCATCAGGAACAATGAGCCCGCCGGCAACAGAGAGCAGGGTGGACTTACCGGAGCCAGACTCGCCAGTTAGCGCCACCACTTCGCCGGGGGCCACGCGCACGTTCGCGCCATCAAGCGCGGTGAGCGTGCGGTTGCCGTCGGGGTAGCGCACGGTGATGTCGTGGAGCACCAGGCCAGAGTCGACGGCTGGTGCGGCCGGGGTGTTGCCGGCCGGGGTAGCTGCGGCAGAGTTTAGTGAAGTACCTTCAGCAGTCATATTAGGCTTGCCCTCCTAGAGCAATCAGTGGGTTAGTTGTTGTCACGCGGCGAGTAGCCAGCAGGGCGCCCAGCATGCCCAGCGCCCAAATCCCCAGCGCAGGGCCCACCGCGGTAGCCCAGGTGAGTACAAACGGGATGGCCCCACCGCCCAGGGCGACCAATGCCCAGCCAGCCAGGCTGGCCACCAGCAGGCCAGTGCCGGTGCCCAAAGCCAACAGCACCGCAGCCTGGCCCAAGGCATCGCGCAGCAAGTAGCCCGTGCCCGCGCCCAAGGCGCGCAAAATAGCCAGCTCGCGGGTGCGCTGGACAGTCCACACGCTCAAGAACGCCACCGTCACCAAGGCGGCAATCGCATAGAGGAAGCCCTGCATAGTCACCAGGGAACCGCGTTCAGAACTGTAGGCAGGCAAGCCGGTCAGAGCAGTGCGCAATGGGACGGCGGCGGGGGCGGGGGCATCGACAGACTGGGCATCGGCAAGCTCAGGTGCATCAGCAAACCCAGTGTCGGGCAGAACCGCAACAGTGGCCACCACGCCGGGCTGGACGTGCGCAACCTGGGACCACAGCTGCGTGGGACCCCACACCACCGGGACGTGGGAGTAGTACTCATTGTCCACCACGGCTGCCACGGTGGTGGGCTGGCCGCCCAGGCGCAGGCTATCCCCAGCGGTCACGTGGAGGTCCGCAGCGGCGGCGGCAGACACCAGCACGCCTTCAGCGGTAATCTGCCCGCCGGGAGCCGCAAAGCCCTCAGGTAGACCAAACATGGCCACGCTCGCGGTGGAATCCGCACTTTCCAGGCGAGTCTGCGCCACTCCCACCGGCACGGCGCCGGCTAGCTCTCCGGCAAAATCGGCCTGGGTAAACTGCGACTCCGTAAAGGACGGCTCCGGAGTAGAAAACACCCATCCGCGCGCGGACACCGTGCGGTCAATAGCCTCCACGGCGGAGGTGTTGCGCTGCGACAGGCCCTCCGTCAGGCCGGTGAGCATAATGAGCAGGACCGTAATCAGCCCAACCACGCCAGCAATAAGGCCCACGCGTCCCCGCGCGGCCAGGATTTCTCTCCAAGCAACAAACATGCTTCCATCGTGGCCCGGGGGCAGGTGGTGGGGCATCGCCCCGGTGGGCGAATTCGATCTCAACCACATGGTTGATGCCGCCTACGCCCCGCGGCCACTAGGCTCGGTGGGGTTATGACTGTAAACCCTGCCGGGCATGCCGTGCCTGCTGTATCTGCCGATGCCGCTATCCCGGCCAGCCCCGCCTTTGCCCATGTCCTGCCCGCCCTGCGGTGGGGACTGTTTGCCATGTTTGCCCTGCTGTGGGGCTTTGGGGTTACTCGCGCCCGCCTGGATGGCAGCTGGGATGGGCTGGTGTTGGCACTGGCCACCGCGTTTGCTGTGTTGCTGCTCGCTGGGGTGGCGCTGCGGCCGGGCAGGTGGCCGGGCAGGCGACCGGGCAGACAGTCAGGCAGATGGTCAGGCAGGCGACCGGGCCAAGCGGTGCCGACAGGCAATGCAACGGCGACAGTCAGCCCACGCCGAACCTGGGCCCTGCGTACGATCCTCGCCGCGTTGGTGCTGGTGTGGATTGGACTGATGGTCCACGCCCGCGACTTCATGTGGCTGGAGTTTCCGCTGGTCTTTATAGTTTTGCGCTATGTGCCGCGCCCGGCCAATCTGCTGGCGGTGTTGGCACTGTGGGCGGTGGCGGCGTTTGTCCCAGCCTGGCGCTACCCCGAAACCTGGACCGTGGCCGCAGCGGTGGGCCCGGCTATTGGTACAGCCTTCGCTGCTGCGGTCTACTTCGGCTACGTCACCATCCGGGAGGAGGCCGCGCGCTACAAGCAGCTGGCGCACACTCTCCAGCGCACGCAGGCGGATTTGGCGCGCACGGAGCGCCGCGCGGGCGAGCTGGCGGAGCGCGAGCGCCTTTCCCGCGAGTTGCATGACACCGTGGCCCAGGGGTTGAGTTCCATCGTGTTGCTGGCGCGTGCTGCCCGCCAGGCCCCCGACCCCGGCGCGCATCTACGCAGCTTGGAGGCGGTGGCCCAGGATTCCCTCAATGAGGCCCGCCGCTTTGTGCGCGAGTGGTCCGGCGCCCAATCTGCCCGCACCCAGTCTGCCGATGCCCCTCTTGCCGATGCCGCTTACACCCCCGCCGTGGTCCTGGCTCACCGTTTGGCCCAGCTGGTCGATGCTGCCCAGGAGCGTGCCCGGGTGCTCGAAGCACAGCAGGAGATTCGTCTGGAAACCATGGGAGACTTAGAGCAGGCGTTGCCCTCTGCGTTGGTAGATACGGTGGACCGCGTGGCGCGCGAGGGTTTGGCCAATGCCATCACGCACTCAGGAGCGACGACGGTAGTGCTGAGCCTTGGCGTATTCGCTGGTGAGCTGACTGTAGATGTAGTGGATAATGGCCGCGGGTTGCATGCCACGCCTCAGTCCGTAGATGCGGCTGGAAGTGTGGAGGACGGTGCGGGTGCGGCTGCGCTTGCGCCAGGTGCAATGTCCGGATTTGGGCTGGCAGGGGTGCGCGCTCGGGTGGCAGAAGCCGGCGGGAAGTTTAGCGTAGAAAGCAGTTCCGCTGCCCCCACCGGCACCACGCTTAGCGCCAGTTTCCCGCTGCCTGGTGCGACTAACGTGAAGGAGGACACATGATTTCTGTGCTCTTGCTCGATGATCATCCCGTGGTCCGCGCGGGCTTGCATTCAATTCTGGATTCTTTCCCGGATGTTGAGGTCGCCGCCGAGGGGGCCGATGGCCGTGTGCTCGACGAGCTCGGCCTATTGGGCGGCGGGACACAGCACCTCCACGTGGACGTGGTGGTCAGCGATATTCAGATGCCACACGTTGATGGCATTGAGGTCACTCGGCGTCTGCGCGCCGCAGGGGGTCCTCCGGTGTTGATTCTGACTACCTTTGACGCCGAGGCCGACATTGTCGCTGCTCTGGAAGCCGGGGCATTGGGATATTTACTCAAGGACTCCCCGGCACAGGATCTCCACGCCGCGGTGGTGGCTACGGCCGCAGGCCAGCGCACTCTTTCGCCCACGGTGGCCGGGTTGTTAGCCCAGCGCTTGGCTACCCCGGACCAGTCCTTGACTGCGCGCGAGCGTGAGATCCTCCAAGCACTTGCTGCCGGGTCTACCAACAAGGAGTTGGCCGCCCAGTTCTTTGTCTCCCCGGCCACCATCAAGACGCATTTGGTCCACATCTTCCAAAAGCTCGGCGTGGATACGCGCACCGCGGCGGTAACGGTGGCGCGCGAGCGCAAACTCATCTCCTAACCCCGCCCCACTCCGGCACCCGGGCGGGCTCAGCTCTTAAACAGGGCCTCCACTCCCGGCAAGAGGGTGTCCGCCAACTCCTCCAGGCTAGGTTGCGCTACGGCGGGAACGCCCACGATGTAGCGACTAATGGCCACTCCCAGCAACATGCTGCCCAGGAAGGGTAGCCTTTCTGGCAAGCCCTGGGCCGCACCGTCAGCGCTCTCGCCACCAGGCGCGCCACTGCCAGGCACGTCGCCGCCACGGGTCTGTGCGCGCGACACATTTTCTATCACCCCGGCAAAGGGGGAGCGCTCCAGGGCAGTGAGGATCTCGCCAGTAATGAACTCCCGCAGCAGTCCCGTAGCGCGGTCCGAGCCCACACCGCTGCGCACCACCGCGCGCAGACGCGGACCCATGTGTGGGTCTTCCCACAGGCCGAAATACATCACCAGCAGATCGCGCAGGTTGCGCACGTGCGCGAGTTCTTCAGGCAGGACGTGCAGGGTGCTTACCACTGCGTTAAACAGCCCCTCTTTGTTGGTGAAGTAGTGCATGACCAGTGCCGGGTCCACCCCGGCTTGGGTGGCCACGGCACGAATAGTGGTGGATTCATAGCCAACCTCGCTAAAGCGCTGGCATGCGGCTTCCAGGATGTCCTCGCGGGCAGGAGCACCGGCGCGGCGGCCCATTTTCTTCTGTGCGGCACCTTTGGTCATTCCCTTACCTTACCCCGCAGGCCTTACCTCGCTGCGACCATCGCAGGCGTCGGCTCCTGCACATCGGGCCTCGCGCATGCGTCTCACCGTAACCCAGCACGCCTCTTGACCAGCACATACGCTCCATATCTCAACGGTCATTGACTTTCAACTACTGTTGAATTAAGGTTCTCAACAGTTGTTGAATTGCTGACCTTCTCCGAGCAATCTCCATGAAGCTCCGAGTAGTCACTATGTATTTAAGGAGTCACCATGAACACGTGGACCAAGGCCGTGGCCGTGGGCCTGGGCGCCCCACTAGCCGTCGCCCTTTTCGTATTGGCCTTCATGTGGCCAATGGCCACCCAAACCCCCAAAGACGTGCCCCTAGCCATCGTCGGCAACGCCCAGCAAGTTGAGCAGGTCACCGCAGCCTTCGAGTCCACCAAGCCCGGCCTCTTTGACATCACCACGGTCGATACCCGCGAAGGCGCCATCACACTCATCGAGCAACGCGAGGTCTCCGGCGCCGTCGTCTTGGGCCCCAGCCCCGAGCTGCTCACCGCACCCGCCGCTGGCACCGCGCACAATGCCATCATCAGCAACCTGCGCGCGCCGCTGCAGGAGATGGCCGCCAAGGCCGCCGCCGCTATGCCAGTGCCCGCCGGTGCCCGGCCTGCCGATGCCCAGCCTGCCAATACCCAACCTGCCAATACCCAGCCTGCCGGTGCCCCCACCGTCACCGTCACGGAAGTCGCCCCGCTATCTGCCTCGGATGCTTCCGGAATGGTTCTAAACATGTCAGTTATTCCAATTGCCATGGGTGGCATTATCGGCGCAGCACTGACCTCTTTCGCTCTGCGTAGCAATGCTCAGCGCCTAGTGGCTTTGCTGGTCTACACTCCGCTAGCCGGCGCATTAGTAACCGGTCTTGTCGGCGGTGCTTTTGACTTGTTGCCAGGCAGCTTCTGGTCGGTCGCGGGGGTCTACGCCCTGGGTATTGGCGCGGTGTCTTGCCTAGTGGTGGGCCTGCGCTCACTTATTGGCAAGGCGGGCTTTGCCCTGGGCGCTCTCTTTGTCATGCTGCTATCCAACCCGCTGGCAGGCACCTTGGCTCCGAAGGAGTTCATCGCCGGCGGCTGGGGCTATGTAGGCCAATACCTACCCATCGGCGCCGCGGTAGATTTGCTGCGCAGTGTCAACTACTTCCCGCAGGCCAGCATCGCACACAACGTATGGACGCTGGCAGGGTATGTCTTTGCTGGCTTACTGCTGCTTGGCATCGGGGCTGCCCGGCAGCGCAAGCTGATGTCCTAAAACCTTAGCCACCCCTGAGGGGGCAGTCGCTCCCGACGGTCCCCATTGCCGCAAGCCACACAAGCCCCTATCCTGGATAGCCAGATCACAAGGGATGATCTGGCTTATCCGGATTAAACCGCTTCCGCACACGAGACAGACTGGCCTCTAGCAACTGGGATAAGCTGCCCCAAAACGGCACTAGAAAGGCACTATTGTGGCTAAGAAGAAGCAAATGAATATTCACCCGAACGCGCTCACTGTTGGCATCATAGGCGCCATCATCGCAATCTGGCTTGCTGGTCGGCATCAGACAGTTATCGCGGGCGAGGTATTCTTCGCTGTTGCGATCATGGCAGCGTTGGCCGTCAACCGTATCCAGCGGTGAGGCTACTGCACTGCCGCCGGGACGGACTGTGCACAGCTGCCACGCCCCCCGGAAGCAGCGGGGCTGGGGAAGGAGGGGGCATCGGCGGAGTAGGGCTGGGAAAAGGCTCGGGGCTCAGACGAATGCATTCCTTGCCCTAGCGGGCGCAGCTGGCAGGAAGATTAAGCGTGCAGATCACGGTCTTGAATACTCGCTGGCACCGTGCACACCGCAGCCAGGGACACCGCACAAATAGCCACCGCATATCCCGCAATGGCCATCGAGGTCCCGGTTCGCTCTAGCAAGATGGCGGCGATCATCGGCGCAAACGCCCCGCCCAAAATGGAGCCCAGGGCATAGCCAATAGAGGTGCCGGATAAACGGACCTGAACGGGGAACATCTCCGCATACATCGCGGATTGCTGCGCGTAAGTGGAGCCCTGGATGGCGGCCACCCCGGCCACGCCGATGCCAAAAAGCACCGTATTACCGCTATCTACCAACAACCAGGTGGGAAAAGCCCAGGCAATGGTGGCCACATAGCCGAAGATGAACAAACGCTTACGACCAATACGGTCTGACAGCGCGCCGTAGATAGGCGTGCTGACCAGCCACAAAAAGGCTCCGATAAGCGTCACGGTCAGCGCCTCTACCCGGGAATAGCCCACCACCTTGGTGCCATAGGAGACAAAGTAGGCGATGACAAAATAGCCCACCGCATTATTGCCAGCGAAGATCAGCGCGCAGGTCACCACCGTGCGGGCGTGCTGCTTAAACAACGTGCCCAGCGGGGCAGAAGACTGGCGCTGGAGTTGTTGCATCTCCGCAAACGCGGGGGATTCCTCTACCACCTGGCGGATAAAGAAGCCCACGCCAATGAGCACCACCGAGGATAAGAAGGGGATGCGCCAGCCCCAGGCAATGAACTGTTCTTCACTGAGCACGCCAGTAAGCACCAGCATGAAGATGGTGGCCAGGCTCATGCCCACTGGCACGCCAACCTGCGGGAAAGACCCAAAAAAGCCACGGCGGCCAGCCGGAGCGTGCTCCACGGCCAGCATGGCCGCCCCGCCCCACTCGCCGCCGGCGGATAGGCCCTGGATTATGCGCAATAGCACCAAAATGATCGGCGCCGCAATGCCCCAGGAGGCATAGGTAGGCAGCAGGCCCATGAGCATGGTGGCCAGGCCCATGCCCACCAAGGTCACCACCAACACCGGCTTGCGGCCCAGTTTGTCCCCCAGGTGCCCGGCGATAATTGCGCCCAAGGGCCTAAAGAGGAAGGAAATACCCAGCGATGCCCAGGAGATAATCTCTGCCACCGAGGGATTATCCCGGCCCAGCGGCTCAAAGTACTGCGTGGCAAAAATCAGGCCAGCGGCCTGGGCGTAGATGAAGAAGTCAAACCACTCAATGGTGGTACCCACCATGGAACCACCCAGGACCTTGCGGTGTTCGGCGCTGAGGCCAGAGGGGGCATCGGCAGGCAAGGGCGCTGAGGCAGGGGCTGACGCGGGAGTTGGGTGGGGAGTTGAGTTATTCACAATGGGCAAACCTCGGGGTCTATGGTCGAGCGGGGGCTGGGCCGGTCACGGCGGTCTGTGCCAGCCGCGGGCGGGCGCGTACAAACCCGATTACCCTACCGCGTTTGCACCCCGGGGTGTTACACGTCACGGCGAGCGGCTATATGGCCTAGGCTTTGTGCATGGAACAACAACACGGTGCACACAATGACGCTGCACACAATGACGCTGCACAGAATTCAGTCATCATCGTCGGCGCCGGGCTAGCTGGCCTGGTCGCGGCGCACGAGGCGGTCAAGGGCGGGCGCCACGTCATCATCCTGGACCAAGAAAACCGTAACAACTTGGGCGGCCAGGCGTTCTGGTCGCTAGGCGGGTTGTTCTACGTGGGCTCGCCAGAGCAAAAGATGATGCAGGTCAAAGACTCAGAGGAATTGGCGTGGCGGGATTGGGCAAACTCCGCAGACTACGACGACGCCCCGCATGACCACTGGCCGCGCCAATGGGGCCGCGAATACGTGCGCTTTGCGGCAGGGGAGAAGCGCCGCTACCTCAAAGAGCTGGGGCTTAATGTCTTGCCCACCATCGGCTGGGCAGAGCGCGGCAGTGGCAGTGCCTCCGGTCACGGCAACTCGGCGCCGCGGTTTCATCTGACCTGGGGCACGGGCCCGGAGGTGGTGCGCGTCTTCCGCGAGCCCCTCCTGGCGGCCGAGGCCCGCGGCCAGGTGGCGTTCCACTTCCGCCACCGCGTCGATGAGCTCATTGTCGAGTCCGGGTCCGTAGTCGGCGTGCGCGGAAGCGTTCTGCTTGCCGATGCCGCCCCACGCGGCGTTGCCTCCTCCCGCGAGGTCGCAGACCACTTTGAGCTGCGAGGACAGGCAGTGGTGATCAGTACGGGGGGCATCGGCGGAAATCTGGACAAGGTGCGGCAGATGTGGCCAGAAGATCGCTGGGGGCCGTGCCCGGCAAACATGGTCACCGGGGTGCCAGCGCATGTGGATGGGCGCGGGATTGATATAGCGGCATCGGCAGGGGCCAATCTGGTCAATACGGACCGCATGTGGCACTACCCGGAGGGCATGATTAACTGGGACCCGATCTGGCCCGGCCACGGTATCCGGATTATCCCCGGCCCGTCGAGTCTGTGGCTTGATGCCACCGGCACGCGCCTGCCCACCAACTTATTCCCGGGCTCAGACAACCTGGCGGCGCTAGCGCACATTGGCCGCACCGGGCATGGCTATTCCTGGTTTGTGCTTAACCAGGCGATTGCGGATAAGGAGTTTATTTTCTCCGGCTCGGAACAAAACCCCGACTTGACGGAGAAGTCCTTTAAGAAGCTAGCGGGCAAGCTAGGACCGGGCACCCACGTTGCGGTCAAGGCCTTTATGGACCACGGCGTGGACTGGGTGGTGGCGGATTCCGTGGAGGAGCTGGCCGCGGGCATGAACCAGGTCGCGGGCAATGAGTACATTCAGGCCGGTGCGTTGCGCACGCTCATCGAAGACCGCGACTCCCAGCTAGATAATCCCTTTAGCAAAGACGCCCAAGTCAACTACATCCGCACGGCCCGGGGCTTTTTGGGCGATAAAATTGTGCGCACCGCCGCACCGCACCGCCTGCTAGACCCGGCCAAGGGCCCCCTGATTGCGGTGCGCCTGCAGGTGCTCACCCGCAAGACGCTCGGGGGCATCGAGACCGATTTGGATGGGCGTTGCCTGCGCGCGGACGGCACGGTATTGCCGGGGCTGTACGCTTGCGGGGAGGCCGCGGGCTTTGGTGGCGGAGGTATGCACGGCAAAAACGCGCTGGAAGGCACCTTCTTGGGTGGGTGT
The DNA here is from genome assembly GCF_011038655.2 of Corynebacterium lizhenjunii. NCBI lineage: Bacteria > Bacillati > Actinomycetota > Actinomycetes > Mycobacteriales > Corynebacteriaceae > Corynebacterium > Corynebacterium lizhenjunii. The sequence continues at coordinate 2,518,933 of NZ_CP064954.1, forward strand.
ATTCACTCCGGTAAGCGGGTGGGCGAGGCCCTGGCACGCGGTATAGTATAATCCTTAGCCTATGGAAAACGCGCACACTATCCACTTCTGCTTGGAAGATGACAGCATTGACATAGGCCGGTTCGTTGTCGTGGCAGCCGATGCCACCGTAGGCGAGATCGTCCTCACCGCCCATGCCGCGCTGGGCTTGGATCCCTCCCGGCCGGGCACACTGCTGGTGGCCCCGGAATTTAGCCCCGACCCGGCGGGCGATACCCCGATCCAAGTTCTTGATGTCATGGACGAGCCCGGCCTGGAGTTCTTCTTTGCGCGCGGCGGGATAGCCACCTACCAGCCCTCCGTGGGGCAGTGGGGCATTATCATCCGTCCCCTAGACGTCGCCTACCCCATGTGCGCGATGCCCCATCTTGTCGATGCCACCGGCCCCGACCTCCTGCCCGCCGCCGAGTCCGTAGAAGGCATGGCTGCCCTGCTGGGCATGGTGCGTATGCTCTTAACCGGTTTGGACCTTGAGCCAGAGGCCCGCGAGCAGCTGAACTCTGTGTTCCCCAATTACCCCTTGGAGCAGATTCGCACCCGGCTGACCGAGTGCTACCCGCCGGCAATTGCGCAGCGCTTGCAGGAGCTAAGCGAGGCCTCCTTGTCCTTCAACAGCTAAGGGGGTCAAGCGCTGCCGCCTGGCGGCCGGCGGCTGAGGCTGAGGCTCAGGCTGAGGCTGAGCCTGAGGCTACTGTAGGCATGATCAGCTAGCTAAAAATCCCGGCTAGCAGCCCGCAGAGCAAAAACGTCACCGCTGCGGCACTGAGAAACCCAAGGGCGCGCAGCACCTTCGCTTGGCCCCTGGGAGTGAGCCGGGCCATCAGCGCAGCCCCCACCGCGGCGCCGATGCCGTTGCAGAGCACATCATCAATATCACTAAAACCCAGTGCCCCCAGGTACTGGGTTATTTCTATGCCCAGGCTCAAGGCCACCCCTATTGCCACCGCACCGCCGATGCCCCAGCGCCTGCGCACTCCAGTGTGCCCCAGCACCAGCAGCACCGCACCCACCGGCATAAACAACGCAATGTTGCCAAAGGTATTGGTCCACGGCGCGTACCACACACTGGGGTTATGCCACCCATTGAACAATTGCAGATCGAGGCTGCGCGTGGCGTGCGCCTGAGCGTTAACCACCCCGGGAATGTCGATGAAGCGCTTGCCCAGCGTGGCTACCAACACGCCAAGGAGCACCAAGCAGCCCACCACTATCGCGTTGCGGCGCAATCCCTTGCCTGCCAGAAAGGGCCCTGCCGGAGAGGAACCCTCCGGCAGGGAACCCGGTGGGGTGGGCAGGCGGGGAGTGGGGGAGGCATCGGCAGACAAGGGTTCTTCAGAAGGCATCACCCTACCCTAGCGGGCTCACCTGGCCGGATCCTGAGTGCGGCCTGCGGGAGCGCTCTGGCGGGCGGAAACCCCCGGCAAGCGAGTCAGCAAGTCCCTAACCCGCGAGTTAGGATAACCTGCACACTATGACTAATGCGCACATGGTGAGCTTCCTGCCAGAATCTCACAGCCTGTACGTCGCCCGCTACGTAGCCATTCCCGTCGATGCCACAATGGGGGAGCTACTGCTTATCGGCCACGCGGCCCTAGGCTTGGAGCCTTCTGCACCGGGGACCCTGCAGGTGGCAGGCGACGACGTGCAGGTTATTGACGTCATGGATGAGCCCGCCATTGACTACATTGACGCCTACGGGGAAGCGGTGGTCTACCGCCCCTCCGTGGGCGAGTGGAACATTGGCATTTATCCTTTGGGTGAAACTCAGCTGAGCAATGAATTGCCACAGCTTATTGATGCCACCGGTCCTGACCTTCTGCCCGCCGCCGGGTCTCTAGAAGGCATGGCGATCATGCTGGGCAATGTGCGCCAGCTCCTGTCTGGGTTCATCATCGACGCAGAGTCCACCCAAGACCTGATGGGGGCGTTCCCCAATTACAGCGTGGACCAAATGCGCAAGCGTTTGAGTGATTGCTACCAGCCCGCCATTACTCAGCGTCTCTTTGAGATGGCGGCCAAGCCGCTTAATTTGGATGAGATAGCCATGCTCGATGATGGCCCGCGCGGCCGTGACAGCGGCTTTGCGGACGAGGATTTTGATGAGCGCGACACCATAGACGAGTGGTACGTATGGGACGACCGGGAAGGCTCAATCTTCCACGATTCCCCGCGCCTAAACCCGCGCACGGAGCTCGCAGAGCTGACTCAGGCCGACATTGACGCAGTAGCTGGGCGTTTGCGAGCATACTTTGCAGTGCTAGCAGAACACCCGCAGATGACCCCCGCCGGCTATTTAAATACGCGAGCCGTTAAGAAGTGCATCGAGGTCTTAGGGTTGGAGGCGTACCGCGGTTGCATCCGGGAGAACCAGGTATGGCCGCTGCAAGCACTGCGCAATTTCCTGGTTAATACTGGCTGGCTAGAGCAGCTAGCCACCAAGCTGCGCGTTTACGGCCACATAGAAAAGGCGCTCAACGAGAACCCCAACGAAAGTATCCACCACCTGCTGGGCAGCATTCCCTATGCCTATACAGTCTCTGAGAGTGCACTGCGGGTGGGTTTGTATATGGCGGAGCTCTACCGCGGGAAGCGCAACTCCATTTGGGAAGACGAACCAGCTAATACCTACACGCGGGATCTCCTGCAGGCGCTAGGCGTGATGCAGGACCAGCAACTTGTTGACGCCCGCAAAGGGGTTGTGGCTGAGATTATCCGCAACCTCCGCATTGACTTCCAGGAAGGATAACCTGTAGAACATGAATCCTGCCTATGTAGTAACCATCACACCCCAGCCGGAGGCCTTGGGCATCAGCCGGATGATAGCAATTCCTGCGGAGACAACCATGGGGGAGCTCACTGCGATGGTGGACGCAGCTATGGGCCTGGAGACGAACGGGCCGGGGGAGCTGCAGGCCTCGAGCAAACCGTGGATCAGGGTGGCCGACATCCATGGTGAGTCCGCAGCAGAGTTTCTCACATCCAATGAGCAAATTCTCTATACCGCAGACACCGACGGGCTCTGGCAACTGTTCCTAACCTATGAAGCCACCACCACGCTGCCGAGTGCTTTGCCTGCGCTTATCGATGCCACCGGTCCCGACCTCCTGCCCGCCGCCGGGTCCATCCCGGGTATGGTCCAGTTCCTATACGCCGTGCAAGCCCTACTAGCTGGCAAAAGACCCCAGCCCAGGCCACTGGAAAAGATCATGCACGCTTTCCCCAACTTCTCCATAGAGCAGATGCGCCTGCGCTTGACCGAATGCTATGCGCCAGACATCATCGACCGTCTGCGAGAAGCCTCCGGCACCGCGGCCCTGCTGCAACATGAGAAGTTTTTGTCGACTGAGCAAATGCTGGCGGAGTTGCTTCAAAAGTATCCGGAACTAGCGTCAGACTATGATCTGCCACCGCTTCAACTAGAGGACAAAGGCCTGTTGTACTACCGCTACAGCACGTTTTTGTATGTGCTGCAAGACCACCCTGAGCTCACAGAATCGGGTCTGCTGGCTCCCGAGGCTGTCGCGGAACTGGTGGAAAGTTTTGGAATTGACTCCCAGCGCGGCAATACTGATGAGGAGACAGTCATTCCTATCCGCGCCCTGCGCGAGCTTTTCGACAACATGTGCTGGATAAAACTCAGCAAGACCCACGTGCACGTGACCGAGGACGGCCTGCGGGCATTGGAAGAACCAGTCTGGGGTGTACGCGCGCTACTGCGGGCCATTCCGCTAGCCTATGACCCGGACGCCGTTCCAGCGGTGTGCTTCCACGCCGTGCATCTTCTGCGCGGGGAGACACTCGAAGGTGCGATGCCCCAGCCCCTGGAACTTGCCGAGGCCGCCCTCGAAGGCCTGGGCATCCTTCGAGCCCACCCCACATATCGAGCCCCGGAGGAAGGCCTCGAGGGCGTGCTCGCGGAGATTGTGCGCTTCCTACGCGAACAACTCCGATTCGACTAGTCGCCTACTTCACCACCAAGTTGACCATGCGGCCGGGGACGTAGATCTTCTTGATGATGCTCTTGCCCTCAACCAGCTCCACAATCTTGGGGTCTGCCAGGGCGGCTGCCAGGACGAGGTCCTCGGGGGCATCGGCAGGCACGTGCACACGAGTCTTGACCTTGCCCATGACCTGGACCGGGATCTCCACCTCATCATCGACCAAGTACTTCTCATCGAAAGTGGGGAAGTCGACGTAGGTGATGGTCTCCGTGTGGCCGAAGCGCTTCCACAGCTCCTCCGCAATGTGCGGGGCCACCGGGGAAACCAGCTGGGCAATCGGCTCCACCGCCGCGCGCGGGGCACCCGACTGGTAGGTCTTGGTCAGGTAGTTGACGTACTCGATGAGCTTGGCCACCACCGTGTTCAGGCGCAGATTCTCATAGTCATCGCGCACACCCGCCACGGTGCGGTGCAGCTGCTTGAGGTCCTCCTCGCTCAACGGGGCATCCGTGGTGGCCAGCTGGCCCGTGGACTCATTCACCGCCAGGCGCCACAAACGCTGCAAGAAGCGCTGTGCACCCACCACATCCTTGGTAGCCCACGGGCGGGAGGTGTCCAACGGGCCCATAGACATCTCATATACTCGCAGAGTATCGGCACCATAATCACGGCAAATGTCATCCGGAGCCACGGAATTCTTCAGGGACTTGCCCATCTTGCCGTACTCCTGGTTGACTTCCTCGCCGTTGTAGAAGAAGCGGCCGTCCTTTTCTTCCACCTCGTCCGCCGGAACGTAGACCCCGCGCGAGTCCGTGTAGGCATAAGCCTGAATGTAGCCCTGGTTATACAGGCGACGGTACGGCTCCGTGGAGGTCACATGCCCCAGATCGAAGAGCACCTTGTGCCAAAAGCGCGCGTAGAGCAGGTGCAGCACCGCGTGCTCCACGCCGCCTACGTACAAGTCCACACCGCCCGGATCATTGGCGCCGTGCTCCTGCGGGCGCGGACCAGTCCAGTAGCGCTCATTTTCCAGATCACAGAAGGCTTCATCATTGGTGGGGTCAATGTAGCGCAGCTGGTACCAGGAGGAACCCGCCCACTGTGGCATGACGTTGGTGTCGCGGAAATAGGTGCGCGGGCCATCACCCAAGTCCAGCTCAACTTCCACCCACTCACGGGCCTTCGCCAGCGGCGGCTGCGGCTCCGAGTCCGAGTCATCCGGGTCAAAGGACACCGGCTTGTAATCCTCTACCTCTGGCAGCTCCACCGGCAACATCGACTCCGGCAACGGATACGCCTGGCCCTCAGCGTCGTAGACCACCGGGAAAGGCTCGCCCCAGTAGCGCTGGCGGGCAAAGAGCCAATCGCGCAGCTTGTACTGGATCTTCTCCCGGCCCACACCCTGGTCCTCCAACCAGGGAATGATGGCCGCAATGGCGTCATCCTTGGACTTGCCATTCAAATCCAGCGTGTCATTGGCAGAGTTCACCGCCGTGCCGGACTCCGTGTAGGCTTCCTTGGCGATGTCCCCGCCAGCAACCACCTCCGTAATGGGCAGGCCAAAGACGGTGGCGAACTCGTAGTCGCGCGTATCATGCGCCGGCACCGCCATAATGGCGCCGGTGCCATAACCCGTCAGCACATAGTCTGCAATAAAGATCGGCACCTGCTTGCCATTAACCGGGTTAGTGGCGTAAGTGCCCAAGAAGACACCAGTCTTTTCCTTATTCTCCTGGCGCTCCAGATCCGACTTTGCCGCAATGTCCGCGCGGTAGGACTCCACCGCCTCCTTCGGATCATCATGGCCATAGGTCCAGCGGGAATCAACGTCGGAGTCATAGGGGATGGGGGACAAGAGGGCATCGACAAGCTCATGCTCCGGTGCCAACACCACATACTCGGCACCAAAGAGCGTATCTGGGCGGGTGGTAAACACCGTGATGGTATAGCCCTCCGCCGTGAAATCCACCTCCGCGCCGCGGGAACGGCCAATCCAGTTGCGCTGCATGGACTTGACCTTCTCCGGCCAATCCAGCAGCTCCAGATCATCGAGGAGGCGATCGGAGTAGGCCGTAATGCGCATCATCCACTGCGACAGGTTCTTGCGGAAGACCGGGAAATTACCGCGCTCGGACTTGCCCTCTGCGGTGACCTCCTCATTGGCCAGCACCGTGCCCAGGCCCGGGCACCAGTTGACCGTAGAGTTGGAGCGGTATACCAAACGGAACTCATCCACCGCCTGGCGCTGCTGCGCTGGCGTCAGGTCCGCGTAATAGCGGCCATCCTTGGTGGTGCGCTTGCCCACCTCGAGTTCCTTAATCAACTCCGCAATCGGGCGCGCCTTTTGTTGCTGCGGGTCAAACCAAGAATTGTAAATCTGCAGGAAGATCCACTGCGTCCACTTATAGAACTCTGGGTCTGTCGATGCCACCGAGCGCCGCGGGTCGTGCCCAAAGCCCAGCATGCCCAGCTGGCGGCGCATGTTCGCGATATTGGCCATGGTGGTGGTGCGCGGGTGCGTGCCCGTTTGAATGGCGTACTGCTCCGCGGGTAGACCAAAAGCGTCATAACCGAGGGTGTGCAGCACATTCTTGCCCAACATGCGGTTATAACGCGCGTAGGTATCCGTGGCGATATAGCCCAGCGGGTGCCCCACATGGACGCCCACGCCCGACGGGTAGGGGAACATGTCCTGGATATTGAGCTTTTCCTTCGGCAGCTCCTGGGTGCCGTCCGCAAGCGGGCCCACGGGGTTCGGCGCGTGGAAGGTTCCATTGTCCTTCCAGTACTGCTGCCAGGTCTTTTCAATCTGCGCAGCCAGCTCCGGGGTGTAGCGGTGGGCTGTCGTTTCGCTGGGGTTAGTCATGCCTAGACAGTGTAGTCACCGGCCCCTGCGCGCGGCTGGTTAGGGGTTGCGGGTTGCGGCGCCCTAATCTCCCACTGATCCGGCAAATGTACGGAACATTGTTAGATTAGAGGGGCGCTAATCTAACACCGATCTGGAAAAACGACGATCAGTGTGAGATTAAGGGGGGTGCTAATCTAACAATCCGGGTATATTTGCTGGCAGACCTCTCATCTCCCGGGCGAAAGGACGCACTATGAACGCAACGATAGGTTTCGGCTGGGCACAACGGCGTGCCGAGTTGAGTGCATCCGTCGAGGAGATCCTAGCGAGTGCCAACAACGGGACGCTTACCAGGAACGAAGAGACTCGCTCTGTGGACTTCAAAGAAGAGGCAGGGCGCCGAATTGGCAAACAGCGTGAGTTCATCCCCGGAGGGCCTACAAACCCTGAGGCAGCAACCAAACTAGCCGATGAAGTTGCCTGCATGGCCAACACACCTGGCGGCGGTGCATTAATCGTAGGGGTCGAGGACCGCTCAGGGCGCCTACTGGGCACCCAGTTGGATTCCGAATGGCTGCGAGAACAAATCAACAACAAAGTTGGTGTTGCTCCAGACATCCATGAGCGAGAAATCGATGGTCTTCGCGTACTGGTCATCTATGTTGCTCAAGCAATTGAACCCGTGCCGAACACGGGCAACCAATTCCGATGGCGGGTAAATGACAAGTGCGTCCCAGTGGACCGTTCAGAATGGTGGCAACACCGCGAGGCTTCTCGCGAAGTAGACATCATGGCACAGCCTTCCGGGCTTCGGCCAGCATCGATTCGTCAGGCCGCAATGGACATCGTCCGGCAATGGTACGGACCAGAAGCGCAATCACTAACCGACGAGGAACTACTGCGTACCACCGGTGCCCTGCGCAGCGATGGACAGTTAACCACTGCCGCTGCCCTTCTACTGTGTTCAATGGGGCGAGTTGCAGTCGACTTTTGCGCTCTTGACGTAGCCGGCGGAAACGTCATCGATGTATTCGAACCACCTGCTGAGACATCACTAGCTGAGCAAATGCACAGTGTCTTTTCGGCACTCCAACACGTTAACACCCTAGTGACAATTGAAAAGGGCCCCGCTCACCACCCAGTGCGGCGAATACCCGAAGATGCCGTGCGCGAGGCCGTTATTAATGGCCTCGCGCACAGAGATTGGGAGCGCCACGAGGCGACCTCGGTCCGGTGGATTAGGTTCGATTCGCAGCTCGAGGTGACCAGCCCCGGCGGATTCGTGGGTGGCGTTGATGCAGATAACGTACTGAGTACGCGCGCGCCCAGGTACCCCGCCCTAGCCGATCTACTGCGAGCCATCAAGCTCGTAGATAAACAGGGCCTGGGGATCGACCGTATGTACCGATCCATGATCTTTATGGGACACCGACCCCCAAATATCGAGCTCTTACCTGGGCAAAGCATCCACGTCACTCTGCGAGGCGGACAGCCCCACACCCCTGTACTTGAGCTTAAAGACGCAATCCGGCCAATAGAATTACAGCGGGACAACCGCTTGGCCATCATCCTCTATGAATTACTCCACCGGCCATTTATTTCCTTGGAGTCCCTGGCACGGGCCCTGCAATCGACCAAGGAGTCCGCGCGAAATGCTATCGACGTGGCCAATCAGACTGCAATTGGCGGTCAGCCAGTTCTTCGACCATTCCGCGACGTCTGGCTGCTTGGCGATGCCGCGTTCCAGATTGTCCAGGGGAACATGCAGCCCCAAGACCCCCGACCTTTGCTCGAATATGCAACCACGAATGAAGACCAAGCGCGCGCAACTATTGACGCCTGGCTAGAGATCTATCCGGCAATCACAACCGGGGAGCTGATGACCCTGGCCCGTATCTCTAGAGGAACCGCAAAGAAACTACTCGACTTCCACGTAGACCTGGGACACCTTAAGGCTGTGGGTCAGGGTCGCGGCGCGCGTTACGTGCGTGACGCCGCAATGCAATAAGGATACTGACACAACACAGCACTGCCTCAGGTACATTCGGCGCCGGTGTCAGATTAGCGGGGCCGTAATCTAACAAGGATCCGGAAGATCGCCGGAGGAATGTTAGATTAGAGGGGGTGCTAATCTAACAATGATCCGCCGAATCGCCACAACAGTGTTAGATTAGCGGGGTCGTAATCTAACAAAATTGCGCGAAATCGCCGCGGAGGCAAGCCCCGCCGACAAAACCCCGGCTAGGACTGGTCCGACTCGCCCTTGCGGGACAGATGCAAGTAGATATGCACGCAGCAGAGCACTGCAATGAAGGCGGAGGTCCACACGTGGACCATGCCGATGTCGTTGACCAAGACCAGGATGATGTTGATGATGGACAAGATGAGTGCAAGGCTGGAGAGAGCCACGCCGAGCTTGCTTAACTTGTTCATGTACCAACCCCTTTCGGTTGTAGCTATCTGGCGGGGCCGGGCGCGCACGGCAACCCGGGCCCGGCACATAACTAGGCAGTGTTGTCTATATCCTCAAGGCGTTTGCGGATGTCAGTTACTACGTCCAGGCTGCCCTTGAAGATATCGATGACGTTACCCTCTACGTCGTACGGGCGCTCAAAAATCTCGTTGAATTTCAGGCCACCATTTTGCGCTAGGCCATCTACCAGCAGATTAAGGAAGCGAATCTGCACCGCATTGAAGTTGTTATTCTCCAATAGGTCCTGGAATTTCTCCTTCATAGCGTCTTTATCCAGGCCCACCAACCGGCGGATGAACGCGGGGATGGTGACATCGCCCATGCTGGCGCGTAGCTTGTCCACCCCCTCCGCATAGCCCGGCTCCCCATTGCCAGCCTCAGCCACCATGGCCTCCAGCGCCGCGATGTCGTCGTTTGTCAGCTCACGCGCTCGGCGCAGCTTTTGCAGGGCAATGTCATCCTCGTGCTTCGCCAACAGCTCACGCAGCCGCCGTTCCACCAGAGAAGGGTAGGAGCCACTGCCCGCGCCGGCCAGCGAGGGAGCTTCATCCACAACCACCTCGCCGGCTTCGTCAGCAATATCCAAAATCACCACGTTGCGGCTGCCCTTGGGAATAAACTGGACCAAATCCCGCATGCCCTTGCGCACCGCCTCCAGCTCATCTACGGTGACTTCTTCCCACCACTCAGGCTTCAGCACTCGCTCCAGGAAGCTGCGGCGTTCGGCCACCACCGGCAGGTTATCGCTGACCGCCAGCAGGTCATCGGCAATCTTGACCACTCGCTCGCGCAGCAGCGGCACATCCGCAGAGACATCCGGCCAGGCACACACCCCTAACTGCAATTGCACAATCAGCAGGTCAAAGCGCTTAGCGGACTCTGATTCCTTCATGGTGCCCAGCGGCAGGTGCGCCACATGCCCCTCAAGTTTTGCTACATCCTCGGCCGTCAATTGCTCCCATGCTTGCCGATGCCCATACCGCAGCAAGGTTTCCTTATCTTCCGGGCGCACCATGATGTGACCTGGGGGAACTGCGGCGGTGGCGGAATGGAGGGCATCGGCAAGCTGTGTACGCAACGCCGAGCCTTCCTGCCCAGCCGCAAGCTGCGCCAATAGCTCCACGCGGGCGACAAAGAGTTTCTCCGACAGCGAGCGCGGCCGACGGACCAGGGTTTCCTCCTCCTGCGGGGTGCCAAAGCGCTGCACGTTACCGCAGAAGTCAAAAATCAGGAAGTGTTCCTTATCCATGCCCGGCCCAAACAAATCCGGGCGCAAGCGCGTGCCACGGCCCACCATCTGCCAGTACTTGGTCCGGGAGTAAACCGGCTTGAAAAAGACCAGGTTAACCACCTCTGGGACGTCCACGCCGGTGTCCAGCATGTCCACTGAGATGGCGATATTTACCGGGCCGTCGGGCCGCGCGAACTCATCCAACGCTGACTGTGCGTACTTGGTGCGGTTTGTAATCACGGACGCGCCTTCCAGGGAATACTCCGGGAATCCGGCGTCGAAGACCTCCTTGATCAACTCCGCATGGCGCTGGCTGCGGGCAAAAATAATGGTCTTGCCCAGCTGGTCGCCGCCAACGCGAATGCCGCGCTCCACCACCGTTTTCAACACGTGCCGGATGGTGTCCCGGTTGTAGAGCACGCGATTGATGTCCGCAGAGCTGACATCCCCCGGCGGGTCCAGGCGCTGGCCGTCTTCGTCGGTGCCCCACTCGGCGGCATCCCATTCCAGCTGCTCTTCGGGCGTGAGCTGTGCGTAGTGCATGCCCTGGTCCAAGAACTTCGTGCCCTGCAGAACCGTCTTATATGGCACCAGGTGGCCTTCGTCCACAGCTTGCGGGAACTCGTAGGCAAACGTCGGGGTCTTATCATCTAGGCCAAAAAGCGCATAGGTGTCATGTTCAATGTCGGACTTCGGCGTTGCCGTCAGGCCCACCACGTAGGCGTCAAAATAGTCCAGAATCCGCCCAAAGCGGTTGTAGACCGAACGGTGGGCCTCATCCACAATGATCAGATCAAAGTCAAAAGGTCTAAACGTGGCCGGGGAAGTGCCGTCGTCCCCAATCAGGTTCATCATGGTGTTGTAGGTGCTCACATACACATCACCCACCTGCGTGGGGCTCTCCAGCACGTTCACCGGCGCCGCTTGCGGGTAGAGGTTCACAAACGCGCGGTGGGCCTGCTTTACCAGCGCTGTGCGGTCTGCCAGGAAGAGCACTTTGCCCACCCAGCCGGCCTCCCGCAGCAGCTTAGCCGTGGCCACCGCCACGCGCGTTTTGCCTGTTCCGGTGGCCATAACCAGCAATGCTTGCCTGTGGCGCTTGTCCTGTAGCGACTCCGCTACCGCCTGGATAGCCGCCCGCTGGTAGTCGCGCCCGTGCCCACCCGCAATGTCCGCGTCTACTTGGGTGGTGGTCAAATCTGCCCGCTGGCTCCTACGGCGAATCATTCGCCGCAGCTGGCGCGCAGTGGGGAAGCCCTCTACCTCCCGGGCCGGGTACCCTGCACCGGAGCGCGGCAAATGTGCGGCATCATCAATAAGGTCTATGTGGTAGCCGTTAGTCACAAACATGATTGGCCGCTGCCCAAACTGTTTTTCCATGCAGTCTGCGTACAGCTTTACCTGCTGCGCGCCCGCCGCCATGGACTCCAAGGCCTTCTTCGCCTCAATCACCGCCAATGGTCGGCGGTCATCATCCCACAGCACATAATCCGCATAGCCCACACCGGACGCACTGGGCATTCCCCGCAGCTCCAGCTCGCGGCTAATTCCGTCCCCCACAAATCCGGCGTCCGCCAACAGCGGATCAATTAGCTGCCTGCGGGTTTCCTCCTCGCTGATCGCCAGCGGCGCAGTCGGCTGACCTGCATCGACCGCCTTCTTGGCCTGCTCTTTTGCCAGCTGTTCTTGCAGTTTAGCCAGCTGCGCATTCAGCTCCTCCCGGGCTTGACGCTCTTCCTCGGCCCGTGCTTCGGCATCCGCCAGCCGGCCCGCCTGCTCTTGCTCCACACGCCGCCGCTGCTCTTCAAACGCCGCAACCTCCCGCAGGTGTTGCTCGCGCTCATCCTTCGCCCTCTGCTGGGCATCGTCCAGCATGAGCCGCTGCGCCTTGAGCTGCTCTTGCTGCCGCTTAAGCTCCCGCACATGCTGCGCAATCTCGGTCTGGCTTTGCCCCGGATTGCCCGTGCCCCCCGCACCGCCTGCTCCCAGCAACTCCTGCCGGAAGGCCTGGTTCGGTCCCGGCGCCAGGTGAGGGTTCGCGGAGTGCTTTGCCACTGCCCACACCAGCACGTCATACAGGTGCATCACTACCTGGCGGGCAGTCTTGGGCCCCAGAACCTCGCGACCCCCCTCCAGCTCAGTGGCATGTGCAGCATCATTGCCACGTTTACGGACAATGTGCATCTTATTCAGAATGTTCCGATCAGCCACCGTGGCCTGAAAGTCGCGATCTGCCATGAGGCCAGCCAGCGGCTCGCCCTGCGACTGCCCCAATTCCCGGAACGCCCAAATGTGGTGAACCACCCGCTCCAACACCTTGCGCGCCAAGATGCAGGACACCACCGGCGCCGCGTCCACACCCCGCTCCGCCTGCACACATTCCCGCAGCGCCACCGGCCAGACATAATGCAAGAAGGAGAAATTGCTACGTGCTCCTAACGGCGCACCCGATGGGGTAGTAGGGGTAGTCATATGCAAGAACTTTCAGAATGACGAGGTTTCACGTGAAACATTGCGCAATCCTACCGATTCCGGGTGTAGACCTAACGCAAGATAGAAATTATTTTAGCCCATTTCAGCAGGGGCGCAAGGCTTAAGGCGGCATAAATTCAACGCCTGGCCCGCCGGGCTGAGCTTCAGTTTCATTGCCCGCAGACGGCGGCTGAGCAAGCCGCATTTACTACCGCACTTACTGCGACGCCCCACGCTGAAGTGGGGCGTTTGCTTTTGGCGGAACACGTGAGGCCTGACCGTTGTCCATCCTCCGACCCGGGGTCTATGTGGCCTAATTGCCTAATGGTCAAAATGCTGTATGATTCACGTACATCAAGCCGCAAGGCAAATAAGCTCTGGCCCTCAGCTCTTCAGCTGTGGGCTATCTTCTTTTTCCCAAAGATTTACCCTCATTAGATAACGAGGCTTTAGGCTTTACGTTTCCTTGTCCGGATGCTATCGTAGTGCCCGTACGCCCCGATGTTGCCTCTATCAATGGATATGCACTCGGGGCTTTGCACTGGCTATGACTTCTTACAGCCCGACCGAGTCCAGCGCAGTCGGCTTGCGCTCCACACCGTTATCCACCTATTCAATAAGCTCCAACTCCGTAGGCCGGCGAACGTCCAACCCCTTTAGCGCACGGCCAACCTTTATTAAGCCCTTATCGTACGTATATAGGACCTGAGCCCCCATTAACTCTGCAGACGCTAGGATTGCCGCATCCGCCCCCTTCAGCAGGTGCTCACCGCACAATTCTGCGGCCCGAAACGCTGTTCGTTGATTCAGATCTACGAAGATTAAAGGCTGGCTCCGGAAAAATCGAAGCGCCTCCTCGGACCGCTGTCGCTGTTCCGCTGGACGGCTCGCCCTTCCTCTTACAACGCCTACGGTCTCAACAAGGACCACTAGCGGAACGACAATCAGGTGATCACATCCATGCCCCCTAATCAGCGTTCCTATGCATCGAGTTACCGCCGGGTCCACGTCTGTCAAGTACCAAACCCAAACGTTGGTATCGAGCACAATAAGCGGCAGCTTCCCTCCCGTCCCGCTAGGCATCACGCTCCCTCCTTACTAATTCCACCGGGGTCAAGCCCTCAAGCCAATCAGAGCCCAATATCCCCCTGAAATCCTCTGCCGGAATCCGCTCAACCGGTGGGGGAACTACATCCCAGATCTTTGCCACCTCAACATCAACAAGGTCGTAGCTGTCACGCCAGTACCTTTTCAGACCCCAGATCTCCACCTCACTCTCCAGCTTGGCTTTAACCTGCTCCTCTAATTCGGGAGGAATATAGAGAGTCACCGCTGCGCCGGTCTCCTCATCCTCCAGAAGCGCCGTCGCATCACCGTCGCGGTTTGAGTACTGGTACAAGCGGCCACTGACTCCACCATAGGAAAGATGCTCAACAACTGCGCACTTTTTGGCTGCCTCTACCAGCTCTTCATTGAGAGCCACCCTGCGCTCCGCAATACTCAATTCCACAGTCGTATCCCCCTGAGCAGCACCAAGCTCCCCAAGCTCAATCAAGGCTTTAATAGCTGCCGGGGTCCACAGCTCAGGTAGTTCGCCCCCTTCCTGCAGTGCGGTCAGGCCCTCGTCCCAAGCCGCCGCAACGTCGGCTGATACTTCCAGCTCAATCTGCGCGCCACCGGCAGCCTTCCTCCGAAAAGTCCAATCCACCGGTTCGTTCCCCGCCCCAGACAGCTCGCGTACCACTTCTTCGGCCTTCGCCAGGCAATCAAACTCCATGTTCCGCGTGCCCCCAAGCAGCTTAAGACTCACCGTCCGCACGCCCCCCGTATTCTTCATTGCGCTTGTCATGTCCACCTCCTTAGGACTCAGTTTCGCTGTTTCTACGCAGCATACTCGCGCCCCTGGACATAACGCGCGCGCTCAATCCCAGCTGCAACCCCTACTCAAAGTAATCCTCATCCACTTCCACAATCGCCACGGTCCGCTTGACTTGCACGCCTACGCCGTAGCGAATCATCAACTGCGCCAGCCGCACGCCATCAATAAGCACCACGCGTGACGCCACGGCTTCTGCGTACTGCTTCGCGCCCTCAGAAAACTTCCCGGTGGTCAGGAATACGCCCCGGTCAGCTTGCGCGCCTTGCAAAGCACCCACAAACCCTTGAATATCTGGCCGCCCGATGCTCCTGTCCAGCCCGTACCGCTTGGCCTGCACATAAATCCGCGACAACCCCAGGGCGTCCTGGTCAATAATTCCGTCAATACCCCCGTCGTTCGACAGCTGCGTCCGCGTCGCCTTGCCCTGCGTGCCGCCGTACCCCATTGCCATCAGCAGGTCCAGCACGGCTTGCTCAAAGAACTCCGGTTCGTTCTCGTGCAGCCTCGTCAGCAGCTCCTCAGCCACAAAGGCATCGTTGCGCGCCACACCGGTTTCCACCTGTTCAATGGGGTCCAGGTCCGTTTCTTCTTCCGGTTGGCTGCTTAGCTTGCCGATGCCCCCTCGTCCCTCAGCTTTCCCCAGCGCCTGCCAGGTGGTGCCTCCTTGGTCCGTGCCAACAGCCTCGATCCGTAGGTCTTTCTCCGTCATGCCGGAGGGGTAGCGGACTATCAGGTCACGTCCCAGCTCCATTATTTGGAAATGCGCCCGTGAAGGCGAGGTAACAGCACCGGCCTTCTTCAAGTAGGACAGCGCCCACCCAATGCGATTGGCGTAGACCGTTTGGCCGGAGGGAATGACTTCCGCTCGTTCCTCTTCACTAATCCCTACCCGCGACGCGGTAGCCTCGATAAGTAGGGATCGCTTCCACACAGCCCCATCTGAGGCCAATACTTCCAGGACCGGGATGAGGTATCCGTCCCACTTCAAAGTCGCCATCAGAGTTCTCCTTGGAAAGCGCGAATACTGAGTACCTTCTGCAACCCTATCAGGGAGTCCAGACGCTTTCGCTCGAGTGCCAGTTCAGCTTGCAACGCCACGATGGTTTCGGCAATACTCCCAACTTCGTCACTGTTCAAGACCGGTATTGGCGCCTGAGACAGCTGTGTCTTGTTAATGGACGCTATACCAGTGGTTTGCTTGGCGGACTTTAAGAAGTACTGCTTCAAGCTGGGGGTCCGCAGTGCGGCTGCTAGTACTTCAGGGGTTATCTCACTCGACTCCGGTCGAATACGAACCCGAAAGATGTGGTTTTGGTGAATGCACCGCGGCAGTTCCTCGTTCCATACCGTCCCACGCCCCAGCTTGTCAGGGTCTCCGCCTTCGGTCAGCACCAAATCCCCCGCGCTTAGCAGGTATTTCGCAATCTCGTTGTTAGTAGCCTCAATCTCGCTGACTTGTTCCAGCTGTAGAAATCCATCTTTGACGTTCGATACCGCCAGATAAGGGACGCTTTCGGTGGACTGTCCCGCGGGAACCTTTCGGCCTTTCGTAATGCCCGATTGAATATCGGCAATCTCCGCGAGTTCAACTGTCGTCCTTGATTCATGGCTCAACAGAGCGTTAAGGGTTGTCTGCGACAACTCCTCCACAGCCTCGATTAGGCCCCGCTGCGCGCCGACAATGTTCCCTGCGTGATTAAGGATGCCTGCGATGCGGTGTTGTTCCTCGAGCGGTGGGAGGGGGACAGGGATCGATGAGAAGGCTTCGTTTGTCAGGGTGCGACGGCGAGCCGTAGTCCCACGGAGGCGTAACTTGTAGTGCTTTATCACGGTATCTGACCGGAGAAACTTGCGGAGGTATTCACGGTCGACGGCTGCGCCGTTGGTAATCTGCCAAACTCCGTACGCGGGACTCACGATGCCCGCCTCACAGAGCGTCTGAAAGTCAATGACAGCCTCGTCAATAGGGAATCCGACGACCAATTGCCCATGTTCAATGACCTTGTAATTGGACAGATCCGCTCCCGCGATACGTTTTTTAAAACGTGAATCCTGATATACGAGTCCGCGTTCTCGAGTGATCGACAAAACCGGAAACTCACCATCTTGAGCGCGGTCAGGCTTTACAGACTGAATCAGTTCCCCTAGCTTCACCATGGGCCAATCATGCTGTGTGGTGGTCATGGTTATTTGCCTTCCGTGAGCATGGCCTTCAGCTTAGCCAGGCCGGTAGCGATGTCGTGGTCGAGGGCTTCGATCTCGGCAATGATTTCTAGCGGGTCCCGGGTCTCCGTGGCCTCCAGAACAATTTCTTTGTACCGGTTCATCGACAAGTCATACCCAGCCCGCACAATCTCTTCCCGGGGCACTGTAAACGAGCACTCTGTGCGTGCCCGGTCCCGTTCGGTGGTGGTGCGCTGATGCCAGCGAGCCACCACATCCGGCAGGTTATTGAGTACTGCTTGCTCAGCACTCAGGGCCACCGGGTGGGGGTCAGCAGCACAGTTGGGGTCATCAAGATCCTGAACATGCGAAACCGGGGCAGGGCCTAAGAGGCGCGCCTCCAGCAACGGGGTGCGCTTATCATCCAACGAGTACCCATCAGCAGTGACATCATAAAACCACACCTGGTCCGTACCACCAGAATCAGTCCGGGTAAAACACACAATCGCAGTCGACACCCCGGAGTACGGTTTAAACACCCCGGAGGGTAGTTTGATGACTGCATCCAGGCGCTGATCCTCAACGAGGTGTTGGCGCAGCACTTTGTGTGCCTTGGTGGAACCAAACAGCACACCCTCCGGAACAATAACCGCAGCCCGCCCACCGGGTTTGAGTAATTGCAGGAAGCGGTGGAGAAATAACAGCTCAGTCTTCTTCGCCGTAGTAGCAGATTTCAGTGCTGGGTCAATGGCGTCTTTATCCAAGCTTCCAGCAAAAGGAGGATTAGCCAGAATAAGGTCATAGGCCCCATAGTGCTGGGCATCAAGGTGGGTGAGGGAATTTTGGTAGGCGATGGCAGGTTCATCAAAACCATGCATGAACATATTCATTGCCGCGATACGCACCATGGTTTTATCAAAATCAAACCCCGTTAGCCCCTGCTCCAGGAAAGTATCCCGGGTGGGTTTGTCAAACAACTGGTCCTGGTGGTGGGTTTTAATCCAGTCATTAGCCGCCACCAAAAACCCTGCGGTGCCACACGCGGGGTCAATAATGCGCAGGGCCGGGGTTGGGGCCATCAACGCTACTAGTAGTTCGATGATGTGGCCAGGGGTACGGAACTGCCCATTGGTACCGGAGGTAGATAGTTTGTCCAGCATGTATTCATACAAGTCGCCGGCGATGTCTTTGTTGGCGAACTCTAGGGCGTCGATAAGTTCCATCACCCGGCCTAAGGTGGCTTCTGATTCGATGTCGAAGGAGGCATTAGCCATGTGTTGTTGGAAGCCGTGCCCGCCCATGGTTTTGATAAACGGGAAGACCTCTGCAGTGATGATGGCTTTACGCCGGGCAAGGTCAGCATCCTCAATCAGGTTGCGCCAGCGTAAGTGCTGCTGGGAAGTATTAAAAATATCGGTGGTGGCGGTGGGGTCGCCCAGGTTGCGGCGGGTATCAATATAAGCCTGGCGGGTATCCAACTCCCGGATAAACAGCAGGTAGGTGAACTGCTCAATCACCGAAATCGGGTTAGAAATACCCCCGGACCAAAAGGTATCCCAGATGCGATCAACGCTGTTCTTCAATGCGCCAGTAATCATGCCCACCAGCATAAGCCGAACCCCGGACATGGAGTGGTGCGCCCAGCCTTTGCCGCTCAGAGATTTGGGCTGCCAATCGCCTCAATTCCGTGCGACAGGGGCAATTGTCCGTTATGCTGATACACATCACTTTTCGATAACACCAAGGCTAGAGGAGGTAAACCGTGACTGTTCGCATACCCGTCAACCCGGAGATCGTCCGCTGGGCTGCTGCGCGTGCTGGCGGCTCTGAGAACCTCCTTAAGCGCCATCCCCATCTCGAAAAGTGGATCGCCGGGGAGAGCCAACCCACTTTTAAGCAGCTCCAGGAGTTCTCCAACAGGGTCGACACCCCAATGGGATATTTTCTTCTCAGCGAAGTGCCTCGGCGTCAGCTTCCGATCGCGGACTTTAGGGACGGATTTGATCCCGGCGTTCGAGAAGATTCACCCGAGTTATGGGCGACGCTAAATACTTGCCAACGTCGTCAGGATTGGTACCAGGAATACGCCGAATCCATCGGCATCGAACCCGTTTGGGTGGTGGGTATTGCTGCGGATTGGAATGCACAAGAGACCGCTTCCCATATGCGCAAGACATTAAAATATGAGGTCAATGATCGGAAGGGCGACGCCAGTAGCCAACGGAGGTATCTCATCTCCCAGTTTGAGTTACTCGGAGGCTTGACCGCTTTCAACTCGATGGTTAATGACAACGTTTATCGGCCATTGAACCCAGACGAGTTTCGGGGGTTCTCTCTAGTGAGCCCTGTTGCTCCCCTGATCTTCGTCAATGCTAAGCAAACTATCAACGGTCAGCTGTTTACCTTCGCCCACGAGCTAGCGCACGTGTGGCGCGGGAAAGGGGCCTTGGGAAATGCAAAATTGAATGCGACATCCTCCAATGAAGTCGAGCAATGGTGCAACTTAGTGGCCAGCGAGTTCCTCGTTCCAGCGGTCGATCTCAAAGCCAGGTATCCAGTACATCAGTCAGAAAGCGTCCCTGAAATCCTTGAAAGCCTCGCCAAGGTCTACAAGTGTGGCACTTTGGTCGTGCTCAACGGTCTCAAGCGAAGTGGAATACTCTCCGAAAAGGAGTTTCAGGAATTATATCCGATTGAGCTTAAGCGTTTATCCGCATTGGCAAGTTCTGCCAAGGGAGATAACTCCGGCGGGAATATACAATACTCACGTGCTTTCCGACTCGGAAGAACTTTTTCCCAAGCTGTAATTCGAGAACTCGCTTCTGGGCGACTGCTTCCTACAGATGCGCTTCAGTTGACTGGGATCAAAACTTTCAAGTCATTTGACGCTTATGGTGACTACATCGAGGGACAAGTCTGATGTACCTCTTCGATGCTAACGTGTTTATTGACGCCAATAGGCGGTACTACCCACTTGACATAGCACCTTCGTTCTGGACCTGGCTGGATGAACAATGCCAAATGCAAAGAGTCGCTTCCATCAGCAGTGTGTACGATGAGCTAAAGAGAATGGAGGATTCTCTAACCTCCTGGGCCCAACGACCCCAACTACAGGGTGCCTGGTTGCCTCCAAACGCAGCCGCCATTGAAAACGCCACTGAGCTGGTGGAGTGGGCGAAAAACCCGGAAAGCTCGTTTCAAGAGCGCGCAATTGAAGAGTTTGCTGCCTCTGCGGACCTATGGCTAATTGCTCAGGCCGCGGCAGGCCAGCACACCATCGTCACGCATGAACAGTCGAGCCCTAACGCCAAGAGAAAGATTTTCATCCCTGACGCAGCTGTTCAACTTGGCGTCCCATGCGCCAACCCCTTCGACGTATTCCGACAGCTTGGCTTGCATCTTTAAAGTCTTCCATTACTCTCACGCGAGGACTCCACCAGGCAGTCGTAGAGGAAGGCCATGAGGTCGGTGGCATCGTCAGTGGCAAAGAGCTGGTCCAAGGCGCAGTTGAACTCCAGGCGGCGGGCGTGCGGGATGTTCAGCGCGCTGTAGCCAGCAGACAGCAGCATGCCGGAAGCCACAAGGCGCGCGGTGCGCTTGTTGCCGTCGAAATAGAACTGGCTACGAGTAGCCGAGCAGAAGTAAGCCAAGGCGCGCTCGACGGGGTTGGACAGGGCGTGGAGAGAGCCCAGGAGAGCCTGGTAGTCACTGTGCAGTTGCTCCGCAGCGTCAAAAGGTACATGCATGCCGGAGGTCAGGCGGACGCCGCCGCCGTCGCCGGTGACGGCGCCATCACCACGGAACATGCCAGCGTCTAGCGCCTCATTGCCCGCGACGGCCTGGTGCAATTGGTTGCTCACCTGGGCAGTGATGTCGAATTGCTCAGTGCGGACAAGATCTGCCAAGAGGTTAAACGCCTCTGAAAGGTCCAAAATCTGCTGTTGCTCAGGGAGAGACTTGCCGCCGACAGTTACACCGTCGAGCAGCGTACGAACTTCAGGCAGCGTGAAGGTATTACCCTCTAGCGCCGCAGCATTCCAGACCAAGTCAGGCAGCTGTTTGGTCAAACGGAAAAGGGCGCGTTCCGTACCTAACTTGCCGATGTCCCCATGATCCCGCACCTGCCAACTCACCCTGCTCGTGGCCTTAAGCATCGGCGCCTCCCAGGGATGGCTGATGGGCCTCTGCCAAAATGTCTATCGCCAGCTGGGTGGGGGAGACGAAGCGAAGGGCACCCTGTTTGCTGGCGTGAGCGCACTCATGGGCACCGATGGGGACCAGGCTGGTCCCTCCGCGAACTGGTTGGGGGGTTTGGCGCACGTGGGACGGCAGGCTGGGGGCGGCGGTCGCGGGGTCTTCGCACCAAATGATTGTGGAATGTGCTGTATCTGGGATAGGGATGTGGGGCTTGGCTTCCGGAGCCTCGGCCTGCTGGAGGTTGCCCTGAGCAAAGGCGCCGGAGAAGGCCCAGGTTTGGCCGGAGGCATCGGCAGACGATGCCACGGTGACCGGATTGGTGGGCAGGAAGTGCAGCGCGCCCGGGCGGCCGTAGGGGTGGGAGGCCCACGCCGCACGGGAGAGCAGGGTGCGGGGGTGGGCGGCATCGCCCCAGTCGGCGAAGCGCTGCATCCAGGCCTCGACAGCGGCAGTTGCCAGCTCAGGGCGCAGATCGTTGGCGAGGATGCGCGCGGCGGTGGCGGCATCCGCATCACTCAAGCGCTGCGCCTGGACGTTGAGCTGGTGGCCGAGAACCAGCATAATCTTGTCCATGGTGGCCAGGCTGGGCTGGGACTCGCCGCGCAGCCAAAGATGCAGGGTATTGCGCGAAACGCCGGAGCGGCGCGAGACCTCAGAGAGGCTCAAGGGCGAGTGCTGCAGCACGGAAAGAGGGTCCATGGCAGGCAAGTATAGCCTGCCGGGGCTAGGGATGTCCTAGAGGTAGTACTGGTGTACTGGGGTTAGGACAATCCCGATGATGTCGAGGCCTTCAAGCCTTCGACTAGTTGAGCCTAGTCCCAATGGCCTGCGGAGGGGGTCAGATGGGTCGCCGCAACCAGCGCGTTCCATGCACGCTTAGCGTCGCCGTTGAGGCATACCGCAGCGGTGAAGCGATCCGGACGTATGAAGACGGTCCCAACAGCATGCTGATCAAACCAATTCTTCAATGAGCCGCTAGCATCTGCGATAACCACAGTCGGATTCGACTCGTCACCCTTAGCGCAGTGCTCACGTGCCCATGGAACTTGCGTCGGGGAGACTGCACACACCAGCCGGACGTCGAGCTGCCTAAACTGTTGAAGTTGCCCAGTGTCGAACAGTCGCTGCGGGTCAATGCCCCACGAAATGATTGAGAATCCTTGACCAAGCACGTTATCGAGCTTGGCTTCGCTGTTCCCAAGGCCAACCGTTGGCTGAATGAATTGAGAGCCAACGGGGGACTGCTTCTGCAGTGCATTGCGAGCCGGAATCAGCTTTGGAATCCGGGACTGGCTGTTCTTACCGTGTGCGAATCCCGGCGCTAGACTCTCCTGGTCGACCACAGCTCCACGTCCGTATCGTGGCATAGGCTTGAAGCGCATGTCTTCGAAATAGGAGCGAACCTGAGGTAAAGAATTTGCAAGGCCGGCGGCGCGATCACGGAGAAAGGCGATGCGCCTGTCCGTGGGCTTAATAATGTTTCCCATCGCCATGGACAAGTCAACCATAGCTTTGGCATGGTCGCGACGTTCAGTTGAATAGGTGTCCAGTAAATCTGGCTTCGCCTGGCCGCTGATTACTGCCTTGAGCTTCCAGGCTAGGTTTGTTGCGTCACGGTAGCCCGAGTTAAAGCCCTGCCCCATCCACACGGGCATGAGGTGTGCAGCGTCCCCAGCGATCAACACGCGTCCTTTACGAAACTCCTTAGCGATGCGACCGTGGTGAGTAAATACCCTGCGGCGGATGATATCAAGCTGAGTGTCGTCGGGCAGGTGATCACGCAGGAGCTCTGCGACGAACTTATCGTCTTCGACGCGTTCGCTGGGCTCATCGTCAAAAAGCATGAATTCAAACCGGCGAACACCCTGAGGAAGCCCAATGGAAACATAAGGTCGGGCCGGGTCTGCGCCGAGATAGACGTTAGGGAAGCCCAAGGGATCATTATTGCAGTCGACTACCACCCAGCGCGTGGACGGAGACTTCCCCTCAAATTCGACTCCCATCCACTTTCGGGTAAACGAGCGCCCACCCTCACAACCAACCAAGTAATGGGCACGGAGCTGCTCCGTCTCTCCGCTTGAGACTTGCCCGTCTTCTCCAGAGACTCGCTCGAGAGTGGCAGTAACACCGTTTGGGTCTTGGTCAATTCCAACGAGCTTGGTGCCAAAGCGGACCTCTACATTCGGAAAGCGCGAGAGGCCCTCGAAGACTGCACGATCAACCATAGGCTGAAGGAAGCCAAATTTACGCGGCCACCCGAATGGTTCCCCTTTGGGATTATTGGTCATGATAACCTCGCCTTGGCCATTGACAATGCGCATAATGTGGTGCGGGATTGTGAACGGAACAATCTCATCTATGAGATCCATGGCTTGGACTGTCCGGAAGGACTCATCATCCATGCCGACGCCGCGCGGGTAGTCAATCAAGTCTTGCCGGGCCTCCACCAAGGTAACCTTAATCCCCTGGTTTCCAAGCAGCGTTGCTAGGGTTAGCCCCGTTGGACCCGCACCCGCGATAAGTACGTCCGTGTCGTAAGCAGTAGAGGAAGTCATGCTAAATCCTTTCTGGGCTGGGCTCTCAGTTGGCATGAGGAATGCTGAGGGATTGGCGCCCTACCTCACTGCATAATCTTCCCTGGCGTAGCGCCGCTCTCCTGCAATCCATAAAGTAACCGACGTCATAATGCGGATAATCGCCATTTCAATCCATGGCGCGATTCAAGGCAAGAGGTGTTCCACAAAGCGGAACACCACCCCGACCACCTTCCCGGAACACCCCTACCAAATACGCGCACTTGGCAAACGGCAAATTGACCCACTCCCACCTGCGTAGGCTGGAGTAGGTCAATTGGGTGTTGCAGCCCTGATCTAGGACTTAGGCGCTGGCTGCGGCAGCGTGTAGGTACATGTAACCTTAGCCAAAATGGCACCATCGATGGAAGAATGGATTTCGGTGTCGGTGACAATGACAGTCCGACCGGCACGCACGATCCGGGCCGTGGCGATGGCGTCGCCCTTCTTCTTGTTGGAGACCACATTGATGGAGGAGGCCACGGCAAGAGGGAATACTCCCTTAGGAACTTGCTGCATGGCCAGCCAGGTGCCACAGAGGTCCGCAAGGCCAAACAGTGCTGGTGCGGAGAACATACCGGCCGGTTGGATGATGGCCGGGGATAGGGGCATTCCCAGCTTGACCTCTTCAGCATTACCGGAGATGGGGTAGAGCTGTAGGGTGTCCTTGACATCGTGGACGCGGGAGTAGAACTCCTCCCAGTCTTCTAAGAAAGCCATCAGTTCAACTCCAAATCTTCTACCTCGGTGGGTTGCTGCAGCACCCAGTCAGGCTCAGCAACCATGAGAGCGATCTCTTTGCGAGAACGGGTCTCTACGTTGACCACAAAGCGCAGGCCCGCGCGCTCGCAGGCGGCGATGTCCTCTAGGTTGTCTTGAGCAACCTGGACTACCACGCGGCGGCACTTAGGGTCCTCAGCAAAGACTGCTCGGACGCGCGCTTGCAAGTCTTTGCCGTCGGCGAAGTCCACGGTGGCATCGTGGGTGCCGAAGGGATAGGTGTGGCGCAGTTCAGTGGCTGAGACATAGACAATGCTCATTAGGGGATCACCTCTCCAATAGTTCCTTCGCGCACGCCCTGACGCAGCAGGATTTTATCCACCTTGCCGCCAGCATTGCGGGGGATTTCGTCGACAACAACGACCTTGGACGGCAGCTTGTAACGCGCTAGGTGGCGGGCGCAGTGGTCGCGAATGTCTTGAACCGTGAAGTCAATCTCACCGGTGTGTTCAATGACGGCGACAATACGCTCGCCCCACTTTTCGTCCGGAATGCCCACCACCGCACAACGGGCGAAGGTGTCGTTTTCTGCCAGGATTCGTTCTACTTCTGCGGGGTAGACGTTTTCACCGCCCGAGATGATCATGTCCTTAAGGCGATCCACAATATAGAAGTAGCCATCTTCATCCATGTAGCCGATATCGCCGGAGCGGAACCACCCTGCTGTATAGGCCTTCTGCGTCATTTCCGGATTGTTCCAGTAGCCAACGGCCACGTTGGGCCCCTTGACCCACATTTCCCCTGTGACATGCGGATCCTTGACCTCAACGCCGGTATCCGGGTTCATCAGGCGGACTTGGGTGTGGGGCATGGGTATTCCGCAAGAGCCAAGCTTAGCCTGGGTCATCTCCGGAGGCAGATAGGTGGCAAATGGCGAGGTCTCCGTCAGACCCCACGCTTGCTGGACAGATACGCCCTTATCCGCGAAGCGGCGAATTATTGCCGGTGGGACCGGTGCGCCTGCGCAGATTACTGCCCGGAGCGTAGACAGATCCGAGCTTTCAAAGCTGGGAGCTTTCTCCATTGCGGCAAGCTGAGCCGGCACCAAAAAGACTGAAGCAATCTTGTAGGTAACCATGTCACGCAGGGTGATCTCCGGGTCAAACTTGCGGTGCACCACCAGAGTGTTGCCGCGGAAGAATGAGCGGATGGCGAAGGAGTTGAGGGCACCCACGTGGAATAGGGGGGCGGTGGCCAAAGAGTAATCCCCGGGGCGGGTGTCCACCATCGAATCAACGTTGATTGAGTTCCACCAAAGGTTACCAAAGGTAAGCTCTGCTCCCTTGGGCAAACCAGTGGTGCCAGAGGTAAACAGCAGCAGTGCCAAGTCCTCCATAGTCACAGCACGTGGGCGCATGACCATGGACGTATCTAGCTCCTCAAAGCTGGACGTGGCGGACCAGTAAAGTGGGACAACTTCGTCCACTGGGGCAGCAGGATCATCATCAACCACCACCACATGGTGACGCTCAATACCGAAGACGTTTTTGGCCTTAGCCAGATGGGAGCCCTCCACCACTACGGTATGCGGAGTTCCGAGAAGGAAGAGCTTGGCGGTCTCCGGCGCAGACAGGCGGAAGTTGAAGGGCATGAAGGTTGCCCCCACCCACCACGCGCCAAACATGGCGAAGAGGAAAGACCGCGAGTTGAGGCCAATGTAGCCCACCCGGTCACCCTGGTTGACGCCAGCTTGCTCAAAGTGAGCGGCCCACTTGCGCACCTCCGTGGTGAATTCACGGTAGGTGTAGGTTTGTCCTTCATATACGAGCGCTGGGCGCTCGGGGCTGTACTTGGCGTGTCTGTACAGCTGGTTGCAAGGTCCAATGTCTAGCTCATTGGCGTTGTGTTGCGTTCCGTAGATCAGCATAATTCATCTCCCCCCGCTGCGTGAGCGAAGCCTCGGGCGGCAATGCCGCCATCTGCATTAATGATGTGTCCTGTAATGTTGCCGGCTTCCTCTGGGTCAGCCAGCAACAAGTAGGAGCCGGTGAAAGTGATGGGGTCTAGGGAAATATCGTGGAGTGGAATATAGGGGTTTCCGCCTTCCGGGCGCCCGTCAAAGACTTGGGTAACAGTGCGCCCCTCCAGGCCGCCGGACACAGGACCGGCCAGGTTAGTGCGCATGCCTCCCACCGCAACGCCGTTGACGCGAATGTGCGGCGCTAATTCGTGTGCCAACTGAATTACCAGCCCGCGGGCTGCGAACTTGGAGGCGGTGTAGGGAGCCCCGCCACCAGCGGCATAGAAGGCTGAATTAGACAGGGTGAAGATCATCGATCCCTTAGCCCGCAAGAGGTGACGCCACGTGGCCTCTGCGGTAAGCAGATAGCCCTTGACGTTGACCGCCATAACCTCGTCAAAGATTTGGCCGATTTCCTCACCGCTAAGCCGGGTGATGGAGCGGTAGTAATCCCAAATTCCGGCGTTGGGGACCACGGTATCCAGGCCGCCGAAGGCCGTCACGGCCTGATCAACCGCGCTGTGCAAAGAATGCGTGTCGCGGACATCTGCTGCCAGGGGCAAACTGGACTCTAGGCCAATCTCCTCTGCCGCAGCACGGGCACGGTCCAGGTCCACGTCTACCAAGGCGACCTGCGCTCCGTGCTCTACAAAGCGCTGCGCCAAGGCCTTGCCCAATCCGCTTCCCGCGCCAGTAATGAGAACTCGCTGGTTTGCAATCATGCGTCACTCCGCCTGTGTTCAATCCGCTTGTGCTGATTCATCTGTCGTGATTCGCCCGCAAACCTAGAAGAACGTGGAGATGTTCTTCGAGTCCAAGACGTTGATGTCTAGCAGGATGCGCCGGTCAAAGATCTTGAGGCCCTCCCCGCTCTGGCGCAGCACGTCCGTCCGGGTACCCACGAAGGTGTCCTGCTCTCGCTCCAGGCGGGTACGCCAGACGTAGAAGTTGGTACGGACCTCGATCACGTCATTGCCCTGCCCATCAGTGCCGTGGAAAGCAATCAGGTTGGTGATCAGGTGGCGGGTGCGCGAAGGCGGATCCTCAGACCAGGCCATGCCGGTGTCGAAGCGGCGGATGCGCCAGGCCAAGGAATCATAGGTCTCGTCGTAGAAAGCGAGTCCGTCACGCTCAGCAATGGCCAGAGCCTGCTGACGGCGTGTGCGGTTTGTGCGCGTGGGAGCCCAGTACTCGAGGTCCTTGTCAAAGCACTCAAGCCAGTCCACATAGCGGCCCTCATCCAACAAGGCGGCTTCATCGTTGTAGAAGTTGGTCAACGCATAGTACGTCTCTGCGTCGACTCGGCGCTCAAGCACTATATCTTCGCGCCTTAAGTAATCAGTCATCAGGATATCCTTCGTCGTTCAGGGGAATCTGCCGGGTCGGTTGGGCTTGACGGGGCACCAGAGCCTACCGGGCTAGCTTCTTTAGCGACACGGCTGGATCAATAAGCTGGGCGGGATCTACCGTGAGATTGCGATCAATAATCCGTCGAGCAGCCCGAATAGCCATCGAGTCATTGAATGCTGCTGCGCC
Organism: Corynebacterium lizhenjunii; assembly: GCF_011038655.2. Lineage (NCBI taxonomy): Bacteria > Bacillati > Actinomycetota > Actinomycetes > Mycobacteriales > Corynebacteriaceae > Corynebacterium > Corynebacterium lizhenjunii. Next base: position 2,547,025 of record NZ_CP064954.1, read on the forward strand.
AGCAAGGTGGTTATCATTGGTGACCCGGAACGCCACAGCGGGTTTGCCGTCGGCGTCGGGGCGAAAATAGGTCTGCCCCGCGACGTTCATGTCCCCGGTTCCTTCCACGTGGACTCCATAGCGGTCGCTCCAGAACCACGAGGCAGATTCTGCAGGTGGCTCTTGACCCGCGATAGAATAGGCGGCAGCGCGGCCTTCCTGCACCGCAGAATCCCAGTGCTCATGGCGCCGCTCCAAGGTGCCATCCGCATTGCGCCTGCGGGCACAATCACCGACGGCCCAAACGTTGGGCACCGCAGTGCGCTGCTGGTGATCCACCAGCACACCGTTGTCGCAGTCGAGTCCTAACTCACGTGCCAGAGACTCATCCGGAATCAAGCCGATGGACAATAGCACCTTATCGACACTGATGTGTGCGTTTCCGCCTTCGGCACAATCGACAACAATGGTGTAACCAGACTCGTCCTTGTCCACGCTAGTGGTCATGCCCTGCACATAGTCCACACCGTGTGCACCATGCAGGGCGTGCAACCGGGTGGCAATATCCTCTCCAACCGCAGGGATCAGAGATACAGGCTGCGGTTCCACCAAGGTCACCTTCGCCCCAAGTGCATTGGCCTGTGCGGCAACTTCCGCACCAATAAGTCCCGCGCCAATGATGCCCAGGTGTAACCCCGGCCCCAGGCCCTCGGCCAAACGGATGGCATCAGCAAGCGTGCGCAACACCAGGGTATTGTCCTCGAAGCCTGGCGTTTGGCCGCGGCGGGCAGAACCACCTGTAGCCAGCACCAGATTCTCGTAAGCCAAGGTGGTGCCATCCTCAAGGCTAAGCTGCGCAACCTCGGCATCAACTCCAATTACCTTGCCGGTGATGACCTCCACGTGGTTATCCGTGTACCACGAGGCCGGAACGAAAAGCAGCTCCTCCGAGGTCTTTTCCCCAGCCAGCACTTCCTTTGACAGCGGCGGACGGTCATATGGCAAGCCCTCCGGGTCAATGATGGTGATAGCCACCTCAGGATCCAACTTCCGCAGCTCTTGAGCCACCGTGAAACCGCCGATGCCCCCTCCCACAATGGTGGTGCCTCCCGTCACGTTACTCACCTGCCCCTACAGCTGGTACGCCAGGGTAGAGCCAGATTTCCTCCCCGCGCAGCTCCACCTTGTGCGTTGGGGCGTCCTCAGTAGCCGGCATGCACAGTACCTTGCCACTGCACAGATCGAACTTGGCGGAGTGGAGCGGGCACTCCACTTCGCAGCCTTCAATCCAGCCGTCAGCCAAAGAAGCGGTCTCATGCGTGCACGTGTCATTGAGAGCATAAACCTCATCATCCTCGGTACGGAAGAGGGCAATTGGTTCCTCGTAGCCGGTCACCTCTTTGGTAACTACAATTGCCTCTTCCTGCTCGATATCATCGAGGACTGCGACCTTAATCGGTTGCGTCATGTGGACTCCTTATGGATCTGGGGTTTGGGTGATGGGAACTATTTGAACTCTTCATGCCAGGCTGGGGTATTCATCAGCTCCCGCCAGCGACGGTAGAGATTTCGCCCGGCTTCATCTGAGTACAACTCTGAGGTCTTGCCGGGGTAGCCTTCGCGCTCAGTAGCGCTGCCCAGGCCCATTTGATAGTTCAAGGTAGTGTTTTGCACCATGAACGCGTGGGCATTGGCCTGGCACTCCGACCAGTTTTCCCCGTCGTCTTGCTCAAAGACACCCGACGGTCCGAAAGTGCGCAAGTTATACAGGCGCTGGGCTCGGGCTACATCTTCTGGCATACTGCGGTCCAGCACAGTCCATGCCCAGACTTCCATCTTGTTGGGGCCCTTCGGGTGCCATACGCGAATAGAACCATTAACTGGCAGGTAGGAGAAGTTGGGGAAGACCGTTGCGTGACCATTGGTCAATGGCCCTGTGACCTGCTCTTCCGAGAGACGCTCGCGCAGGAAGTCGTAGTCGTAATACTCGTGAACCGGTTGGGCGTCAAAGCGGTTGCGGGGGTGCACGGGAAAACCTGCGCCATTGCCATGGGCATCGGAAAACTGCAAGCCCTTGCGCTCTGCAATCTCCTTCTTTGGGCCCTTTCCGGTGGGGGAGAGAATCATCAACGCCGAAGCATGGGACATAGTCACGTGGTACCAGTCGGTAGCAAACTGCTCTGCCGCCAACTTCCAGTTGCCTTCGAGCACCCACTTGGTTACCCCCTCCACCACATACGTGCCAGCCGGGTCACGGTCCATGAAGGCGTCGATGTACCAGCGCATATCACCCAAGGCGTCTTCCAGCGGCTCTGCGTTTTCATCCCAATTGGCGAAAACCAGACCCTTGTAGGACTCCACCCGCGGCACTCGCACCAGGCCCCATTCCTCGCGCTTGAAGGACTCGTCATAGTAGGTCTCATTCGGCACGGAGACCAGTTCTCCGTCAAGGTCATAGGCCCAGCCGTGATAAGTACAGGTGAAGTTCTTGGTACGGCCCAAGTCCGCGCGGCATACGCGCGCGCCACGGTGGCGGCAGCTGTTGAGCACAACATTGATCTCGCCCTTCTTGTTGCGCACCGCAATGACTGGGTCCTCACCCATGTAGGTTTGGAAGAAGTCTCCAGCCTTTTCAAATTGCGAGTCGTGGGCAATGAACAGCCAGGAGCGGGCAAAGATTCGCCGCTGTTCCTGGGCGTAAATCAATGGATCAGAAAAAATGCGGCGATCGATAAGTCCACCGTCGGGGTCTACCATCCCAGAAACGTCAAAGTTGGTGTCGAGTCCTTCGGGACGCGTTATCGTGTTCTTCCCGCGTGGGGCTTGCGCACAGCTCACTATGTACTCCATTCTCTTCGGCCTAAGGACCTGCAACTGTGTGAAGTGCAACGCATGGGGAACTTGTTGCACGTTTGTAATTGCACTCACACCGTCCGCATGCATAGCACTATTTCACACAACGCTAGGGTTAAGGCCACTGCGTTCCGCCTGCCGGAACACGCATGTCCCGACACGGAATATGTAGCGCTTAAGCAGGGGGTTTAGCCCTTAAATAGGTTGGTTTCTTCAAAACGCTCGACGTGGGACATCGGGTGCGCGGTCTCCCGTGACAAGAAAATTGCCAGGGAAGAAATAGCAAACGCACCGGTAATCACCCACGCCAACGGGGTCAAGCCAGACTCCACAGTCACCACCCTGTTGGCGATCAAGGGAGCCATTCCGGCACCCAAGATGGATGCCATTTGGAAGGTGATGCCTGAGCCGGTGTAGCGCAGCTCCGGGGAGAACTTCTCTGAAATGAAGGCACCAATGGGGCCATACTGCGCGGGTTGGACTACACCCACCATCAAGACCATGCCAATCCATACCTTGAGCGGTTCCCCTGTCCCAATTAACGCGAATACCGCCCAGATTCCCAGCACGGAGACGACACCACCGGCGAGCATAACCCGACGGCGCCCCAGCCGGTCTGAGAGTGCCGCCAGGGCCGGCATAACGAAGATGGCCATGACTGACCCCACCGTAATCATCATCAAAGCACTCGAGCGAGAAACGGGAGTTTCCATTGCGGCGGTCGACGCGACGATGTGCGGCACCATAAAGGAGCCCTGCGCTCCCTGAACAAACAGACCTCCGACACCGGCCAGGATGCCAAGCACTAGATCCTTCGGAGCTTCACGCAACATGCGTACAAGGGGGACGCCGGTGTGGACCTTGCCTGCCCTACGCGCCGCCTCAAATTCCGGCGACTCCTTGACGTGGGCGCGCATAAAAAGGCCAATGAGGACAATCACGAAGGACAGCAGGAAAGGCACCCGCCAACCCCAGTCGGTGGCAAAGTACTTTTCCGGGTTAGCAAAGCTCTCGCCGGAAATCGCGGCGAAGAGGGCTAGCACCAGAGTGGAGAGCACCGCACCCGCCGGGCCGCCGGCAATGGCTATCGATGCCCCCAGTCCCTTCTTGCCGTTGGCGGAATGCTCCATGGCCATCAGGGTGGCACCTGCCCACTCACCACCAATGGCCACGCCTTGGGTAATGCGCAGGATAACTAGGAGGATGGGAGCCGCAGAGCCGATAACCAATGACGAAGGCATAAGTCCGATTGCCAGCGAAACAAAGCCCATCATCATCAGGGTGACAATCAAGACGTTCTTGCGCCCGTACTTGTCGCCGAAGTGCCCAAAGGCCATGGAACCCAGCGGACGGGCCAAGTAACCCGTGAGCAAGATGACGAACGACAAGGTGGTGGCGAGTTTGTGGTCTATGCCGTCGAAAAACAGCTGCGGGAAGACCAGGCCAGCCGCCGCTGCATACAGCAGGAAGTCATAGTATTCAACAGTGGCGCCCAAGAAGGAGGACGCCAATGCAATCCGACGTTCCTTAGGATCTTTGGTTTGAGCGGGCAATTGTCCGGGGGTAGGAGTTGCCGCGGTAGTGGAAGTCATGGTGAAGGCCTCCAGTGCCTAGAAGGGGACCGGCGCTTAACGCGGGGTCCAGGTAACGGTGTGTGAATAGTGACGGACGTTTGCAGGCAGCAGCCGCCCGTAATGAAACTCGAATGGTTGTTGCCGGTAGAACTCGCGGCTGGCAACCCCGCGTACAGGAGAGACTGCGCTTCGGCCCGAATCGCCCCGATAGTCACTAGTCGCCATGCGCCCCAACCAATGGGCGTCATAGATCTGTTGGTCTGTCCAGCGCTCTAGCAGCATGAGGTGGTTGGGGAGTTCGACGTTTTCCATCCAGGCATAAAACTCGCAGCCTGGCTCTCGGCGGGTGTCCACTATCTCTTGGATAGTGAGAGCCCGCATATGCTCATTGGCGCCATAGGCACCTTGGATAAGGATGCTGACCGGACCCTGAGCGGGCCAATGGATAACTGAGCCCTCCCGGCCTGCAGGGCTCCATTTCCCGGCGTGCATCTCAAAGGTGCACTGCTGATAGAGTTCAGTGCTCCCGGTCTCCAGCAGGGTGCGAAAGGCCGGGTAGTCCACAAGTTCACGGATCAGGGTAGAAAAGCTGTGTTCATCTTGAGCCAGTAAGGTCACTGCGGTGACGTACTCGCCAGGAACCAGGCTGACATACTGTTCTGCTTGATGAATTCCTGCTCGCTGGCGAATAGCGCGGACATCGGAAAGCAATCCCTCCGGGGCAGTTTGGGCACTATGGATTGAGCGCAGCATCTATACCGCCTCCGAGTAGTCCACAATCCAGTCCGGACTCATGTGCTCTGGCTTGCCTTGGAAACGGCGAATGACAATCTCAACCAAGTATCCGCCCAGAGCGTCGAAAGTATCAAAGTAGCCAAACTCAGCCGCTCCGGCTCGTAGCGGAGAGCCCATGACAACGGGATAGCCCGCTGCGGTCATCGCCGAAGTGAGCTCTTCCCACTGCTGCTCTTGCGTGGTCATCCACGCGAAAATGTGGTGGATACCTGGGCCGCGGTGATCAAGGAACTCCCGGTTGTAATGGCAGCTGCCATACTTCATAGAGATAATCTCAAAGCCGAAGTCCTGGGCATGTGCCTGGGCAGTAAAGTAGCCCACCGGATCGGTGTTCCCGCGATACTGAGGGGCATCCAGGCGGCCCTCGCCGGACTCCCACGTCTTCATATCGAATGACTCCAGTCCGAAGATATCCCGGTAGTGGGGAAGGACCTCCATGACATCATCCACCAGCACACCAAAGTGGTAAATCCCCTGGGCCGGCAAAAGAGCGGTGTCTGCCGGGGCAGGTTCTGCAGCGGGAGCGTCTACGGGCACCATCTCCACGTAGAATCCACCCAACTGCTTGCGGGTATCCCACCACGTCCTGCACTGCCCGCCAATAGACGCACTGTACGCTGCGGTGATTCCCAGCTGGGCGAAGTGCTCTGCAGGGTCCCCGCCCTCGGCTGCTACCTGAATGAAGGTGATGCCCTCGCCCTTAGACAGCAGCTGTTCATTAAAAGGCGTCTCCCCACCGGTGGGCTGAATGAGCTCAAAGGTAACCGATTGAGCAGGATTACCGAAGGGACCGGGTGCGTCTTCCTGCGGCAGGGTTGTGCCTAGCGCACTGCGCCATGTGCCGGGGGTGCGCAAGGTGCGGCGGCCGTGAGAGGTGGCGTCGGCAGGAGCGGCATCAGCAAACTGCCAACTCTGAATGCCATAAATCTTGCCGTAGCTAGCCACCGCCTGGTCAAGGTCGCTGACCACCACGCCAATGCGTTTGAGTTGAGTGGTTCGCATAACAGTCCTCCTAGTAGAACAAGCTGAGGTTCTTAGTCAAAATGGTGGCTTGGTCGAAGCGGATTTCGCGTTCGAGCACCAGGTAGCCATAGCGTGACTGCGGGGCGGGAACTATGACATCGCGGCGTTCACCGGCAATAGTGTCCTGGTACCTCTCCCCACGTGAGCGGTAGATGAAGAAGTTCGAGCGGGCGTTGAAGTTACCGTCAGAACGTTGGTCCACGCGGATGTTCGTGACCAGATGGCGAGAACGTGACGGGGGTTCTTCAGCCCACGCCATGTGCGTATTGAGCCGGAAGACCCGCTGGGCCAAGAAGGCTTTGGATTCTTCGAAATACACAGAGGTCCCCCGAGGGTAGAACTCCTCCTTGCGCTCGCGGGCAACCCGGTTCTCCCGGACGGGAGCCCAATAGTCAACGTCATCGTGCATGCAGTCCAGCCAGTCTTCGAACAGCATGTTGTCTACAAGCTCGGCCTCGTCATAGAGAAAGCGGGAAATCTTGTGGGTATCTTCTAGCCCGGCTGGCCAAGCGGAGGTCTCCGTGGGTGCATCCGGGACGAGGGGTTCCAAAATCTCAGGCATGGTAATTCCTCTCTAAGAGTCTGCGGTGGGGAAGTAGGCGCCGTCGGACTGGGCGGCTGCTGCGGCGGTTTCGGGATCCATCACCCGGGTAAAGTCCCGCTTGTCTACCTCGGGGACGCCCTGGCGCATCTGCTTTAGTTCTTCCCAGCTGTGGCCTTCCATCAAGTCGCGGTAGAAGCCATACATATTCAACGCCGCGTTATCTGAGTAAACGTGCGCCGTGGACTGTCCGGGGTAGCCGTCATCGTCATAGACCACCGGTAGCCTGCGCATGTTGTAGGTAAAGCCGGTTTGGCGCGACTTAGCCCCACGCAGGATGTGCTGCATCTCCTCCCAGTTTTCTGCATCATCCTGCTCAAACATGCCACCCGGGGAGAAGGTCCGCATAATGTCCACGCGGATGGCCTCTTTGACCTCCTCCGGCGCGTCCTTGGGCACAAAAGCCCAGGACCAAATCTCCATCTCCTCTGGTCCGCGGGGATGGGTGACGCGGAAGGTGTAGTTACCCAACATCATGAAGTTGGGGAAAACGTTCATGTGCCCGCGGACCTCGCGGAACTCTCCCAGACGCTGTTCAATCTTGTCGCGCACGGAGTTTTCCCAATCCACCAGCGCGGGGGCTGTGTTGGGGATTTCCTCACCGCGTTTGCCAAAGAACGCGCCACCGTGTCCATAGGGGCTAAGGAACTGGCGGCCTTCCGGCACTTTCTTGCGTCCTGACTTGCGGTCAAAGGTGTCAGAGCCGGAAGCCAGAGCTTCCACGGCAGACACGTGGGAGATCTCCGAGTGCTGCATATCAGAGGTCGGCTGCTCTACGTTGAACTTCCAATTCGCTGGCAGCACCCACTTGTGGACCGCAATAGCTTCCATTCCGCCTTCATAGCGGTCTAGATAGCCGTCCAAGTAGTACTTTGCGTTGCCCAAGTACTCCTCTAAGGGCGGGATGGTCTCATCCCACGATCCAAAGATGAACCCCTTGTAGTTTTCAATCCTCGGAACCTTGATTGCAGAGAGCTTGGACTTATCTATGCCCTCTGGGTAAGCATTGGACTCGTGCGGAAAGGAGACCAAGTTGCCTTCCAAGTCATAGGCCCAACCATGGAAGGAACACATAAAAGACTTGGCGCGACCGCGGTCAGCACGGCAGATGCGCATACCGCGGTGGCGGCATTGGTTGAGAAATGCTTTGACTGCGCCGGACTTCTGCCGTACGACGATGACGGGGTCCTCGCCAATGTAGGTCTGGATATATGACCCCTGCTTGGGCAGCATGGACTCGTGGGCCAGGAAGACCCAGGTCCGCTGCCAGACGTTTTCCAGTTCTTGCTCATAGATTTGCTGGTCTGCGAAGATCGCGCCGCTGACGAAGCCGCCAACTGGATCGATCATCTCCGAGATTCGACTCATCATTACCCTCCACTGTGATATGCACCATTCTGGTGTTGGGGAGTAACTTACGTGACCTCAAAGCTGCAATAGAACCCTGTTCCAATGGTTGGCACAAAGCCAGCTCAAGGTGGTGTTTCTATTCCACCTGTTGCCCTGTTTGTGCGAAAGCAGCACCTTGCGCCGTGGTCTGTATGGTCACATAATCGCCCACCATACTGATCCAAAAATCAACCAAACCCCGCCGCTCAAGGAGCAGCAGGGCTTCATCAGTGGTTATCAAATCCATACCCAACTCCTCAGCCACGACATGGTGGGAGGTAACGGGTTCATTCCCGGCAACGTAAGCCAGGATGCGGGTTGCTTCTGCGCCATAAGACATGCCTCTAGCGTATAAGGCTAAAGCCTGCGCGCGCAGCGAATTAGACGCGAGTAGCCAGCCAGGAGGTAATGACCTGATTGAACTCCTCCGCGCGCTCAACCTGGGACCAGTGGCCGCACTGCGAGAAAATGTGGGCGTCAGCATTGGGCACCGTATTCAAGAGGTCCCAGGTACGGGAGACGGGAATAACCTTGTCATTGGTGCCGTGGATCAACAAGACTGGAATGTCGAGTTCGGCCAGCTTGTCAAAGTCCAGGGGGAGGGCATAGCGGTCACGGTCACGGGCCGCGACTACCTCTTTGAGGCGCGAGGAGGCCGTGTCATTGAGCGCGGACTGGTAGCGCAGCTGCACCAGTTCATCCGTAATCAAGGACTTGTCTACCACGAACAGCTCGAGGGTTTCGCGGATGCCCTCTTCGGTCAGTGTCGGGTTGGAGTGCCCCTTTAGAGCCTTGGTGAGCTTAGCTCCGCCGGTACCCATGGAGACAATTCCCAAAAGACGCTCCGGGAAATCAATAGCGAACTGGAAGGCCAGCCAACCGCCCAGGGAGTTACCGACAATCCAGACCTTCTCGATGCCCAGGGCATCGAGAACCCGCACGGCATGGCGCACCCATTCTTTGATGCCGTATTCGGTACCCGGTGCAGTAATGGACTGCCCATAGCCGATGGAGTCAATTGCAATACATCGATAGTCCTGCGCGATCTGCGGCAGATTGTTCCACCAGTTAGCAGCGGCAGTTACTCCAGTACCGGAGCCGTGTAGGAAGAGGATGGGTGCGCCTTCACCCAGGTCGTGATAGTGCGTGAGCTCCCCAGGAGCGGTTTCGATCCACTTGTCTTCGAGCCCGAAGAACTCGTCCGTGGTGTAATCAGGAATTTGCATTTCGGTCATGCACCCTTACCTTATCTACCGCCCGAGGTTCCGTCCGGCGCGTTCCACTCCGTGGCACAAAGTAGTGTAATTCGGAACTCTTTTCAGATACTGGTTCCACTCATGCAGGAAGGTTGGCAATGAACACTACACCTCGAGGAGCGATTGACAAAGCATTCGACCTCCTCAATGCGTTTGGTAGCGACGGCTCAACAGGCGTGGGCGTGTCTGAACTGGCCCGGCGCGCAAATCTCTCAAAGTCCACCGCGTTCCGCCTCCTGGCCACTCTGGTGGCTAATGGGGCAGTGGAAAAAGCGGGAGACCTATATAGGATTGGGCCGCTGTTCTTCAATCTGACGCGAACAGAAAACGATGTCGACCATAGCGACATCAGGGAGATCCTCACGCCCTTCTTGTCCTCCATTTTTGAGCGCACCCGCCAGACGTGCCACCTGGGATACGTGGTGGGCACTGACGTCTTCTACGCCAATAAGCTGTTCTCTTTGCGTTCGGTGCAAGCCCCCTCACGAATAGGAGGGAGGGTGCCTGCATTTTGCACCGGAGTAGGCAAGGCCATCATTGCCTGGGATGAGGGAAAAATTGACGCCGTCATCGCTGCGGGGCTTCCCCAGTGGACTCCCTATACCATCACGGACCCGGATGACTTGCGGGCCGTGTTGGCCACGGTGCGTGAAGATGGCGTGGCCTATGACCGGCAGGAGATCAGTTTGGGCCTCAACTGCGTGGCTGCCCCCATATTTGACCATGGGCACGTGCCGGTAGCAGCCATTTCGGTTTCTGGACCGTGCGTGGACTTCAAGCCGGAGGAGTATAAGGACGTGGTCAAGAAGGTCGCCGCTGCAGCGTCGCGTGCGTATATTAACCTGCGCAAGTAGACGTGCCAACGAGAGCACGGCTGCTTGGCAGCAGTGCTCCCACCAAAGGGCCCAGCAGCACAGCAGACGCAATAGTGGCCTCGCGTACTACGTCGAAGCTATGTAGAACGCCCACGGAAAGAACGAGCGCCACAAAGACGCATCCCAGGTCAAAGCGCAGCTTCACCTTCGCGAAGGGAAGCTGCAGTTTTTGGGATACGGCAGAGACAAAGCCCTCGCCGGGTAAGAATAGGAGCTGGCTGGCCGCGAGCAAAGATACTCCCCAAGCCAAGATGACTATGCCCAATACAACCAAGCCACAACTGGCCAGATAGCTATCCGGTCTCAGGCCGGATAGTAGCCACATCCACACGTCCAACATGGGTGCCGCACACAACAGGGCAGGCAACTGCAACCACCCGGACTTAGGGAAAGCAGGGCGCAACATCACGTACTGCGCCACGATGAGGAAAAGGTTCAGAACGAAGGTCCAGCCACCGAAAGACAATCCGCCTATGAGCGTAACGGCCCAGACCGGGGAGGACACCGGGGCGGTGCCCAATTGGCTCAGAGTGAGAAGTGCTGTACCGGCCATCATGATGACAATGCCGCACACGGAAAACCCGGCACGGCGCGTCAGGCTAGCTTCCGGAATCCGCCCCATCATGCTTACCCTCGGATTCCACGCGCCTACTGCTGGCCCCGAAGCGCCAGCGCTACTTCAATAATCATGTCTTCCTGCCCGCCCACGTAACCGCGGCGGCCAACCTCCGCAAGGATGTCCGCGGTAGGGACCCCGTAGCGCTCCTCAGCGTTCATTGCATGGAAAAGGAAAGAATTATAGACACCCCACTGTCCCTGCACAATGGACCCGCGGTCCATGCGGGGCAGGCGCGGCGCGATGGGCTTCAGGACATCTTCCGCCGCGTCCTGGACTGCCTTGACGTCAACGTCGCCAAAGTCAAATCCTTTGCGTTCGAAGACGGTGGCTAGCACTTCCAATGGAGCGTTGCCTGCGCCGGCGCCCAGGCCGTAGAGCGAGCCATCAATCTGGGTTGCACCGTTTTGGACTGCCAGTACGGAGTTAGCCACGCCATAGCCCAGGTTCATGTGCGCGTGGAAGCCCACCTGGGCATCGGCACCGATTTCCTCGTAGAGAGCCCTCACGCGCTGCGCCGCCTGCTCGTCTACCAAGTAGCCAGCGGAGTCCACCACGAAGACACACTGGCAACCGGCATCGACCATGATTCGAGCCTGCTGTGCCAACTGCGTCGGTTCCAGTCGGTGCGAGAGCATCAAAAAACCTGCGGTTTCAAAGCCGATTTCGCGTGCCTTCTGGAAGTGATTGATAGAGACATCGGCTTCAGAGCAGTGCGTGGCTACTCGCATAATGCGCGCACCTCGGTTCCATGCCTCCTCCATGTCATGTTCAGAGCCCACTCCAGGCAGGCACAGCGCCGCAATTGTGGCGTTCTTGGCCTCCTGCGCTGCAGCCTCAATAAGGTCCATATCAAAGGTTCTGGAGAAGCCGTAGTTGAACGTAGAACCACCGATGCCGTCCCCGTGCGACACTTCGATCATCTCTATGCCGGCATCGTCTAGCGCCCGCACTAATTGCCGTACCTCCTGCTCGGTGTACTGGTGGCGCATGGCATGGGAGCCGTCTCGCAGGGTTGTGTCGTTCAGACGAATTTTGGTCATGGTTGTCCTTAAGCGTCCAGGAGCTCCGCCATTTTATCGGCAGTAGCCACAGCAGCGGAAGTAATAATGTCCAGGTTTCCTGCATATTCGGGCAGGAAGTCAGCAGCGCCCTTTACCTCGATGAGGGCAGTGACACGGCCCCAGCCGTTCCACTCCTCGCGGGCCTCTTCAAACTGCGGCTCGGAGGTCAGGCGGTACCCCGGCACATAAGATTGAACCGTCTCTACAGCCTTGGCGATGGAAGCCCGGACCTGGTCCTGCAGGGGGCCGGGTGTGGCGGCATCGGCAGGCAAAGAGCAGTACACTGTGTTGCGCATGAGCATTGGAGGCTCCACAGGGTTGAGAATAATGATCGCCTTGCCGCGCTTTGCACCGCCAATCTTCTCCAGGGCGCGGGACGTGGTCTCGCAGAACTCATCAATGTTGGCGCGCGTTCCTGGACCTGCGGACTTAGAGGAAATAGACGCCACAATCTCGGCGTACTCCACCTCTACTACATCAGTAACAGCCCGCACAATTGGAGTAGTAGCCTGGCCGCCACACGTAATCATGTTGACATTGGTGGCACCGTCCAAACCATCCATATTCACAGCGGGGCACAGGTAGGGGCCAACAGCTGCCGGGGTGAGATCGATTGCGCGGATCCCTGCTTGCTCGTAGAGCGGCGCATTGACTGCGTGTACCGGTGCGGCGGTGGCTTCAAAGACCAGATCCGGCAGTGGGTCCTGCTGCAGTAGCCACTCAACGCCTTCTGCCGATGCCGCAATACCCTTCTCGCGTGCCCGCTTGATGCCTTCAGACTCGACAACACCAACCATGTACAGCAGTTCAATGTTCTTCGAGTGGTTCAGCAGCTTAAGCATCAAGTCGGTACCGATATTGCCTGGCCCGACGATAGCTGCCGTGAGCTTCTTCGTCATGTTTTTCCTTTATTGAGTCTTTAGATGAAAGAGGTTTCTAAGCTGCCGTATATTCCGTAATCCACAACCAGCTTGCTTCCGACCGCTACCGGGGCGGCGCCGCAGAAGCTTCCAGTGAGAACCACCTGTCCCGCCTTGAGCGGTACGCCCATGGTGCCCAAGACATTGGCCAGCCACTCCAATGGCTTGAGCGGGTGGCCCATTACCGCCGAACCCGAACCGCGGCCTACTTCCGCACCATCGAGGTACATGACGGCTGGAACGTCCTCGAGATCCTCAAGTGCAATAGATGCCGGGCGCGGGTCCACAATCACCGCACCGCAAGAAGCGTTATCCGCGATGGTGTCTGCCAAAGTGATATCCCAGTCCCGCACTCGAGAGTCAATCAACTCGACAGCTAAGTGCACAGACTCGATGGCCCCCAGCACATCATCGAAACTCGCTCCTTGCCCTAGGTCCTTGCTCAGCTTAAAAGCCAACTCTGGTTCCACCTTCGGGGCAATGAACCGGTCCACCGGAATCTGCTCGCCTGGCGCAAAGGAGAGCCTGTCCGTAAAGAAACCAAAGTCCGGCGAGTCCACCCCCAGTTGCTGCTGCATGGCCACCGACGTCAGGCCAATCTTCCGGCCAATTACCGTGTGCCCGGCAGCTACGAAAGCGCGCTCTTGCTCCTGTTGGATGGCATAGGCGTCTTCAACGGTGAGATTCGCCAGGGTATCACGTGGCGGGCTAACTGGCTTCTTAGACGCGTAAGCCGCATACAAGGCTTGGGCTACCGCAGATAATTCTGTAGCAGAGGGCATGAGAGGATCTCCGAACTTATGGGGTGGGTGATTACTTAGCGATGGTCATACCGAAACCAGCAACAAACTCCGGGATCGGCGCATAAAATTCAAAGTTCACGCTGTAGCCATTATTCACAGTGTGCAGCGCAGAAAACGCCGCCACCCAAGTGCGAACCTCGTGGGAAGAATGCCCGGCATCCGCGTCCATCTGATCCGCGGTGTACTTGTCGAATACGGTTGGGTCCGCCGCAGCACAATCCGCCAGGAACTGCTTATCCCATTCTGGGTTGATGTCCTGGATCATCTCCTTGCCCAGGTTCTCCTTGCCGGCAGCAATCACCCGGGCTTCACGGGCATCGCGTGACTCCTGGTCCGGGTGACCGTGCAGCAGCATGTCCTTTTGGGCATCGGTAGCAGTCGCCCACTGCGGCAGTGGTGGATCATGGGAGAGACCACCCGAGGCAATCATCAAAATCTTCTTGTCATGTGCGGCAGCGTATTCCTTCGCCCATGCCCCTACGGCTTGACCAATCTTGCGCACCCGCTCCATCTCCACGAATGGGCGTGCCACACCGTTGATGAAAATCGGGATCACCGGTTTCGCATCCAACTCCCCGAAGAGGATTTCAAGAGGCTGGGCACCGCCGTGATCCAGCAGCATCTCGCGGGAAATGGCAACATCAATTCCTTGCGAAATTACGTATTGGGCAAGCTCGGAGGCTGCCTCCTCCGGAACGTTCAGCGGACCCGCTGTGGTCTTGTAATCACCCATGGACTCGGCCGAATAGCCGATGCAATAGGGCGGCATGAGGTTGTAGAAGAAGCCATTGAAGTGGTCCGGAGTAAAGACAATAACCAAATCCGGGTCATAATCCTTGGCGTATTCCTTCAAGGTAGCGAAAGCCTCATTGAGTTTCACTTCAATTTGAGGGGCAGGGTCATTGATTCCCAACAACGGGCTGTGGGACATCGTGATAAGCTCAACGCTCATTTTCTCTCTCCAGGGTGGTCTTTCCCCACCGCCTGAGGGCAGTGGCCATTAACACATTCACACCCTAGTGTTAGCGAGAGCCCTACGGCAGAACCGTTCCGGCTACCGGAACGGTAGCCGATAATCCCTTACCCCCACATTTTTTAATGGTTCCAGAAACACAAACCCTGCGCAATCCACGCCAGGTCCTCTTCTGACGCGTCAAATCACGCAGCCAAGGACCCGGCCCGCTACTCTAGACCTCGAGGGGAGCTAGAAAGTTCGCCACTTCCTAATGTACGGGAACCTCCTCGCATAGTTCCTGGCAGTTCACTTTCGCGCCTTTCTAGATACCTCTGGCCAGACAACCTCCAGCAGACTCGCAAAAAATTCGCTCGTCGCTGTAATTTCCGCCAAATCTGTTTGGTCAACCTCGCGCATAGTACTGTTCACAAGGCGCGCCTGCTCAATCCAGTACCCTTCCTGAATTGAATGTTTCTCAGCTGCGGCGGCACGTCGCAAAAAACCAGACTTCAGCCATGAAGCCACCTCACACATGGCGTCAAAGGCAGCGAACTCAATCTTAGGAACAGTCGGCTTGGTCATCTTCAATACTCTAGCAGCACAAACAGCCAATAGGCTACCCCCAAATCACCGCACACGCAGGAATTGACCATGGCTTCAAATGACTCAGCCTCTCACCTCCCAACCCCCAATGTTTCACGTGAAACCACCCCAAACCCCCGGCCACCCAAACCCCGACTCGCACCCCGCCAGCACGTGAGCTACCAGCCACAACATGGCGGCGTGTGGCATTAGGCGGGTGGGTGCGAAATTGGCTGGCTGGTTGTCTAATATGGTCCTAATGAGTCAGGACCATCGCCTCCACCAGTCTTCCACTTTTGCTCATGCTCCTTATCTGCGCGGTCTGCCGCATTTGACGGTGAGCAACTCTACGCATTCCATTGCGTTGGATATCCCGCCGCTGGCGGCGGAGCACCCGCTGGAGGAGCCGCTGTGGCAGGTCATCGCCACGCGCTTGGACGGCAGCGCCCACACGCGCCGCTTCTTCGTGCCCACCGGTGAAGATGAGGCGTTGCTGGTGGCACTGCCGGAGCCCTTCACACAGCTGCGTGTGCAGCTATTGGATGGGGAGGAACCCACGGGTGAGGTGTGCTTTGGTGGGGAAGAGGGGGGCATCGGCAAGCTGCCGCTCCTGCTGGTGGACGCTGCAGGGCGCCTGCACAATCCGCAGGCCGGCCTGTACCCGGCGCCCTACCGCCTGTTTAGCCCGCAGGGGGCCAGTGCGCAGCTTGCCGATGCCCCCGTGCTGCGCAACGCCCATGCCCACGGCCAATGGGGCGGCTGGGACATTGCCACCCTGGACCTGACGGGCGCGGCGCCGGGGCAGCTGCGCGTTAGCGTGCCGCGGCATGGGGCGGTGACGTGGGAGGTAACCGCGGCGCCAGAGTTCGAGTGGGATGCGGACAAAAAGACGCTGCCGAATGCCCGCGGCCTGGACCACCGGCCGGTTTTTGTGCAGTCGCCAACGCTGCGGATTAATGCCACGGAAGGGCAGTGGAGCACCCAATTGGTCTATGTTCCGGTGGGCGGGGAGCCAGAGCTGATTTCCGAAGAGGACGTCGAGCCCGGCGAGCTTGAGGTCTTTCCTGCGGACGCCTATGAGGACCCCTGGGTGGGCCGCTATGAGTTCACGGTGTTCCGTGACGGCGAGGAGCTAGATTCCCGCGTGTTTTCCATCGCGGAGGCGCTGCATATGCGCGCGAAGAATGAGGGCCCGCGTGGCACCGGCTTCCGGTTTATTGATGCCGCAGGGCAGCTGTCGCCGTTTAGCTACACGCTGGCCTCAGCGCCGGGGAAGCAGATTGTTTTTGAGAAGGGCACGCGGACCTTCGGGGCGGATGAGACCTACCGGGTGGAGACCGTGAGCAGCGAGGCCGGCTATAGCCTGGACTTTGTGGTGCTGCCGGCCACGCTGCGCAGCCGCGTCAAGCGCACGGGCGCCGAACCCGTGGAGTACTTTGATAAGCAGCTTATCTATGCTGACCAGCTGGACATTGACGCCAACTTTGTGGTCCATGCGCCCAAGGCGTTGCCGATGGCCAAGTTTGTGGCCATCGATAAGCGCGCCAAAATCAAGGACCTGGCCACCACGCACGGGGACACCGCGGCGCACCACAGCGTCTCAGTATCCAATCGCACGCTGCGCGCGGCGCTCAAGCGCCAGTCCACGCTAGAGCTCTACCTGTTATGGTCTACCTTGTCCTACGAGGACTACCTGGACAGCCTTTCGCCCGCAGAGCTGGCCACGCATCAGGCGCAGCCGCCGCAGCGCCGGGTGATTGAGTATGAGGCATCCGCGTCCCGGGACCTCATCTACGCCGCGCTGGCGACCATCAAGCGCACCCCGCTGGTGTTCCGCGCGGTGCTGGAAGAGGGCACCATTACCGTGGAGCAGTCCGGCGAGGAGGACCTGGACCTGTTGGGCTGGGCGTGGCCGCTGGCCCAGCCTGCCAGCACGCCGGTGCCGCTGGAGCCCGTCGAGGGCGGCTTTGCCTTCCCGGAGGAGCTCGCCGGCCAAGGGCCCCTGATTCTGGATTTGCGGGAGGATGAGTACCTCTCTGATCTGCTGGCCCCTGCCCGCCCGGCCCCCAGTGCCCTGGTGATGAGCGTGCCCGACGAGTCTGCCGATGCCGCCGAGGGCTCCGAGCCTGCCGATGCCTCCCTGGCCGATGTCTGGCAGGAGTACGTGGCGTTGCGGACCGCGGCGCACTACGGGCGGGATGCCCCGCTGCGTCAGGCCTTCAAGGCCGTGATTGAGCGCCTGCACCAGGAACCGGGCGAGGCCGTGGAGGCGCTGGTGCGCCTGGAGACCACCCCGCCGCTGCGCCCTGCAGGCAAGGTGCTCGCGCTAGTGCAAACACAGCTTATTGCGCAGCCGTGGGACGCGCCCATTGAGGGATCTCCAGAACTGGAGGCCGCTGCCGCCACCGGCGTGGATGGGGTTACCCGCCCGCTGATTCTTATGCAGGCTACTAGTGATGTGCCCACGCCGCCTAGTTCTGCCGTGTGCGATGAGGCCGCCCGTGTGGCCGCGCTGCGCGAATGCTTCGACCGGGACGCGGACTTCTTCCGTCTGGGGTCCATCAGCCATTTGCAGCAAAATGCGCAGCGCCTGCAGGTAGATCTGGGTGCAGTGGGTCTGGATACTTCCGTGGCCCACACGCTCCTGGCGTTGAATGCCTTCGCGGGTAGCGATACCCCCTTCGTCGCTGCGGCGTCCATGCCGTATATCTCCTATGTCTACTCGCTGGCCTTCCGTGCGGTAGCCAACGGCCTGATCCAGGCACCCGATGTGCTGGCGCTTTTGAATGAGGACCAGCAGAAGATTGCCGATGTAGCCGAACTAGCCCCGCGGCTGTTCGCCTATGATCTGCGCGTGGCTGAAGCCCTGTGCCAGCACCGCTTGCGCAACCGCTAACAGCAGGGGCTTTTGTTATCGATTGAGCTTGATGATGAGTTCTGTTCGATTAGACACGTTCATCTTGCGGTAAATCGATGTAAGAAGTCTCTTGATGTTCGCGGTGGAGTAGTGGAGCTGTTGTGCAATCTGTTGCGTATTCAGGCCATGGCTAACATGGCGGACTACCCGCAATTCGGCTTCGGAGAGATTCTTCGCTGATGGTGGGGGAGCTAGTGTCCGATTAACCAGCCTGCTTACGCATTGCGGCGAAAGGGCTGTACCTCCCTCGAGGGCATCGAATACTGCAGAGACATACTCAGATGGCTGACCTCCTTTGACAACGTAGCCGCTGGCCCCACCGGCTAGTGCCTCGATCATGGACTCATCGGTATCGAAGCCTGTCATCGCGATAAAAGAAGGTGATGGCGATATTTCGCGGGAACGACGGAGCAGTTCAAATCCGTCAAGATCGGGCATTCGGAGAGCCGAAAGGATGACGTCGCAGGAGTTGTACTGGAGCCAGTTTATCGCGGCACGTCCAGAAGCAGCTGAACCGACCACATTTATCCTCGAGTGCCGGGTCAAGCAATCCGTGAGGTACTCCAACAGCCTTGGATCGTCGTCAACAATTAGAAGTCGGGCCTGAATCACTGTGATACGCCTCCTCTCGCTTGTTCGCCGCTGTGCGCCCCATTATCCCTTATCTAGCTCATACACCTTCAGGCCTCCGCTACGCGTCAAAAAGGCCTAATGGTCAAAATGTGTTGTTTTTCGGCGTGTCGTCTTAATGGTCAGAATGTGTTGGTGGGGGTTAGTGGATGGTGCCTTTCCTGATTCCCATACTGTGGTTGTAGTCAGCGTCGATGGCGTTGTCGAGGAGTGCGGGCCGCCCGTCGTCGTGACCGTTGGCGGTTTGGCGCTCGTGGTGGGCAAGGATCGTGGCTTTGGCGGTTGCGTCCTTGCCCCAATTTTGTTCTCTGGCGATGTCTACGGGGTCGCGTGGGTGTTGTGTGTGGGTGTAGAGCCACCAGTCGCAGGCGATGCGTTGATGTTCATCTCTGAGGCCTCTGTGGGCGTGCAGGAGGCTTTTTATCGGGGAGTTGATGCCACCTTCTAGGCTGTTGGTGGTGCTTTTATAGGCGATGGTGCCCTGCTTTTCGGTCAGGTAGGTAAACAAGTGACCGGCCTTGGAAAGTCGCACCAGCTGCATGTAGGCGGCTCGGTGGGTGTAGTGGGTGTACCACCACCTTTTGTTATGGCGCTTCGATTTCGGGATCTGCTCAAGCGGGGTGTCTTTGACGTAGCTTTTCTCATTGAGCTGCGTGTTGAAGGTTTGACCGAACTTCTGCAGCTTTATCGTCCAGTCGGCGGCCTGGTCGAGATCGTCTATGTGCAGTAGCTCTAGGGATAGTCGGCGTAGTGCCTTGCCCATTGCTGATGTGGGATGAAGACCTGTAGCGGTTTGGATATTTCGTTTGACGTGGACGAGGCAGCGTTGGATTTTGGTCTCAGGCCAGGTGTTTCGGATGGCTTTTGCTGAGCCTTTATGGCCATCTGTCGTTGCAATCAGTGGCGGGGCAATAGTGTCGAGTAATCGGCC
The DNA here is from genome assembly GCF_011038655.2 of Corynebacterium lizhenjunii. NCBI lineage: Bacteria > Bacillati > Actinomycetota > Actinomycetes > Mycobacteriales > Corynebacteriaceae > Corynebacterium > Corynebacterium lizhenjunii. Next base: position 2,566,788 of record NZ_CP064954.1, read on the forward strand.
GTAGGCCCAGGAATCTTCGGTGTATCCCCAGAACCATGAGATGACATGGTCGCAGTCGGCTAGGACAAGCAGGCATTTTGTGTTGAAGTATGTCCCATCGATAAAGACCTGGTCATAGACCCGGTGGGGGTCTGCTGGCATTGGTGGTTGCACGTACCAGAAGGTAGCGAAGCGGCGTTGGAGTGTCGACACGCTCACCTTGTGTATCTTGGCCAGCGTGTTTAGTGAAATTCCGCTGGTGAGCCAGTCAACGAAGACTCTAAACCACATCGCTTGGCCGGCGTCGTCGTGGCAACGGGTAAAGGTGTGCCCGCACTCCTTGCAGCGCCAACGCTGGCGGCTACTCGTAGTCGTTCCATGCTTGATACTTCGCCCGGCGCACACCGGACATGGGGGATGTTTAGTACTCATCCCCTCATCGTCTACGCCCCCATATCACACTTGGCCGGTGGCCTGTGGGATTTCAGTGCATTGACCGCTCATTTACCCCAGAACAGTAAATCATTCCTAATACCACCAGCACGGAGCACAGAAACAGACAAATTCACCAACACATTTTGACCATTAGCCCGTCAAAAAGAACCGTCAGTGTGCTGCCTCCCTTCTTCATCCTTCTGTGGGCCTACAACTGCCATTATGAAGACGATGGTAGAAGCGATCAACATGACGCCTGCAGCCCCTAGAAACCCGCTCGGGGTGATAACGTCGAAGACCAGGAGCACTGTTGCAGCTGCGGCGATTCCGAGAGGAATCAGAGATCGTGATTTTGGAACGTGCATCTTATTTACTCCCGCAACGTGCCAAACTTAGAGTGTTCCCGGCAAACTTCTGAATTGGTGGTGAGTAAGCCATGGTTTCTCCTTATCTGCGACTTCGCTTTGAGCCAACTGGCCCCATCTGCATGGAACAAGGAAAACCGGGAAGAGTAGACGTTGGTCTACTCTATTGACAATCCGCCCCGAACTTCTAGAGAATCTGCTATTCCACAATGTGTTGGGGCACGTGGCTGAAGTCCTATGCCAGCACCGGCTGCGTAACCGCTAACAGCGCAGGGCTGGCAACAAAAGGGCCGTGGTTTCACGTGAAACCACGGCCTTTTTCTCTTGGATGAACAGTGCGGGCTACGGCCGCATCTTCTGCGCCGCCAGGCGGCGCTACTGCAAGAGCGTACGGTCGGAGGTCGCGCCCTTGATCTTGGCAAACTCGGCCATGAGGTCCTCGACTTGCAAGCGGGACTTGGTAGGGGCATCGGCAGAGTAGATAATCCTGCCCTCGTGCATCATGATCAGGCGGTTGCCCACCCGCAGGGCCTGGGCCATATTGTGGGTGACCATCAGGGTGGTCAGGTTGCCCTCGGCGACAATGCGCTGGGTCAGGTCGGTCACCAGCTCGGCGCGCTGGGGGTCCAAAGCGGCGGTGTGCTCATCCAGCAACATGACCTTGGGGCGGGTAAACCCGGCCATCAGCAGCGACAGGGCCTGGCGCTGGCCGCCGGAAAGCAGTCCCACGCGGGCAGACAGGCGATCCTCCAGACCCAGCTCCAGCTTGGCCAGCTCCTCACGGAAGAGCTCACGGCGCTTCGAGTTGAGACCCAGTTTCAGGCCCCGCGGCTTGCCGCGCAGATAGGCCAGAGAGAGGTTTTCCTCAATGGTCAGGTGAGGGGCGGTGCCAGCCATCGGGTCCTGGAAGACGCGGCCCACCACGCGGGCACGGGTGTGCTCGCCCTGGCGGGTAACGTCGCGGCCATCAATAGAGATGCTGCCTTGGTCCACTGGCAGGCGCCCGGCCACGGAATTGAGCAGGGTGGACTTGCCCGCGCCGTTGGAGCCGATGATGGTCACAAAGTCCCCGGGGGCAAGCTCCAGGTCGATGTCCACCAGGGCACGGCGCTCATTGACGGTGCCGGGGAAGAAGGTCTTGAATACTCCAGAAATCTTAAGCACGAGCACCCTTTCGCTTCAGCAGATTGCCGCTGCCACCCAGACGGGGTAGCAGCAGGGCGGCCACCACCAGCAGGGCGCTAATCAGCTTCATGTCATTCGGGTTCAGGCCCACGGACAAGGCGGCGAAAATGATCAGGCGGTAGACCACCGCGCCGATAGCCACGGAGCCAACCACCAGCCACATGTTGCGCTGGGGCAGCAGTGCCTGACCCACGATGACGGAAGCCAAACCCACCAGGATCAGGCCAATGCCCATGGAAATATCCGCAAAGCCTTGGTACTGGGCCACCAGGGCACCCGCCAAGCCCACGAAGCCGTTGGACAAGGCCAGGGTGAGCATCTTAGTGGCATCGGTAGACACGCCAAAGGAGGTGATCATCTGTTCATTATCTCCCGTGGCGCGCAGGCTCAGGCCCAGGTCGGTAGACAGGAACCACACCACCACGGCCACCACAATTGCTGCCGATGCCGCCAGGAGCCCCACGCCCGCCCAGGTCCCCATCAGGTCCAGCACGGGGTCAAAGACGCTGGACGTGGACAGCAGCGGAATGTTGGCGCTGCCCATGATGCGCAGGTTGATGGACCACAGGGCGATCATGGTCAAGATGCCGGCCAGCAGCCCATTGATGCCGCCCTTGGTGTGCAGCAAGCCGGTGACCAGACCGGCTACGCAGCCCGCCGCAAAGCCGGCCACGCTGGCAGCGAAGGGATTGACATCGTTGGAGATCAACACCGCGGCAGTGGCGGCTCCGGTGGTAAAGGAGCCGTCCACCGTCAGATCCGGAAAGTCCAGCACGCGGAAGGTCAGATAAACGCCAATGGCCAATACCGCGTAGATAAGGCCTAGTTCCAGCGCGCCGATCATACGGTTTCAGCCTGCTCCAGGATCTCAGCGGGAATCTCAACGCCCTGAGCCTTCGCGGCTTCCTTATTTACCACGTAGGTGAACTCATTGGCGGTCTCCACCGGGGTGGTGGCCGGGTCTGCGCCCTCGCGCAGGATCTTCAGGGCCATCTGGCCCGTCTGGCGGCCCAGGGCCTCGTAGTCGATGCCCAGGGTGGCTACCGCGCCGCCCTCCACAGTGCCGGCCTCAGCGCCGATGACCGGGATCTTCTTCTCATTTGCCACCTTGACCAGGGAGGCGATGCCGGAGACCACCATGTTGTCAGTAGGGACGTAGATGGTGTCCACCGCTCCCAGCGCTTGGGCAGCCTGCGGGATCTCATTAACGGAGGTGACAGTCTGAGTCTTGACCTCCAGGCCCAGGCCGGAGGCAACCTTCTTCAGCTCGTCCACCTGCACCTGCGAGTTGACCTCACCGGAGGCGTAGACAACGCCGATGCTCTTGGCGTTCGGCACCAGCTGGCGCAGCAGCTTGACCTGCTCCTCGATGGGGGCGATGTCGGAGGTGCCGGTGACGTTGCCACCGGGGGCATCGTTAGAGGCCACCAGCTCGGCCGCCACGGCATCGGTGACGGCGGTGAACAGCACCGGGGTGTCCTTGACAGTCTTGGCCATAGCCTGGGCTGCCGGGGTGGCGATGGCCAGGTTGAGGTCGTGCTTCTTGCCAGCCAGCTGCTGGGCGATGGACAGGGCAGTAGACTGCTCGCCGTTGGCGTTCTGCTCGTCCCACTCTACGTTTACGCCAGCTTCCTCGAAGGCTTCCTTGAAGCCCTCTGCGGCAGCATCCAAAGCGGGGTGCTGGACCAGCTGGTTGATGCCAATGGAGTAGGACTCGCCGTCCTTGCCACCCTGGGTGGAATCTGTGGAGCCGGAGTCGCTGGAGCAGCCTGCGAGCAGGAGGGCGGAGGCGCCGATGAGCGCCAGAGCCTTACGGGGACGGGAAAGAATCTTCATTATGTCGACTTTCTTGTAGTGGAAGAAATGTTTGATGTGACCGGTAATTTACCTGCTGGCCGGTAGAAATGCCGCATTTGGGGGTCCTAAAGGGGGTAATTTCGGCTTCAACCAGCGTGTGCAGCCATATTGCCCCGACGGCTGGCCACGTGCGCAGCCATATTGCCCCAGCCTCAAACTGTGCTAAGGTGTGCGGTGTGAAACACCTCCGAATCCTCTTTCCGGTACACCGGGCCGCGGCTGCGTCCTGGTGGTGGCGCGCATAATCTGCGGGCCAGTTTTCAGCTCCCCTAAATTTTGGGCCCGCGCACTGCGGGCCTGTGGCGGTTTTTAAACCCCGAGCACTCGCAGAACGCGCGGACCTGACAAAATAGAACAAGCAACAGAAATCTAGTCAGAATCATCCCGTTACTGCGAAAGGGCGCCCATGCCGTTGGCTCATGCGACGTTTCATACCAGCTCGCGCGACATCACCTACCACACTGATACCGCGCAGCTTTTCCAGGCTTTGGCCACCCCGCACGATAGTTTGCTGCTTGAGGCCGCGGACATTGAGTCAAAGAAGAACCTCAAGTGCTTGGCCATTGTTCAGGCCGCCTTGCGGATTACCTGCAACGGCCAGCGGGTCGCTGTCCACGCGCTGACCCCCACGGGGGAGGCTATGCGTGAGCGCCTGCGCGAGCAGCTGCGTGAGTATGCCGACGGCGAGGAGTTTGTCTTCGCCCGCTCCCACAGTGCCGACGAGCGCCAGCGCCTGCTAGACGTCTCCACCGTGGAGGTCCTGCGCAGCGTGCAGCTGGACGCGGGCTACCAGTCCGCGATGTTGCCCTTTGTGGGCGGCGGGTTTGCCTTTGATTTTTTGGATACCTTTGAGCAGTTGCCGTCGGTGGCGCCGGGGCCGAATGATTATCCCGACTATGAGTTTGTCGTCGCCCAGACCTTGCTGGTGGTCGACCACCTTACCGGCCAGGCCACCGTGCATGGGGTCAATGTTGATCCCGCAGCGCTGCAGGCCGATCTGGAGCGCGCGGCTACCACTGCCGCAGAGCTTGAGCTTGCCGATGCCCCCGCAACCCCCAGCCCCGCAGGTACCCCTGGTGGGGGACTGGATCGCCTGCAGGCGGTGGCATCGGTAGACGATGCCACCTTCCGCGGCTTTGTATCACAGTTACAAAAAGACATTGACGCGGGGGACATCTACCAAGTAGTGCCCGCACGCTCTTTTGAGCTGGATTGCCCGGATACTTTCGCCGCATACCGCACCCTGCGCGCCACCAATCCCTCGCCGTATATGTTCTATGTCCGCGGCAAGGACTATGAGCTCTTTGGGGCCTCCCCGGAATCGAATCTGAAATTCGATGCAGAGTCGCGGCAGGTGCAGCTTTATCCGATTGCGGGCACGCGCCCGCGCGGGCTGAACCCCGATGGCAGCGTAAACCACGAATTGGATATCCGCAATGAGTTGGGCATGCGCACCGACGCCAAGGAAGTAGCCGAGCACACCATGCTGGTAGACCTCGCGCGCAATGACCTCGCGCGGGTGGCCGTGCCCCAGACCCGCCAAGTAGCAGAGCTACTGCAAGTGGATCGCTACTCTCGGGTGATGCATCTGGTCTCCCGGGTCACCGCCACGCTGCACCCGGACTTTGATGCCCTGGACGCCTACCGGGCGTGTATGAACATGGGCACGCTCACCGGGGCGCCAAAGCTGCGGGCGACTGAACTCATCCGCCAGACAGAAGGCACGCGCCGCGGCTCCTATGGTGGGGCAGTGGGCTACCTCAAGGGCGATGGCTCGATGGATAATTGCATTGTGATTCGCTCCGCGTACGTGAAGAATGGCCGCGCCGTTGTCCAAGCCGGCGCCGGGGTAGTGCGCGATTCCGTCCCTCAATCCGAGGCCGATGAAACCCTGCACAAAGCCTACGCCGTCCTGGGCGCCATTGCCCAAGCCCACCACGCTACCTTGGAGGTGATCCGCTAATGAACGCAACCGGCCCACACGTCGTGCTGATCGACAACCATGACTCCTTTGTCTACAACCTGGTAGACGCCCTGGCTGGGTTTAATACCACGGTCTTTCGTAATACCGTGCCGGTCGATGAGGTGCTGGCTGCCCGCCCGGACTTGATTTGCCTTTCGCCCGGCCCGGGCCACCCCACCCAGGCGGGCAACATGATGGAACTACTCGACCGCGTGCTGGGCCAGATCCCCGTACTGGGGATCTGTCTGGGCTTCCAGGCTTTGCTGCACCGCCACGGTGGCACCGTAGAGCCCTGCGGCCCGGTGCATGGCGTCTCCGTTCCCATGACGCTGACCCCGGCGGGCGCGGTGCACCCCATCTTTACCGGACTAACCACTGATACCGAGCCGGACCAGCCAGACTACGTGGGCACCCAGGTTCCGGTGGCTCGCTATCATTCGCTGGGCTGTACCGCAGTACCCGAGGGCATGCGCGCCTTGGCTACGACCGCCACGGACATTGGCGAGGTAGTCATGGCCGCAGAGACCCTAGACGGTAAGGCCCTGGGCGTGCAATTCCACCCGGAATCTGTGCTGACTCCCACCGGTCCCATCATGCTGGAGCGCTGCATTGCGCAACTGACCGCCCGCTAGGTGCGCACTGCTAAACCCATCCACCACAAGTAGAGGTTGATACTGATGACAAACACTGACTCCCTGACCACCCTGCGCCGCTTCCTGGATAACCGTGCTCCCACCGTGGAGGAGGCCGTGGAGGTCTTCACCCCGCTGACCGTGGGGGATTACGATGATATTCACATCGCCGCGTTGCTCACCCACATCCGCACTCGGGGCGAGACTTTTGCCGATGTCGCTGGTGCCGCCAAGGCCTTCCTCAAGGCCGGTTATCCTTTCCCCGTCACCGGCGAGGGCCTAATGGACACCGCAGGAACCGGTGGCGATGGCGCCAATACCATCAACATCACCACGGCGGCCTCCCTGGTGGCTGCCGCTGGCGGGGTGAAAATGGTCAAGCATGGCAACCGTTCGGTCTCCTCCAAATCCGGCTCCGCCGACGTCCTGGAAGCCCTGAACATCCCCCTGGACTTAGACCCACAGCGCGCCCTGCGCCAATTTGAGGCCTCCAACTTCACCTTCCTCTTCGCCCCGGCCTACAACCCGGCGGTGGCCCACGTGCAACCAGTGCGCAAGGCACTAGGGGTGTCCACGCTGTTTAACACCATGGGCCCGCTGCTCTCACCCGCCCGGCCGGAACTACAGATCATGGGCATTGCTAATCCCGCCCAAGGCCAGCTCATTGCCCAGGTCTTCCGTGAACTCGGCCGTCGGCGCGCCCTGGTGGTCCACGGTGCGGGCACGGACGAGATCGCCGTCCATGGCACCACCACTGTCTGGGAGCTCAAGGATGGCAACATTGACAGCTATGAGCTTACGCCGGAGGCAATGGGCATCGGCAAGCACGAGCTTGCAGACCTAGCCGGCGGGGACGGTGCGGAAAATGCGCGCCACATTCGCGCGGTTTTTGCAGGCCAAGGTAAGCCCGCGCACGTGGATGCCATCGCGGCTACCGCCGGGGCGATGTTCTACCTCGACGGCCAGGCGGACAGCATTGCGCACGGCGTTGAGCGCGCGAAGGAGCTGATTTCCTCCGGCGCAGTGGAGCAGTGGCTGGCTAAGCACGAGGCCGCAAACTACGGGGCGCAGCAGGAATCCGTGGCGGCAGCGACTGAGCCTGCGCCTGTGGCTGAGCCTGCCCCTGCGACAGAGCCGACGGTCAAGGAGTAGGGGAGATGGACCAGAGCCAACAGGCGGCGCTGCCCACAGTGCTCGAGGGCATTGTGGCCGCGCGGCGCACGCACCTGCCCGCCATCCGTGAGCGCCTCGCGCACGTGGACTTGGACGCCCTGCCGCGCTCGCAGCGCTCCTTTACGGAAGCACTGCGGGGAACCAACCGCTTCATTATGGAATGCAAGTCCTCCTCGCCGTCGCTGGGGGTAATTCGCGCGCACTACGAGCCGGGCGCGATTGCGCGGATCTACTCGCGCTATGCCTCTGCGATTTCGGTGCTCTGCGAGCCGGAGCGCTTTGGCGGGGACTATGACCACCTGCAAACAGTGGCGCTGTCCACGCACCTGCCGGTGCTATGTAAGGACTTCATCATTGATCCCATTCAGGTCTATGCGGCACGATACTATGGCGCCGACGCCATCTTGTTGATGATGTCCATTGTGGATGATGAGACCTTCCGGGAGCTCAAGGCCCTGGCGGATTCGCTAGGGCTAGATGTGCTGACGGAGGCGATTACCGCAGAGGAGGTCGAGCGCGCGCGGGCTTTCGGTGTGGACGTCATTGGGATTAATAACCGCAATCTGCATGACTTGAGCATTGACTTGGAGCGCACCGCGCGTCTGGCCGGTGGGATTCCGGAGGGCAGCGTGGTGGTTTCGGAATCCGGCATTCGGGACCACGCCACGGTGCGCCGCCTGGGGGCGCACGCGCACGCTTTCCTGGTGGGCTCGCAACTCACCGGCACCCCGGACGTGGACCGCGCCTGCCGTCTGCTGGCGTTTGGGGAAAATAAGGTGTGCGGATTGACTTCCCCGCGCACCGCCCAGGCCGCCCGCGCCGCCGGTGCGGTATATGGCGGGCTGGTTTTTGAGGCTTCCTCACCGCGCAGCGTCACGCCGGAGCAAGCCGCCGCCATTATTTCCCAGGAGCCCGGCCTGGATTATGTCGCCGTCTCCCGGCGCACCACCGGCTGGGAGGAGCTGGCCCTTGACGGCATCAGCGCCCTGCAGATCCACGCCCCTTACCAAGGCAGTGTCCAGGCGGAGACCAAGCTGATCGAGTCAGTGCGCGCCGTCGCCGACGGGCGGCAGGTGTGGCGCGCCATCGACATGACCGCCGAGCACGGACCGGAGCTAGCCCAACACCTGGCGGAGCTCAGCGCCGACGGCCCGCACGCCCCCGGGTACGTGGAGCGTCTGGTGTTGGACTCCGGCGCGGGCGGTACCGGAACCGCCTTCGATTGGGGCACGGTGTCACCTGCGGTAGGGAAGTTGGCGTTGCTGGCAGGGGGCATCGGCAAGCACAATGCCAAGGAAGCCCTGGCAGTGGGTACGCTGGGCCTGGACATTAATTCTGGAGTGGAGACGGCTCCGGGCGTGAAGGATTCTGGGCTCATCGCGCAGACCTTCTCCATCATTCGCACGTATACGGACGCGCCTTAAGCCCCTCCGGGCGGCGGTGCGAGAGCATTCAGCACAACAACAGAGGATAAAAAATGACGGTTTCACGTGAAACATCGGCGGAGCGGGCGACCCTCCTGCCGGCTTACTTTGGGGAATTTGGCGGGCAGTTTGTGCCGGAGTCGCTGATTCCCGCACTAGACCAACTGGAGCGCGCGTTTGTGGACGCGCAGAATGACCCAGAGTTCCGGGCGGAGCTGGCTGGGTACCTCAAGGACTACCTGGGCCGGCCCACCCCGCTGACGGAGGCCACCAAGTTGGGCGGAAAGGCGCGCATCTTCCTCAAGCGCGAGGACCTGGTGCACGGCGGCGCCCACAAGACCAACCAGGTCATTGGCCAGGCACTACTGGCCAAGCGGATGGGCAAGAAGCGCATTATCGCCGAGACCGGCGCCGGGCAGCACGGCACGGCCACCGCGTTGGCGTGCGCGCTACTGGATCTGGAGTGCGTGATCTACATGGGCGCTAAAGACGTTGCCCGGCAGCAGCCCAACGTCTACCGCATGGAGCTGATGGGCGCCAAAGTGGTCCCGGTGGATGCCGGCTCCGGCACCCTCAAGGACGCGGTGAATGAGGCCCTGCGCGATTGGACCGCCACCTTCCACGAGTCGCACTACCTACTAGGTACCGCAGCTGGACCACACCCGTTCCCCACCATTGTGCGCGAGTTCCACAAGGTGATTTCAGAGGAAGCCAAGGCGCAGATGCTGGAGCGCACCGGCGGCTTGCCAGACGTGGTTGTCGCCTGCGTGGGCGGTGGGTCCAATGCCATCGGCATGTTTGCGGACTTCATCGAAGACGAGTCCGTGGAGCTGGTGGGCGCGGAGCCCGGCGGCCAGGGCCTGGACTCCGGGAAGCATGGCGCCACCATCAACAATGGCACCGTGGGCATTCTCCACGGCGCACGCTCCTACCTCATGCGCACAGCGGACGGCCAGGTGGAGGAGTCCTATTCCATCTCCGCCGGTCTGGACTACCCGGGCGTGGGCCCGCAGCACGCCCACCTGGTGCAGACTGGCCGCGCGAAATACGTCGGCATCACGGACGCGGAGGCCCTGGAGGCGTTCCAGATCCTCAGCCGCACCGAGGGCATAATCCCCGCGCTGGAGTCCTCGCATGCGCTGGCCTACGCCCTCAAGCGCAAGGAAGAAGACATCACCATCTTGGTGTGCCTGTCCGGCCGCGGGGACAAGGACATCGATCACGTGCGCCGCACCCTGGAGCAACACCCTGAATACGTGTCCAAGGAGGACAACTAATGAGCCGTTATGAGCAACTCTTTGCCGCCCTGCGCGAGCGCGGCGAGGGCGCCTTCGTCCCCTTCATCATGCTGGGGGACCCCACCCCGGAAGCCGCCCTGGCGGTGGTGCGTGCCGCAGTAGCTGGCGGTGCCGACGCCCTGGAGCTCGGCGTACCTTTCTCCGACCCCGTGGCCGACGGCCCCACCATCCAGGCCTCCCACGTGCGCGCGCTACACAATGGTGCCACCGTCGATGCCGCCGTGGAGCAAGTCCGCGCCATCCGCGCCGAATTCCCGGAGCTGCCCCTGGGCCTGCTGATCTACGGCAACGTGGCCTTTACTCGCGGCTTGGACAAGTTCTACGCCGACTTTGCGGCCGCGGGTGCAGACTCCATTTTGCTTCCCGATGTCCCCGTGCGAGAAGGCGCCCCCTTCGCCGCGGCTGCTGAGCGCGCCGGTGTTGCGCCGATCTTCATTGCCCCGGCCCGCGCCTCCGAGCAGACCCTGGCCGGGGTGGCCAAGCACTCCCGTGGCTATATCTACGCCATCTCCCGCGATGGCGTGACCGGCACGGAGAAAGAATCCCAGACCCTGGGCCTGGAAGAAGTAGTGGAGAATGTGGCGCGCTTTGGCGGCGCCCCGGTGTTGCTGGGCTTTGGTATCTCCACCCCGGAGCACGTGGCTGCTGCCGTGCACGCAGGCGCCGCCGGGGCCATCACCGGCTCGGCACTGACCAAGATCATCGAAAGCCACCTGGATGCTTCACACCAGGTGGCAGATGTTGCGGCCCTAGCCGCGGATGTTACGGAATTCGTCGCCACGATGAAGGCCGCGACGCGCCTGGCCTAGACAACCGTGACAGCCTAGGCGGTCTCCGCAGTGGTGGCGGCCGCTGCGGCATCCTCCTCAGCTTCGAGGTCGCTAATCTTATCGCGCGCGAAGCGGTCAACGATCATGGCAATCGCGCCATCGCCGGTCACGTTGGCTGCGGTGCCCACGGAGTCGATGGCAATGTAGGCGGCAATCATCAACGCCACCAGGGAGTCATCGAAGCCCATGTTGGATTGCAGCAGACCCACGGCCACCATCACGGCACCGCCGGGAACGCCCGGGGCGGCGACCATCATAATGCCCAGCAGGAAGATGAAGCCCAGGGCGGTGCCCAAGCTGACATCCATGCCAGTCAGGTACACGATGGCGAAGGCGTAGAGCGTCAGCTTCATCATGGAGCCGGAGAGGTGAATAGTGGCGCACAGCGGGATCACAAACCCGGCCACCGGCTTAGAGATGCCGTTCTTGAGCGCCGAGTCCAGCGTCACCGGAATGGTGGCTGCGGACGAGGACGTACCCAGGGCGGTGAAGTAGGCAGGTGCCATGACCTTCAGGGCGCTAAAAGGATTGCGGCCCGCGATGGCACCAGCCACCAGGTACTGCAACACCAGGTAAAGCACGCTCATGATGACGGCGGCGATGAGCACCTTGGTGAACGCCACCAAGACATCGGCCAGGTTGCCATTCATGCCCAGGCTGAGGAACATGCCAAAGATGTACAGCGGCAGCAGCGGGATAACAAAGCCCCAAATCACCTTGATCACCACGGCCTCGAGTTCCTTGGTCAGGTTGAAGAGGTTCTCGGATTTCACGGTGGTCATGGCCACGCCCACGCAGAAGCTCAGCAGCAGGGCGGTCATCACCTCAAAGGGCGCGGGCATCTCCACGGTGAAGTACGGCGCCAGCGCGCCTTCGTCAATATCAGAAACGCCGGTATTGATGCTCTGCCCCGCCAGCAGGACGGGATAGAGGGTAATGGAAAAAACGTAGGCGATGATGCCGGATAGAATGGTGGAGCCATAGGCAATTCCCGCAGTGATGCCCAACCACTTCCCGGCACCGCGGCCCAGGCCGGCGATAGCCGGCGCCACCAGGGCGAAGATCAGCACCGGAATAAAGAAGCTGAGGAAGCCGGAGAACAGCCCGTTGAAGGTGGCGAACACGCGGCCCAGCCACTCTGGCATAAAGAAGCTGAACGCGATACCTAAGATGATGGCAAAGACAATCTTCAGCAGCAGATTGTCTGAAATTTTCTTGCGAGTCATGAGAGCGCTTTCCACAAAGAGTACAGGTACAAAACGAACAGATGGGTGTACGAGCCTGCGCCGATTGCCGCGCCGCTAGCGCACGACAATCAACATCACAATATCTGTCACTCGAACAGTTATTGACTGTACCTGCAGGCAGCGCATACCTATAAATTGCGCGAATAATATCTATCCTTAGCCTGCCGATGCCTCTCCCGCGCCCCTGCCGCCGATGCTTCCTCTGCCTGCCAGGCCGGTTAAACTATTAAGCATGGCTGTTTTCGGTGTTATCCTCCTGGTGTTCGCTGCGTTTCTGTTGATAGTGGGTGGGCTAGCTGCACTCAAGCGCTTACCGGGAAATAATGTTTTTGGTCTACGCGTGGAGGAGGCCCGTGCTTCCCAAGAAGCCTGGGAGGTCTCCCACGCGGTGGCCGGTCCGGTGTGGGCACTGGGCGGACTCTCTCTACTCTTTGGCGGTCTCGTCGCCTTCATTGCACAGGGCTGGATGTGGCTGCTGCCGATCGTGAGCGTGATAGTCGCCGTCCTGGCGGTTTCCGTGGGCGCCAACTTAGGCGCCCGTGCTGCCTACCTCTTCCACCAGAACCAGAAGGATGCCGCGGGGGGCTGCGGGGAGAGCTGCAATTGTGGTGGCCACGGGGAGGCCGAGTCCGCACCGGCTCCGGCAGTGGACCTGGGCGCGCTGCGTCAGGCTGCCCAGCAAGCGGATCACAAATAGGACCATAACTGACGGCGAAAACTAGGTGCGCGGGGACGGTATAACCGTCCCCGCCTTTTTAGCACTGTGGCGCTATTCGGTTAATGATGGGGGTCCCATGGGGATGGGTCGATTTGCGAGTCATTCCCGCCACAATTCGCCGCAGAACTGAAAAGTTGAATTCAACGCGTCGGAACAATCAGGTGTATCGGGATATAACCTTACACTCTCACATAGTCTCGGGAGCTGAAACAACCCCCGAGCATTCCGCGTTTGTGAACCACCAACCAGATTAGAGGCGTGGAGGAAGATTGTCGAGGGGTGGGGAAGATCCTTTAGGCAGGAGGAGTGTGGACCTAAAGCCTCACAAATTCAGCTGGAACCGGGCGGCGGGATGACATCGGCCGGTTCTAAAGGCACAATGGAGGGCATGCAAAAATTCCGCACGCTCGCCATCCTCGGCGCAGCTTCACTTGCCCTGGCCGCTTGCTCTCCCGGAAATGAGTCCCCCTCGACGGTTACCGTGACCGCAACTCCGACTGAGACCACCACTTCGGCAGCGGCCTCCGCTTCTGCCGCCCCCACTTCTTCCGCAAGCGAGACCGCAGGAAGTACCACCGCTGCTGCCTCCGGCTCCGCCGCGCACTTGATCAACGCCAGCGGTCTGCGTTCCAACCTGACCCAGGCTGGTTATGACTGCATTGATGTTGACGAGTGTGTGCGCAGCGTAGGTGATGCCTTCTTGGTGATCGACTTTGACGAAGATTCAATTGAAAGCAAGATCAAGAACGCAGGCGACAACCTGGAGGAGCTTGCCGATACCCTCATTTCTGACATCGGCGTGGCTCTCGGCTCCCGCGACTATGGTGGAACCACCTGGACCGAGATCAAGGACTGGTCCCTGGATCACCTTGAGGGCGGTAAGACCACTCTGGGCCGCGTGGAGTTGGATCATGAAAACAGCTGGGCCAAGCATCAGCGCGCTGACTACCACCATGATCACGAGATGAAGCCGGACGATCATCCACACGACGCGTACAGCTCCGACTACGAAGCCGAGTTTAAGTTCCTCTCGCTTTAACTCGCTGCTAACACTGAGGCCCCTCGTTGCGCGGGGCCTCAGGTTGCGCAGGGCTTCAGTGTTGCGCGGGGCCTCACGTCATTCCCATTCTGCATGGTTTCACGTGAAACCTCATAGAGCGCCCAGACGCGCTAGGGTAGAGGCATGACTCAAACCTGCTCCCGACGAATGTTTCTCCTCGGCACCGCCACCACGCTCGCCGGCGCCTACTTGGCAGCCTGTGGTAAAGAGGCGAGTGCGGAGATTAGCGCCACTGAAATCCCCGTGGGATCTGGCATTATCCTGGACGGCGTCATCTTCGCCCAACCCACGGAAGGCGAGTTCAAGGCCTACTCGCAAACTTGCCCGCACCAGAACAATGCGATCACCAAGATCGATGGTGGCAATGCCATCTGCACCTCCCACTTCAGCACCTTTGATCTTGCCACCGGTGAAGTCCTCAGCGGTCCCGCCGGACGCGGAATGACGGAATACCAGGTAGAAACAGACGGCTCTACGGTGCGCAATATCGTTAATTAGACCCTGCGCAGCCAGTACACTGTGTACCCATGCTGCAACGCCTATCCAAACCTGACCCGCTGATCGTCCTGATCATCGCTGCGGTAGTCCTCGCCATTGCCGTCCCGGCACGCGGCACCTTCGCCGAAGCCTTTTCCACGGCGGTCAACATTGCCATCGCGGTGCTCTTCTTCCTCTACGGCGCGCGCCTGTCCACCCAGGAGGCCCTCGCGGGTCTGAAGCACTGGAAGCTCCACGCCACCATCTTGGCCTGCACCTTTCTCATCTACCCGATCATCGGCTTAATCCTGCGTCCGGTGGAATTCCTGGTTGGGCACGAAATGTACCTGGGCATCCTTTACCTGACCCTGGTACCCTCCACGGTGCAATCCTCGGTGGCATTTACCTCCATCGCCCGCGGGAACGTTGCCGGAGCCATCGTCTCCGCCTCTCTGTCCAACCTGGCCGGGGTTATCCTCACCCCGCTGTTGGTCATGTTGCTCATGGGCGCAGGCAACGGCATCCATATTGACGCCTCCGTATTCTTAGAGATCTCCCTCCTCCTGCTCGCTCCCTTCATCCTGGGGCAACTGTGCCGCCGCTGGGTCGCCGACTTCGCCGCCAATAAGGCAACCAAGATTGTGGACCGGGGTTCCATTGCCATGGTGGTCTACTCCGCCTTCAGTGCCGGCGTAGTAGGGGGGATCTGGTCTGACATTAGCGTCTGGCAAATCCTCTTCCTCGTCGGATTCTCCATTGTCCTGGTAACCCTCATGCTCTGGCTCACCCGGTTGCTGGGCTCCAAACTGCACTTCACCCGCGCGGATACCATCGCCATCGAGTTTTGCGGTACCAAGAAATCCCTTGCCACCGGGTTGCCCATGGCCTCAGTAATCTTCGCCGCGGGCGGCGCCCAACTAGCGCTCTTGGTCTTGCCGCTGATGATCTTCCACCAGGTCCAATTAATGATCTGCTCTTGGCTCGCTGCCCGCTACGGCCGCCGTAACGACGATCTCGCAGCCAACCCGGCAGGGTAGACTTTGCCCCCATGAGCACATTTTTGTACGTACGCACTGAGCTGGACGTGCCCGGCGTGGGATCTGCGATTCACCTGGCGGAGTTGGAGGAACTCAGTGCCAGCGAGTGCCGTCTGCACCGGCTCCTCGCCCTAGCCCCCAACGAGTCAGTGGTGGGCGCAGCCACCCCGCACGCCAGCCACGGCGGGGCCGACATCCCCCAAGAGCGCGTGCCGCACCCGAATGCCTACGCCGACTACCCAAACATTTCTGCCAGCTACATCGAGCCCACTGAATTCGAGGGCCTCTGGAGCGAAGCTGCAGCACAATTCCCCGGTCTCTCCTAACTCCGGCCCTTAAGCAGCAAGCTGCTGAGCTCTTATGACGGCACTCCAACGCGGGTCAATATATGGGACTGTTCCGCTGCTCTTTAGAGCAGTCCAGGGCCGGTCTGTATCTGTCTTTATCGATCCGCGCGGAGCCGGGAGTAGCGCGTCCTTGCGAAATATATTCGTATATCGTATGGTGGGCCATGGATTCTAGTTATGAGAATCACACACCTGTTTACCACAAGATTGGAGGAAACGATGCTCTATAGGCGACCATTTGGAAAGCGTGCCGCTTAAAAAATGACCGAACAAAAGTCAGACTCAATCGGAAAAGCGCAGATAATTTCAGCCAGTGCGACGCTCCTCGGAATGGGAATTACCTGGACTTTAGTTGTCATCTACCGCCTCCATGTGAAGGAAATAGAGGGGGAATGGGGCAACCTGCTGTTGGCATCCGGCGGCCTAGGTTTCGGATGTTCTGCGCTGTACGTCGCATTTCTCCAGCGGAAGCGGCTTGTCCTTTTCATAACAATGGGTTCGCTAACGAGTATCTTCTTGCTCGTTGCATTGGCCTTCTACTCAGGAGCTCTATAGTCAGTCCTATAGTCACAGCGCAAGCCGCCGTGCTGGTCTAAGTGATTAGAACACCACGTTCACCAGCAGCATGTAGGCGGCTGTGCCGCCCAGGATGGACAGACCGGAGTTGTGGCGCCATAGGTGCAGACCTACGGTAATCGCCACGCCGAGGAGGGCGGCAAGGACGCCACCGGGGGCATCGGCCTGACCGAGGACGGTGTAGACGACAAGAACGGTCATGACGCCGACGGGCATCAGCAAGCCCAGCAGGCCTATGAAGGCATTACCTTTGAGCACCTTGAGGAAGCTAAAGGGCAGGGCACGCAGCAGGATGGTGACGATGCACACGGGGATGAGCACCGCCGCGATAGCACCCAGAGTCACACCAGCGGGCATGCTAAGCCTCCTTCCGGCGCCAGGTCAGCCACCCGTCCAGGCGGGGGGAGAGGTAGCGGGCGATAAGCACCAGGAAGTAAACGCACAGGGCCACCATCAGGAAATGCTGCGGCACCAGCAGCGCACAGACCAGGGCGATGCCCCCTGCCAGCACCGGCAGCGAATAGTCCGGGTTGTTCTTAAAAGAGTCAAAGGCTAGCACCACGAATAGGGCCACCAGGGCAAACTCCATGCCTTGGACGTCCTCCGGGATAATTTGTCCCGCCACTGCGCCGACTACGCCGCTAAGCACCCACAGCAGCTGGCAATAAATCTGAATGGTCAGCAGGCGAGTGCCGGAGGGGTTTTCGCCGCGGGGCAGGGCGGAGACGATGGCATAGGTCTCATCAGTTAGGGCATAAGTGGAGTACGCCCGGCCGGTGCGCGACTCAATACGGTGCCGGGGGTAGGTCAGGCCATAGAAGATGTGGCGGAAGTTCACCATGAAGCCCGTGACGGCCGAAGCCACGGCACCCACCCCGGAGGTCACCATGGTCAGTGCCAAAAACTCCATGGAGCCGGCGTAGATGACAAATGAGAATATCGGGGCCCACCACCAGTCAAAGCCGGTCTGCACCACCAGCGCGCCGAAGGCTAGGCCCAAAGGAATCAGCCCGGGGGCCACCGCCCAGCAGTCGCGCAAACCTTGTGAGATTTCTTCCTTGCGCACAGACATGCGTTCAAGCATAAACCACCAGAGCACAGCGCCTAGTTATAGTACGGCTCCTGCGGGAAGGTGGAGTACAAGGGCAGGGGCATGGGCTGGCGGCGCATTACTTCTGCCCACAAGTCCACGCTGGCCGGGGCAATCACGTCACTGGCCAGGGCGGGGGCCACATACCAGTCGCCGTCTTCGATTTGCCGTTCCAGTTCCTGATTATCCCAGATGAAGCGGCCTAAGAAGGAGCGCATGTGGGTGAGAACGCCGCGCATCTCTTCACCGGCGCGCACATCCACCATGGCCACCCGCGGGGCAATGGGCGCCAGGAAGGGGTGCTTGGAGGCATTCACGCCAGGGGCCACCACGCCGATGGTCAGGGTCCCCATGGGCTCAACATCTCCCCCATAATAAAACGCCTTGGGCGGGGCATACAGCTCGTCAAAGATACCGCGGACAGGCGGGGCTACATCGGAAACGCGGTTGAGCATAAGACCCTCAGTGAACTGCGAGGTCTGGTTATAAATGATGACCACATTGCGGCTGTACGTCTGATCTTCCAAATTGGGCGCCGCAATTAACAGCTGGCCAACCTCGACGGGGTTGCGCTCTAAGTCGGTGAAGAGCTCGCGCGGCTCAATAAGCATGGGTCCTATCCCTTCTGTTCTTGCCACCACGCGCGCAAACGCGCGATGGCTTCCTCCCGCTCCAGCGGGCCTTCCTCCAAGCGCAATTCCTTCAGGAACGTCCAAGCCTTGCCCACCTGCGGCCCCGGTTCCAGCCCCAGGATCTCCATGATGGCGTTGCCATCCAAGTCCGGGCGTACCCGGGCCAGGTCCTCCTGCGCCGCGATATGCGCAATGCGCTCTTCCAAATGATCATAGGTGCGTTGGAGCCGCGCCGCCTTGCGGGGGTTACGGGTGGTGCAATCCGCGCGCACCAACTTGTGCAGCCGGGGCAGCAAATCCCCAGCATCGGTAACATAGCGGCGCACCGCAGAATCCGTCCACTGACCCTCACCAAAACCATGGAAGCGCATGTGCAGATACACCAGTTGCCCCACGTCTTGGATAACGGCCTTAGGGTATTTCAGGGCCCGCAGCCGTTTGCGCGCCAGCTTGGCGCCCACTACCTCATGGTGGTGGAAACTCACCCGGCCGTCGGTGAACTCACGGGTATCGGGTTTGCCAATGTCATGCAGCAACGCCGCCCAGCGCAACACCAGATCCGGGCCATCTTCTTCCTGGTCAATGGCCTGGCGCAGCACCTGCAGGGAGTGCGCGTAGACGTCCTTGTGCTGCGCGTGCTCATCAGTCTCCATGGCCAAGGCGGGAATCTCTGGGAAGATATGCTCCGCTATGCCAGACTCGCACAGCAAGTCCAGGCCGGCCTCCGGGCGCTGGCCGCACATGAGTTTGTCCAGCTCCACCTGCACGCGCTCGACGGTAATGCGGCGGATCTCGCCCGCCATATCCGCCATAGCCGCGCGCACCCGCGGGGCTACACGAAATTCCAACTGGGAAGCGAAACGGGCGGCACGCAGCATACGCAAGGGATCATCGTGAAAGGACAGCTCCGGGGCGGCCGGGGTATCCAACACCCCAGCGGCCAAATCCTGCAGGCCCCCCAACGGATCATGGAAACGATGTTGCCCATCCGGGGCCAGCTCTATAGCCATGGCATTGACACGGAAATCCCGGCGGACCAGATCGCCTTCCAAACTATCCCCATAGGTGACTTCCGGGTTGCGGGAATCCCCGTCATACACATCGCTGCGGAAGGTGGTGATCTCTACCTGTTGTCCGTGGTAGGCGGCAGAAACCGTACCGTAATCAATGCCGGTGTCCCAGACTGTTTCTGCCCAATCCTCCAGGATCTCCTTAATAATCTGCGGGCGGGCGGGGGTGGTGAAGTCCATGTCTTCCCCCAACCGGCCCAGCGCGGCGTCGCGGACAGAGCCACCCACCAGGTACAGCGGATAGCCTTGCTGCGCAAAGCGGGAAACCAGTCCGCCCAGCAGGGGAGTTAGCTCTTGGGTTGCCTGGTGGGCACGCGCAAGAACCCCAACCATGGCCGGAGTTTCGGCAGCGCGGGCGGTGTCCTGAGAATTCACGCGTGCAAGTCTACTACGATTAAACGCGATGACTAGCCACAGTAAAGGCGCCAACAAGGGCCCTAATAAAGGCCACAGCCGGGGCCGTAAGTCCGGTGCGAAGTCGGGCGCTCGCTCGGCTGCGCGTTCCGGCGCCCGCAAGCGCCGCCGCCAGCAGCGCCCGCAGCAGGCACGCCCGGCTTCGAAAGGAATGGCCACGCGGGACGAGGTCTCCTCCGGCGGCTTGGTGGTCTCTGGGTTGGCTGAGGCCGTGGATGCCCAAGGCAATGTGGACTTGGCACAGATTTATGTTGCGCTGATTGGCCGCCTGGACCGTCGCGGCCGCCTGTTGTGGTCCATGCCCAAGGGCCACGTGGAGGGCGATGAGCCCAAGGATTTAACCGCCCAGCGTGAGGTGTGGGAGGAAACCGGCATTTACGGGGAGGTCTTTGCCTCCCTGGGGGTTATTGATTATTGGTTTGTCTCCGACGGCGTGCGTATCCACAAAACGGTCCACCACCACCTGTTGCGCTATGTGGACGGCATCCTCAACGATGAGGATCCGGAGGTCACCGAAGTGGCGTGGATACCTGTCTCGGAGCTGATTGAGCACCTGGCTTATGCTGACGAGCGCCGCCTGGCCCGCATTGCCCACGACTTGCTGCCGGATTTCGCCCGCCAGGAAAAGGCAGCGGGGAAGGTAACCCCCCGGTGAGCCGGGGCAGGCATGCTGGGCTGCGTGGTGTGTGTGCGGGCACAACCCTAGCGGCAGCACTCACCGTGGCGCTGAGTGCCGTGGCGTTGAGTACCGTGGCGTTTGGCCCCCTGGCCGTCCCGGTGCCCGCCCAGGCACAGTTGCTTAACGATGCCCCCTGGGACGGCGCCCGCGCCCCCGCCCAGGTAGAGGTCTCCCTAGAAGAGATTGCCCCTATTAACGCTGGTGAGGACCTACGCGTGCGCCTGCGCCTGCACAATAAGTCCGCAGAAACCGCCAGCGAGTTGCAGGTAACCGCACGGCGAGGGGATGCCGTGCCGGGGCTAACGGAGGCCCGCATGGAGCTGGCCGCAGGCCAGTTCCCCTATTTTGGTGCCACCGCCCAGCCGGAGGATTTGGGCCCTGGCGAGTCCACCACTGTGGAGATGACTGTGCCGACGGCTTTGGGCGCCGAGCAATCGCTCGCGGTGACGCAGCCGGGGGAATACCCCGTAATGTTCGCGCTGACCGGCGTGGCCGGGGGCGCCGCACTGGCTTTGGGTGATGACCGCGTGATCCTCCCCGTCGGTGCCCCGGCTTCCGATACCGCCGACAGCCCCGCGCCCGGTGCCACAAGCGCAGACGCCGAGCAGGTAGCAGAAGCCGTCGGCATTCCGGCGACGCCTCCCCGGCGCCCGCACGCGCTGACCCTGATCTATCCGCTAACCGCGCACATCGACATTGTGCCGGGGGAGACCGGCGGGGCGCCGCTGCTGCTGCAGTCGGAACAATTGGCCAACCAATTAGCACCGGAAGGCCGACTCAGCCGGCTATTAGATGAGTATTTAAGCCACGATCTGCAGGGGGCGGGCTGTGTGGCACTAGACCCGGCGGTGCTAGATACGGTAGAGCGGATGGCCGGGGGCTATCGCGTGACCAACCAGCGCCCCTCAATTGCCCGCAAGCCGCAACGGCTGCGTGACTCCTGGACGCGCGACCGCACCAATTATGACGGCGTGGCCGGTACTGGCGCGGCCGATGCCCGGGCTTTTTTGGACAAGATTCACCAATTGGACTGCACCCTGGCCATGCCGTGGGCCAATACCAATACAGACGCAGTCTCCCAAGCGCACAATAGCTGGCTGCTGCATGAGGCCATCGGCCGCGGCGCGGAAACCCTGCGCAATACCACCGGCATGGAGCTCACCTCTGCCATCGTGGCCCCGGGCGCGGGTTATGTGACCCAGCCGCTCGAGACCACCACGCTGGTGGCGGATAACACCCAGTGGCCCGGCCAGGCTGTGACCTTCAATGCCTCCCTGGCCGCCCTGCTGGCTGCCACTGGTCCCGCCCCGGAGACCCCCGGCTATTCCAACCCGCAATTGCGCTTTGACTATCAGCTAGACTCCGCGCCTGCGCGGAATCTCTCCGCCGTCGCGGCCCTGCGCTTGGCCCTGGCCGAAGGCGACACCGTGGCCAAGCTGCCACACAACCTGGACCCGGATGCCGCCCGCGCCCTACTCGGCGAGGCCGCCGCCTTGCTCGCCGCCACAGACAACCTCCCGGGCACAACCCAGCCCAGCGCCTACCCGCAGGAACGGGCGGGGGTGGTGGCACGGGGCATCGGCAAGCTCAAGCCCCAAAGGCACCCCGAGGTAGCCGACGGCCAGGCGGCAGAGGGCAGCCCCTTCCCAGACCCGGCGCAATTGAGCGTGCCGGACGTGCAGGCGGTAGAGCAGCAGGCGCGCTATGCGGATGAACTCACGCGCCTGATGGTCAATGATCCCAACATTGCCATGACGCGCTACGACTTCACGCTGCCGCTGCGCCGGGACCTGCTGACCACCCTGAGCATGACCGGGCGGTCCGCGCGCAGCACCCACGCAGACGCGGTGGCCGCCGCGAACCTGCGCCGCGAGCGTAATTCCGCCATGCTGCAGGAGCTGCGCGCCAGCGTGGCGCTGCTGCCACCGGGCAATGTGTTCACGCGGGCCTCGGAGTCCTCGCCGCTGCTGATTGTGGCGGAGAATAATTTGCCGCTGCCGGTGGAGGCCACCTTGCGCTACTCCGGGCCGGAGGGCACGGTGCTGCACACCCCGGAGGTCCTGCGCATCCCGGCACAAGGATCCATTACAACCTCGCTGACGGCAGATTTGCCTGCCGATGCCGGCCGGACCACCCTGCGCCTGTGGCTGGCAACGGCAGATAATTCCACGGTCTCGGCGCCGGTCATCATCGCTGTGTCCACTCAGGGCGGTAAGTTAGTGGTTTACGGACTAGGCGTAGTGGTAGCCCTGTTGGCCCTGGCCGGATTAGGTCTTAAGCTGCGCCGCAACAACTCCAACTAGAGCAAAGATACTTATGTCATCTCCCCACAGTGCCGGTACTCGTCGGCGCATCATTACGCCAACCCCGCCCGCGCCGGTGCCCGCACCGCGCCCGGTGCGCACCGCTGAGCCTGAGCCCGGCAGCGTAGCCGAGGATAAATCAACGCTGCAAGCCGCCGGGGTAACCGGGGCTGCGGCATCTGGGGCCGGGGCATCCGGCTCGGGCTCGGGCTCGGCCGGCACCGACGGCGGCGGCAATTCGGATGCCGACGTGGTGCGTGCCGGTGGCTCTATGGCGCTGGCGACGCTGATTTCGCGCATAACCGGTTTTGTGCGCACGGTGCTTATTACCGCCTCCCTGGGCGGGGCCATCGCTTCGGCGTTCCAAACCGCCAACCAGATCCCTAACCTGATCACGGAGATCGTTTTGGGCGCGGTGCTCACCGCCCTGGTGGTGCCGGTGCTGGTGCGCGCGGAGAAAGAAGACCCCGATAACGGCGAGGAGTTTGTCCGGCGATTATTCACGCTGGCCGCCACGCTGCTGGGCGGGGTGACCATCCTATCCATCATCTTTGCCCCGCAGCTCACGCGCATGATGCTGCGCGAAGACGGCCTGGTCAACGTGGAACAAGCCACCTCCATGGCCTATCTACTGTTGCCGCAGATTTTCTTCTACGGACTCTTTGCGCTGTTCCAGGCCATTTTGAACACCAAGAATGTCTTTGCCCCAGGGGCCTGGGCGCCGGTGATTAATAATGTCATCTCCATTGCGGTGCTCCTGGCGTATTGGACGCTGCCGGGGGAGTTGCACCCGGACGCGGCATCGGCAGTCACAGATCCCCACGTGTTGCTGCTGGGTATAGGCACCACCGCGGGTGTGGTGGTGCAGTGCCTGATTCTGCTGCCTTATCTGCGCCGCTGCGGGATTAACCTGCGCCCGCTGTGGGGGATTGATGCCCGCCTGAAGCAGTTCGGCGGCATGGCGGTGGCCATCATCGCCTACGTGGCGATCTCCCAGGCCGGCTATGTGGTGACCTCCCAGATTGCGTCCTTGTCTGCCGATGTCGCCCCCGCCGTCTACCAAAACCACTGGCTGCTGCTGCAGGTGCCCTACGGCATTATTGGTGTCACCCTACTCACGGCCATTATGCCGCGCCTATCGCGCAACGCCGCCGACGGCGACAGCGAGGCAGTGGTCCGCGACCTGACCCTGGGCACCAAGCTGACATTTATTGCCCTGATCCCGATTGTCATTTTCTTCACCGGCTTCGGTGTGCCCATTGCTAAGGGCTTATTCGGCTACGGCCGCCTGGACATGGCCACCGCGGAACTTTTGGGCATGACGCTGTCTTTCTCCGCGTTTACGTTGATCCCTTATGCGCTGGTGCTGCTACACCTGCGCGTGTTCTATGCCCGCGAGGAAGCCTGGACACCGACGTTTATTATCGCGGGCATTACCGCCACCAAGGTGGTCCTCTCTCTACTGGCCCCGCAGGTGGCTAGCTCCCCGGAGCGCGTGGTGGTTCTGCTGGGCGCGGCCAATGGCTGCGGCTTTGTGGCCGGTGCCGTCATTGGTGGCTTCCTGCTCAAGCGGCACCTGGGCTCCTTGGGTGGCCGGGCAGTCATGGCAACGACTGCCTGGGCGGTGGCTGCCGGGGGCATCGGCCTGCTAGGTGCCTTTGGCGTGGACTGGGTGCTGGGCCTGGTGCTTCCGGATGCGCCCTCGGCCTACATTCTGGCCCGCGTGGCGGTAGACGGGGTGTTCTTTGTGGCCATCACCGGCCTGGTGCTCTCGCGCTCTGGGCTGCCAGAGGTACTCAACCTGGGCCGGGCCCTGCAGCGGATTCCGGGCCTATCGCGGATTATCCACATCCGCCCCGACGCCGGCATTCAGGTCGAGGCCCCCACCCAGGCAGAAATTGCCCCGCAGTACACCCTGGATGCCTTCAACTCCACCCCGGTTCCGCCGCCGATGTCCGCCGGTATTGTGCGCGGGCCTTCCCTGGTGCCGGGCGCCCCGGTTTCCGACGGCCGCTTCCGTTTGCTGGTGGACCACGGTTCGGTGCCAGGCGCGCGCTTCTGGCAGGCTGTGGAACAAGACACCGGGCGCATGGTGGCGCTGACCTTTGTCGATACCACCAACCAAGCTCCCCTGGCCCCCGCCACCCCGGCGGAAGTGGCCAAGCGCTCGGCCGCCGTCGCGCGCGCTACCCGCAAGCTGGCGGAACTCAACCTGGACACGGTGGCCGATCACATTGACATCTTGTCCTACCGCGCGGGTGCGCTGATTGTGGCGGATTGGATTGAGGGCACCAGCCTGCGGGAGGTCGCAGAGGCCGGCAACCTGGACCCGCAGGCCGTGGCCCACGCGTTGGCCCCCGTGCTTGCCGATGCCTCCACCGCCCACGCCGCCGGCCTGCTCTACGGCGCCGATAACCGGGCCCGCTTCCGCGTGTCCACCGAGGGCATTGTGCGCCTGGCATTCCCCGCCGTCCTGGCTTCCGCCTCCGCCTCCCAGGACCATGAGTCCCTGGCTTCGGCGCTGAGTTTGCTGGTGGGCGCAGCCGCCGCGCCGCCGCAGGCTTTGCGCGAGATTGCCGATGCCGCCGCAGCCGGCCCCGCAGAGCCCGTCCAGGGTGCAGGGGGTGGCGGGGGCGCCGGAGACTCGGGGGCTATTGGAGCTACCGGTGATGCTGGAGCTACCGGTGATGCTGAGGCGATGGCTGCTCTTAGCCTGGCTGAACTGGCCGCCCAGCTGCTAGATTTCGCACCAGAAGATGGTGGGGAAGAAGAGCCACTACCGGTGGCGCAGGCAAACCAGGCAGCCGCCGAGGAGCACGCCGCTTTGGAGGCACAGTCCGAGCCGGGCTTTGGCTCCCGCGGCTACTCACGCACCGGCGCACTGGTCCTGGGCGCGCTGATTACCGCCTTTGTGGTGGGCATGGCTGCGCTGACGGTGTGGATCATGTCGCTGTTTGGGGATCCGGAGACCACGCCGGTGGGCGCACACTCGACCCCCCAAGATTCTTTTGTGGAGCGTCCCTCCGTGATGTTGCAGTCTGGCACCGGCTACTCACTGCCGGGCGGTGCTACCGACACCTCCCTGGCAGACGACTCCACCGACACCACCTGGGTGACCACCCAAGATGGCGCCGGCTACCTGCTCACCGTGGCAGACGACACCCAGCTGCGCTACCTAATTTTGGACCAATATCGTTCCCCTGGCACGCGCTACCGTCTCTATGCCGTCCCGTCCACGGCCGTGGATAAGCTGCGCACCCACTCCGGGGATCCCGTGCAGGTGCGCGGCGTGGTGCCGGCTGCCGAAGGCACCCTGGAAAGCACCCGCGAGATTATCGAGCTAGAGCAGTTGACCGGTTCTGCCTACCGCAACGAGGAGTTCGCCGGCCTGCTGATCTGGATCGATGAGGTCTCCGCCGCTGGGCGCACGGTGCTCTTCGATGCCACCGTGATCGGCCAACCCCCGCGCTAGGTGCCCGCGCTAGTCCGCCACGCGAGGGCCACGCTAGGCGCCCGCGCTAGGGCCACGCGCTTACGCGGGGCCGCTGGACTCCTACGCGGACATGGCGCTGCGCACTGGTAGAGCCCCGCGTTAACGCGGGGCTCTACCTCCCTTGGGGTAGACACGGAGGCCCCCGGATCTCAGCGGAGCCCCAAGTCGCACACCTCGCGACGTGAACCGCCCCGAGCCATTGGGTCAGGCTCAAGGCTACTTGTATATATCGCGGGATAGTTTCATATACAGGTGACCCGAAGGCTCTCGCGTTTTTCCAGGTCGCGGACCAGGCTCAAGGCTACTTGTATATATCGCGGGATAGTTTCATATACAGGTAGCGCGTGGGGCAGATGGGATCAGCGTGTGAACAAATTGGATTAGCGCGTGGGCAGATAGGGCCTGTGTGGAGCAAATGGGACTAGTGCCCTGAGGGGTTGGGACCACGTTCTCGTCAACAGCTGCCAAGTTCCTGCAGTTCCGAAGGGGTCGAGTACTTCACGCTTGAAGTCATGGGCGAAAGTCCGTAGCATGGGGGCACCGGCAAACAAGCCGGAAGAAACGTGCAATAAACCGCAACCATTAAGGAGCACCTCATGACTACACTGGCAGGCATCTACACCATTGACCCCGCCCACACCACCATCGGCTTCGTTGCCCGCCACGCTATGGTGACCAAGACTCGCGGCCACTTTGGTGAGCACACCGGCACCATTTCCGTCGGCGAGTCCATTGCGGACTCCTCCGCCAACGTCGTCGTCCAGGCCGCTTCCATTGACACTGGCAACTCCGACCGCGATGCCCACGTGCGTGGCGAGGACTTCTTTGACGTCGAGCGTTTCCCGGAAATCACCTTCGCTACCACCGCCTTCGACGTAGATCAGGACGGCAACGGCACGGTGACGGGAGATTTGACCATCAAGGGCATCACCAAGCCGGTGACGCTCAAGGTCGACGCCGAGGGCCTGGCCGAGGATCACGCTGGCAACACCCGCTTCGGTTTCGAAGCCACCGGCAAGATCAACCGCACCGACTTCGGCATTGATTTCAACGCACCCCTCAACACCGGCGGCGTGCTAATTTCCGAGGAAATCAAGCTGGAGATCGAGGTCTCCGCCATCAAGCAGTAGCCCTGCAGCGGCAAGCAGTCGTGCTGCGATGGCTAGGCAGACCCGGCGGGTGGGCCGGGTTACACTGTCCCTTATGCCAGATTCCAATCTCACTTACCGCGAAGCCCAAGCCCGCAGCGCCGCCTTTGAGCTGGAGCGCTATGACCTGGACCTAGACCTTAGCCAGGCCCCGACGGGCGAGGACTTCCAGGTCAAGGTCACCATTGTCGGCACCAGCGCCCAGCAGGTGGACCCTGCGGCCTGCTTCGTTGACTTCCTGGGCAGCGCCGTCGGCAGCGTGGAATTCAATGGCACCGAAGTCCCCGTAGACTTCAGCAACGGCCGGGTGTCCGTGCCGCAGCTAGCGCAGCCGGGGGAGTTTACCCTGCGCATCAGCGGCCGGGCGAGCTATTCACGCTCCGGCCAGGGCCTGCACCGCATGGTCGATACCGCCGATGGCAACGTCTACCTCTATTCCCACCTTGAGCCTTCCGATGCCCGCCGCATCTTCCCCTGCTTTGACCAGCCGGACCTCAAGGCGGTCTTCCACACCAGCATCACCGCACCCGATGGTTGGGCTGTGCTGGCCAACCAGCCAGAAATCTCCCGCACCACCCAGGGTGAGGGGGAGACGACGGGGGACCACGAGGGCATCGTCACCGTAAGTTTCGCACCCACCCCACGGCTGTCGACCTACCTGACTGCCTTTGCCGCCGGACCCTACGTCGGCCGCCACACCACCTGGACGGCACCGGACGGCTCTGGGCTGCAGATCGAACTGGGTGCTTGGGCGCGCGCCTCCATGGCAGAGTACGTGGATGAGGAAATCCTGCGCGTGACCAGCCAGGGCCTGGACTTTTACCATCAGGCCTATGCCTACCCGTACCCGTGGGGCAAGTATGACTCCATCTTTGTGCCCGAATACAACTTGGGTGCGATGGAGAACCCCGGCCTGGTTACCTTTACTGAGACCTATCTCTTCCGCTCCCAAGCCACCCGTTGGCAGCGCCAAGGGCGCACCAACACCATCTTGCATGAGATGGCGCACATGTGGTTCGGGGACCTGGTAACCCCGCAATGGTGGGATGACCTATGGCTTAAGGAGTCCTTCGCGGAGTTCATGGGCGCGGACGCCTCGATTGAGGCCACCGAGTACGCCGAGGCCTGGACCAGTTTTGCCAGCGCCCGCAAGAACTGGGCCTATACCCAAGACCAGCTGCCTACCACGCATCCCATCAAGGCGGAGATCCCCGATGTGGACGCCGCGCGACAGAACTTCGACGGCATCACCTACGCCAAGGGTGCCGCGGTGCTCAAGCAGCTGGTGCATTACATCGGCCGCGACAATTTCTATGCCGGGGCACGCGACTACTTCCAAGCCCACGCCTTTGGTTCCGCCACATTCGAAGACCTGCTTGATAGCCTCCAGGCGCACACCGAGCGCGACCTGAACGCTTGGGCCAAGGCTTGGCTGCGCACCTGGGGTCCCGATACTCTTACTCCCCGCGTAGTCGACGGCACGCTGCACATCGACGCCACGGCCGCAGACACGCTGCGTCCCCACCGGCTTAGCGTCTCCCTCTTCGATGCTGACCTGCGCAAATACCAGTCGCTGGACGTGGATCTGCCGGGGGAGGCCACCACGCAAATCGCTGAGGTGGGCAACCCCGCGCTCATTGTCCTCAACGACGGCGATCACACCTACGCCAAGGTGCGCTTCGACGCCACCTCCCTGGCTACCCTGCGCAGCGGCTTGTCGCGCATTGAAGATGAGCTCACCCGCGCTGTGGTGTGGACGTCCCTGTGGCAGGCAACCCGCGACGGCGAGTGGGACGCCCGCGAGTACGTGGGCACCGTGCTCGACCACGCCCCGGCTGAGCCCAGCCCAGGTCTGCTGGCCACGGCCCTGGCTAACGCCCAGCACGCGGTGAACTACTACATCGACCGCGATGACTTCCGGGTGCAGTTTGCCGATGCCCTCTGGGAGCTGCTCCAGGATCCTCACCGTGCCCCTTCCGCTTCCGATGCCCAGCTCACCGTCGCGCGCACCACCATCTCCGCCCTGGCTGCCACCCCAGCGCCGGAGGGGACCGAGCGTTTGCGCTTCCTATTGGACGGCCAACTGGAGGGCCTGCGTCTGGATCCAGACGTGCGCTGGGCCATCCTGGGCGCCCTGGCCTCCCGGGACGCGGTCTCGCTTGCCGAGCTGGAGCAAGAGCGTGCCGCCGATAACACCCTGACCGGTGCTGCCGCCTTTTTGGGCGCGCGCAATAGTTATCCATCGCGCACCCGCGAAGTCTTTGACCTGGTGCGCCAGCCCCGCGCCTACTCCAATGCTGAAGTAGACGAACTCCTCGCTGCCTACCACAGCCCCCACGCCGACCGCGCCGACTTTGCCGAGGAGTTCTTCGACGTGCTGCCCGCCCTCTGGGCTGATCATCCCATCGAAATCGCCAACCGTTTGGTCCGCGGCCTCTACCCGGAACAAGAAAGCGCCCTAGCACGCACCGATGCCTTCCTGGCGCAGGGCCTTCCGGACGGCGATGCCGCCGGGACTAGCACTGGCGCTGCCGCTGCTGCGAGTTCTGGCGGTGCGGACGCTGGCGAGATCCCCGGTGCCCTGCGCCGTGTGCTCCTCGAATGCCAGGACTCCCTCGCTCGGACCCTGCGCGTGCGCGCGGCGCAACCGCACTAGAGTGCCCCGGTTGCGTGCTCCCGCGTTAGCGCGCGGGTGAGCAGGGACTGGCCCACGTAGGTGCCGACTTCCGCACTAAATGTCGCAAGTCGGGTATCCAAGACAAGAATGAGTCGTTCACGCCAAAGTTGGGCCGGGTGTTCCCGGCCGCTTGGCCTGCCGTGATACAGAAGGGGAGAAAAACTCTCTCCTTAACGGTATTCGTGGCGTTACTAGTGCTAGGGTCAAGGACTACGGTCAAAACTAGGGTCAAGAAGAACGCACCCTACCCGCCTAGGTCGCAGATTGGACGGTCCCATGCTACTGGAACTCAAGGTCAAGAATTTCCGCTCGTTTAAAGAGGAAACCACGTTGAGCTTGGTAGCAACCCGGGAGCAAAAGCATCAGGCTCGCTTACCTTATCTGCAAAAGCGGTACCGGAAACGGATTAACCCACTGGCGGGAGTCTACGGCCCAAACGCTGCCGGAAAATCAAACCTTGTGGCAGCACTGCAACATCTCAAGTCACTGGTACTGAGTTCCTCTATAGAGCGAAAAACGCTTCCGTTTACGCCATTTAAACTTAGTAAGCACACTCTCACGGAGCCTTGCGAGTTTAGCCTGCTGTTTTCCCTTGAGGACGCCATCTATGAGTACAGCATCGCCCACACTCGGACAACCATAACCTTCGAAGCATTGGTGGAGCTGCGCAGTCGCGATGAATTGGTGGTTTTCGAGCGCACTGGGCAGATGGTCGAAGTGGACAAGAGCTTTGAGGGATCCAGTATCGCGGAAATTGCTAAGGGAGTCCGCCCACATGTACCTGTGGTTTCAGGAATTTCAGTATTGGATCGGGGCAGCAACGACCATGTTGCGTTGTTCTCCGCTCCTAGCCGATGGCTCGAAAACGTTGTCATTATTCCTGCCGGGTTCACCACTAATGGCCTAGCTGCTCCGAATGTCGAAGGAATGGATTCCTTCCTGCATTCACTCGGCGTCGGCATCGAGGGCGTAGAACGGCACCCGATTCCCATCGAATCGATCCGCTTACCCGAAGAGGAACTAGAGCACGCTATCAGCAACCTAGGAGAGGACGAATTGGCGTCTTTCGAGACTGCCCACGGCAGGTATGAGGTTACCAAGAGTTCAGGACAAACGCTCGCATCCCGGGTCCTGCTTACGCACCATGGCGAAAACAACGAACCCGTGCCATTTGACTGGAGCGAAGAGTCTGACGGCACTAAAGCATCCCTGAAGCTCTTTCCACTGTTTTGGGCCCTCACGCAAGAAAACTCCGAGCTCTTGCTGATAATAGACGAGCTGGACCGGAGTTTCCATACCCTCTTGGTGCGCCAACTAATTGAGGATTTCTTGCATCACTGCTCTGAGCACACCCGCTCTCAGCTCATATTCACAACTCACGACCTCATGCTGATGGACCTTGACATCTTCCGCCGTGATGAGATTTGGATTGCGGAGAAATCGCGCCAAGGCGCCACCTCACTCATCTCCCTGTCGGAATACAAGGGCCTGCGTGCAGACAAAGATCTTCGGCGTAGCTACCTCGATGGGCGATTCGGTGGCTTGCCTCTCATCACTACCGCCGATCTCTTCTCCTCGCATAGGAGGTGAGTAGTGCCCACACGCAAGCGCCGCAACATCGGCACCAACCGCTACGCGACCCGCGAGCAACGCAAGATCTACATCATTGGCGTTGAAGGTGAGACTGAGCGCGAGTACTTCAGCGCGTTGGTGCCGAATCCACGGCACGTCAAGGTCATAGTGTTGCAGGGAAAGAACCCGAGTGCTATTGGAGTTCAAGAAACTGTTCAGGACCAGTTGGACAGCTTGAAGAAAGGCCACCAGCTACGCGCCGGTGACGAGGCCTGGGTAGTGATCGACCGCGATGATGGAGAAAAAGACGACTTCATAGCCGCGGTCTACAGCTGGGCCGCCAAGCATGCCAACAGATTTGTAGCGCTGTCCAGCCCCTTTTTTGAGTATTGGCTATTGCTGCACTACGAGGATCCCAAGGGCATAGCCAGCAAGAAAGAATGCATGCAGCGGCTAAAGCACCACAACCCTGCTTACCGCAAGGGGAGTGCCAATCAGCTTCCGCTAGACGGGCAGCAGATAGTTGAAGCGCTCAACAGAGCAGCACCCCGCTTCACGAACATTCCCAGTTCCCTAAGCGAATTGCGTGATGTCTCAGGCGGCTTCACCACAGCTAACTTTCTAGTGGAGAAGCTGCTGAGGGAGTGCCACTAGCGCCGTGTGAGGCCCACGGCTGGAGCGCCCAAGAGACCTTGGGGAGCAGGGTCTACCCCCGAGATCACCCCCGCTATCCTGGGATTGCGCAATGAAGTGTGCAAGAAAAAGGGTAGACGCGTCGGTGCGGACGTGCTGAAATTAAGAACAAAGGAAAGTTCTAACGGGGGGTTGAGGTTCATGGAACCACAAGCACGCACCGACCGCACAGACAACGAGCTCATCGACGCATTCTTGGGTGGCGATGACCGCGCGTTCTCAGCCATCGTGGAGCGCCACCGGCGCCGGCTGACCTTCGTAGCGCAACGCTATGTCAGCGACCATCATGACGCAGACGATATCGTCCAGGAGGCTTTGTTCAGGGCAGCAAATTCCTTGGGCAACTACCGCCAGGACGCGAAGCTGTCCACCTGGCTCCAGCGGCTGGTGATGAACGCGGGCTACGACCACGCCAAGTATCACCGGCAGCGCCAGATGTCTTCCCTAGATGCCTTCCCCCTGGACCCGGACTACAACACCGCGCTGTCCTATGAGGAACACATTGACACCAGCATCGCGCTGACGGAGGCCCTCAACTCCCTGGGGGAGGATCAACGCGCCACCATCTACCTCACGGAAATCGAAGGCTTCTCGCTTGCCGATGTCGCCCAAGCCCACGGCGTGCAGACAGGCACCGTCAAATCCCGCAGGGCCCGGGCGAAGGAAGCCTTGCGCAATGCGCTGACATCGGGCTAAGGGGCATCGGCAAGCTGGGGCACACCGTGGGGCACACGTTGGGGGTTTAAACCTGGCGGGAATTGCCGAGTAGGATCGGGACGTTAAGTGTCATATACCTTCAAAGACTCTCAAAGGAGTACGTAATGACCATCCATGACGTCGCCATCGTGGGCTCTGGCCCCGCCGGCTACACCGCGGCGCTGTATGCGGCGCGCGCTGAGCTTAACCCCATCGTGTTTGAGGGCTATGAGTACGGCGGCGAGCTGATGAACACCACTGAGGTAGAAAATTACCCCGGGTTCCAGAAGGGAATTATGGGCCCGGAGCTCATGGAGGAAATGCGTGCGCAGGCCATTCGCTTTGGCGCTGACCTGCGCATGGACCTGGTGGACAAGGTAGAGCTGGAGGGGGAGATTAAGCGCCTACATGTGGGTGATGAGGTCTTTGAGGCCCGCACCGTCATCCTGGCCACCGGTGCTGCGCCGCGCTACCTGGGCATTCCCGGTGAAGCTGAACTGGGCGGGCGCGGCGTGTCCGCATGTGCGACCTGCGACGGCTTCTTTTTCAAGGGCCACAACATTGCCGTGGTTGGCGGCGGAGACTCCGCCATGGAGGAAGCCACCTTCTTGACCAAATTCGCGGAGACGGTGACCATTATCCACCGCTCAGAAAACTTCCGGGCCTCCAAGATCATGCTCGAGCGCGCCAAGGCAAACCCGCAGATCAAGTGGCTGACCAACACCACGGTTGAAGAGGTCCTCGAAGGCGAAGGCAAGGTGGCGGGACTAACCGTTAAGGATGTCACCACTGGGCAGACCTCCCGCCTAGACGTCACTGCCATGTTCGTGGCCATTGGCCATGACCCGCGCTCCGAGTTCCTGGAGGGCCAGGTGGCTACAAATGAAGCCGGGTACGTCACCGTGGAACACCCCAGCACCAAGACCTCCCTGCCGGGCGTTTTTGCCTGCGGTGACTTGGTGGATGACCACTACCAGCAGGCGATCACGGCCGCCGGTTCCGGCTGCCGCGCCGCCATTGATGCCGAACACTTCCTAGCAGAAAGCCGATAGACCATTATGAGCAACGTACAAGCAGTAACCACCGATACCTTCAAGAGCGAAGTCATCGAATCCGATAAGCCAGTAGTGGTGGACTTCTGGGCCGAGTGGTGCGGGCCGTGCAAGAAGCTTTCCCCAATCCTGGATGAAGTTGCCAGCGAGCTGGGGGACTCCGTCAAGGTTGTGAAGGTAAACGTAGACGAGGAGCGCAACCTGGGCGCCATGTTCCAAATCATGTCCATCCCCTCGGTGCTGATCTTCAACAACGGCGAAAAGGTAGATGAATTCGTGGGCGTGAAGTCCAAGAATGCGATTGTCGCGCAAATCAACAAGCAGCTCTAGCTGCTAGTGTCTCCTAGAGGAAATAAGTGAGATTGGAAAGGGGTTCGTGTGGACCGCGTTCTTCGCGTTGGCGACCACAGCGCACGAGTCGCTGAGGCTCGTGCGACCCTTGCCCGCTTGGGCTATAACTCCGGCTACACCGGGGAAGTCACGGACTGGAAGAAGCAGCGGTTCTCTGAAGAAGACAAGGTCTTCGACGCCCACTTGGCGCAGGCCTTGAAGGGTTTCCAGCAATCGCGGGGCATAGTCCCGTCTGGTTCCATTGACGAGCCCACCCTGCGCGAGCTGCGCCAAGCCTCCTATAGCTTGGGGGCACGTGTGCTCAACTTCCAGCCCGGTGCGGAACTGGTGGGCGACGATGTTTCCCAGCTGCAAAAACAGCTTCACGAACTAGGCTTTTATCACCACCGGGTGGATGGTCTTTTTGGGCCAAACACCCACGCCGCACTGGTGGAATACCAACTCAACGCCGGTTTGCAAGACGATGGCGTGTGCGGCCCCACCACCATTCGCGCGCTGAGCCTTTTGGGCCGGCGCATCACGTCCGGTTCGGCGCACAATATCCAAGAAATTGAGCGCGTGCGCAACGCCGGGCCCAAACTGGCTGGCAAACGCGTGGTCATTGACCCAGCCTTGGGCGGTGCCAACCAAGGCCTGACCGTGCGTGGCCGTTTCGGCGACATCACTGAGGAAGAGCTGCTGTGGGATCTGGCCCAGCGCCTGGAAGGGCGCATGATTGCGGCAGGTATGGAGACCATTATCTCACGGCCGCGCCTGGATGATCCGTCGATTAAGGACCGCTCCGAGCTGGCCAACGCCTTTGGCGCGGACCTGATTATTTCCCTGGCCTGCGACCGCTACCACAATGAGAAAGCCAATGGGGTGGCCTCTTTCTACTTTGGCTCGCAGGCGGGCAATTCCTCCCTGCTGGGCGAGGCCCTCTCTGGCTACATTCAGCGGGAGATTGTGGCGCGCACGCCCCTGATTAACCTGCACAACCACGGTCGCACCTGGGATTTGCTGCGCCTGACCCAGATGCCGGTGGTGCAGGTGGTGCTCGGCTACCTGACCAATCCTTCCGATGTAGCTGTGCTTACCGATGCCGCCTCCCGTGACAACATTGCAGAGGCCATTGTGGTTGCCGTCAAGCGCATGTACCTGCTCGACGAGGACACCGCAGTCACGGGCACCTACAAGTTCGAGCAGCTGCTGCAGGCAGAACGCGCCTAGGCCTGGGCGTGCGCGGCCGGGCGTGCGCAGCCGGGGTTAGATGCCGCTAGCCCTGGGTGCGCGGCCGGAGTTGAATCTCGCTAGGCCAGCGCGCGGGCCAGGAGGTCCTCGACTGCGGCGGCGCTAAGCAGCGGGTTCTCCGGCGGCAAGTCCAGGCGCAGGCGTGGGGTGGCGGGGTGTTCCTGGACTACTTTGAAACCAGCAGACTCCAGAATCTCGACCGGCAGTAGCCCAATAAGCGCCGGTTTGGCCCCCAGCAGGGCGGTTGCTCGGGCGCTATCGCGGAACCCAAAGGCCTCCACGGCGGGGTAATCAGCGGTGATGAGGTGGACAATGGTGGCATCGAGCAGCACAGCCTCCAGCCCGCGGGAGGCCCGGGTGGGGGAGATGAACAGGGAGGTCAAGAAGGCGGCATCGGCAGATACGGGGGCAGTGGGCAGCTTGGCGGCACCTGGTGCGTACTGGGGCGGGCAGAAGAACACGGTGGCTTCACTGCCCACAGTAAAGCCGCACTCGCCCACGCGGACGAGCATGGCTAAGAGCCAGGCTTCCTTCTCAAAGGCGGTATCAGCCACCGTGTCCTTGAGCTCCCAGAAGACCGACTTGGACGCCTGGGGGTGCAGCGGCCCGCCGGGGGAATAAGGCTCTACCCACATGAGCTGCTGCTCCTCGGTTTTAAGCCTGGCCTTCGATGATGGCCAGGATGCGCTCAAAGTCCTCCTGATCACCGAACTCGACCACCATCTTGCCCTTGCGCTTGCCCATGGTGACGGTGACCTTGGTGTCGAAGCGATCGGCCAGGCGGTCGGCGCGTTCAGTAAAGAACTGCGGGGTCGCAGCAGTGGCCTTCTTCTGCTTCGGCTCCGGTTGGCCGTCGCGCTTCCACAGGGTAACGGCCTCCTCCGTGGCGCGCACGGACAAGCCCTCTGCCACCACGCGGCCGGCCAGCTGGATCATGGCCTCCGGGTCCTCCAAGCCCAACAAGGCGCGGGCGTGGCCATTGGACAACACGCCAGCGGCGACACGTTTTTGAACCTCTACCGGAAGCTTAAGCAAGCGCAGCGTGTTCGTGACCTGGGGGCGAGAGCGCCCAATGCGATCCGCCAGTTCATTCTGCGTAACCCCAAATTCTTCGAGCAACTGCGCATAAGCGTGGGCCTCTTCCAGCGGATTGAGCTGCACGCGGTGGAGGTTTTCCAGCAAGGCGTCGCGCAGGAGGGCATCATCCGCCGTGTCGCGCACAATCGCCGGAATGGTGGCCAGACCCGCCTTGGAAGCCGCCCGCCAGCGGCGCTCGCCCATGATCAGCTCAAAGCCACCCTCAGCCGCAGGGCGCACCACCACCGGCTGTAACAGACCGAACTCCTTGATGGAATGGATCAGCTCATTAAGGCCGTCCTCATCAAAGACAGTACGTGGCTGCTTGGGGTTGGGCGTGACCTCACCCAACGGGATCTCGCGGTAGGTGGCCCCAATCGTTGCCGGCTTCGGTTGGCGCTTACCGGCAGTACCCTGCGAAATGGTGGGGGCGCCCTTGATCTGCTTGCCCTCTGCCTGTCCGGAGGATTTCTGCGGAGCGGTGCCAAAGATGGCATCGGCAGCCCCGGCACCCAAACGCGGGCTGCGCTGAGGCACATTGGGACCCGAAGGAATAAGGGCTGCCAGGCCTTTACCCAGGCCACCTTGACGCTGCTTTTCCATAGAGGATTATCCTTCCAATTCCGCGTAAATCTCTGGGCTCACACCGATGGCCCCGGTGCTGGGGTGCGGCACATAGTCGCCGCGCAGGTCCAACTCCCGGGCCGCCGCCACATACGCCATGGCACCCGTAGAGCTGGGATCATAAGCCACCACCGTCTTACCAAAACCCGGGGCCTCGGAGACACGAATGGAGCGGGGGATAACGTTACCAAGAACCACCGCGCCAAACTGACTGCGCACCTCATTGGCCACCTGCTCCGCCAGTTTGGTGCGCGCGTCAAACATAGTGAGCAAAATGCCAGAAATGTGTAGCTGCTGGTTCAAGTGCTCGCGGATCATCCCGATATTGCCCAAAAGCTGACCCACGCCTTCCAGCGCGTAATACTCGCACTGAATGGGGATGAGGACTTCCTCCGCACACGTCATGGCGTTGATGGTCAACAGACCCAACGACGGCGGGCAGTCAATAAAGACGTAGTCGAAGCCGTGGGATTCCAGGAAGCCGTTATGCAGGGCATCATAAAGCCGAAACTCGCGTCGCACCAGGGAGACCATCTCAATCTCTGCACCTGCCAAGTCAATGGTGGCGGGGATACAAAAGAGGTTGGGGTTGTCCGGGCTGGGCTGCATGGCTTGCTCAGCGGTGCGATCCCCCAGCAGAACCTCATAGGAGGAGTCCGTCCCGGATGTGTGTTGCGCCCCCACCGCAGTAGAGGCGTTTCCCTGCGGATCCAGGTCCACCACCAGGACCTTGCGCCCATCGGCGGCCAGGGCGGCGGCCAGATTGACCGCGGAGGTGGTTTTGCCCACCCCACCCTTCTGATTAGCGATGGTGATTAAGCGCGCTGAAGTCATGCCCACTAGATTACTTCACGCGGGGGACACGAATAATAGTGGTTCCTTTGACCTGTTCAACGCGGGCTTTGCCGCCGCCTGCTTGCTTGATGTCCCGGGCGTCACGCTCGAGTTCCTCAAAGACGCTCTCACCCTTCATCGCGATCATTTCCCCACCCACGCGCACCAAGGGCAGCGACCACTTAGCCAGCTTGCCCAAGGGCGCCACGGCGCGCGAAGTCACCACGTCCGCGCCAGCTACGGCCCGCTTAATCGGGCCTTCCTCCGCCCGGCCGCGCAGCACGGTGACGTTGTCCAGGCCCAGCATCTGCGTGACTTCACTGAGGTATGTGGAGCGCTTCAGCAGCGGCTCAATCAGCGTGATCTGCAGGTCCGGCCGCGCAATAGCCAGCGGGATGCCGGGCAGCCCCGCACCGGAACCGACATCCACAATCCGGGCTTCCTGCGCCATGACCTGACCAATTACCGCACAGTTGAGGATGTGGCGCTCCCACAGCCGGGGGATTTCCCGCGGGCCCATGAACCCACGCTGGTTGCCATCGGTGGCCAGTGAGTCATGGTAGCGCTGGGCCAGCTCCAGACGGGGGCCAAAGACATCCGCGGCGCTTGCGGGGGCGCTGGAGGTGCCAAGACCGCCAGAGCCGCCGGGCTCGCTGGAGGTGCCGTGAGAGTCCATCACGTTAATTCTTGCCCTTGCGCTGCTTCTTGGTGCGGTTATCAACCTTGCGCGCGCCCGGCTTAGGGGCGGAGGTGCGCTTGGCTTCAATCTTGGCCTGCTCTTCGGCTTCTTCCTCAGCGTCCATCTTCTTAAACACCAGGTGGGTCTGGGCAAAGGTCCAGGTGGTGTTGGCCAGCATGTAGAAGAGCAAACCGATGGGCCAAATTGCACCGGAGATGACCAGGGTAGCGGGCAGGAACCACAGCATCATGTTGTTCATGAGCTTGGTCTGCATCTCCATCATCTCTGCGTTCGGGCCAGTGGGGGCGGTGACCTTACCCGCAGCCTTGCGGCGCTCCTGCCGCGCCAGGGAGAAGCGGGCATTGAGGTGGGTAAACACAGCAATGATCGCAATCAGCGGCACGATGATAACTGCGGCCTGGGCCACAGTGACATCGTTAAGCACTGGCGAGTTCACCCGCAGGTTGGCCACCAGCGGCACGCCGAAAACCTCCGCATTAAGGAAGGACTGCACCAGCTCCGGGGAGAAGATGTAGTTGGCGGTATTGGCGTTGTCAGCCACAGACATGGGCTCGCTGACGTGCCCAAAGCTTCCGCCCACCGCCACGGTACGGTCGAAAGAGCGCAGCACGTGGAATAGACCAATAAACACCGGCAGCTGCGCGATTAGTGGCAGACAGCCCGCCACAGGACGCACGCCGGATTCCTTATAGATCCGCTGCATCTCCTGCGCGGCCTTGGTCTGATCATTGGGGTACTTGGCCCGGATCTCCGCAATCTTGGGCTGGATCTCCTGCATTTTGCGGGTGGAGCGAATCTGGTTGATGGTTGGCTTCACCAACAAGGACTTAATGGTCCAGGTCAGCAGCACAATGGCCAGAATCCAGGTGACGCCCCAATCGGGGTTCATGACCAAACTCAGCAGCCAGTGCCAAAACCACAACACAGCTGATAGCGGCCAATAGATAAAATTAAGCACGTGAAATCTTCCTAGGTTGTCTTGGGAACCGGGTCGTAGCCTCCCGGGTGCCAGGGGCCGCATTTGACCAGCCTGACTAATGCCGCGACAGTGCCCTTCCAAGCGCCGTGGACGCAGATGGATTCCAGTGCATATGCACTGCAAGTGGGCTCAAAACGGCAGGTGGATACCATCTTAAGGGGTGAGAGGTACTTTTGGTAGAACCGCACCGCCGCCACCAG
Source organism: Corynebacterium lizhenjunii (assembly GCF_011038655.2). Lineage (NCBI taxonomy): Bacteria > Bacillati > Actinomycetota > Actinomycetes > Mycobacteriales > Corynebacteriaceae > Corynebacterium > Corynebacterium lizhenjunii. The sequence goes on from NZ_CP064954.1 coordinate 2,606,905, forward strand.
GGGCCGGGCCCCGCCGCGGGGCGCCGGGATGGGCTCGCCCTCATGGTTGTAGTACTCCAAGCTTGCCGATGCCCCCTCTACGCCCAGCTCCGTGCCGTACCCGAGGTTGCACCCGGGGTTGGGCTAGGTGCCGTACCGGTGGATTTGCTCGGCATTGGGGCGCCGGCCTTGCGCAGCGCTTTGCGCAGATCAGCGGCAAGTTTCGCACTGCTGGCGTCCGCGCTGGCGGGCAGGGCCCGCACCACGATGTCCGCGTGCGGGGGCAACTGCGGAGCCAGCTGCCTTAAGACATGACGAAGCCGCCGGGAGGTGCGGTGGCGTACGACCGCATTCCCGACGGCCTTAGAAACAACCAAGCCGAAGCGGGGGCCAGTGGCCGCTACTTCGGCTGGGTGATGTTCAAGCGTCTGGTCGCGGTAATGCACCACGACAGTGCGCGATCCTGCCCGCTTGCCCTCCTTGAAGCACCGGCGAAATTGTGCCGGTGAAGTGAGCTTATGCTGCGGGGGAAGCATGACTATGCAGTCAGCTTTGCGCGGCCCTTCTTGCGGCGCGCTGCCACAATAGCGCGCCCCGCACGGGTGCTCATACGGGTACGGAAGCCATGCTTACGTGCACGGCGACGGTTGTTCGGCTGGAACGTCCGCTTGCCCTTTGCCACGGTAATTCTCCTTGCAGTTCTAAGCTGGTTGCACGCGCGTGCAACCAGCCACATGTGTGTATAAAACCGTGAGATATTAATGCTCAAGCCGCCGCTGGAAGGTGGCGAGTGCTCTCACGCACAGCTTTCGCTGCGATAGACCATGACAGATTACGTGAATTGACGCTATAGGGCCAAATCGACACGGGGTTACACCCGAAATTACAAGAATGTTTTTTCTCCCAGCTCAGACCAGTAATTGGGCGCGTTTGCTGGGAGGACCTGTCCCGGGGTGCGGTGAGGGCTGGGGCGGTGAGGTTAAGGGGCATCGGCAAGCT